>JAFGCY010000065.1 GCA_016932385.1 bacterium | reverse complement strand
TTCATGGCGACTAGCGCGTTTGCTGCCAGTGCCTATGATGACGTTCCCCGTGATCACTGGGCCTACAATGCTCTTGATTACCTCACCGACCGCGGTGTGCTGGAGGGTTATCCCGATGGCTTCTTCAAGGGCGACCGGACGCTGACGCGTTACGAATTTGCGCAGGCTGTTGCGCGCCTGCTCGACACCATCGGCGATGGCAATTCGGATGAGCAGATCCGGATCATGGCCGACACCCTTCGCGCCGAGTTTGCTGATCAGCTGGCGGAGATCGGCCGTACGATCAATGAGATGTACGGTGTGGTCAACGACATGGACGCTCGCGTGGGCGATCTCGAAGCCCGTGTGGACGACAACAGCAGCAAGATCAGCTCGTTGGAGAATGCTATCAAGGGCTTCAAGCCCGGTTGGCAGTGGAAAGGCGTTCTGTATTACCGCTGGCAGTTTGACAACCAGGGTGACTACGAGCGTTTCCGTCAGCGCATCATCTTCGCGATCGGCTATTCCAAGCAGATCAATGATGCCGTTGAGGTTGGTTTCCGTCTGAAGACCGGTACGGGCAGCTATGCCACGAACGGCAACTTCACGATGGGCAACTACTGGAAGACCGCCGACATCTGGCTGGATCGTGCGTATGTCAAGTTCAGCCCGGCTTGGTTTGGCTTCTACACCGACAAGGATTGCAACGAGTGCACGCCGAAGTTGGATATCTATGCTGGTATCTTCGACCGCGACCCGGTCGTCTATGACCCGCACGAGATGATCCTCGACAGCGACATCGGAATGCAGGGCGCCGGCCTGGTTTATCACTTCAACCGTGACTTCCAGATCAGCACCGTGGCTTCGATCGTCGTGGAGCGCAATGGCGCCGACTATTTCGATGATGACGTTTGGTTCTATGCGACCGAGATCCGTCATGACAACCTGCTGCTGCCGTGCTTGGACGCGTGGGTTGGCTGCTACGGCTGGGACAACGAGAACTACATGTCCGGCGTTTATGACAACAATGCGTTCTACAACTTCGACTTCAACAACGACGGCTTGATCGATGGACAGGACCGCTTCACCCCGAACTACAACACGATCAAGGGTGGTTTGCAGTACACGTTCCATTGCCTGCTGCCGAAGCCGCTGGCCGTTTACGGTGAGTACATGATGAACGTCGACAGTGACGCGGAAGACCGCATCGATGCGCTCAACCCGTTCGTCACCCCGGACTTCATCTATGACACCACCGATGATACAGGCTGGATGGCTGGCTTCCAGTACGGTGCCAAGCCCAAGCACTGCGGTGACTGGTATGGCTATGCCCGTTACAAGGAAATCGGTGCGAACGCTGTGATCCACGGCTTTGCCGATGCGACCACCGGCGGTGCGAACCGCAACAGCCTCGAGGTTGGTTGGGGTTGGATGTGGGCCGACAACTGCGTCCTGGGTCTCACCTATGTGATGCACAAGATGCACAATGCGTTCGGCTTCGCGATCCCGAGCCACCTGGACGATGCGAACACTGTTATCGTTGACTGGATCTTCACGTTCTAGTCAGCTCCGAGTGTGAGCTTACTGGGCGGGGCTACGGCCCCGCCCTTTTTATTGCTTGTCGCTGTTTACGATAGTTAAGTATGAGTAGACGGCTTAACCCTCTGCTGTTTCTGGTCGGCCTGCTGACGTACATGTTTATTACTCCCGGTTCCCTGCTCGCGATCGAGCGAATCAATGCGGAAGACGAGGTTGAACATGGCTATAAGTGGCATGAAGAGATCCCTCTTGATCACTGGGCCTACAATGCCATCGATTACCTGCAGGATGAACAAGGGTTTCTTCCCGGTTGGCCCCGTGATTATTTTCAACCAGAGCGACCGTTACCGGCCTGCGTATTCAGGTGGGCTCTAGTCAGTAAGCTTAAAGAGCACAACCTGCACGAAGAACGAGACGACAACGAGCAAGTCAGCAGCATGCTGGATGTATTGCGCGCTGAATTCGCCGACTACCTCTTCTGATCTGCCTGTTACTTACGGCCGCCGCGGTGTACGGTGAACTTCTCGCCCTTCTTCAGGTCCGCCGCAAACCGCGCCATCAGCGTCGGGATCTGGTCCAGGTCTTTCAGGTTGATCGTCTCCGATGGGCTGTGCATGTAGCGGTTCGGCGTGGACAGGATGCCCGTGGGGATGCCCTGGCGCGCCGGGTAGATCGCATTGGCGTTGGTCCCGCTGCGGCCGGGGATCGGCACGCGCTGCAGATTGATCTTGAGCGTCTTGGCGACCTTCTCCAGGCGCTCCATCACCACCGGATGGCAGGCCGGCCCGATGCGTAGCGCCGGCCCCTCGCCCATCTTGATCTTGTTGCGCAGCTTGGGGTCGGTGTCCGGATAGTCCACCGCGTTCGTGACGTCGACGACGAGCGCCACGTCGGGGTTCCAACGGAAGGCGCCCATCCCCGCCCCCACCAGGCCGACCTCCTCCTGGATATGCGCCGCAGCGATGATGCAGGCCTGGCCTTTCTTCAGCTCCTTGTAGCGGCGCAGTCCTTCCGCCGCCGACCAGACGCCGATCTTGTTGTCGCAGGACCGCGCGGCCAGCGTATCGCCCAGCAGCGCCACCGGGCCGTGGTCGATCGTGGCCGGTGTGCCGACGGTAACCAGCTTGACGGCTTCCTTCTTGTTCGCCGCACCGATATCGATATAGATGTCGGTCATCTTCGCCGACTGCTCACGGGTCTTGGGATCTTGCATGTGCGGCGCCATTGCGCCGATCACGCCGTTCAGCGGCCCCTCCGGAGTATGCAGGATCACGCGCTTACCCGGCAACATCTTCGGATCCACGCCGCCGATCTGACTCACCCACAGGTAGCCTTCTTCGTCTATATAGGTGACCATCAGGCCGATCTCGTCGCTGTGGCCCTCGAACATCACCACCGGCGAGCCCTTGGGATTGAGCACCGCAAAGGCGTTGCCGTAGGCATCGGTCAGCACCTCGTCCGCGATCGGCTGGAGGTAGTCAAGCCAGACGCGCGCGCAACGGGCCTCGAATCCGCTGGGACTGTGCGCGTTGAGCAGGTCGTCCAGGAACTGGCGTGGTTTCTTAAGCATGCGGAAATTATAGCGCTCGCTTGCCCGCACCCAAACAGGTTTCAGCCAATTACTGCTCCCGACTTATCAATGTACAGGCCAGCCTGCGCATCGTAAGTTCAGATCGCGCCACCTGCATAAGTTGTTGACAAGCCGCACGCCGCTGACCGCTATGCTAGAATTAACGTTGATAAACTGTGGATAAGTCCAGGCCTATTCACGGTTTTGCGAATAACCTAGTTAATAAGGAATGCACAGCCGTGTCTATTGGGGCATATCGAACATGGCTCGCCCGCCTGCTGCTGCTCGTGGTACTGGCGGTTTTGCCTTTGCTGCTGTCGGCTTACCGGCTGAACCTCAGCTATCTCACGCCTGACGGGCATATCGCCGTGGATCAGGACCTGCTGATCGACATGCCGCTCAAGGTCTGCGCCCTGACTTTCGACGACGGGCCGGACGCCAAATACACGGCACAGGTGATGGAGATCCTGGACAGCTACGGTGTGAAAGGTACGTTCTTTCTCCTCGGCGAGCGAGTTCAGCGCTACCCCGACCAGGTCAAGGCGCTGGTGCGTTCCGGCCACGAGATCGGCAACCATACGCATCAACATCGCGACCTGACCAAGCTGGCCGTGGCCAGCCAGCAGTCGCAGATTAAACAGGCGGACGAGATCCTGGACCTGCTCGGGGTCGAGTGCCGCTGGTTTCGCCCGCCCTATGGCGAGTTCACCCAGGACAGTCTGGATTACGCGCTCAGCCTGGACATGGAGACGATCCTCTGGTCCGTCGATCCCAAGGACTGGGCGCAGCCCGGCGCCGAGACGATCAAGGCACGCGTGCTCAAACAGACCGGCCCCGGCGCGGTGATCCTGCTGCACAGCACGAACGCGCAGACCGTCGCCGCGCTGCCGGGTATCATCGAGGGCCTGCACGAACGCGGTTATACATTTGCCACGCTGACCCAATGGCGGGCGCTGGTGACGGGCCAAGCCCCGCCGCCGGAACAGGGCCTGCTGCAATACCTGCCCCAGGTGGGCGGCGCGCTGGCCGTGCCGCATCAGCCCACGGGCGAGGTCTTCTACCAGCCTTACAGCGAGTCCCAGCCCGTGCCGCGCATCATCGAGCAACTGGAGAACCGCACGCCCGCCGACCGCGGCCACGTGCTCTGGTCCTGGGTGCGCGCCAACGCGCACAGCGCAGCGCTGACCGGTGGTGACGGCCGGGTCGCCCTGCGGACCGAACCGCCGGCGGCATCCCCCGCGACCGCGCCGGCGGCAGCCGAGCCGGATACGCTGGTGGTCTACACCAACTTCGGCACCGCCCAGGAACTGAACCGGGTCTTCCGGCAAGGCGGTCAGAACCGACTGCACTTGGTGGAGCCACGACGGGCCGCGCCGTATTCCGAGCCGATCCAACAGATCGAGACCATGCAGGCCGCACCGGAAGCCATTGCGATCGAGGACACGCCGGTCGAACCGGCGCCCGAGCTGCCGGTGTTGCCGGAGGGCGAGGAGCTGATCCTGCCGCCGGGCCGCGCCGAACCCCTGCTGCCGGTGGAGTCCGCCCCGGCCGAGCCGGCGGACAACGCCAATGCGCAGTCCTGGCTGGAAGTGGTTCCGGCGGAGGAAACACCCCCCGCCCTGCCCGTCGCGGAACCACCCGCGCCGGCGAGAGACCTGCCGCGGATGTCCTTCCGCGTGGTCGATCTGGTCGACATGGACAACCCGGAGACGCTCTGGACGCCGCCGGCCAGCCTCGACGCGGAGCAGTTCCAGCCCTTCCAGCCGCCGGTGGCGACGACCGGGCCGCTGCCCGAGCCGCGCTATTACTTCCTGGCCATGGTCGGCGACCTGGAGCATTACACTTGGAACGAACTGCACACGTATGTCCGTCTGGCCCGGCTGTCGGGCCTGGTGTTGCCGGGCGACGTGTATTACGCGCCACCCCCGCCCGAGCTGCCCTACCCCTGGACCTACGCCAGCCAGTCGGGCACGGACCGCTCGGCCTGGATCGACCTGACCGTCGAAGACATCGCCGACGTGATGGAAGTGGTCAAGCGCGGCAAGCAGCAGATTTTCATCGTCGTGCGCCCCGCCAACCTGCACTTCTTCATCGCCGCCCACACCTGGGCCGAGATGAACACGAACATGCGCGACTTCGTGCTGTTCAGACAGATGACCGGCGGGATGGCCTGCGAGGCGCAGCCGGCGATCGCCGGGGACTGGCAACTGCCGGAGGGCGTCGAGCTGGCGCGCTTCAGCGACGGGCCGCGCGAGAGCCTGGTGCTCTACAGCCAGAGCTACCGGCCGGTGAACGTCACCGTGCCGCCGTCCTGCCGCCATATGAGCCGGGCCTACATCGACGCCGGCGGCTATCTTAAAATCGCCGGGTTGCAGGACAAAACCGTCACCGTCGACCGCTCGCCGGTAATCCTGTATTACGAGGCGCAACCCGCCGGTTAACGTGGAACTCACAGTAGAGCAGCTGCCGGGTTACTCGATCGAGGATCATCTGGCCCATGAACGCCAACGGTTCGATCAAGCCCGCATCGCCGCGCACGGCTGGTGCCTGTTCTACGTATGCGATCCCTGCGTCGTGCTGGGCAGCAGCAACGAGCCGGCGAAGTGGGTGCACACCGACCGCGCCAGCGCCGACGGCCTGCCGGTGCTCAAGCGCTGTTCCGGTGGCGGCACCGTCTATCTGGACCGCGATGTGCTCAATTACTCGTTCATCCTGCCGCGCACGGCCCTGGACGAGATCTGCCGCGCCACGGGCCTGGACGGCCTGGCGACCACCTCGCGCTATATCGCGTTCTTCCGCCAGCTGGTGATCGGTGCGCTGGCGGACGCCGGCGGGATTTACTCCGCCACGGGGATCAGCGACATCAGCCTGAACGGGCGGAAAATCAGCGGCAACGCCCAGCGGATCGCCAGTACCACCGTGCTGCACCACGGCACGATCATGTTCCGCTGCCCGCTGGCAGCGATCGAGCGCTACCTGCCCATCCCCCCCGACCGGCCCGGCGTCGACCATGCCGGTTTCCTGACGGGCTTGGCCGAGGAGGGGATCAACTTGTCGCCGGACGAGGCCGCAGAGCGAATCGCCAATCGCCTGCGCCAGCTGTTAGCCCCATAACTCCAGCTGCCCGAGTTAAGTCCAAGTTAAGCTTGCGCTCAACCAGGTCCAACCCGCGCCGATATACATGGTGAGCAGTAGCAATATTGGATTTACCATGGAAGTCGACCGGATACAGCAGATCAAGGGGCTCAGGATCGAGCGCACGGGCAGCGAACAGGAGCGCCGCCGCCGGCCGCAAACCGAAGAGGTCTTCCAAGAGCTCCTGGAAGCCGACCTGGAAGACCAGGACGAGCAGGACCAGCGCAAGGACAGGCAACCGGAGCCCCCGCAGCCGGCGGATACCGTCTCGATCACGGGCGGCGTTCCCAGCGCGCCGCTGCTGAACGACTTGGTATCGATCTCCACCACGGCGCGCGTCAGCGCCGAGGTCCACAATGCCCAGGACAGCGTGAAACAGAACGGCAACCACGCCCAGGTCGACCTGCCGACCCCCGTGGAGGATAGCCCGAACGGCCACCACCAGCCGGCCACTGAAGCGAACGACCAGCCGGCTGAAGACCAGTCTTCCGGAGAGGACGATGCGCCGGAGGAAGACGAGCCGGTGCGCGTGGATACGCTGGCCTGAACGGCGGTCCAGCCCTACAGGACGATCAATTCCTTGGTCAGCGCGTTGATCGCGAAAGGCAGCGGCACGGACACCACGTTACGCGCGTACGGACTGGTCAGCGGCGGGGCATCGGTCAGGTTCTCCGCGTCCATCGTCACCGTTTCCGTATACCAGGCGTCGAACAACCAGACCGGAATCAGCGTATTGGGATCGCTGCGGTCCTGAATGAAGCCCAGGCTCAGGTTCTTCACGGTCAGCAGCGGCGGTTCCTCGTTGAAGTATTCGTACAGCAACTCACGGGCCGTCACCACGGCGATGCCGGCCTGGATGCACTCCTTGGGCTCCCCGACGGCCTGCAGGTTGCCGTCCCAGTAATACTCCATGCCGGCCAGCAGCTTTTCGCCATCCAGCATCAGGTGGACCTTGACATCCCAGACCGGGACCGAAACCGGCTGCGTGCCGATCACGTGGCGGCGCGGATTGTTCGGATCATCCGCCACCAGCTCGTACTCGTAGACGTTGTACTCGGTGATGTACTCCGGACGCGCGTGATAGACGAATAGGCGCTCGCCGAAGTCCTGGATCAAGGTCTGCACCGCCGGCTGGAAGCCAGCGGGAACACTCAACGGGCCGAACATGTCGCTGATCAGCTTCTCGGCCGAGGCCTGGCCTTCGGCCGCCTCGTAGACGTTGTGGTAGGAGACATCCGCGCTGGTCTCGCTGGTGATCTTCACGTCCGTCGCGTAGACCGCCGTATGCGGAATGTTGTTGATGTAGGTAAACCCGTTATTGAAAACGTCCAGAAAGGAGGGGACGACCTCGATCTCCTTGGCCAGCTGGCCGATCTCCTGCGGGACGGCCATTTCCTTGTCGTAGAGGTAGAGCACCGTGCCGCTCTTGTAGCGCGTACCGCGGCCCCAGGTCGGGCTCTCGATGCGCTCTTCCTTCATGATCGTCTCGCGGTCGCCCAGGAACCTCCCGATCAGATCTTCGGTGTCGGTCCGCCAGGAGCGCTTGAGGTTGGTCAGCTTGGGCTGCATCGAATGCAACGGGCAGTCCACGGTGAGGAAATTGGCGCGAATCCATTGGTCGCGCACGTTATCAACGTCCTCGACATCCAGTCCTGGATCCTGGGCCGCCGCCCGGCCGACGCCCAACAGCATGACGGCCAGCGCCAGCACTGCTAATCTGCTGTACAACATACTTCCACTCCCCGGCAGGATACCTTCAATAATAGACGCAGGAATCGCCATCTGGTTCGGCGATCCTTTATTGCGCAACGGCGCCGTCCACCGGCGCTTCCGCCGCTTCCTCTGCCTGAAGCGGCCCGACGTAGCTCGCATCGTATTTCTGCGCATCCAGCTTGATCTGCCAGCCCGGCGTAAACGAATTCATGATCTTGTGCACCAGCGGTCGGGCGGCCTCGTGCAGCTCCGGATCGGTCATGAAATCGATTAGCAGGATCCGCCGTTCGCCGAACGGCCCGAAATACTGGAAGTGCGACACGACCGTTCCGTCTTCCAGCTCGATGTTGTATTCATAGTGCTCCAGCCGGTAGCCGTTGAGAACCAGGGGCTCGGTGGGCTGGTAGAACTTGGCGCCCCGGCGCTCCAGCTCATGCCGCGAGCGCGAGACGAAGGTGGTGACCGATTCGCCGGCCTGGCGGATCGGCGCCTGGTAGATGATCTTCTTGAGCGGCTGGTCGTACATCAGCTCGGCCTTCATCAACGCGCCGGTCTCGCTGGCCTCTTCGGGGCTCATCAGCATTGAGGTCGTGCCGTAGGGATGCGCGATATCGAAATCGGCCATATCGCAACGCACGCTGTGGCGCAGGGGCGGCGCGCCGTCGGGCTGATCGGCGAACATCTCCAGCAACACTTCCGGCAGGCGGCGCTGCAGGACGCTGGTCTGATCGATGTCCTCGCGCGGAATGATCGTGTACAGCGACGGCACCGCAGGCAGCGGCACTCCTAGCGGTGCCGGGCTGCCCAGCAGGCGCACTCCGAAAAACGCGCCGCCGCCGGCCGCCAGGGCGATCACGACCACCACCAGCACCAGCAACGGTGAACTCTTGCCTTGACTCATCAGCAAGATTATAAAGCGCCGTCCGCCGGCCCGGCTAGACCGCGGCTATTCATCCTCGCCGGCTTCATGGGCCTCGATGATCTTGGTCTTGCGGTCATCGGCCAGCCGCTGGCGCGAGCCGAACATGCGCAACAGCTTGGTGTCCAGCGCGTTGCGCCGTTTGGTCGCGACGATACGGTCGCGGAAGGCCGTCGGATGCGACGGATCGTCCTCGAGCGCGTACGAGGCGTACAGGATCGCCTCGTCATAGTTGCGCACGCGGATCAACTCGTGGGCCAACAGGGCGTAGAGGTCGCCGTCGCGGCAGCCGCTGGCCACGGCCTCGCGCAGCAGCGGCAGGATTTCGCGCTGGCGGCGCTGCTGGTCGAGGATGCGGGCCATCTCGATATAGCTGGCGGCCAGTTTGCGGTTCAGCTCGATGGCTCGTTCGAAGCAGCTCAGCGCATAGCTCATCAATCCTTTGCGCGAATAGGCCACGCCCAGCTGGTGGTGGATGATCGCGAAGTTCGGGTTGATCTCCAGCGCCTGCGAGTACTGCTCAATCGCTTCTTCGATCCGGCCGTCATGCAGGAAAGTATCGCCCTGGGCCAGGAAGTTGCGCGCCAGCATGCCCTTCTTGGCGTGGCTGATGCTCTCCTCGGCATAGGCCACGACATTGCCGATGTTCAGCAGCACGCAGCTGATCGTGCCCTCCAGGCGGCGGCGGATCGAGTCGCTGCGCACCAGCTCGACGGCCTGGGCCGGCTCGCTGGAACTGGTGACCAGCTCCTTGATCTCGCTGATCGAGAGGGTCTCGGTCAGGGCCCGTGACAGCATCAGCAACTGGTCACCGTCCTTGAGCCGCCGCTTCAGCCGCGAGACCTGGAACATCTCGCCAAAGCCCAGTTTCTTGTGCACCTCGTCGCTGAGCGCGTTGTCGATGTTGCCGAGCGTCAGCTCGTCGCTGACCGTCCACTTATCGTTGACGATGTCGATCAAGTCGCCTTGATGCAGCAGCGAATGCGAGACTTCGCCGGTATGGACCAGGTACAGCGTGTTCTCCTGCACGATCCCGATGATCGCGGAGAGGCCGTAACTTTTGGTCTTGCCGGCGCCGAAGGCCTCGCGGTACATGCGCTGGTTGAGCTGCGTGAGCAGCAGGCAGAGGAATTCCTCCGGGTCGGCCTTTTGCAGCTTGGTGAACTCCGCCGAGACGCTGCCGGGATTGAACAGCATTTCGCGGATCGCGCTCAGGGCGGAGCTGGAGGCCCGTGCCGCATCGCCGGTGGCCTTGCCGTGGCCGACCAGCAGCGCGACCGCACCGCGGGCGCGGTTGTGCACCGCGGGCAGGCGGATCGCCAGCGTCTCCTCGCTCTTCTCGCGGGCATTCTTGCCGACCATGTTCAACTCGGCGAAATCGAAGTACAGGTTGGGGATCTCGACCTGTTCCTTTTTGTCGTAGCCCAGCAGGACCGTCAAGTCCTCGCGCAGTTCGCTGACCTTCTGATAGCGCACACCGGGATTCTTCTCCAGCATACGCAGGATGATCTCTTTGGCTTCGGGGCTGATCAGGGCGGCGTCCACGCGCGTGGCGGCGCTGACGCGCAGGTGGTCCTCGATGATCTCCTGCTCGATCTTGAAGCTGAACGGCGGGTGGCCGACCATCATTTCGAAGAACAGGATGCCCAGGTTATAGATATCGCTGCGCGCGTCGCACTTGGTGTTATTGATGAACTCGGGGTTGAAGTACTCCGCGCTGGTGTTGTTCAGGTTGCCGTTTTTCAGGAAATAGTCGCCGGTCACGGCATCGCCCAGCTTGACCGTCCGCAGGTCGTGCGTCAGAAAGACATTGCTGGGCTTGATCGCGCCGTGGTAGTCGATCTGGTTGAACTGCAGGCCCTCGAGCGCCTTGCAGAGCTGGAAGATCACGCGACCGGCGTCGGTCAGCGGCAGGGTGCCGCGCCTGATCAACAGGTCCTCCAGACTGAGCATGCCGGCTTCGGTGGCGATATAACCGTTCTCGAAGTGGATGCCAACGTCGTACACATCGAGCAGATGATCGTGGTGCACCATCAGCATCTGCTTGAAGCGCGTGCGGAAGACCTCCGTCATCTCGGGGTGGTTGCGCAGGTCGATCAGCTTGACGACGCAGGGGATGTCGTTACCGTCCTGTAAATCAACCGCGGAGAACACCTGGCTGAAGCGCCCGCGGGCGATTTCCTCGCCCAGCTTGAACCGGCCGTTGATCAGCGTATCGAGGATAAAGGTCTGGAAGCTGAGGCCCTTTTCCTCGTCGCCGGCCAGTTGCGCCACATCATCGAGCGCGGTCTGGTAGTCCGCGTAGCGTTCGTCCAGCACCGGCGTCAGCAGTTTATAGATCAGCTCCTGGACCGGCAGCGGCAAATGGCCCTGCTCCGCGATCCGCGCGCGCAGTTTTTCAGATTCCAGCCGATCCTCGGGGCTCAGCAGCTCCAGCGCCGATTGGCTCGTCGCCAACTCCAGCGTAATCAGCCCCAGGGCGTACAGGTCGTACTGCTGCGGCGCCAGCACCAGCGAAGTGACTTCCTCGGGCGGGAAGTACTCCAGCAGGCCGTCCGAGTCGCCCGTGGCGCGGATATCCGCCGCCAGGTCGACCATCGGGTAGCCGTAAAACCCGAGCTTGACGTCACTGGTCTCCAGCGCGATGGCGATCGTCGCGGGCCGGACCGACTGATGCGCGAAAATATCCTTGCCTTCGGCGAAACACAGGGCTCTAAGCAGCCGACGCAGGATCATCAGCAACTCCGCCGGCGGCAGCGGTTTGAGATTCTCATAGCTGGCCAACGGGCGGCCGAAATCCGGAAAGACGGCGTAATGGCGCCCGTCGTGCCGGCCCCAGGCCAGCGGCTGCAGCACGCTGTCATGCTGCTGCTGCGCGAGGATCAGCGTCACCCGCTGCAGCTCCTCGATCTGATCCGCGCTGACGTGCTCCTCGTCGAACAGGATGCACAGGACCTTGCTCTGGTCCTCGAGGCTGAAACCGGAGAACCGGTCGCCGATGTAATCCGCACCCAGATGGTTATTGAAATGAAACTTGTCAACTTGAAACGGTATTTCCATCGCCCACCTGCTTTATCTAACACCCGTTGGAAAGTATAACGACCGCTAAAGTTTCACACGCCCAATTACGGTTAAACTTGCCTCAAGTCTTGATCCAGCAGCACTAGGCACCCAGGCCCGGCTGGGGTAAGATGCTTGAATGCGCGTATCACTCAGGTTTTTGACTAGCGCCGCGGCGATCTTGTTGCTCAGCTTCACCGCGGCCACGGCCGCCGACCAGCCGCTGAAGGCTTCATTGTCCGCGATGGGCGGCATTCCGATCAATCTGAGCGCCTGGGGCCTGGACCAGGCCGCCTTCGACCTGGCGGTGACCGAGATCTCCGCGCGGATCGAGGAACTGGAGGCGATGATCTCCACCTACCGGCCCGACAGCGAGGTATCCAGGTTGAACCGCGGCGAAACCTTGGAATCCACGCCGGCGGACTTGTCTTTTCTGGTCTTCGTCGCCAGCTGGATCTCCGGCGAGACCGCCGGCACCTTCGATATCACCGTCGAGCCGCTGGTGCTCCTGTGGCGCCAGTGCCGCCAGGAGCAGCGCCTGCCGACGGCGGAGGAATACGAAGCCGCGCTGGCCAACGTTGGCCACCAGCTGGTCAACGTCAAGCTCGACGGCTCAATCACCTTCGACCAGCCGGGCGTGAAACTCGACTTCGGCGGAATCGCCAAGGGCTATTTCGCCGACGAAGCCGTGACCCTGCTGCGCGAGGCCGGCGCGACGCGCTGCCTGGCCGAAGTCGGCGGCGACATCACCACCTGGCAGGCGGACCCGGCGGCCGGCGAGCCGTTCAAGGTCGGGATCAAGCATCCCTACGGCGGGGACGAGCTGTACGGGATCATCAGCGTACCCACCGGCGCCGTCGTCACCAGCGGCAATTACGAGCGCTTCTACGAGATCAACGGCCACCGTTATTGCCATATCTTCGACCCGCGCACCGGGCATCCGGTCGAGAACATGCTGTCCGTCACGGTGACGACCAAGGGCGGGATCGAAGCCGACGCCTATGCGACGGCGATTTTCGTGATGGGCCTGGAGGTCGGCCGCAGCTTCGTCGAGCGCAACGAGCAGATCGAGGCCGTGCTGATCGGGCTGGGCGCGGACGGCAAGGTCGTCGAGTACATCAGCCCGGGGCTGGTGGACCGCGTCGAGCTCAATCCCAACCGTTAGCGGCCGCCGTGCAGCGCCTTGATCGGGTCCAACCGCGCCGCGCGCAGGGCCGGCCAGATGCCGAAGAACAGCCCGGTCCCGATCGTCACGACCACGGCGACGGTCACCGCTACCGGCGTGATCACCGGGTCGGGGATTTCCGCCTCGTCGGGCAACCGCGCCAGATAACGGCAGGCCAGGAACGCGATCAGGTTGCCGATCAGCCCGCCCGCCAGGCAGATCATCATCGCCTCGATCAGGAACTGCACCACGATATGCCGGCGGTGCGCCCCCAGCGCCTTGCGCAGACCGATCTCCATCGTGCGCTGGTGAATCGCCACGAGCATGATGTTCATCACACCCACGCCGCCGATCAGCAGGCTCAGCCCGCCGATCACCAAGAGCAGCACGGCGAAGCTGTCGGCCATCTGCGAGCGCTCCGCCATCCGCGAGGCCATCGAGCGAATCCGGATCGGCGCGACCTCGGTATCGTAGGGATCGTCTTCGGGCACCGGCAATTGCGGGTGGCGCATGTACATCAGTTCCAGCAGCTGGCGCTCGGCCCGGTCGATGTAGCTGGTGGAAATCACCTCGGTCTGGATCGCATCGATCTCCTGGAACAGGTTCGTGCGCAATTTGCCGGTGTAATACGGGATGTACACGCGCGCGTCGAACCAACGAGCGGCGAACCCGCCCTTGCTTAACAGCGTCCCGACTACGCGATAGCGCTTGCCGTTGATCATCACGTAGTCGTCGATCGGGTTGTCGGCGATGAACAACTGCTGCCAGGCGTCGAACCCCAGAATGCAGACGCGCTCCTGCATCAGGTTCTCCTCCAGGCTAAAGGTGCGACCTTTATCGAAGCGGTCACCCATGATCTCGAAATACTCCGGCTCAGTCGCGATGAGCCAGTAGTCATCGAGCGTGATCGCGTTGCGCCGGATCGTCGCCGAAGACTCCATTTCCGGCAGGGCCAGGCTGATCGCGCTGCAGTCCTGGCGAATCGCCTCGATATCGCCGTAGGTCAATTGCACCGTGCGGGGAGCGTAGAGGGCGTCGGCCCGGCCGGGGCCGCGCCGGCGCTGATAGCGGATACTCAGCTCCATCTGCTTGTCGCCCCAGCCCTCGAAGCTGGCCATGATTTCGGCTTTCTGGCCTTCGCCGTAAGCCAGCATGACTACAACACTGGCCACACCGACGACAATTCCCAGCATGGTCAACAGCGTGCGCATCTTCCGCGCCATCAGCGCTTTGACCGCAACATTGACCATCTCTAGAAATAACTGCATATTCGCTCGTTACTCGTAACGCAACGCCTCGATCGGATCCAATTCCGCCGCACGCCAAGCCGGATAGAAGCCGGCCACCACACCGGTCACCAGGGTCACGGCCACCGCCACGAAAATGATCACGGGCGTCACAATCGGGTCCGGGACCTGCAGATCGTCCGGCAGGCGCTGCAGATAGCGCACCGCCAGCATGGCCAGGCCCGTGCCGATCACTCCGCCGATAATGCAGACGATCACCGCCTCGCTGAGGAACTGACCCAGCACGGCCAGGCCCGGCGCACCCAGCGCCTTGCGCAGCCCGATCTCGGGCGTGCGCTCCTCCACGCTGACCAGCATGATGTTCATCACCCCGATCCCACCGATCAACAGCGCCAGCGCACCCATCACGATCAGGAACAGCGCCATGCTGCGTGCCACGGTCTTACGCTGCTCGATGACTTCGTAGATCCGGAAGGACTGCACCGGCTGCCGCCAGGGATTGTCTTCGTCGTCCACCGCCGGCGGCAGATAAGGATGACGCTCGTAGAGAATGTCGGTGATCCACTGCTCGGTATACGCCATGTACTCGTGTTTCTTGACTGTGGCGACCAGGTCATACATCAGCGCCCCGCTGGGATCGACGTACGAGGAGATCGTCATGGGAAAGATCAGGCGGCTGTCGTCATTCGCCCAACCGGCGCCCCCCACGACCTCCATGACGCCGACAACCTGCAGCCGCTTGCCGTTGACCATGACGTATTTGCCCACCGGCGGCTCGTTGTAAAACAACTCCTCGGCCAGCGTGCCTCCCAGCACGCACACCTTTTCCTGGCTGATATACTCCGTCTCGTTGAACGGCCGGCCCGCCGCGAACGTGCGCGGCACGGCCTCCCAAACGCCGGGCATTGCGCCCACGCAGTCAACGTTGCTCTGCGTCTGGGTTTCATAGCGAACATTCTGGCGCATCATGTTGATTAGACTGCTGGCCTTGATCGTCCATACCGTGTCCAGAATGGCCTGATAGTCCCCCTCGGTGATATACTCCGAGTCACGTACTTCCTGCAGGTGTGTGTTGATTCCCATCTGCAGGCGGTTGGCGCCCCAGGCTTCGAACCGCTCCAAGAGCGCTTTTTCCACGCCACCGCTGTAGGCCATCAGCAGGATCACGCTGCCCACGCCGACGACGATGCCGAGCAGCGTCAGCAGGGCGCGCGTCTTGTTCGCCAGCAGGCCGTTGAGTGCCAGCAGGATGGTCGTCCAGAGCATCATCGCTAGAACGGCCTACCAGCTTCTTCCTCGATCTCGCGTTCGAGTACCACGGTATCGCCTTCCTCCACGCCGCTGACGATCTCGAAACGCATGCCATCGGTGAACCCGGTCTCAATGTCGTGCCGCTCGCGCTTGTCGGTGTTCTCGGGATCGGGCAGGATCTCCACGTATTTCTGGCCGGTCTCGTCGTATTGGACGTACTTGGCCGCGAGGATCATGACGCCCGAGTGGTCTTCGAGCACGATCTCGACATTGGCGGTCATCTTGGGAAACAGCTGCGGGGTTAGCGGCGCCGCGGGCTTGCCGCCAGCGGCGGGTGTGCCGGTGGGAGCCGCGCCCTCAGCCGCGGATTCGCTCCCGGCCGCGGGACTGCCACCCGCCGGCGAAGCTCCGCCGCCCGGAGGCGCGCTACCACCGGGAGGGGCACCGCCCCCGCCGGAAGGTGGGCCGCCCCCGCCCCGCATACCGCCGCCGTTGCGTCCGCCTCCGCCCGACCGGCCGCCGGCGGACTCCTGCTGGGCGTGCTCCTGGTCGATCTCGATATCGATCTGGAATTGGGTGCCGCTCTGCTGCTCCTCGCCCTGCGGGTAAATCTTAGTCACGGTGCCGTTCCAGAGCCAGCCGACGTAGGCGTCGAAGGTGATCCGGCAGGGCGAACCGAGCTGGACATTGCCCAGGTCGGTTTCCTCAATGTTGGCCCGTACGTACATCGTGCTCAGATCGCCGATCGTGGCCACCACGGTGCCCTCGGAATTGCCGCTCGTACCGCTGCGCACCGCACTGCCCATCTCCACCGGCCGCGTCAGCACGGTCCCGGACAGCGGGGCGCGGACCGTGGTGTTGGCCAGCTCCTCCAGCACATCATCCAACTCGGCCTGGCGCATGTCGACGCTGGCCTGGGCGGCCTCGATATCCTCTTCCTCGCCGCCTTCCTGCTCCAGGGCCAGCTGCTCGCGGGCCTGCTCCAGCGTTTCCTGGGCGGAGTCAAGCTTGGTCTTGGCGGACTGGTATTCCTCCTCCGTCGCGTAGCCTTTGCCATACAACTCGGCGATTCGGTCGAAGCTGTCCTGCGCTTCCGCCAGGCTGATCTCGTGCTGGCGGATCTGCGATTCGCGGCTGCTGATCGACTGCCGCGTCGTATTGCGCTGCGTGCGGCGCAGGCTGGCCTGGGCCTGGGCGAGACTCGCCTCGGCCTGGCGCTTGTTGGCTTCGAGCTGTTCCTTGTCCAACTCGACGAGGATGTCGCCGGTTTCCACCTCGTCGCCCGGCTCGACGTGGATCGCCTCGACCACGCCGCTGGCTTTGCTCTGCACCTCGACCAGCACGGACGGCTCGACCACGCCATCGGCGGGTACAACCTTGCGCAGGTCGCCCCGCTGGACCTTGGCGGTCAGGATGTCCGTCTCAACCTCCTCAGGCGCCAATAACGGCCAGATAAAGTGAAACGCCAAATAGCCCAACCCAATCACGACAACCCAGATCAGCGCTGTTTTGACAAACCGCATTCCACTAGACCTTCCTCAGTTTCCTCGCCCTCACGAGCCAATACTGCCCTGCACGTTCGCTAATATTGTCGCATCTGCAACGCGGATTCGCGTTCCGATCGGCGGACTTCGCACCTCGCCCGGCAATCTGCCCGTAGCGCAATGGCCAGGCCGCCAATCAGCGTTCGGCGTGAAGCTTGATTGACATTGCTTCTAAGACGGAGTTATACTTGTTATTCACGTCACGGGTCGCTAGCTCAGTTGGTTAGAGCGCATCCCTGATAAGGATGAGGTCGCTGGTTCGACTCCAGCGCGACCCACCACTCAATTCTTCCCTCGCCAGGCTGTGTCGTACATTCCCGTACCGCCACTGCAGGCGCGCTACGGTACCGGGTTATCAGATGCCGGCAGCCGGTGTTTAGTTTCGCCGACGGGCTGTGTTTAATGCATCGCGAATTCGCTGGCGGTGGCAAGCGGTTGCGGAACCCGGTTATCCGTCAGAACTTGATAATCATGTCAATCGCTTCGCGTTCCGACATGTCCGCCGCGGCGATCGAGTCCGCCAGATAGCAGGCCAGCACCAGCTTGCCCGCGGCATCGAGCGCCGTCCGCGCCGCCTTGACCTGGGAGGCCACCTTGCGGCAATGCGCGCCCTGTTCGATTAAGCGCTGGATGCCGCGCACCTGACCCTCGACGCGCCGCAGGCGGTTCAACACTTCTTCGCGTGTGCCAGTTTCGAAACCCATATGCTCTCCGCCACCATTATAACCCATACCGTACCCCGTATAGGGTTGCCCGGCACGGCAAAGGCCAGTACAATTACTTAAGATCATTCTGGAGGCAGACATGAGCGAGTTTTACCGGCCACCGCAACTTAAGGACCTGGACCTGTCCCTGGGCAAGCGCGTCCGCCTGCACCGCCTGCTCTACGAACACGGCCCCGGCAACGGCAAGCTGCTGATCCTGCCGATCGACCAGGGCGTGGAACACGGCCCGTTGAACTTCTTCCCCAACCCGGACAGCAAGTACCCGGTCTTCCAGTACGAACTGGCCAAGCGCGGCGGCTACTCCGCCATCGCCCTGCACTACGGCCTGGCGGCCAAGTATTTGCGCGACTACGCCGGTGACATCCCGCTGATCCTGAAGATCAACGGCAAGACGAACATCCCCAGCGACGACGAGGCGCTGTCGACCTTGACGGCCACCGTCGAGGACGCGGTGCGGCTCGGCGCCGACGCCGTCGGCTATACGTTATTCACCGGCTCGCCCCGCCAGGACGAAGACATCCTGCAGCTGATGGAAGTGCGCAGCGAGTGCGACCGCTACGGCATGCCGCTGATAGTCTGGTCCTATCCCCGCGGCAGTGCGATCAACGCCAAGGGCGGCCGCGACAGCTTCTACGCCGTCGATTACGCGGCGCGGCTGGCGGAGGAACTGGGCGCGGACATCGTCAAGGTCAACTTCCCCAAGCTGAATCCCGAGTCCGATGTCAACTGCCCCAAGCCCTATAACTCGCTTAAGGTCGACGAAGTCGAGGCCTTCAAGCAGGTCGTTGAGAGCGCCGGCCGGACGCTGGTGCTGGTCAGCGGCGGCAGTAAAATCGGCGACGAGGATCTGCTGAACAAGGTGCGGATGAGTTTCACCGCCGGCGCGACCGGGCTGATCTTCGGGCGCAATATGTGGCAGCGGCCGCTGGACGAGGCGCTGGCCCTGACCGAGAAGGTCAAGCAGATTATCGCGGAGTCATAGACGGGACTGCCGGGGCGGCTGCTAACAGCTGCGCAAGCTCCCGAGCTTGCGCCTAAATACGTTGCACAACCAGGGGCGATTGTGCCACTGGAGTAGAGCAAGCCCCCGTGCTTGCGCTTCCAGAATACACCTAACCTGAAGATGGGCAAGAGTGGTGAGAGGAGATAGGAGTGAGGAATTCTCCGATCACGGTCGAATCAAGCTCCTCGCTCCTCGCTCCTCACTCCTCTCGTGCTGTCCGTTGATCAACCATTCGCGCTTAACCAAGCGCAACCCCGCCTTGGCGGGGTTGCGCTACTAGTATTACCAGGGAGCCATAAATGGCTCCCCTACAATAGAACGCGAAAGTCCCCGGCCCGAAGGCCGGGGACTTGTTTCCATTGCTGTAAACCCGCTTAGCGCGACTCGCCTTCGGTCACCTCGACATTGGTGCGCGAGGACTTCTTGTCCACACCACTGTCGAGTACGATCACAACGCCGTCCGGCAGGGTATCGCTACCACCATTGTTTTGATCCATGGTGGGCGAAGCGTTACCCGAGCAGATACAGGGGATGTCATCGAAGAGGTCACCGCCGCAATCGATCTCGCAGGACTCGGTGCGGTGGCGGCCCTTGTAGTTACCGTTGCGGTTATACACGTCCTGGCCAGCCGTCCGGACCGAGCCGTAACCAGCCAGCGTGTAACCCATCGCGTCGGAGGCACCCGTGATGTCCCAGGCGGTGTTCTCTTCACCGCGCGGCCAATAGCTGAAGTTGCCGGTCAGGTAGTTGTTGCCTGACGGCGTGGTCCAGCCACCCGGCGGATCCTTGTACATGTCGCCTGCATAGTCATACTTCGGGTTGTTGAAGATGTGGTGAACGTAGAAGTCACCGGCGATCGACTGGTTATCAATCATCCAGAGCGGGCCGAAGGTCTCGTACATCTTGTTACTATCGCGACCACCGACAACACGCTCGAAGGGTCCAATCGCGCTCAGACCATCCCACGGATAGTGGGGGATCTTCGGCAACAGGGTCTCCGTCTTAGTCTTCAGGAACGGGTTGCCTGGATAAGACGGCAGATAACTTTCCATCACCAGCGGGTCACCCACGTCGGTATCGGCGGGCTCCCAGGCATCGCGACGGGCCGGGTTGGTGATCATGTCCGGATCGAGGGTCGGCTGCTTGTCGACCCACTCCTGCCAGACTACGTAGGTGTCAGTCCAGTCACCACCCATGATGATATACGGATACACGCTACCGGGTGAATCGACAGCGTAACGCTCAAGGCCGAGCTGAATGGCGTGGCAGTTCTGCTTAACCTCAGCTTCCTTGGCCTTGTCCTTGATCCTGATGAAGTTCGGCAGCGCGATCGCCACCAGAATGCCGATGATTACGATAACCACCAGCAGCTCAATCAGTGTAAAACCTTTCCTCATTGTTACTAGTCCTCCTGAACCGCTACGAACCTTCGTGCGGTCAGCCTATATTAATAGGCCGCCGTTGGGTTCTGGACCTTCTTGTCCATGCCGGAACCCAAGTGAATGATATAGAAATCCGGAATACTGTCAGACAGCGGACGTTCGTCGTAGTTATCGCACGTGCCATCGTAATCACCTTCCGGAGCATCCGGACCCACGAACGGGTTGGCCTCCTGGCCCAGGGTCATGTAACCGGTACGGAAATAGTGATCGTAGCTGGAGTATGCGATCGACCTATCGAGGTCCATGCCCTTGGTGCGCGGCGAACCCACGGCAACCAAGTCGTATCCCAGCACGTCCAGACTGCTGATCTGGTCGTCCGTCGTGACAGTCGGACCACCGACGTACTCGTCTAGCGGATCAGGCAGCAAGCCGCCATACGTGTTGTACGGCAGCCACGGGTCGTCGTTGCACCACGGCATCTGGCAAGCCTGATGCTCGAAATTGGACACGCCGTCACCCCAACGCGGGTGATACGAGAAGTTGCCCGGCAGGTCCAAGTCGACGGGCGCGAGGTCATCGGGGAATTCCACGATCTGCAGGCACTCGCCCCAACCCATGTTCAGGTTCCACATCTTGCGGCCGTCTTCACCACCGTAGCAACCCCAAGCACCATAGCTGCTGGCACTGGACGAAATGTTCAGTCCGGGGCGACCGAAGGTGATAGCCTTCTTGTTAACCTGGAAGGGGTTGGTCGGATACTTCGGCATATAGCCCTCATAGGACAGGGTATCACCGAATGCCGATGCGACCTCACCTTCGATGATGGAGCTCCAGTTCGTGTCCGAGTAATCCCAAGTATCCCAGGGACCCCAGAACATGTCGAACGGCACGTGGATGTTCTCAGTCCACAGGAATGGGCCGGTCCGACCCTCGGCTCCACCGTGACCGGTGTAATAGTTCACCGATCCGATGTTGAACAACGCCTCGCCGCCGAACAGGAAGAACGGGTAATTACCGTCCATGTCGGTGGCGTAGCGCTCGACCGCAAGCTGGATCGCATGCAGATTCTGCTTGACCTCAGCCTCTTTGGCCTTGTCCTTGATTTTAATGAAGTTTGGTAGCGCAATGGCTACCAGGATGCCGATGATGACGATCACCACCAGCAACTCGATGAGCGTAAAGCCTTTCCTCTCCAAGGCTCATAACCTCCTTTCTGGTGTGAAGTACGGGAAGCCACAGCGATTTACAGCACTTGTAAGCTAGGTTTAAGTATACCGATATACATACTCTTTGTCAACGAGAATTTAACCTTTCTCACTCGCGCTCACAGCGTTACCACTCGCTACCGAATGATGCACTACACCATTCGGTGGTCACATTATAAGAGACGTAAGGAGGGGGTAAAGGTTACAGGTCCTCGCCGGCTAACATTAGATCCCAACCGCTCATTTTCTCGAAGAATTCCAATTGGCCGCGGTTGGCCTCCAGGATCTCGCCCAGGGCGTTGACCACATTGGCGTCGAGATGCGGGCCGCTTTCGCGCCCAAACCTGTCCCGATGCCACCTGGTCATCACCCAGCACTCCTCCAAGGCCTGGTCCGGCGGCAAGCCCTGCTTGTAGGGCCGCGTCTGGATCAGCGCCTGGAACACATCGGCCACGGCCAGGATGCGGCTTTCCAGGGGAATTTCCTCGGCTTTCAGGCCGAACGGATACCCCAGGCCGTCGAGTTTCTCGTGATGCAGGCCGGCAATCCGCGGGATGTCCTCCAGGCCACGGCCAAAGGCGATCCGCGACAGGATCAGGATCGTCTTGATGCAATGGCTGCGCATCTGCATGAACTCCATGTCCTCGAGCTTGCCGCGCTTGTTGAGTACATCGTCGGGCACGCCGATCTTGCCGTAGTCGTGCAGGACGGCGGCGATCCGCACGCGCTCGACGCGCTCGTGCGACAGGCCCATGTACTGCGCGATCGCCACGGCGATGCCGGTCACCATCATCGTGTGGTTGCTGGTGGTGGGGTCCTTGGCATCGACGCTCTGCGCCAGCGTGACGATGAAGCTGTTGAACATCCGCTTCTGCTCGGCGTACAACAGCGCGTTCTCGACCGCCACGGCGGCCACGCCGGCCAGCGCCGTCAGAACGTCGATGTCCTCCTCGCTGAACGCGCCGATCCCGTCGGGTGCGGTGTCGTCCAGGCGGTTGACGGCCTGGAAGCAGCCCAGCAGTTGGCGGTCGTGGCTCTCCATCGGCACGGCCAGTAACGACCGCGTCAGGTAGCCCGTCTGGCGGTCGACTTCGGGATTGAAGTACGGGCTGGAGTAGGCATCGTCGATCACGATCTCGCGGCGCTCCAGGGCCGCCGCACCGGCCACGCCCTTCCCCAGCGGCATGCGGATCTCCTGGTTGAGCCCCTCGCCCAGGAAAGTGTAGATCTCGTTGCTGCCGTGGTCGTAGAGCCAGAGCGTGCTGCGGTCCGCGGAGACCAGGCGGCTGGCCTGGCGCACGACTTCCTCGATCAGCGGCTTGAGCTCGAGGCGGCTGGCGATCAGCCGGCTGACGTTCAGCAGCAGCCTCAGCTTCTGCGTATCGGTTGTCGGCAAGCCGGCGACGCCAGTCATACGCTAAGTTTACCCTACCAACCGGCCAGTTTTTCTATCCGGCAGGCTTAGCCGTCGCGGCGCGCCCAGTCGTAGGGGATCTCCCCGCCGTGCGGAGCGACACGGTGCTCGTCCGGATCGGCACGGTTGTACAGCTCGGTGGGAATGTTCAGGATCAGACACGTTTCGGTGCCAATGTTCTTGAAGCCGTGATAGACGCCGGCCGGTATTTTCAACAAGCCGCGCTGCTGCTCGCCGAAATAAAACTCGTTGATCATTCCCTGGGTCGGCGAATCCTCTCTGTCATCGTACAGCACAATTTTGGCCATTCCCGTCAAGACGCAGAAGTGATCGGTCTGGCGGCGATGGTAGTGCCAGGCCTTGACCACCCCCGGGTAGGCGGCGGTCACGTAGCACTGGCCGAACTGCTCGAAGATCTCGTCATCGCGGCGCAAGACCTCCATCAGGAAGCCGCGCTCGTCCGGGATCAGCTTCAATACTTTCAGCTCAACGCCATCGATCATGGCTTACTCCTTTTTCTCCCCGTCCTCGACGGGCGGCCGGGGCTTGGTCGGCAGCAGGTTGGAGCAGTCCGGTAGGACGGCCCAGCGCAGGCTGGCCGCATTGGACGGCAGCGCCTGGCCCAGGGCCTGGTGGATGTTCTGGTGCGGCGTCATGCCCCATTCCCGCACGCGCTCCGGCGGCAATTCGGAAACCAGGTGCACGTCGTACCGGTCGGTGATCGTCTTCAACGATAACGCGCAGAAAGCGTAAAGCGAGATCTCGCGTTGCACGCGCGCCTGGCATTCATCCAACGCCAGCCGGCGCCAGGACTGGAACTCCTCGGTACCCTCGCCCTGCTCCAGCCGCGCCACCCAAAACACCTTGGCGCCCGGCTTGAGCGCCGCCAGGCTGTGGCGCAGGGACTTGTGGGCCTGGAACAGCGTCAGGTCCTTGGGATAACCGCCGGCCCCGACGATGGCGATATCGGCCGGCTCGGCCACCTCGACCAGGTTGTACTCGTCGAGGAAAGCGGCCCCGCGCCTAAGCTTGTAGCCCTGGTCGCCGACCCCCAGCCAGGCGATCTCCTTGTCCGAATTAAGCACCACGTTCACGCACATGTCGGGTCGAATCTGGCTGGCAACCTGCAGCATATCTTCATTGACCGGATTGCCAACCAATGCCCCGGGTTTGACGCGCGGGTCAAAACCACCGGTCTTTTCGTTGATCGCCAAACTGTGGTTGTGGACGATCGTTTCGCGCGCGCAGCAACCCGGCATCAGCGCTTTGCGTCCACCAGAATAGCCGGCGAAGTAGTGGTACATGATCCCGCCGGTGAGGATCAGGAACTCGGAATCCCAGATCCGCTGGTCGACATAGATCACCGTGCCGTAATCGGTGCGGCCGATCTTTTTCATCCGGTCCAGCGCGTCACAGTCGTGGTCGAGGATCTCAACGCGCTTCCAGACCTCGTCGGTATAGCACTCGCGCTTTTCCGCTTCGGTCATCGGCCGGTGGGTGCCGCTGCCGATGTACAGCTGGATCGCGCTGTCGGGCAAGCCGTTGTCGTTGAGCTGGTTGAGCAGCTCCGGCAGCCACTTGTGATAGGCGTTGTTGCGCGTATAATCGGCCACGACAATCATCGCCGAATCCTTGTCACGCGCCTGGACCGACAGCGGCGCGCAGCCGAAGGGATCCGCCAGGCCTTCGCGCAGCCTCCGGTTGACGCTGGGCAGGGCGGGCATCGGCCGTCCGGCCAGCTGCACCAGGTTCAGTCCATCGGGCAGCTTGACGGCCAAAGTTTCGCGTCCGTATCTGATCGAATATTCAGCCACGGTTCAATTCTAGCAATGATGGAGTGCTAGGCCTAGTACCGCCAGGCCAAGACTGGATTAAGCTTTTTGCTGCGGCGGCCACAGCCGGGCGGTCAACAGCACTGCCCCGCCGATAATCAGACCAGCCAGCCCCGTCATGAGCAGTAAAAAAGCCCATAACGGCAAACCCAGGGCGTAGAGAATGACGATCGGCAATGCGTTGAACGGCAGTACAAGTATCGACGCGATCAACGCCAGCGCCGCTTCCTGCCGGAACAGGCCCAGAACCGGCAGCGAGGACAGGATCAGCTCGGTCAACAGGATCACAACGCCCATGCCGGCCAGCGCGTACCAGGGCTGGTCGCTGATAAAACTCTCGCGCTGAAAGAACTGCAGATAGACGATGAATCCGGCGGAGAAGGCAATCAGCGGCGGCACCAGCACGCGCTGCAGCGCCAGGATCACTCCGCCCACCACTTCGACGGGGCTGGCGCCGGAGACACGCAGCAAATCCAGCGTACCCGCCTTGCGGAAGCCGCCGACTAAGTAGTAACTGACGAACACGGCCCCGAAGCCGTAGGTCATGGCGAAAAACATGTACAGCGACAAGGCGCCGAAGTAGTAGGCCAGATAGTCGCGGATCTCATCGATCTGGCCCGAGATCAACTGCAGCCCGACGGGAACCACGGTGGCGCAGAGCCAGGCAAACAGGTACAGGTAGTTGCGCTGCGCCTGGCGGTGGCCGAACTTGATGATCGCCGAGATGCCCACGCGTTAAGTTTATCAGCAGATAGCTGGTCTAGCCGAAGATTGCGAGATTGTGGTAAGCTATTTAGCTTGCCTCACGTATAAAGCGTGAGTTGGAGAGAAGAGCGATGAAGAAAGACATCCATCCCGAACTGAAACTGATCACGGTGACCTGCGCCTGCGGCGAGACCTTCGAGGCGTACAGCGTCCGTGACAAGATCCAGGTGGAAATCTGCTCGCAGTGCCACCCCTTCTTCACCGGCAAGAAGCGCGTCGTCGACACGGCGGGCCGCGTCGAGCGCTTCCGCCAGCGCGCCGCCCAGGGCACGCAATACGGCCAGAAGTCCGCGCCGAAGAAAAAGAAGTAGCGGCGAGACGTGGTATTAGGGCGCATGTTCCAGCGCATTAGCCAGTTGTTCACGCGAATCGCTTTCCTGGCGGAAACGCTGCCTTACGGCGGCCAGGCGGCGATCGAGGGCGTGTTGATGAAAGGCGAGCGCCATGCCGCCCTGGCGGTCCGCCGCCGCGACGGCCGGATCGAGGTGCTCGACCGCGTGGTGAAAAGCAATTTCGCCTGGTTGGCCAAGACGCCGCTGATCCGCGGGTTTTTTATCCTGTGGGACATGATGACGCTGGGCATGTGGGCGATCACCGAAAGCAGCAAGCGCTACGAACTGGATCTGGAAGCCCAGGAGCGGGAGGAAAAGGCCCAGGTGGCGGCGGAGAAAGGCGAGGAGCCGCCCGCCGAGACCGCGCCCCCGCAGGACATGCCCGGCTGGCTGCGGACAATCATCCTGGTTGCCTCGCTGGGTGTCGCGCTGTTCATCTTCAAGATCCTGCCGGCGATGGCCGCCACCGGCGTCTTCAGCCTGATCGGCTGGGGCTCGATCAAGGAAATGGCCGAGCCGACCTTCGGACAGCAGCTGCTGGCCAATACAATCGAGGGGCTGGTCAAGCTGACGATCTTCGTCGCCTACATCTGGAGCGTCGGGCGCCTGGGCGAGATCCGGCGCGTCTTCGAATACCACGGCGCCGAGCATATCGTGATCAACGCCTACGAGCGGGACGCCGACAACCAGAACCTGGGGTATATCCAAAGCCTGTCCACGGCGCACCCGCGTTGCGGCACCAGTTTCATCGTGATCCTGATCCTGCTGTCGATCGTGCTGTTCACCCTGCTCGACTGGGCGCTGGTCGTATTCTGGCCGGCTTATGTGGTCGACAACATTCCGGTCTGGTACTTGCGCTGGCCGCTCAGAATCCTCGCGCTGCCGCTGTTGGCGGGCCTGAGCTACGAGGTCATCAAGGCCGCGTTCCGGTATTACGGCCAGCCGTTGATCACGCCGCTCTTGCGGTTCGGCATGCTGTTCCAGGCGCTGACCACCCGCCGCCCGAGTGACGAGCAAATCGAGGTCTCGCTGGCCAGCTTCAACCGCGCCCGATTCCTGAATGAGCAGATCCCCGAGCCGGCCGCGATTAAGCGCGTGCTGGTCGAGCCACTGGAAACCGCTTCCGCCAACGCGGAATAACACTGACCACGCTGACACCGGCAATATGCGGACAGTTGTCCGCCGGCGGATGATGCGTAAACCACCGCCCGAATGGCATAATATTTAGTTCGCCTATGTGGGAGAAATTAGCAGCTATCGAGGAGCGCTACCAAGCGCTGGAAACCGAAATGAGCCAGCCCGAGATCGCGGCCGATCCCGAGCAGATGGCCAAGCTTGGGCGCGACTACAAGGAACTCGAAGAAGTCATCCAGCCCTACCGCCACGCCCTGAAGATCAAGCTGCAGCTGGAGCAGAGCCGCGAGGAACTGCGCGAAGCCAATGACGAGGAGCTGCGTGAGTTGCTCAAGGCCGATATCGCCGAAAAAGAGCCGGAGCTGGAGGAACTGGTCAACCAGCTCAAGGAGCTGGTAACGCCCAAGGATCCGCTGGACCTCAAGCACTGCATCGTGGAAATCCGTGCCGGCGCGGGCGGCGAGGAGGCTTCGTTGTTCGCCGGCGAGCTGATGAACATGTACACGCAGTTCGCCACCAACCGCGGCTGGCAGGTCGCCCTGATCGACCTGCAGGAAACGGGTCTGAAAGGCATCAAGGAAGCGGTGATGGAAATCAAGGGCCGCAGCGCTTACGGCTGGTTGCGCTACGAGAGCGGCGTGCACCGCGTGCAGCGCGTGCCGGTGACCGAGAGCCAGGGCCGGATTCACACGTCGACGGCGACGGTGGCCGTGCTGCCTGAAGCCGACGACGTCGAGGTCGACATCAAGGAAAGCGATCTGAAAATCGATACCTACCGTTCCAGCGGGGCGGGCGGACAACACGTCAACAAAACGTCCAGCGCGATCCGCATGACGCACCTGCCGACCGGCATCGTCGTCACCTGCCAGGACCAGCGCAGCCAGTTGCAGAACAAGGAAAAAGCGCTCAAGGTCCTCAAGGCCAAGCTCTACCACCTGGAGCAGGAGCGACTGTCCAGCGAGCGCACGGAGAACCGGCGCAGCCAGGTCGGGACCGGGGAACGCTCGGAGAAGATCCGCACCTACAACTTCCCGGAGAGCCGGATCACGGACCACCGTATCGGCAAGAAGGTCCACAACCTGGACGGGTTCCTGGCCGGTGATATCGAAGAGATGCTGAAGGAACTGCGGACGCACGATGAGGGGGAGCGGTTATCCAAGTTATAGAGCTATATAACGATATCCGCCAGCGCCTGGCCGCGGTCTCCGACACCGGCGGCGGCGCACTGGAGGCCGATCTAGTTTTCCGCCACCGCTTGGGACTGGAACCGGCCGAGCGGATCCTGCATGCCGCCGGCGAGGTGGGCCCGCTCGCGCAAGCCTACATCGAGGAGGCCGTCTCGCGCCGCGAGACCGGCCTGCCGCTGGCGTATGCACTCGAACGGGCCGAGTTCGGCGGGCTGGTGTTCGTCGTCAGCCCGGCCGTCCTGATTCCGCGCCCCGAAACCGAATTTCTGGTCCAGCGCGGCGAGGAGTACCTGCGCGAGTTGAAGCGCCGCCGGCCCGTGCTGCTGGACCTGGGCTGCGGCAGTGGATGCGTCGGCCTGACCCTGGCCAAGCGCTTCCCGCAGTTGCAGGTCGTGCTCACGGATGTCAGTGAGCCGGCGCTGCACGTCGCGGGCGAGAACGCCAAGCGACTCGGCGTGGCCGACCGTTGCAGTTTCGTCGCCGGGGACTGGTTCGCGGCCGTCAAACGTCGCGAGCGGTTTGACGCCATCCTCTGCAACCCCCCCTACGTGACGCGCCGCGACGATCCGCAGCTGGCCGAGGATGTGAAAAAGCACGAGCCGAGCCTGGCCCTGTTCCTGGATCAGGACCCCACCGAATTCTTCTTCCGCCTGGCCCGCAAGGCCGTCAGCCATCTCGTCAGCGGAGGTTTGTTCGCGGTCGAGGTCGGCTACGATACAGCCTGGCCCGCGCGCTGCGGGTTTGAGAAGGTCAACGCCCTGACCCGCGGCCATGAGGTCCACGACTTCGCCGGCATCGAGCGCGTGATCTGGGGTATCCGGCGGTGAAAGCGCGCTGGCGATGGCTGGACGATGATCCGGAGGGCGCCATCACCGAAGCCGTAACCGAACTGGCCCGGGAAGCCTGCATCGTTTTCCCGACGGATACTGTCTACGGCCTGCTGGCCTCGGTTGCGTCGCGCCAAGCCTATGAACAGGTATTTCAAATCAAGCACCGCCCGTTGTCCAAGCCGCTGGCACTCCTGGTCAGTACCAAGCACCAACTGAACGCTGCGGTTCAGCGGCTGCTACAGACATTCACAGCGGCTGGACGGGACTTTAACGCCGGCCACCTGACACTGATCGTCGCAGACGACCTGCTGCCGGCGGGCGCCCTGCCTGGTGAGATCGGCGCCATCCAGCCGGGCCCGGTCGGGGTGCGCTGTCCGGCGGATGCCGCACTGCAGCTGTTGCTTGAGAAGCTGGGCGGGTTGGTTTGGGCCACCAGCGTGAACCTTACCGGCCAGCCGCCCGTGGCCTCCGCCGCGCAACTGCAGCTGTGGACGGCCGCATTGGGTAAGGTGCAACCGGCCGTGATCGTTGCCAGCCGTAGTGAGTTGACCGGTACTCCCAGCCGGCTAGCCATGCTGCAAGCCGGCAAGCTGAGCCACTTGGATCGATCATAATCCGGCGCAAAAAAAGGCCGCCCCTGACGGGGCGGCCCTGATTGTTATCCGCGACGATTGGTTTAACCGTTGGGATCCGGACCCGTGACGAGTAGCGGCTGCGGATACTGCCATTCCTGGCCGGCATAATGCGGATCGTCCAGGAACAGGTCGAACAACTCACCTTGGGTGAACTTGCCCGGCCAGCCCGGAACGCCAGGATAGCGCCACGCCGATGGCGTCAACGAGTGAATCGCAATCGTGTTGCCCGCGGCCGTCAGACCGATCACGCGCAAGCTCAGTTCCATATAGAAGTTCTCGCCACCATCACGCTGTTCCACGTAGACGTGGACGTTCGGGCTGACGGAGACATCCAAGGAGCTGCTGACGCCCTTGGGATCCTGGTCGGTCTGGTACATCCAACCACCACCGAACTCGAACCACAGCACGTCAGGACGAGCGGCGTCGAAACCGACCGTCGTTGAGTCGACCGTGAAGTCGTCATATGCACGGGCGTTCATCGCCAGCTCTTCGCGATCGAAGACATTGACGCCCCAGTTGACGCCAACCGGCTTCGTCTTGAAGTCGCCGATCGGCTCAAAGTCGAACGTGCCCTGGCCGACCGCTCCGCCTTCGTCGTTGAAGAACTTGAAGGAGTAATACTCGGTTTCGTCACCGATATTGCCCTCGATGGTGATGATCGAGATGTTGATCAACAACCGGCCGGGGCTCGGCGCGAACGAGTACACATCAGCCATACCATCGGAAAGCTGGGTGATTGTGGAAGGATTGCTGGTTTGAACGACAGCAACCTTCGGCCACAGACCGCCGTTTTCACGGATGAAGAACTCATCGCCGTCGACGCGCAGCTCATCGAGATAGGCGAATTCATCTTCCTTCTCAAGCGAGCTAGTCTCGAAGCTGTAATACACATTCGGGTTGCGGCGAATCTTCTGGTCCGCATAGAAGACCTGCAGTTCGTCGATGTCCGGCCAGGTGTGTTCCGGCAGCACCATCAGATCCTGCGGATCCGGCGGCGGCTGGGTCTCCAGCATGTCCGAAGGCTTGTTGATCGAACTCCAGACATTGCCGCTGAAGAACCGGAACGCGTAAAACGATTCGGAATCCAGCTTTGTGCTTGGTACCAGGCAGTAGATGACGTAATCTTCACCCATTTCACGAACCTGGTAATCACCCGGATCCAGCAGCTCGGTGTCATCAATCAGGTTGAAGACATGCGCCGTCTCGATCACCAGGCCCGTATTACCATCGATCTGGAGCAGTTCCAGACCGGTCAGCGTCATCTGCGCCGGGAAATCATTGCCGAACTCGAACTGGATCGGTACGAAGTTGTCTTCGTTGAGAATCAGTTCGGTCAAGGGCGTATCCGGATTGTCACCATACGCCGTAATGATCGCCGCATCTTCGTCGATCGTAACATCGAATTCGAAATTCATGGAGATCGGCGAATAGCAGAAGACTTCCAGGAAGTCATCCTTGTGGTACGCGTGCTCGGTATCGCTGGGCAGGTACGTACCGATCCGGCCCTCGGGCGCCGACACATCGGATTCGGGGTCATCGTCCGGGAAGAGCACGCCTTCACCCGGATCGCCGACGATCGGCGAGGTGTCGCCGTTGTCGTACCAGGCCGCCGTCCGGCGGAAGCCGGCCGCGCCGCCGTGGCTAACCGTCCACTCCAGGACATCCCTGGCCTCGTTGAACGCCGTGTCGTAGAAGTCCTGGGTCATGCCGGCCGGCCAGTTACCAGGATCGGTACCGTCGAAGGCGATGGCGTCGAACGAGCCACTGATCGATTCCAGGCTGAAGGTCACGGAGTCGTTAGCGACCACCGAACCCAGCGTAGTGTCCTTGTCGAAGATTGTGCCATCTTCCGCACCACCGGTCGCGCCCTCGGCTTTGATCCGGTAATCCTGGATCACCAGGCGATAAGGATCAACCACCACGGTGCCGCCGACCTCGATGTCGCGGAAAGTCGTTACGTTACCATCGACTGTGCCGTCATGCGGGGTAATATGCAGGCGGACATAGTCGTCGTTGTTGGCGTCAAGCGCCGACAGCTGGTTCCAAGTAAAATCCGAGTTGGCATCGAACGCAAGGCTCCAGCGGTTGAAGACCGGGTACAACTCACCCGGAACCGCGTCGCCCTTGGCGTTGCTGGCGGGTTCCAGTTCATCGCCGTTCCACGGGACGTCCTTGACCAGCGTCAAGGCCGCCGGCGTATCAACGTTGTCGGATGCCTCCACCCGATAACCGGTCGTGCCCATGTTGTAATACACGCCAACGGGCGTAATATCATTAACGGTCACCAGACGGTCGAAGTTGTAATCAGCCTTCATCGCCATCCAGGTCGTAGTCACGCTCTGGTTGAAATACACTCCGATCGGAGTAATATCGGCGACCGTAACCAGGCTGTCCTGACTGCCGTCGGCCAGATGCCAAGCGCCATGCCAGACCAGCTGTCCCGTTCCAGCATTGACATCGCTTTCGGTGAAAACATTCGGAATATTCTCATCGTCCGGATAGACAACATAGCCAACACCGGCCGAGTTAGTATGCGGCCCGTTGATCGCCGACACGCTCTTGGACGGACCTTCAGCGAAATAGACCGTGGCGAAATCGCCGCTGATCCGCACGGGAGCCTCGCCCACGCAGACCTGGCCGAGGGCTGTCACGCCATAGACGTCCAGCACTTCGAGGCTGACAACCTCGTTATCGCCGTAGATACCATTCATTTCGCTACGGGTGGCATGTGTAATGTCTCCGTCGTAGCGAACTTCCAATTCAACGTGGTTGACGAGTTCGGCATCCTCGACGCCAACGATCAGCGCCGTCTCATCACCGTAATCCTGCAGCCGTAGTTTCAGCGTCGAGTTCAGCGCCGGGTCGAACTCGCCGTCTTCGTTACAGCGGATAACTTCGAATCCGCCGATGGTGGCTCCACTGGTGCCATGGCCGTTGTCTAGCGTAGCTGTTTCCAAGATCCCCACGTTCTTGGACCCGCCACAGGCCGTAAGGCTCAACACCAGGAGGATTCCCAGGAGGATTGTAAAGTACGCTTCTCTCCTCATAGCATCTCCTTGATACATTGAAGCTTTGCAGCTATAGCCTGGTTCTGGTTCCCATTATCCCGTTCCAGCGATCGCTACAGTACGGGCGGACTGTAAGAACAAGCCCGGCCGGAAGATCGCTCTTCCGGGCCGGGCCTGGTTCCGTTACCTGTGCAGAAACCCGTGCACTAGGTCACAGTAATCGAGTTCGGCACGTCGGTGTAGTTGTTGGTAATGTCATCCCAATAGTACTCAGTGCTATCCGTGTCACTGAAGTACGTACGCTTAACATCGCGGAACTCTTCGAAGCCGAGGGTATAGGTACCCGCGGCACCGAAGCTCATGCCGAAGTTAAACAGCGCGCCACCCGAGGTGACGTTGGCACCGCCGATCGGGGTCACATTGAAGTCAATGCGGACCAGACCGCCGTCGATGGCATTTTCCTGAATCATGAAGTCGTCGGGCAGCAGGAAGCTGTTCGGGGCACTGGACATACCAGCCCAGACACCGTCAACAAACTTCTGTTCGCCACCCGGCGCACCAACGTTGAGGGTACCGTCAACATAAGCACCGCCGGATTCCACCGTAACGCCAGCACCGTTCATGTACTGGAAGTTATTGGAGAAATCACCAGCGATAACCACGATCGTCACCGTGTCAGCGGTCGTGGCGGCGGTCGTCGCCGGAACCGCGGCCAAGGCACCAGCCGGAATCACGATAGCAGCGATCGCAATCGTCTGGCTGGTCGAGTCGGTACCACCGTTTCCGTCGTCAACGGTAATCGTGGTGTCGCCCGAACCACCGGCGATGATGTCAGTCGCGCTCCAGGTGAAGGCGGCCGAACCGCTGACCTGCGAGGCAACACGGCTCGTGGTGTCAGCCGCGAGGCCGGTCGGCTCGGTTACGGTCACGGTCAGCGTGTCACCGGCATCCGGGTCACTGACGTTAACCGTCAGGGTCGGGGCCGTGTAGGTCACGCTGTCGATGGTCGGATCCTGGTTCTGCAGCGGGCCAACCGTATAGGTCGCAGTTGCCGTTCCAGCATTACCATTGCCATCCGTCACAGTGACCGTGTAGGTATAGGTCGCGTCATCGGTCTGGCTGGCATTCACCATGGTGAAAACCTGGGTAAATGGGCTGGTCGCAGTCGTCGCCGGCACGTTGGCCGTGGTACCGCCGCCCATGTTCATCGTGATCGCATACGGAGCCGTACTATCGGTCCAAGTCACGGTCCAGGTCGCATCCTGGGCACCGAACATACCGGTGGGAACAGTAACCGTGACCTGCGGGCCCATTAACGGCCCACCCGTACCAATGTTCTTGGTGTCGCAGCTTGCCGCCAGAATCAGCACAAGGGCGGCCACCAACACAAACAGCTTCTTCACAACATTCCTCCTTATTACCACAACAGGTATTGGAACAGCCTGATTAAGTCCTGCGATTATATACGATACAAAATGGAAAAGCAACAACCGTCCGGCGTATGCCCTCCCAGCGTATCGTTGGATGAAATTTCGCTCGACTCTCTCTAGCCTGCCAGTTTTAAAGGTTTCGTTCAGCCTCTTCCTAATTATACCGGCATTCCAGGTTTTGCCAATCCCCACGGTTGTATTGCAGAAGTCCAGCACAAATTACCAAACAAGTAGCCGTGCCGGTGGGAAAGGAGAATTACTGCGCTGAAGGACCGATTACAGGCAGGAATACAGCGCAATGGCGCGGCGCAGGTCATCCAGGTGCGCCCCGACGTATTCCGGTTTGAGCTGGCCGCGCACGGTCGAAATATCGACCCCGGGTTGCAAAACGCGCGCGCTGGGGTCGCTGTCCGTGCGGTACTGGAAAGCGAAGTCCGGCGAGCCGACGGCGCGCCAGTCATCGTGGCGAGCTTCGCTGTACCAGGGCAGCGGTACGAAAATGCGGAAGCCGCCGTGGGCCTCGCTGTCGTCCGTGTCGTAGGCAAAGAACGTCAGCGCGGTCGACCCGAAATAGCGCGTGCTTTCCAGGCGCAGGCCCTGGTCGCCCTCCATGAACTGGCCGCCCAGCGCGGTGACCTCCCAGTCGAGGCTCGGTTCGTAATAAGCCAACTCACCCAGCGCCTCGCTGTCGTCCGGGTCGTCCTCGCCGGGGCTCTCATCAACGGTATAACCGAAGCGCCCGCCGATCCGGTAGCGGCCCTCGTTGAAATAGTGCGCCGCCTGGGCCATCCCGCCGTAGGTCTCGCCGCCGTAGTAACCGGCGGAGGCCAACAGGTAAGTGTTCGGGTTCAGGTTGTTGAGGTAATGCAGCAATGCATCGCGGTTGTAGGGATCGGTCTTGTCCGTCAGGTCGTTATGCGCCGGCCAGTCCTGGCGGAACCTAAGCGAGGTGCCGCGGCCCGTATACAGCCGCTCCTCCAGCCCAAGGCCCGTCTTAGAAGCGAAGGTCGGCTCGCCCGGGCGGGTGATCTCGAAGGCGTGGATCAGCCGCAGCTGGATCTCGCCGCCGCCGGGCTTCTTGTTGCCCTCCTCCACGAACACCGTATCCGGCGGATACTGGCCAGTGAAATAAGGTGTAACGGAGATACCGGCGGGAGGCTGGCCCGGATTCGCCAGGAAGGCCAGCAGCGCCTCGACATCCGCATCCAGGCTCAACTGCGGCACGTCGTCCAGTTTGGGCGTGACAACCAGGCGTGTAATGCGGGCATCGCTCAACTGGACCGCCCTGGCTACCGTCACGCCCAGCGCGTCCAATTGGGAACTGAAACGCCGGTTCTCGTAATCGACAAAAACCGTCTCGCCGCTGATCCCGACGACGACGTTTTCGAAGCTTTCGGCCACCAGCGCGTCGCGGATCGCAGCCGCCTGCTCACAGGCATCGGCGTATTCCACGTCGCAACGGCTCAGTTCCTGCGGGCAACAGGGCGTGTCCTTGCCCCGCGAGTCCATCGGGAAGGCATAGCTGGCCGTGAAGGCCGAATGGTCGTTGATGATGCCCGTGCGCAAGGTCAGGCCCTTGACCGGCCGGAACTCCACGCCGTAATTGACATTGCGCGAATCATACTCGCCAAGCAAGCTGGCCCATTTGACCGGCGTCCAGCGCAGGCCGCCGAAAACACCTTCGTACTTCTCAGTTCCGCCGCCGGCGGTCAACGTCACCTGCGGGATACCGTGGTAGTCCACCACACCGTACACCGACTCATTGCGCTTGGACTGCCCGCCGATGTCCATGGCGCCGACTGCCAGGGACCAGTCGCGGTTCTTGAACAAGCGGTATTTCGCGCTGACGCTGCGATCCGCGTAGTTGGTGGCCCCCATCGAATCGGGGCGCTCGGGGAAGTCGACGAAGCGCGCCACGATCTCCAGATTTGGCAGATAACCGACCGTGGCGTTATAGGTCCTGGCCACATAGTCGGTATCGCCGGATAACGTGTCGGAGTAATAGCGACCGGCGGAGAACACCGCCTCGCCATCGTTGACGACCGCCGCGGTCGGCACCGCCAGAATACCGCTGACGCCTTCGACGTTGACCTCGGCGGATGCCGGGCTCAGCCAGCCGGTGGCCAGCATCAAGACCAGTGCAATTGCTCCAATCAAACGCATCATGCTGCTAAGCTATTTTACACAGTGGTTCTCTCGCCACCGTTTGCTTCGACTACAAGTCGCTCGCTGATCCCTCGTCATGCGGGAATACGATATCGCTGTCGATAATGCAGAACTGGCCGAAAACCGACCAGGCGCTGCCTGCGATGTAGTACAGGTCGAAGGAGACGGTATATCCGCTGTATTGGCTGGTCCCGCGCAAGCCTGAGATACTGGACGCCGCCTGCGGCGGATCCTGGACAACGGCCGAGCCGATGAACTCCCACCAGCCGACATCCGTACCCACATCATCCGAGGCCGTGTGGCCGGCCTCGCTTTCATCGTGAAAATAGTAGAGATCGAATTCCTCGCCGTCGGTCGGTTCGGCGATCGCGTGCACGGGCATGGTGATCGTGATATATGGTTCAAACGACGCGCCCACCGGCTCCAGGGCCAGGCCGCCGACCTTGACGAAATCCTGCGGATCGACCTGGTTGTTTTTACCGGAATCGAAATAGGCTTCCGTACAGGCGGCGGCGTGCGCGGAAAGCGGGCGCAGCTTCAGGTTGATGAAATTGCTGACGCCGTTGAGGTCATCGTCATAATAGTCGCCCGGACACCGGACGAATGTATTGGAAGGCAGTGCGATGCTGGCCTGGCTGACCGGATCGACCAGCAGTTGCCCGGTCCCTTCGAACAGGCCCTCCGTCGTTCCCCCGTCCAGCCTGATGATCCCGCTGTCCACCTGGTTGATCACCGGCAGGTACTGCCCGCCGCCATTGTTGTTGTCGGTTGGATTAAAATCGATATCCGTATCCAGGCGGTTGCCCGTGCCGCACGCGGCCAGGCTGAGCAGCACCAGCACCAGGACGATGCCCCGTATGGATCGATGATTCATGTTTCTCCGCCTTCCGCCCCTGGGGGCGCTTCAGGTGGCATTCTAGTGTTGGCGCTAAGACCCGTCAAGAAGCCCAAATGTTCAGGCCAGCAGCAGCCCGAAGCGCAGGCCGCGGTCGACCAGCGTGAATCCTGGCGCACGGTACATCGCCAAGAGCCCGGCAATGATCGCGATCCCCCCATAGATCACGTCGGCCCGGGCCGGGTCGAGGTTGGGCATCCGGCGCACCTCGTCGGAGGTTTGGCTGGCAAGCTCCGCCAGCAGCGCCCGGACCGCGCCCGTCTCGACCTGGGCCAGGTGCGGATCGCCCGCCGGCTCGCCGCGTTTGCCGCGCATCAGCCAGACCATCGTCGTCGCCGTGCCGCCCAAACCGGCCAGCGTTAATGCCGGTGCTACGGCTGCGCAACCCGGCGCTCCGGCCAGTCCCCGGGCCACCAGCTCCGCCATACGTTCAGCCGCGGCCGGTGGAACGGGATGGGTGATGCCGGCCTCCTCGGTGATCCGGCGCGCTCCCAGCGGCAGCGACTGCGCCGCGGCCACCTCGAGCCCGTGGCACAAGGTCAACTCGGTACTGCCACCGCCAACATCGAACAGCAAGGTGTGCTCAGCCGCCCCGGGCAGCTCGCGCAAGGCGATTATACGGGCCAGCCGCGCCTCCTCCTCGCCGCTGATTACGGTGACGGCCACGCCGCACTGCTCCGCGACGCGCGCGGTGAACTGGGCGGCATCACTGGCCCGGCGCAGGGCCGAGGTGCCGGCGGCCAGGATTTCCGTGGTGTCGAGCGATCGAGCCGTCGCGGCAAACTCGGCGATGCATTCAGCCGTGCGCCGGGCCGCCCGGGGATCAAGCTCGCCGGCCGGGCCGAGGCCTTTGCCCAGGCCGGTCACCTTGCTGGCATCGTGCAGAATCCGGTAGGCGCCCGTAGCGTCCTGATCGATCACCAGAAGCTTCACGGAATTACTGCCGACGTCGATCGCCGCGCGAATCGCCATGTTCAGCCTTCCTGTCCCGCGGGTTCCTCGCTGGCGGCCTGGGCCACCGCCCGCGTCAGCTCGGCCCGGAATCCCTCCTGCTCCAGCTCGGCCCAGAACTGCAGCAACTCGCCGTACAGCCGGTCGCGGCGTTCCACTACGTCGCCCAGCATCATCAACAGCCCCTGGACGGGACCGTGCGTCAATTCGCGGGCCAAGGCAGCGGCTTCCTGCTTCAGTTCGGGATCGGCGCCGGCGAATTGCTTGAGCGCCTTGCGATGCCGGTCAAGTTCGCGGAAGGCATCGTGCAGCTGGCGGCGCAGGTAGACCACCCAGACATCGCAGTCATGGATCTCGCCGAGGTAGTCCTGGAGCCGCTTGAACTGCTTGAGGTTGTCCTTGAACTCCGGCTCGAAGCACGGCGCGAAAAACTCGAACAAGTAGCGCAGGCGCTTGGCGGCAATGCGCATATCATGCAACTCGCGGATGCGGTGGGGATAAGGCAGATGCTCGGCCCAACTCCACAGCTCCCCGATCCTGACTGCGAACATCACCGGCAGGCTGGACCGCGAACTGGCGCCGGCATTCAGGCCGGTAACCGGTTGTGCCTTAGCCATCCACCACCTCCAGCCGCCACAGGTCGATAGGCGCCCGCGCGAAGTACGCCACGAAGTCGATTGGGAAATGATCCGCCTCCAGCCGCAACAAGACCTGCTGCAGCCGCGGTTGCTCCTCGGCCCGCTTGGCCTGGTTGCGTTTAAGCAACCAAGTTAGGGCGGTGGCCCGTTCACCGCTGGCCGCGGCCAGCTGCTCCTGCAGGTAGAGCACCATTACGTCCAGGTCGCGCGACACGCCGAATGTGTCGGCAAAACCGGCCAGGTAATCGCGGAAGTACTCGACCTTGACCTCGTCCCAAAGAGAATCAAGTGTTTGTAAGGCTGTCCGGCACCGGCGCGCTGCCACGCGAATCTGGTGGACGCCTTCAACATCCACGTTGTCCCATACCACTTGGCGCTGCGCCAAAACAGCGCGAAACATGCGCAGGATCGTATGCTGCGCGAATAGCCCCAGATCCCACTTGGGATCCGCCTCAAGATTTATCACCGGCGGAAAGCCGGGTTCGCTGAACTTTGGTTCAGGCTGTTCCAACGATTACGTATTGTAGCGCATACGCGCCACAATTAAAGCCCGCAGGCGGTAAACTAATTTCGATGTTGATACCTTTCATAATTGTGCTCGCGCTGCTGCTGGGATGCCAGCAGTCGGCAGAAACCCGGGAGCTGAGCCTGGATATGGCCGCCGCTGGCACCTCGATCCAGATCGCCGCCGGCGACGCTTTCACCGTCACGCTGGAATCCAACATCACCACCGGCTACAGCTGGAGCCTGCTGGAAGGCGACGAGTCCATCATCCAGGTGGCTGGCCAGGAATACCTGACACCGGAGGACGAAAGCGGCGTCGGCACTGGCAGCTATGAAGTCTGGCGGTTCACCGGCATAGCGCCGGGTACGACCAATCTAAAACTGGGCTACATGCGCCCGTGGGAAAGCGTCGCGCCGATCGAGACATTCGAGCTGGCAGTAACGGTGACGGGCTCGGATTCCGCCGGATCGCAGACCACAGCCGTAAGCAGCAACACGGCAACCTCACAGGCAAACCAGACACAAGGCGAAACCATGCACAAACTCACCCGCCAGCACAACGGCACCACCCAGTATGTCAACATCGGCGAGCAGGTCGAGCTGTCGCTGCCGGCCAATCCGACGACCGCGTATTACTGGTCGGTCAAGAACAGCGATCCTGTCATCCTTGAGCAGGTAAGCCACAACTACGAGCAAACCGGCAATCCGGATAACGACGGCACCGGCGGTATTGAAACCTGGGTGTTCCTAGCGGCCCAGCCCGGCCTGGCCAAGCTGACGCTTAAGCGGACGGCGGCCGGAGATGAGGCGGATTGCGTCGACTCCTTTGAGGTGGAGATCAAGGTCGACCACCTGCCCTAGCCAACCGGCTTATTTCTTGATCCCCACCGGCGGCCTGATCTTGCCCAGCCCCTGCGGCCGGCCATCCATGAAATGCGTCAGGATCGCCGACTGCCAGGCCTGGCGCTTGATATACAGCATGATCCACGGCACCCACAGCGGCAGGCCGACTAGGAACAGCAGCATGCCGCCGAACATCAGGCAGCCGAACGTGCCGCAGCTGCCGAAGATCCAGACGGCGATGTCATCCGCCAGCCGCGTGGCGCTGCCCCACCAGACCGCCCAAAACAGCCGCCGCTGCTGGCCGCGGATCAGCATCACCTGGGCCCAGCTGTAATCGCTGGCCAGCTCGATCTGTTCGTCGAGGGTGCGCGGCCGGCGCGTGCCGGACAGCTTCATCCAGGGATTGGCGTCGAGCACCGCAAAGACCGCCTCCCACTGCCCCTCCTGGGCGATCCTCAGCGGCAGGTCGGTATGGCGCAGCCAGGACCAGGCCCGGCGCTCGTTGTAGTCCCACCAGGTTGTCAGCCAGCGGGGTACGACCAGAAAGGGCAGGATCAGCCCGACCAGCACGGAAATCACCATGACCGTGATGCCGATCGTCGTGCCGTGGCCGGTTTCCATCAGCCCCAGGGACCGCCCCCAGGGCGAGGCCATCGGCAGGATCGCGATCAGCGGCACCAGGATTACGCCCAACACGATCCCGATCAAGAGCAGGCTGTTCTCGACATCGCTCTTCTGCGACTTGATCTCATCGCGCTTTTTCTTGAGCATCTCCTGAATCGCCATGCAGGCATTATACGCGTTCAGTCCCGCTCCTGGCGCAGCATCTTCACATCGAAGCTCTGCTGGTCCTTGTGCTCCGACCAACCGGTGACGTACTTGGGATCCGCGCAATCCAGGAAATAATCGCAGATCGCCAAAAAACGCGCTCGATGCGTGATGTAACAGGTGCCGAGGCTGATCACCACCGGGCTTATTACCAGCGTGGAAATCAGACAGCCCGGGGCATTCAGGAACGTCGCCGCCAGCGACATCAGCGCTCCCAGCGTACCGAGGCTCGCGCAAGCGTGGGGCATCGTAGCGTTGCGATAATAGCCCGCGGTCGCGCCCAGATCCGGCGGTGGCTCAACCTGCCCCAGTGACATCTTCCAGAGCGCCAAGGCATATATTGCGCTGAATTGCAGATGGTCCTCGAAAGTCTTGGGCGGCAGCGGACTGAAGTACTTCGTGGCAGGCCTTTCCCGCAGGCTGGCGAATATCGGTTGCCAGCAAGCATCATCGGCCATGAATACTGCCAGGTCGGAGGTCACAAGCCAGGAAAGCGCCAGCCGGTATTCCGCCCGTGCGTGGTTTCGGATATAGGCGGCCAACCCAGCGTAGAGCAACCGGACGATCAAGGCGAGCGTCAGCAAAGCTCCACCAACTACCACGAGTATCTGCCAGCCGGAATCCCAGGGGATTGACATAAGGAAACCGATTCCGCCAAGTGACAACAAAGCTAGAATTACGATTACTGGAACCAAGACCGTCCAGGCATAGGACGCAATCTCTCCGGCGGCGCGCGCGCGCAGGATCGATACGCGCGCCGTCCAGACCGGCTTGTGAACAACGTAATCGCCGGATGCCGATCGCGTCACACGCGGGCGGGGATCGTATCGATCACGCTTGCTGCCGGCTGGTTGTTGCCTGTCCATCACCCTTTCCAGCGCTCATTATCGCAGGCGCCGGCGCGGGTTGCGCGGGTTGCTTCGCCAGCCAGAACGTTTAAAGCCTACTCCTCCGCTGGCAGCACAGTAAACGTGTACTCGCGATATACGGCATGCATGCTTTCTGGAAAATCAGGCCATGACATCGCTGCGTTGTATTCGCCGCTTAATCCGCCCGTTGCCGCTTCAGCCGCACTTAGTACCCGTAGTTGGTAAGTTCCAGCTTCCAAATTCGTACCAAGGTTAAAGGTGGCTTCCGTTGCCAGTTCCCCCGACGCTAACGGCTCAGTAATCCAAGGGCGTAACGTCACCGTATAACCATCGCGCCTGTAAGCGCCGGGAATCCAGCTCCCAGCCGGGTATTCACCCACCTGTAAACCTGCCAATGCCTGAGGATTCTGCTGTGATGAAAGGTACATGGTAACAACAACGGCATCACTAGAGTAGTAAGTATTCGCTAGCTCAACTGAATCGACATGAGGTAGGTATGCCGTCGCGGTTCTAGTTCCACCGGGACTGCCACCTGAGCACGATGAAGCGAAACAGACTGCTACTACAATTAGGCAACAGCTGATTACTTGCCTGCTCATTACTGCTCCTCCGCTGGCAGTACTGCGAAGGTGTATTCGCGATAAACAGCGTGCTCATGTTCAGGGATGTCTCCATAAGGCGAGCCCGCGTTGTATTGCGCACTAAGGCCACCCCAGTCCTCGCTGTCGGCGGTTTGGACGACTAAGCGATAGGTTCCTTCTGTGTTTATGCTGCCGAGATCGAATGCAAACTGTGATACTGCTTGTCCGTTATGAATCGGTTCCGATATCCAGGGCCTCAATGTAATAGTACTAGAACTATGCCTGATCCAAACATCAATCCAGCTTCCTTCGGGAACCGTGAAAGGCTGCAATCCCTGGAGTATGTCTGGGTTTAAGCTAGCTGGCATTTGCAGTTGCACTTCTATCGGTTCTCCTATTGAATAGGTATCCTTGACCACGACAGCTTCAATATACGGTAAATAAGCGGTAACCACGTTTTCCCCGCCAAGAATCCCCGAGCTGCATGCGCTTTGCAATAGCCCGATACTCATTAACATGCTAGTAACCAAAAGGAATTTCAGTCTCATTTTCAACGCTCCCTAATCCCACCAAGTGAGGAAAGCATTGTCAAAATCCAGGATTCCGGCCATCGATCCTGATCCTTTACGGCAAGACGTTGATAACCACTTCTCGATGTGAATAACCACCCTCTCCGCTTGTAAAGGAAACACCGGGAGTAAGCGATAATTGACGCGAATTACCACCTTGTGAGCGATCGGATACCGTACCGAAGTAGAATACGCGCGTACCTGGCTCGGTATACATCAATTCAAGAGAAAACACATTTGGTTTACCAGAATCCTTTGCGCCAAACTGATAAGACGGATCATCGTGCAGGAAGTACATTACCATTACAGCATCCCCTTGATGCACTGCATTAAGGGGTCCGACTCCCCAGTAAAGCCCGTTATCAGCGAATATCCCCGGATTCAGGCTGGCGGAATAAACCAGGCATATCGTGAAATCCTCATTCGCGTGGATTTCATCAGGCACCTGTACATCTTCCAGATATAGTGTGTAGACGATTTGCTTGGAGGAAGTTGATATACTTCCACAGGAGCTCAATACGCCTGCCAGAAATATTAAGCAATATATTGCTGTAACTCTTTGCATAGCAACTCCTTATATACGCTAAGATGAGAGCTACCAACTGTCGATAGCGCGATGATAATCCGCGGGTGCCCGGTAAGGATAAATATCATGGTAGTATCCGTGTTCGTTTAACATCCTTGTTGTTACTATGTGGTCCCAGACCTCAGTGTAAGTCGTTGAGCTAGGGCCGCTCAGATTAGGCCTTCTGGAGTACAAGTGATAGGCTAATGCACTGATCTGCGGCGCGGCGGCCGAAGTCCCACTGAATGGTCTATACTCGTTAGAATAAGTTGTCCACTTGTAATAGGGATGGTCCTCAGGCGTAATTGGTAAAAGCGTTGGCCAATCGATATCTCCGCTTTGACTATTAATATTATATATACCCGAAACCGGATATACATCCTGATTATAGTTATAATTTGATCGTTCATGCGGGTAAAACCTAGACGAAATACTGGTGCCATTGGGATTATACCAATAGCCTGATACCCCTAGTACATTGCTGTGCGCCGCGGGATAAGCACGCACTGCAATCCCCTGATTACCAGCAGATGCTATGTATAACCTATCGTTCTTCGCCAGATCGCGGCTTACATTCCATTTGAAATTCCCAGTGACACCAGGATCAGACCAAGGCAGGTTGCGTAGTCCCGATGGCCAGGAAATACTCATATTTACCACGCGGACCAGTGAGGTCCACCGGTCATGACGAAATTCAAACCTTAGAGCTCTTACTGCTTTTACGGCGGCACCTGGGGCTATTAATGGATCTTTATCTGTAAAGCCGTAAAACTTTGACCAGTGCTTCAATCGAATAGGTAGTATGCACGCGGAGGGCGCCAAGCTCGGAACGCCTTTCCCGTTGTTTGTTCTGGAATTAATCTCGTACGCGACTTGGGTACCATGACCATAAAGCCTGTGGTAATAGGGAGTCCCCTCCCACCTGTCCTTATCCATGGGAAAGTCAGGAACGCCGCCCCAAACCGCTACCTCGATTGTCTTGGAGTAGCAATTCACTCCAACAGGGAATAGCTTCCCAACATCCTCATGGGTGCGATGCACGCCCGAATCAACAACAGCTATCATCTGGTTGGGAGAGGTCGTGTAATTATCTAATGGGATCTGGCTGTAATCAGAAAGATTGAAGGCATCAATCCACAGGCTGCGGTTCTGCCCCAGCTGCTGGTAAACAGGATCATTTGGGTAGTCGTAATCGCTTTGTCCGTAATCATTAATATGAGGACAGACATTAACAACATATGGAATAGTCTTGAAATGCTGGTAGGCAAACTCAACGTCGGGGTACAGCGCTTGGTCGTACTCGAAATCAAACCAGGCAATCTCATTTCCAGTAGTTGCTGGTAAAGCCAAGATGGCATCACTTACAGAGCCGCTGCTACCTGGGGTATCCTCTGATGCTGAATTGTATTCCTTGATGGGAGTGCCAATAAGCGATGTACTTTTTTCCTGGCACGATCCACCTTCATCCAGCGGCTCAAACCAGGAAAGCACAACATGCAAATTCTCACTATCTATGATTTGCGCAATTTCTTGTTCAGTAGCGGCAGAATCGAAGTAGACGTACATACGGCCCGGCATCGCCTCCCAATCGTCGCCCATTTCGCTTGTCCATAAAACTGGATCAGGAAATGGCCCTTCCGTCCCATTGAAAGTAGCGATTACTCCTAATGGCTCATTCGAAACGATGATCCTCCCGTCCTCCAATTGGTATGTTGCCGTAAAAGGATCTGGGCTGGCAAGCTGATTCACGATATAAGTATCCTCGCCAATCGTAACCTCGTGTACGATCTGGACAGGGCCCCAAGGGTTAATACCACCGCCGAGATCATCGATACCTTGTGGGGAGCCCAGCGGCCCGGCTTCAACGCGTGCCGCGGCGCCCGTGAGTACCACTGTGGAATTTACCGTGTAGCCGGCACCAAGCTCGCCATCCCGGCCGGCACCTCCTGGCAATCCACCTGGATCGGTGGTTGTAACACTGTGAGTTTCGCCCAGATCAAGCCCGTCGCCCCCGCAGCCCCCGACTAAAAGTATAAACACCGCGATCAGCAATGCGAATGACGCCCTAAAAACCTCTCTCTCTCTCTCGTACATGACTATTCCTCCCAAATAACTAGGACGTATTTAAATTGTAACTTTGATAACTCTGCATTGGGGATACCAGTTTTCCTTTTATTTCAGTATACCGGTTATTAATTACCTGATATCAGACATATCAAAGCACAAGTCAGACACCGAATCAGAAATCGCGCTGGAGTTAATGGCTATACTAACCGCGTCACGCGCGGGTGGGGATCGTATCGATCACGCTCGCTCGCTGCTGGCGGCCGGCTGTCCATCGCCCTGTCCGGCGCTCATTATCGCAGGCGCCCGCGCGGGCTGCTTCGCCAACCGGCAGCCGCTGGCATGGGCAACCAGCAGCGGCCAGACCGCGCCGTTGCCGGCGGCCCAGAACAGCTCCGAGGCGGGCAGCCCGTGGTACTCCAGGTTGATCAGCCGCGTCGGCGTCCAGTCGGCCAGGAACGCCGGGAACAGCCACGCGCCCAGCAGGACGATCAATGCGTACATAACGCTGAAGCCCAGCCCTCCCCAGGCGACGGCGGGCCAGAGCTCGCGACGGATGATGAGCAGGATTGCGCCGATCAGCACGACGGAGGCCAGCGTACCGGTCATCGTGTCCAACCGTGGAATGATCCAGTCCAAGAAATAGCCCGTACCGATGCCCAGCACGCTGTAGAAAAAGAAGCGGCTGAGAATCACGCGCCAATGCAGGTCGAATACCAGCCGCTTACCGAGCGGCAAGTAGGCGATAAAGCAGGCCAGCACGCCGGTGGAAGTGGAGAACAGCAGGTCTTCCGGGCTGGTGATCCCCCACCAGGCGATCAGCTGCGGATCCCAGTACTCGGGGATGAACTCGAAGCTGAACAGGCCGAACGGGATCATCAGCACCCCGCCGAGGGCCACCAGCGGCCGGTGGGAGTTGGAAAACGCCAGCGCGATAATCGCCAGCGCCACCAGGATCAAGGACAGTGTCAGGTACGGGTACATTGTCTGTTTCAGCGTACTTCGGGCATATAGATTAGAGCATTTTACCGTTAGCCGGCGCCGGCGGTCCCGTCATCGCCCCGATCGGCTTCCGGCGGTGGCTCCGCGCGGCTGGCGGCGGCGGCATCGCGCAAGATTTGCGCCACATCACGCTCGCCGACGTTCGGCTGCACGGCCGGCGCCGCGGGAGGAGGAGGCGTAACCGCCGGGGCCGCGGCCGCCCGTTCCTGCTGGAGCAGTTCCCGCAAGCGCTCGTCGTAGAGCAGGAAATCGCAGTAGGCGATCAGCGCGCCGCAGCGCTGCAGGTAGAAGATGAAGCCGATCACGATCAGCCCGATACCGAGCCAGGACAGCAGGAGCAGCGCCAGACACCCGCAGGCGGCGCCCCGGCCCACGCCGGCGTACCAGGCCATGCCGCCCTGCCAGAGCGGACCGCTCTCCAAGCGCCCCACCCCGCGCAGCATCCGTCTGAGCGCCACCTGGTAGCAGGCCCCGAATTCCAGTAATTGCTCGACCGTCTTGGGTTTGGGCGGGCTGATCCAGCGCAGGCTCCAGACCGAATTGGCATGATCGATCAGCAGCCCGGTATAAACCTCGTCCACCACCAGCGCCATAAAATTGGTCTCGTGCAGCTCGTACCAGGTCTGGGCATGGTAGCGGATCAGCAGCTTGCGCGCCCCCCAGCGCACCAGATGCCACACGCCGGAGGACAACAGGCCGGCGATCAGAATCAGCATGACCATGTATACCGTGATGCCGGCGACCGGCGAGCTGCCCGCCGCTCCCAGTACGCCGATCAGCGCGAAAGCGCCGAACATGTGGGCGCAATACACCGAGATCCCAAACCCGGGGATCATCGAGGCCCAGGCGACTTGCGTCGCGCCGTTCTCGGCTCTGTGGCGCAGTGAAACGATCCGCGACGCCAGCGTCTTCTCGACGGCGGGAGCCCGGCTGGCTGGTTTGCCCTCCCCGATCATGGACATATATCATAACCGCCTCTGCCATTTAAAAGAACTGCATACCCACTGGGGTATAATGACCTGGGCAAACCCGCTTGCGGTGGACATTCAACGGATTTGCCGTACAATTACGCTATCAACAAAGGAGATGTCGATGCCCTTATACGAGTACAAGTGCCAGGACTGCGGACGGGAGTTCGAAGAACTGACCAGCTTCGCACGGGCGGACGACGTCGCCTGTATCTACTGCGGCAGCCGCAAGGTCGAGCGCCTGATGTCCACGTTCAGCGACAGCGGCAGCGAATCCGATAGCGCTTTTCCCACCTGCTTCAGCGGCGGTTGAGCTCCGCGCTAACCGGCCGGGCGGCCGGAATTTCCCCGGAATGCAAAATCCCGGTCCCGCTAGTAGTCGGGACCATCCTTCCTGTGTTAAGATACTCGTTCGAACCCAGCTGCGGCCTGGTCGGGTGTGTGCGCCCGAATGTGTAGTAAAACCTGTAATCTGGAAGCTGATAGGGGGCTTCGATGAAACGTACATATCAGCCCAAGAAGCGGCGCCGTGCCCGTCGGCACGGTTTTCGGTCGCGGATGAGCTCGCCGGGCGGAAGGCGTGTCCTGGCCGCGCGGCGTGCGCGTGGACGCAAGCGGTTAACGGTATAGCCGGTGACTTTACACACGTTACGCGGTCGGGCATGTTTTGATCGTGTGTTCACGGTTGGTCAGGCACACGGTTCCGACGGCGTCGTCCTGCACTGGGCCGCCAACGGTTCGGACGCGTGCCGGTATGCCGTCGCGGCCAAAACGTCGACCGGCAACGCCGTCGTCCGCAATCGCGTACGCCGCTGGGGCCGCGAGTTGCTGCGCCAGTGGCAGCAAGCGCTTTTGCCCGGCTACGACCTGATCCTGATCGCCCGCGGGCGCGATGCCGCCCGTTGTTATGCCGATTTCGCGTATCACCTGCGCCGCGTGTTGGACAAGGCCCAACTGCTCGCTGACAGCCCGATGACGTAATAAATAATTATGTGCTTGATGTGCGCCAGTAGTCGCGAGGACAAGCCCAAGCCGGGGCAAGGTTTCAACGCGGCCTGGCTCAATCCGCTCAGACTGCCGACACTGCTGCTGCTGGCGATCATCATGTTCCATCGTAAGGTATTGTCGCGCTTGACGCCGCCCACCTGCCGCTTCACGCCGTCCTGCTCGCGCTACGCGCTGGACGCCGTGACGCGCTATGGCGCGGTCCGCGGCGGCTGGCTGGCGGTCTGGCGCGTGCTGCGCTGCAACCCGATCAATCCCGGAGGTTATGACCCGCTGATATGAACCTGCTGCTGACCAATCCGTCGATCGCGCTGATCCTGTTGCAGAGCAACGAGGCCATCGGCCGGGCGGTCGGCGGCGCCAACGGCCTGCCGCCGGACTACGGCGCCTACGGCGGAATCACCGGCGCCTTCGGCCAGATCTTCCTGTGGCTGATCACGTGGTGCGGAACCTTTATCCACAATTACGGGCTGGCGATCATGCTGACGGCGCTGGTGGTGCGAATCGCCCTGCTGCCGCTGACGCGGATCCAGATCCGCGGCATGCGGATGATGCAGCAGTTGCAGCCCGTGATGAAGGAAATCCAGCGGCATTATCCCAACAAGCAGGACCAAAGCGCCAAGACCATGGAGCTCTACAGCCGGTTCAAGATCAACCCGCTGGCCGGTTGCCTGCCGATGCTGATCCAGCTGCCGATCCTGTTCGGCGTCTACCGCGCGCTGTACGATCCGACCTTCGCGGGCAAGGACTTCCTGGGCATCCAACTGCTGTTCCCGGTCAACGTGACCTCCGGGCGCAGCTTCGGCCTGGGACCGGAGTTATCGGACCTGATCGACGTGACCGTGTCCAGGCTGGACCTGATGCACCAGATCATCCGCCTGCCCGACAGCATTCCACTGCTCGGCGGCAGTTTCTGGTACCTGCCGGCGCTGATCCTGGTTGTCTTTTACGTGGCCAGCAGCCTGCTGATGCAGCGCGTGATGCGCAAGGTCAACGCGCCCGATCCCGAGTTCATCAAGGAATTCGAGGAAGTGATGAAGACGCGCAAGCACGCCGACGAGAAGAAGCAGGAACCCGATCTGGCGCAGCAGATGCAAAAGCAGATGGGGATCATGAACTTCGTGATTATCATTTTCGCGTTCATCTTCTCCGCCGGCGCGCTGTTGTATTTCGTCGTCCAAAATATATTGATGATGCTGGAATACCAGCTGATCCCCAAATACCTGGGCGGTAACGGCACCACGCTTGACGCCCGGGAGCTCCGGCAATTCATCCGCCAGCCTCCGGCCCCGCCCCAGCAACCCGGCGTAACCCCCCGGCCGGGCCCGGCCAAGGCGATCGAACCGGTGGAAGCCGAGGACGAGGATGACATTGACGACGCGGATGCGGACGAGGCAACCCTGACATCTCAGGAGGACGCCGACGAGGTAAGCGACGACCAGACGGATCCAGCCGTCAACCTCACGCGTCCCCGGAAAAAGAGAAGGAAGCGATGACTGACGAAGTGCTGAGGAATGATGAAGAAACTGCCGATGGCGAGGAAAAGGTGAGGGAACCTCGGCCAATCAGGCAGCCACCGGGGCTGGAGATGTTATCGATCAACGGCACCGACGTCGACTACTTGAAGCAGCAGCTGTTCAAGCAGGGCACGGGACGGGAGTTGTACTACCAGGAAGTCGAAGAAGAGGACGGTACATTCACGGTCTACGGCTATCCGCGAACAGGCGTGCTGGATCTGATCTACAGCATGGCCTATCCGGTGATCAAGCTGGTCGACGACCGGTCGGCCATCAAGGTCAAGTCCAACCGGGCGGTGACCGAGTTCTTCATCATTATTCAAACGCGGCGCAGCGGTACGTTTATCGGCCAGCACGGCCAGACGCTGGACGCGCTGGAGATGCTGATCAACCATACCGTCAGCCGCGTCTTCCCGCGCTGGGTAACCCTGTGCGTGGACGTCGACAAGTACCGCCAGAAGCGCCAAGCGTACCTGGAGGGGCTGATCAAGCGCGTCGTGCGGGAGGTGGAGCGCGACCACCGCGAGCGGCCGATCCTGGGATTGTTGCCCAAGGAACGGAAGTTCATCCATAACTACTTTTCCAACCACCCGTACCTGACCACCGAGTCGCGCGGCAAGAAGCCCAAGCGGACGCTGTACATTCTGCCCCGCGAGGACATTCGGGAGATCTGATCGTGGACAAACCTCGGCTCTACCGGCGCCGGCGTGACCAGGGAGGAATCCTGCTGGGACTGTGCGCCGGCATCGGAGCGCATCTCGGCTTGGATCCGGTGCTGATCCGGCTGGGCTTCGTCCTGCTGGCGGTGTTGCATTACGCCGGCCTGGCCGTGGTCCTGATCTACCTGTTGTTTGCCCTGTTCGTGCCTTACGCGCCGGCGGACGAGTAGTATCGAGAAAATCTGTATACTGGTTTAGTGCAAAACGAAGCGCACAACCTGGCTGAATCGCTGGAAGCGGCGCTGCCGGTGGCGCTACGGCATATTCCCCACCGGATCCGCGATGTCGCGCGCGAACTGGACATGAGCGCGGCGCTCTCCGGCGGGATCGCCCGCGATCTGATCCGCATCCAACACGGCCAGCTCTATCCGGACCAGTTGGCCAGCGAGCTGCGCGATTTCGACATCATGGTTGCCGGCCCGAGCCGCGGCGGGAAGGGCGCCGGCGTAATTTTCGCTTATGAACTGGCGCGGCGCCTGCCGGGCCAACTGACGATCAACGAGGCGTTCCACACGGCCACCCTCATCACCAGCGATCCACTGCGGATAGACATCACCACGGCCCGGCGGGAGTCCTACTCCGGACCCGGCCAGCTGCCCGAGGTCGATCTGCTGGATATCGACCTTGCTACCGATCTGGCGCGCCGCGATTTCACCTGCAACGCGCTGGCGATCGACCTCAGCGATAACTACGGACTGCTGCTCGACCCGCACGGCGGCATCGGCGATATCGTCGACGGGCTGGTGCGCGTGCTGCATCCGGCGAGTTTCAGCGACGATCCGACGCGGCTGATGCGGGCGATCCGCTACAGCGTGCGCCTGAACTACGACCTGGAACCGACGACGCGCGCGATGTACCAGGCGGCGATCGACAACATGGTGCTGGACCACATCTCCGCCGAGCGCATCCGTTATGAACTCGAGTGTATCGGCCGCGAGGACCGCTGGATCGAAATCCTGGCCGCGCTGGATGTCAGCGGTCTGCTGCACTCGATCAGCAGCGGCCTGGGCGGGGTCAGCGGCTACTGGGAGTTGGAAAACGCCCAGGCGCTGGACATCGCGATCAACAACCAGCCAGAGCTGATGCAGCAGGCGCAGTTCAGCCGCTGGTTCGTGCGCCTGGCGTGGGTGCTCCTCTGCGTACCGCCGGAGCGGTTGGCCGCCGTCAGCGAGCGTGTCGGGCTGGACAAGCGCCCGCGCGAGTGGCTGCTTCAGGCGCAACGCATCATCCGCCTGGAGGTCCGCCAGCTGGACGAGGACCTGCCGCCGAGTAAAGTTTGCGAACGCCTGGAGAAATACGCGCGCCAGGCGATCGCCCTGGCGATGTTTGTCCTGCAACCGGCGAGTCAGCACCAGGTGGGCGCGCGCCGCCAGCTCAAGCGCTGGCTCGAGGAATACTCCCTGGTGCGCTCCGAGCTGGACGGGCATGAACTCCTGGCGCTGGGCCTGCGTCCGGGACCGTTGGTCGGCCAGATCCGCGACACGCTACGATATCTGCGCCTCGACGGGATTATTACTAGTGTCGAGGAAGAACGGCAGCAGGCGGCGGAGCTGATCACCGAGCATGCCACCGCCGGCAACGGCCAGCCGGTCGAAACGGATGAACCGGAGGACGGCGACGACAGCGACGACGGTGACGAGGAGCCAGCACCCGAGACCGCCGACGAGCCGGACGACAGCGGGGATGAGGAATAGCATATGCACTTCAACATTATTTACATTGCGGCGGCGTTTCCGGCGATCGTGATCGCTTTATCATTGCACGAGTTCGGCCACGCCGCGATGGCTACGAAAATGGGGGACCCGACGCCGAAGCTGCAGGGCCGGCTGACACTCAACCCGATCGCCCACATGGATCCGATGGGCACGATCTTTATTTTCATCACGATGCTGATGGGCTTCGGCTTCGGCTGGGGCAAGCCGGTGCAGACGAATCCGGCGTACTACCGCGATTACAAGATGGGCCGGATCCTGGTCGCGATCGCCGGACCGGCGATGAACCTCTGCCAGGCCATGCTGGCCGTGGCCATCGGTTACTTGTTGTACAAGGGCAACATCAGTTTGGGCACGTTCGGCCAGCTGTTCCTGGCGGTCTTCGTGCTCATCAATGTCGTGCTGATGGTGTTCAACCTGCTGCCGTTGCCGCCGCTGGACGGCGGACACGTGATGGAGATGATGCTGCCCTGGAACCAGCGCGATAAATTCCGCCAGTTCGGGCAGTACGGCATCCTGATCGTGCTGGCCCTGATGTGGTTCGGCCTGCTGTCGATCATCATCAACTTCTTCGTGTATATCACCTTCAACGTAATCAGCCTGGGCTTCGGCCCCGATTTCGTCAATTGGCTGTTCAGCCCGATCTTCCGGTAAGAGACTGCTTCCAGCAGTTGGGCCAACGGTCCGCGTAAGTGTACAATCATTGGCCCGTGGGCATCTATCACGTCAGCTTGGAGCAATTCACCGGGCCGCTTGACCTGCTGTTGCACCTGGTGCGCGTCAACGAGATGGACATCTTCGATCTCGACGTGGCGCATATTACCGACCAGTACGTGCAGGTCATCGAGGCCGAGGGCGTGCGCGACCTGGCCGGCGCTTACCACTTCCTGGCGATGGCCGCCACGCTGATCGAATTGAAGAGCCGCCTGCTGCTCCCCCAGCACGAGTCGGACAAAGCTGATGACGAGGATGGCCAGGAGCCGCCGGAGGATCCGCGCGAGTTGCTGGCTAGGCAACTGGCGGCCTACCAGAGTATCCAGGACGTGACCAACGAGCTGTCCGCGCGCTACGAACAGACCGGCCGGCACTGGCCGCGCCAGGTGCTGGAGAAACTCGAGGCCGAGATCGTCTACACGATGGACAGCCTGAGCGTCTACGACCTGATGGTCAGCTTCCAGGAAGTGCTCAGCCGGCCGCGCTTCCAGCAAATCACGATCTTCAAGGAAGACTACGACCTCGACGAGGCACGCGACTGGCTGCGCGGCCGGACCAAGTCCGGGCCGGCATCGCTGAAGTCCATCCTGCTGGAGCAGGAAGATATCTACGCGCTGATCGTCACGTTCATCGCGCTCCTGGACTTGATTAAAGAAGAGGAGCTGTTGTTCGAGACCGGCTCCGAGGGTATCCAGATTCTGCCGGCGCCGACGGCGGACGTGCTGTAGGATCGACTGCGTCCGCGCGTGGGATAGGCGGCGACTATACCCTCACCGACGACCGGCAGATGTGGACGCCATGAGCATAACAGGAATTCGCGTTACTCAGGCGGGTTCCATCCGTTCTGCCGCTTGATTCAGATCCGGCGACGGGGTTCCAGCTTTCCGGCGTCCACTTCATTGATCACCCGCTCCAGCGTTTCCAGCTTACCAAGTATTTCATCGAAAGTTGGGGAATTCCCGTAGATCATCACCTGCATCTCGCCATAATCCCGTCTGAGCTCTCGCTCCACTCTCAAGCCCGGCAGCAACCTGAAGCTGCCAGGGCGGGCTGTCGCATAACTGGCCCAGCCGCTGTGGAAGCACTTCTCTTTGAACTCCACCACTGTACTCAGCAGCTCAAGATCCCCGACGGCTCGTCGGCCGATCTCGGTACCAGCCATCTGAGCAAGGTCGTAGTAGTGTCGAGAGTACCTTGCCTGTAGTGTCTTATCATCAGGAAGATGCGCCTGGGCATGGAGAATTGTGGCCTTCTCCCAAAACGTGCGCTCGGCATTTACGGCAAGCACACGGCAGGTGGCATCAGCAAACTGCCCGGGGAACTCCTCAGCGGCATACGGAAGCATCGTGTACTCGGCGTTGGGCGTCCATAAAGCTACAGGTCCAATTTCCAACTTGATTCTTGGCAAGACGTATCTCTCTCGAAACGCTGGAGGGTACTCCAGGTAGAGCACGCGTGGTTCTGTTTCATCCCCCCGCGTCACCGTGCACAAGTCCTTTGTTAGATCCACCAGCACAGGAAAAACAGCATCGCGGATGTAGCTTGTGGCATCGGCGCGGATTTGCTCGAGGAACTCCTTCTGTTTTTTTCGAGAGCGGCCATCCACAAGATCCCGTTCAGTCACATCCTCCAGCTTCAGCACCAGATCGACATCCTCTGAGAAGCGATCAATCAGCCTGAAGATCTTGGAAAGCGTGGTGCCGCCTTTAAAAAGGAACTTGCTTGCCAGGTCTTGCGAAGAAAACAGCCGGCGCAAGGCCCAGCAAACCCAGAAGTCCTTTTCTATTACTGCAGGATTCATGCCGCGGCGCGCGGCAGTTTCCTGAAATAGGTCAGCTCGAGCAGCAGGACTTACTGTGGCTATACGCTCCATCATGAAGCCCCCGAACAGACTTTGCGGATAGCTTCGTAAACCCAGCCAGTAACAGTTCTTGTATCTTTCAGCACCTTGGAGCACATGCCAGGATCAAGCCAGTTCCTTATCTTGGTAATGACCTCGCTGTCAATCCGGCTTTCCCCCAGCGATTTGAGCGCCATGACCAGCAAAGCGCTTTCCTCGTGCTTAAAGCCTGTTTCTTTAAGCGCAGTGTTCTTGAACTCCAGTTTTGTGGAGTAGATCTGGTAGCTTCGGTCTGGTCCATTGGAATGGTAGACATAGCGGCCCGGCACCTGGGTGGACAGGCCTAAGATGTTCATGGCAGTTGGCCCCGAAGGCTGTATGTCCCACCTAAACTTCCTGGCAAGCGCGTGAGCCACCTGGTCGATATCAGGACTCAGCTGAGTATCCAGGACTTTGCTGTAGCGAGGATAGTCGTAGATGCCACGCAGAACTCGTCTTATCAGGCCTCTTTTGTGTAGTCGATGCAGAGCTTGGTCTACCGCATCTCTGTTTCCCTGGGTGGTGAGATCCTTTTGCGAGAATGCCCAACCCCTTCCGCGACCGTATATCTTGCTAATCACCTTCTGTACTACGTTTGTGGCACTCATAGCCTAATTCTCCTGTCAGAAAAAATACCCTATTTTTCTGACATGGTCAAGAGGGCTTGAATCTGATCTACAGGTCTCCCGCTAGCCTCGCAAGCTGCTGCTGCAAACTTGTAATTATCAGCATCATTACCATCGGGAGCCCCGCCGATGCTATCCAGCATTAAGCCGCTCCGTTGTGGCATCACGGATACTGTCGTGCTCGCATACTCATAATGTTAGAGTCATACTAGGCCGTGATCGGCCGGCGCCGGACGTGCTGTAAGCTAGTGGCGTAACTCAGCGGGAGAATCGCCGGAGGTACTGATGGGCTGGGTGGAAGACCTGTTCGACGGCCCCTACGCGGGCCACAGCCTGGAACTGGCCGAAGACAGCGAACGCAACGAACGCGAGGCGGCGTTCATCATCGGCGAGTTGGGCCTGGAACGCCTCGATCGCGTGCTTGATCTAGCCTGCGGGCACGGCCGGCACGCCATGTGCATCGCGCCGAAAGTCGGTAGCCTGTTGGGCGTCGACCGCACCCGGGCGTATATCGATTACGCCACCAACTGGTCCCAGGGACTGGGTCTGGAGAACGCCGAGTTTGTCCTGAGCGATATGCGCGAATTGGATTACGACGGCGAATTCGATGCCGCCTATAACTACTTCACCGCCTGGGGCTATTGGGACGACGAGACGAACCTCGATATTCTCCGCCGCGTCTGCCGCGCGCTTAAGCCGGACGGCCGCTTCCTGCTGGAGTTCATCCATCGCGACGCGCTGATGCGGCGCTGGTCGCCGAAGAACTGGCGCCAGATCGACGACGCGCTCCTGCTGGAGGAAAACTCGTTTGACTTCACTACGGGGCGCTCGATCAACCGGCGTACATATATCCAAGGTACCAAGCGCCACGAGATCGTGATCGAGCTGTACATGCCAACCGCGGACACGCTGGTCCGGTTGTTTGTCCAGGCGGGATTCACCGCTGTCCGGGCCGTCGCCGCGCCCACCGGTGACGAACTCACCTACGACTCCTTCCGCATGGCGGTGATCGGCCACCGGCCGGCTGATTCTCAATAACCGCGCCAAACCGCTATAATCGCCCCATGAAAAAGATCGCGGTGCTGACGAGCGGCGGCGACGCGCCGGGAATGAACGCGGCGGTGCGCGCTGTCGTGCGTTGCGGATTGGTCGCGGGCCTGCGGATGTACGGCATCCGCCGCGGCTACGAGGGCCTGCTGGAAGGACGCTTCGAGGAGATGGACAACTACTCTGTCTCGGGGCTGATGTACTCCGGCGGCAGCCGGCTGGAATGCGCGCGCTGCCCGGAGATGCTGGAGCCGCATGGGCCGGAAGCCGCGGCGCAGATCCTGGAGCGCCGCGAGATCGACGGCCTGGTCGTGATCGGCGGGGACGGTAGCTTCCGCGGCGCGCTGAAGATCGCGGAACACGGCATCAAGGTGATCGGCCTGCCGGGCACGATCGACAACGACATCCCCGGCACCGAGCGCACGATCGGCTTCGACACCGCCTGCGACACGCTGTCCTGGGTAATCGAGCGCCTGCGGGACACCGCGGAGTCCCATCACCGCACGTTCGTCGTCGAGGCGATGGGCCGGCACAGCGGCTGGCTGGCGCTGTTCGGCGGACTGGCCGGCGGCGCGGATGTGATCCTGCTGCCGGAGATCCCCTGGGAGCACGAGGCGATCTGCCAAACGATCACGCGCCGCATGACCGAGGGCCGGACGTTCCACTTGGTCGTGATCGCCGAAGGCGCCGGACGGGCCACGGACCTGGTGTCGTGGCTGCAGGCCAACCTGGACGGCGAGTTGGAAGTCCGTGCCTGCATTCCGGGCCACATCCAGCGCGGCGGTACGCCCACCACGCTGGATCGCGTGCTGGCCACGCGCATGGGACAAAGGGCGGTGCAGGCGCTGCAGGCTGGTAGAACCGCCATGATGATCGGTGAAGCTAAGGGCGAATTGGCCGAAATACCTCTTACGGAGGCCACCGGCAGCTGCCGGACCATCGACAAAGAGCTGTACGACCTGGCAATGACGGTGGGGTAGGCTTTTTTCGTGAAACGCGCTTTGGCTCACGTGAAAATACTGAATTAAGTTATAGTGTAACTGTGCAGACCGGGGCAAGGCGGCCGATAATAATAGCGGGGTATACCACGTGATCGAATTGACGCGATTTAATGGTGAACGGTTCGTCTTGAACGCCGACCTGATCGAAACGGTGGAAAGCACGCCGGATACGTTGATCCGGCTCCTGACCGGCAAGAAGTTGGTCGTTAAGGAAACCGTGGAGGAAGTCGTGGACCGCGTGCTGGAGTATTCACGGCGGGTACACGCCATCGCGATCGTACCGGTGGAGTGCGACGATGAAGATGATGAAAACGGTATAGCCCAGGCCGGAGGCGAGTAAGTGGCGGATATTCTTAGCCAGGAAGAAATTGATGCCCTATTAGGCGCCTTATCTTCCGGAGAATTACAACCAGATCAGATACGGGATGACACCGGTGACAAGTCCACCAAGGTCAAGCCGTACGACTTCTACCGGCCCAGTAAATTTTCCAAGGAGCAGATCCGCACGATCTACATGCTCCATGAGACCTTTGGGCGCCTCTGGAGCAGCACGCTCAGCGGCGTCCTGCGCAACTACGTCAGCCTGTCGGTCAGCTCGGTCGACCAGGTGACCTACCAGGAGTTCATCCAGTCGATCCCCAACCCGACGATTACGGCAACCTTCTCGCTCAGCCCGTTGGAGGGCAAGGCGCTGATCGAGTTCAGCCCGACGATCGGCTTCCCGATCATCGACCGCCTGCTGGGCGGTGCCGGCCGGTCGACGCTGCATGCGCGCGAGCTGACGGAAATCGAGGAGCACGTGCTTTACAACCTGATCGACGAAGGCATGAGCTTCCTCAAAGAGGCCTGGTCGACGATGATCGACCTTAATCCCGAACTCAGCGATATCGAGAGCAACCCGCTGTTCGTCCAGGTCGTGCCCCCCAGCGACATGATCCTGCTGATCACGCTCGAGGCCCGTATCGGCGATTTCAGCGGCATTATTAACATTATTTACCCATACGTTTTGCTGGAACCGATCTTGTCGATGCTGTCCGCTCAGACCCTCTACGCGGTCGGCACGCGATCACCCTCGTCGGAAGTCCGCGAACGGACCCGGCAGGTGCTCTACAAAGTGGAGCTTCCGGTCCAGGTCGAACTCGGCATCGCCAATTGCACGTTGCGTGAGTTGCTGAGCCTGGAAGTAAACGACATTTTGATATTGAACTCCAAGGTGGAAGACGACCTGAACGTCCGCGTGGGCGAATTGGTCAAGTTCCGCTGTACCCCAGGACTGGCCGGCAAGCAACGCGCCGCCCAGGTCACCGAAGTTATCGAGGATGTGGATTTTATTACACCCAGCATCCTGTCCTAGCATTGAGGAGCATTACAGCCATGACTGAAATTGGGCTAACGCAAGAACAAATCGATGCCATGCTCGGCGGAGTGGACGTCGGCGATGGCGGCGGCTCCGGCGTCAGTTCCGACGATCTGGTTTCACTGGCCGATCTGGAGCGTGAAACCATGGGCAATCTGCCCAGCATTATCAATGCGATGACCGGCATGGATTATGCGCTGGGTGACATCGAATTCACGCGCACCAATCCCGAGGAAATCCTGGAGCTTATCGGCGACGACCTGATTTTCAGCATCCCGATCTCCGTCGGCGAACCGGCGACACACTACATTGTTATCGAGCGGACATTTGCCAAGCAGGTCGCCGGCGCCCTGACCGGCAGCGAGCTCGACGACAGTACTGATCTGGGTGAAATGGAAATGTCCGCGATCCAGGAAGTCGTCTCGCAGGCCAACGGAACCTACCTGACGAACCTGGGAGCCGCGCTGAAGACGACGGCGACCGGCGAAGCGCTGACAGCGATCGAAGCGGCCGAACTCGGCGGCAATATTGACGACAGCGCGTTACTCGGTACGCTGAGCATGCAACAAAGCGACGGTTCGACGGCCCAGGTCCGGCACCTGCTGCCCGGTAGCCTGGGCAGCATGTTTTTAAACAAACTGCGTGGTTCGGTTGCCCCGGAACCCGCCGCGGCCCCTGCCCCTGGGCCAGCGCCGCAACCCGCCGCGGCGCCCATGGCTGCGCCCGCCCCAGCCCAGCCAGTTTCGACCGGTCCGATAGTCTCCAGTGGCAGCATTGCCGCCCCTTCATCAGAATTTCAACCTGCCACATTCAGCCAGCTGGCTCCCCCGATCGGCGGAGTTGATACGCGAAACCTTGATATCTTGCTTGATGTTACGCTGCAAGTCACCGTCGAGTTGGGCAAGACCCTGATCCCGATCCGCCAGATTCTGGAGTACGGTCAGGGCAGCCTGATCACGTTGGACAAGCTGGCCGGCGAGCCAATTGACTTGTTGGTCAACGGCAAGTATTTCGCCAAGGGTGAAGTCGTCGTTATCGACGAGAACTTCGGTGTCCGGATCACTTCCATCCTCTCGCCTGCTGAGCGCATTGCCCAATTAAGCTAAAACTGATACTATCTTAGTAACTGGAAACCGGGGAGGCCCGAATAATGGCGAGCGTGCTCATCGTAGATGACGCGGCTTTCATGCGAATGATGATTAGGGACATCCTGACCAAGAACGGTCTGGAAGTCGCTGGTGAGGCCGAAAACGGTCAGGCTGCGCTGGAGAAGTTCAAAGAGCTTAAGCCGGATCTGGTTACGATGGATATCACCATGCCCGAAATGGATGGGATAACCGCGTTAAAGGAAATCCTGGCAATGGATGGCAAGGCTAAGGTTGTCATGTGCTCCGCCATGGGGCAGCAGGCAATGGTCATTGAAGCTATTCAGGCCGGCGCCAAAGATTTCATCGTCAAGCCGTTTAAGCCGGAGCGCGTTATCGACGCTATCACGAAGACGCTAAGTAATTAGCAATCCCATCCATCGCGGCAGGGGCAATTGCCCGGTGGATAGAGGCGGGAAACAATATGGGGCGAGTTAAGTGGCATTGGCTGGCGGTGCTGGGGCTGCTCATTGCAGTAGTTCTGGTCGCGCCTGCCGTAAGCGAGCAACCCGCGGATGCGACATCCCAGACTGAAGAGAAGACCGATGCGCAGTCCGCTGAAACGGAAGCGCCAGCTCAATCCGGTCTGGAGATTACCAGTAACGACACCGTGAGTTCGTCGTGCACCAGCGAAAGCGGGACCTGCCCCACCTGCCCCCTCGAACTGCCGTTGATCCCGCCCAGCGACGATCCGGTTCCGTCCGCCTCGAATGACGCGACTGACTTGCTGGATGGCGGTGTCACCGCGACCGCCCAGACTGATGCGATCGTGTTGACGCCGGTCGGCGGCGGCACTGCCGCTCCCGCCGACCAAGGCATCGTCATCCCTCTGTTCACCAGCCCGGATTCAGGGGCATTCCCGCTGACCGACCGTCAGCAGCAGCTGTCGTTAATGGCTCAGGCGGACACCCGCGATCCGGGCGATCGCCCGGCGACGAATCCAGCCCCGGCCAAAACCAAGCCGTCCGCGCAGCCTAAAATTGAAGCCAACCCGCCACCGGTGCTGGCCCAGGTCCAGCCGTCAGCCGACAGCAGCAAGCCGGCGGAAACCGTGCCGGTGGAAGTCGCAACGATAAGCGTGCCGGATACTGCCCAGCCGCTGGACGAGGGCCCGTCGCTGTTGGCGGAACTCGACCTGCCGGAGAACACGACGGCCGCTGACGAGCCCAGCATCATTCCCAGCGAGCAATTCAGCGAGCGCGAATTACTGGCGCTGGACAACAGCGACGCCATTACGGCCGCGGGGTTGCAGCCCGCGGCGGGTGCGCAACATGTAGGCGTGATCGCCACGCGCCAGCCCAAGCCGGACAGTGAGCCGACGCTGGGCGATGTTCTGCGCGGGCATGCCGAAGACCCGGAGTTGGGCAGCCAGGTACCGGGGCTTTCGCCCTGGCGCAGCCTGTCGATCGTGCTGGCCTGCCTGGCGCTGTTATTTATCGGCGCCGCGGTCTCCAAGAAAATCCGTGTGCCGTTCGCCACCGGCAAGCGTACGCTCAATGTCATGGAGAGTATCAACCTGGGCACGGGACGCCAGATCGCCATTGTGGAAATGGGCGACAACGCGCTGGTCCTGGGCGTGACGCCGCAAAGCATCAACCTGCTGGACAAGGTGCCGCTGGGTCTGATGCTGGAGAGTTATCGCGGCACCGTCAATTCGATCATCAACCGTGAAAGCAAGGCGCTCCCCGCCGACTGGGCGCAGCGGCCGGTCTTCACGATCACCGAGGACGCCGAGCCGACGCGGCTGGCACCGCCGATCAACGGCGGGACCTATGGTCCGTCGGGCCAGCGCATCAGCGTATCGGAACTGCGCCAGAGCCGGGCCGCCAATCCGTTTATCGACAACAGCGGACTGCTCAAGCCCCCGGCCTACCGGCGGAGCTCCGAGGCTATGACCAAGGCGGACCTGATCAACCGCGTCCGCCAAGAGCTCAGCCGCCTGGAGGATTAGCCGGTGGAGAAGCCGCGCCCAGACTTCCGCAAGCTGCTGGCCCAGGGCCACCGGCGGGCGGCGGCGGCAACCGGCTTGATCCTCGGCATTGGATTCCTGGTCGCCTGGACGCTGGCTTGGGCGCAAACCGGCACGGGGGCCGGAACGGAGACGGCAACGGGCGTCCTGCCCAACGTCAACCTGCAGATCGGTGGAGGTGACGGTGATGCCGCCGGCCTGATCCAGATCATGCTGTTGTTCACGCTGGTCACGCTGGCGCCGTCGATCATCGTGATGGTCACGCCCTTCACGCGCATCGTGATCATTCTCGGCTTACTCCGAAACGCGATGGGCACGCAGCAGACGCCGCCGAACACTGTGCTGATCGGCCTGGCGCTGTTTTTGTCGCTGTTCGTGATGATGCCGGTGCTCAACCACATCAACACGAACGCGCTCCAGCCTTACATGGCCGAAGAGATCGGCTACGACGAGGCGATCACCGCCGCCCAGGCTCCGCTGCGCGACTTCATGACGCGCCAGACCCGCGACAACGACTTGGCGCTGTTCGTCAGCCTGGCTAAGATCGACGCCGACGAGATCACCGTGAAAGAAGTGCCGATGCACGTGCTGATCCCGGCGTTCATGATCAGCGAGCTCAAAACGGCGTTCCAGATCGGCTTCGTGATCTACCTGCCGTTTTTAGTGGTCGACATGGTGGTGGCCTCGATCCTGATGAGCATGGGCATGTTGATGCTGCCGCCGATCCTGATCAGCCTGCCGTTCAAGCTGCTGATGTTCGTGCTCTCCGACGGCTGGAACCTCGTCTTCGGCAGCATCGTCCGCAGCTTCAAATAATCCCGCCCATATCTCAACCCCGATCCAGACAAGCCCAAGCGTAATCGTACGCGCCGATGTACGATGTGCTTTGAACTTGTCCCATCGTCGCGGCGTCCAGCTTAGTACCGCTGTTTTATTTTCGAGGTGGGGTTATGTACCGTAGTGGGGTTTCAGGTTGCAGTCGAGCCTTCAACACCGCGATCAACGCCAGCATGGGCTTTTTGCTAGCTCTTGCCATACTGGTCTGCGGTTGCGATGGTTCCAACATGCCCGATCCGGGCGACCAGGACACGGGAGGCGTGATCGAACCAAAAGCCGGCTATTGGGGCATGAAAGGGGGCGACCAGACGCGCCGCAACCTCAGTGCCGACCGCGGTCCGGACAGCCCTGCCATCGCCTGGGAACAAGTGCTGGAAGGTCGGGTGATCTACAATCCCGCCGTCGCCAATGATGGCACGACCTACATCTGCTCCGGTGCCGTTTTACTCGCGATAGCACCTGACGGTACGGAGAAGTGGCGGCACACCTGCGCCGGTACCATTGGTGGAACACCGTATGTCACCAATAACGGTGACATCATGCTGCTCCATTCCAGCACGCACCTGACACGGCTGGCAAGCAATGGCAGCGTAATCTGGGAGAAAATTGATCTCGGCTTGGCCGATCGCCGGTGTATCGGCTTCACTGCTACGGGAGCCGGCGCGTACATTGCGCGCATTGATGGTTCTGATCTCAATTTAGTTGCCTTTGCCAGCAGTAGTACTAACCGTTGGACCGTGCCTCTCGATGAGTCTACAACGTGGCCTGAAGTGCATACCAACGAGCATTCGATTGTTTGCGATCACGGTTTCAGCATTTATGTGTATGACCTCGATGGAAGCTTGAAGTTCTCATTGGCCCACACGGAGCAGGTTCGCAGGTATTTCACCAATTTACGCCCGGACGGCGGAATCACTGTCTGCATGCGCAACCGCGAAACGGGTGATTACGTACTGGAGTTGTATACCGCTGATGGCGACCTAAGCACTTCCGTTCCATTGGAGACATATCACTCGAGCAATTACAATTGCGATGACCAGGGCAACACCTATCTCCCCATGGGCAACCAGGGCCTGGTCGTCATCAGTGCGACGGGCGAGCGCACCGACCTGGCAGCGATCACCGATCCAGTTGTTTATATCGATCCAACTGGTCGGATTTATACCTACAATGAGACCATCGACACGCGGCAAATCGATATCTTCGACAGCTCCGGTGAATTGCTCGATTCCATCGGGGATTTCGCCGAATCCGACGATGAGGCCGTGGCTTTCAGCAGAAACGGCCAGTACGGCGCGATGCGGGTCGCCGGCGGTTCATCGAGTTGTATAGTCGGATTCAGCGTTGACGGGATTAACCGCTGGACCAAGGCAGGCGGGTTCGCGTTCTCTGGTTTCATGCTGCAGCCATCCAGCGACAGCCTGCTGGTGAACGATTACTACCGGGTCAGCACTTACTCCCTGGATGGGAGCATGCAGTCAACATATGTCTTCGCTGAGAACAAACGCTCGTTGGTTGCCACTCCTGACGGCGCTTTGTACTGCGTCGATACCGATGGCGACCTGTACCGATACACTATTGGAGCAGACCCGGTTTTGCTGGACACGCTGGGCTCCGGCAGCGCAACTTCAAATGTCTCTACCTCGCAAGCAAGGCTTTATCTGCCGTATCAGGAGATCCTCTATTCCTTGAACATGAATGGAGAACGGCAGTATGCATTTGTCGCCAGCGATTACGTTAAAACGCCCGCCATCAGTTCTAGTGAAACCGCCTATGTCCAAGATGTATCCGGATTGTGCTACGCCATCGCGGCGGACGGCACCGAGATCTGGCACCACGATACGGGCGATTTCGGCTACACACAACCGATGATCACCAGCGACAACCAGGTCGTGTTTGCCATGGGCAATGGCATCAGGGCCCTGAATACCGAAGGCAAACCGTGCTGGGATTTCACGGTGGAGGGAGGCGAAGTCAGCTCTCTTGCCGCGGCCCGACCGGATGGCGTTCTATTAGCCGCCATCAAGGAAGCACCGGTCGATATTACAATTGATCCCGCGACTAATCCAGGCGGCACTACGACCGGCGGCCAAGCTAACACTTCTTCCGCAGTGGTCTCGTCCGGCGCCGAGTCCGCGGAAGCCACTCACTTGGCAAGCGCAACCACCACATTGAGCGACGTCGAGTTTCCAGGATTGTGCGCGATCGATCAAGCCGGTGAAATCCTCTGGTACTTGCCAGTGGAGAAAACCGTATCCTTGCTTAACACCGACAGTACGGGTCGCGCGTATTTAATGACAAGCAGCGGTACGCTCCAATGTGTCGATCCAGCCGGCACAGTGATCTGGACGCACCAGATCATTCCCACCGGTTCTTCGACGGCTGCCGGAAACCAGATGATTATCACTGGACCGGGACAACTGGCCGTGTTGCGCGGTGATGTATTGATGCTATTTGATGATTAGCTAATTGGCGAAGCACAGCATTTAATGCCGGTGAAGCCTTATACCAATATGCAGAGTAAGTGAGTGAGGTGGTTATGAAGTCAGGCAAGGATAATAGTATCGATAATGCGGTGATGCTGGTCATCGTCACTTGCTTGTTTTTCTTTGGTGGCTGCGATGGTTCCAATCTGCCCGATCCAGGTGACGGTACCGTCACGCCATCGAGCAGCTGGGGTATGGACGGCGGCGATCAGACACGACGCAACCTGAGCGCATATAACGGGCCGATTAACAATACCGTCGCCTGGGAGCGTGTACTGGAAGGCCGTGAGTACTTATCAGCCACCGTTACCGACGACGGTTCTGTTTACGTCGGCGCGGATGCGGTGCTGATCGCTTTGAATAACAAGGGAAAGGAACGCTGGCGTTACACAAATCAGGGCCTGTTCGAGTATGCCCCGTTCATTGCTGAAAACGGGGATATTCTGATCATTTCGCTGTACGGGCAATTGGTCCGACTGGCCAGCAATGGCGAGGTGCTGTGGGAGCAAACCTTACCGGGCGAGGTTATCCGCGCACCGGGATTCTCACGCGCCGGCGACTGCGTAGTAGTACTGGATTCCGATACAACCGACTCGCAACTTTATTTCATCAGTGCCGATGGTTCGGTCCGTTGGCAGCATGAGGCCAGTGAAGACTCCAACGTGTATCTCCCGCTCCTGGCCGTCAATGAAAGCTCTGTTGTATTCAAAGACAAGAAGATTACCAAGGTGTTTGCCGCCAACGGCAATCTGGTCTACCAGTTGGACGACAGCAGCGACTGCATCTACTATCCCCTTGCACTACTGCCAAATGGAAATCTAGTAGTATATCTGTCTGGCGAAACCAACGAACTGGCGGTTTACGATGTATCGGGCAACGAAACCGATTCCGTGAGTGCCGATTACGTCAATATGAAGTACGCTTATTTTGATCACATTGGTGCGGTCTATGTAAAAGTCGGCCAGTCCAGTTACCGTGTAATTGATGAAACGGGCATCAGCGCGGTGAAGGATAATATCGACGGAGTCGTCTTTCATGCCAATGCCGACGGCAGCTTCCTTACGCTGACAACGGATGAGGAGTTGAATTTCTACGATATTAACGGCCTGTTGACTAACACGATCAGCCCCTTCACCAGAAACGACTGCGAATGTGTTTGCAGCAATAACGGCCAGTATGTCGCAGCCGTGGATGCCAGTTACCACAAAGCACCGATCGTGGAATACGTTTCAACTGAATCAGAAACCGGTTGGTCGTATTACACGGGATACAGCGATAACTGCGCCCTGCTGATGACCGATGCCAAGACGTTGTTGCTCTATGACGACATGCTGTTCAAGCACTGCAACTTGTCCGGTGAAGCCTGCCAAGAGGACGTGTTTCTGGCCCAAAGCATATTTCAAGTCATTGCCGCCGCTGACGGCGAATTCTACTTCACCACAAATGCCAATACGTTATGGCGCCAACCGGACAAGGGCGAAGCCATCGAACTGCTGGCAGTTGCCGGTTTTAACAGCCTTTATTCACTTGCAGCATCCCAATCGCGCCTGTACATGCCGAAAGATGTGATCCTGTATTCCCTGGATTACGACGGCGAACGCGAATATGCATTTGTCGCCGACAGCCGGATCAACCAAGCGCCGGCCATCGGCGCCGACGAAACCGCTTATTTTCAGGATGACATGGGCACATGCTACGCCGTGTCCAGCAACGGCGAAGAGCGCTGGCGCTATGAAATGGCCGATAGCAACTCCCAGCAGAGTGCGGTCTTGATCAATTCATCCACGATCGCGTTTCCGGGCGAGCACTCTTTTGTCCTGCTCGATACTACCGGTATTCAAACCGGCCGGATTGAGTTCCCCGAAGGTGAACTTACCTACGGCGTTGCCGTCGGCCCCGACGGGACGATCTATCTTCCCTTGCTCGAAGCGGAAGACGAGGACCCGGCCGGCACCTTGCAACAGCCGGACGAAGCCGGCGACGCGATCAGCCTTACTGATCTGGAATACCCCTGTGTCTGCGCGATTACACCTGATTGCCAGTTGGTGTGGTCGTCTGTACTCGAAAACGAATTGGCAGCCCGGCCGGTCGTCGACCAATCCAACCACGTTTATCTGCTGAACAACGAGGATGAGGTCTTCTGCCTGGACGCAGACGGCACGGAGTTGTGGTCCCAGGAGCTGAACATGCCGTTGCCGCCGGTCATCCAGGGGGACCAGTTGATCATCACCGGCAATGGGCAGTTAGCTGTCTTGCACGAAGGCATGTTGACGATGTTCAAGGATTAGCAGAAATAAAAAGGCACGGGACTACCCGTGCCTGATTGCTTCACAGCTGTCGTTGGTTATTAGCCGCGCCGGCAGCCTACTCGCCTGCTTCCTTCAGATCGAGCGAGATCGTCAGGGAACCGCCGAGTTTGCGCTCGATATCGACTTCCACGCCGGTGTAGCCCTCGGGCTGCTCCACCGCCAGCCAGTTGTTGATCTCGTTCTCGACTTCCGCCGCCGTCGCGTCGCGCGGGAAGAAGAAGGCCTGGTTGAATAGCACGATGCTGAAACCGAAGTCCGGCTGCATCTCCGCCAGGTGGAAGCAGGTGGCATCCATCACCCGCGGCACGGGCAGGCATTCCACCTGGGCCAGCGCCGCCGTCAGTGATTCCAGCTCTTCCGGCAGAAGCCCGGCCAGCGTGATTTCCAACTGATAGCTGACAATCACGTCGTCCTCATGGCGCGACA
>JAFGCY010000064.1 GCA_016932385.1 bacterium | reverse complement strand
TGTTGGCCGGGAACTGCTGCTGCAGCGTGTTGTAGGCGCGGACCACATCGTTGTAGTGCTGGCGGCTGTAGGCCACCTTGTTCTCGATGTTGGCCAGCTCCTGCTGGAGCATCAGGAAGTTCTGGTTGGCCTTCAGGTCCGGATAGGCCTCGGCCACGGCGAACAGGCTCTTCAGCGCGCCGGACAGCATGTTCTCGGCCTCGCCCTGGGCCTGGGCGCCGCTGGCGTTGATGCAGTTGGCGCGCGCCTCGGTGACCCGCTCGAAAACCTCTTTCTCATGCTTGGCATAGCCCTTGACCGTCTCCACCAGGTTCGGCACCAGGTCATAGCGCTTCTGCAGTTGAACGTCGATCTGCTGCCAACTGGCCTCGACGTTGTTACGCATCCCCACCAGCCGGTTATAGATCCCGATGAACCAGAACGCCACCAGCACGATGATAACCAGCAGAACAATCATGAACCACATATTCAATCCTTCCGCAGAATGATAAGCAAGTTTACCATTGCCGCGCGCGGTTTACCGTCTGGGCTTGAATCGCGCCGCGGCCGGCCGCGTCTGGCAGGTATAGTTATGTAAACAATCGCGGAGGTTAAGGCCGTGAAATCATTGAAGATCTTCCTGGTAACAATACCGCTGATCGTGCTTGGTGCGCTGATCGCCGGTCTGCTGCCGGCCCGCGCCACCGACGACCGGGCCGTGGACGAGGTCGAGGCGATTCGCGCCCACCTGGAAGGCATCATCGCCGAGCTGTCCTACACGACGGACCTGGACCGGACCGAGATCGCCGACTTGCGGGCCGAGTTGCGCGAGATCTCGCGTGATCTCGATGCGCTCAACGACTGGCTCGGGCGCGACGCGCCGCAGCCCGGTACGGACCGGCCGGGCGGCTGGACTGAGTACCCGCACGTGGACATCGCGCCGGATCCGGCCAATGCCCGTTTCACGGGCTGGCAGAGCGAGGCGCGCGTGAACCTCGAATGGGGTGACTACGGCGAGATCGTGGTGTCCGTGATCAAAAACGGCTACAAGTGCAAGACGCGCCTCTATCGCGCTTATACCGGCGGAGTCAACGCCAGCCTGGAATCGCTGAACAACGGCGACATCATCGTCAGCGTCGCCGATGATTTCGGCAGCCATGAGTTCCGCATCGAGAACGGCGGGCTGGGACCGGTCTTCGTCCGCGGCCGCGACGATGCTGCCAACCCGTCTCGATCGACGCCGGTCTACGGCGGGGCGCCGGCCGGCGAGGACTGGTTCATCCCGTACCGCGACCTGGTCGACGCCGGCCAGCTGGGCGAGTCGGCGGCGATGGAGTGGCTGATCGGCCAGTACCTGGCCGACGCTTACGAGCATCCGGAGCTGCGCAAACTGTGCTACCGCCTGGCGGAGCTCGACGGGCAGGAGTACTTCGATTCGCTGGGCTGGTTCATGTATGAAAGCGCCGGACGGATCCGCGAAATGGAGATCCCCGATCCGCGGCTGAATCCGGCCGGCTTCGTACATATGGTCAACAAGGCGCAGAGGCAAGTCACGGACGAATTGTACTTTGAGTTCGATTTGTATTAGCGGCGCGTTTCACGTCCGCGGGAAACTTGACCCGAATATAGTCTGAGCGTATGATTCGCCCATGACACGCGCGGTTTACGCCGGCACGTTCGATCCGCTTACCTTCGGCCATCTCGACATCATCAGCCGGGCCGCCGAGGTATTCGACGAGTTGATCGTGGCGACGACCGATAACCTGGAAAAGCAGTCCCTGTTCAGCCTGGAGGAACGGCTGTCGATGCTTCGGCAGGTGCTCAACGACCGGCCGGGCCTGGAGGTCCAGCCGTTCAACGGCCTGCTGGTCCATTACGCCCGCGAGATCGGCGCGAATGTGCTCGTGCGCGGCTTGCGGGCCGCGGCGGACTTCGATTACGAGTTCGAGATGGGCCTGATGAACCGTGAACTGGAGCAGCAGATCGAGACAGTCTTCTTTCTGACGCGCCCGAAGTACATGTTCGTTTCCAGCACGTTAATCAAGGAAATCGCCCGCAAGGGGGGCGATATTCGCCCGTTTGTGCCGCGCGTGGTACAAGATGCTATAATAAATAAATTGGGTCGGCGCTAGAACCTGTGTTAGCGCGCGGCTGAATTCGCGGGTTGAGTGAATGTCGGAACCGAAAGATCCGGTCAGCGAGATTGAGCAGCTCATTGATGAGCTGGAATCGTTCGCGGACAAGTCGCCGTGGTACTTGCAGCACAAGATCGTTGTTCCGGAGGAAGACTTTTTCCGCATCACCCAGCGCATTCGGGAAATTCTGCCTTCGGAGCTGGCGGAAGCCCGGTCGATGCTGACCAAGCGCGATCTGATCCTGAAGAACGCGCAGGAGGAGCATCGCCGGATCCTGGACAGCGCCGAGCGGCGTCTTGAGGACATGACCAGCGAGGAGCAGGTCGTGGTGATTGCCCGTCAGCAGGCCGATCGGATCATCGAGGCGGCCAAGCGGGAGGCGGAGTCGCTCAAGCGCGATGCGCTGGTGTACACGACTGAATTGTTGGAAGACATGGAGCAGCAGTTCAATCAGACGGTTGTCTCCATCAAGAAGGGACGCGAGTTCCTTGAAGCAGAGATCAGTAAGCAGGTCGAAGACAACATGGCGGGAATTGACAGCCGGCAGCAAGTTGCTGAACCAGCCGCGGCGCCTGTTGCGACCAGTGATGACGGGCCAGAGGATTAATGGTCTGGACACAGAGTATATAAACGTTAAGTGGGTATAAAATACTGTGATGGGAATCGGTAGTCAGTATCTATCCTTTACCGGGTGGAGAGGTGTGATTATGAGCTTGAGCAATCCGATGCGCATGCTGGCGGTGCTGCTGCTGGGCGCTTTAACCATCGCCGTTGTTGCCTGTGGTGGCGGCGACGACGATATTACGCTGTCACAGCAGTATTCGATCGATACTGGTGACAACTCGGTACCGCAGCTGGTGATCGACGGGCCGACCGCGTATTCAGGTCAGCAGGAAGAAGAAGGTCCGCAAATAACGGATGAAGAAGATCTGATTCCGGACATTCCGGAAGACGCTCCGTTTGTGTTCCCCAACCTGTTCTCGATCCCGATCGACAGTAACGGTACGGGACATGTTGTGGCGGACAGCTTCTCACCCGGCCAGCGGATCGCGTTCATCATCATGAACATGAACCCCGCCTATCGTGATGCACATTACATCGAGGGTCCCGGATTCCCGTCGCTTCCCGAAGCCAGCTACACCATCGATGCGAAGTTGATCGAAAAGGGTTCGTCCTCGGTTACCGCCGAGGATCTGATCGCGCAGACGCGCGAGGATCTGGGTCCGCTGAGTGGCTACAACGGCATTGACACAGGCTACGAGACCGCCAGTCCTTCGGTGATCTACGCCCGTGAAGCCGAAGCGCAGGGCCTTGACGCCTATGCGCCGGTGACGCCGACCAAGTCGGTCAGCTCCATCCAGAAGGGTGAAGTGCGGACGTTCATCTATGTGCCGCACCGTCCCAACTGGCCGCCGCGCGAAGTGCCGCCGGATCCCGAGGAACCGGACCAGGACACCGGGGATCTGGAATGGCCGACCGGCTACAACTGCCAGAGCGGCCGTCTGACCACGATCGGCGCGCACTGCCTGGTCTTCCTGACCTGCGACATCAACAACGGCCACCCCGATACGATCCAGTTCACCGAGGCCCGCCTGAACCGGCTGGCCCGTGAGTTTGACACCAAGATTTACCCGACGGCCACCAGCGCGTTCGGCCAGGTCATCAGCTACGGTGAGCAGGGTGTCTGGCGTTATGTCGACCGCGATCCGCAGCCGCCGATCACGGGCGCGGATTACAGCAACGGCGAGTTCGCGCGGACCATGCCGGGCGAAATCGACAACACGCTGGAAAACGAAGAGAAGATCAATATCCTGATCTACGACGGCGATGACGGCGGCTTCTACGTCGGCGCGCCGCTGGAAGCGGAAGATGAGTACGGCGAACCGCATTCGGTTGGCTCGACGATCTACATCGGCAGCGACAACTTCCCGGCCAATGACAATGCCTGGTCCGCCGCGTTCTCGATCATGGCGCACGAGTTCCAGCACAAGCTGTATTCCGACCATGGCATGCCCACGCGGCCGATCCATCCGGCGGGCGGCAACTACAACTGGCTCAACGAGGGTCTGTCGCAGTTGGACATCCACCTGTGCGGTTACACCGTCAACAGTGGCTTGATCGTCCCCTGGGCGATCGACGGCCAGGTTTCGACTTATCTTGATAATGTCCAGATGTCGGCGGTCTGCATGGACGGTAACCCGTACTTCCCCGCCGCGCAGCAGACGCAGTACGGCAACGGCTTCCTGTTCTTCCTGTACCTGTACGAGCATTACGATGCCGGCGTCGGTAAGCGGATTTACAACCTGGGCGAGACCGGCGAGACGGATTACATCACGTTGGTGGAGGCGGGTGCCCAGTGGACCACCTGGGACGCCGGCGTCGACGGCGAGGAAGGCACGTTGGACGATGTGAAGCATGTGTACTCCGACTCGTTCGAGCAGCTCTATGCCAAGTTCATGATCGCCAACTTCATCGACGGCATCTACAAGCAGAACGACAGCGAACTGTTTGATCCGTGGTTCCACTACAACACGATCGACGTGCGCGGTACGATCAACCTGGTGACCGGCTCAGTAGTGATGCCGGGCGTGAATGTCGAGGTCTACCCGACTTCCGGCAGCTACCCGATCACCGCGATCGACCGCGAGGTGATTCCGTGGGGCACCGATTACCTTGTCTTCGGCAACGGTGACGGCCGCGACATCGATATCACCCTGTACTCCGATCCGAACTTCAAGATGTTCATCCTGCCGGTAAACTACAACGCGCAGACGAACAAGGTGGACCTTGTTGAAGGTGTCAACATCACCTATTAAACGATCGGTAACGACGAACTACACCAGCGCCGCCCGCCAGGGCGGCGCTTTTGTTTAGGGCGGTGGGTTTACGGAACACAGCCGCCCCGGTTTGGTCTAATGTAAACTAGCCAGGGGTGGTGGTTTGACGCGGGAGGCCGAAATGGCATATAGAAATGGGCTCGTGATGGTTCTGCTGGCGGTTGTAATGGTTCCGCTGGCTGGTTTTGCTTCATTTCCCCGGCAGCTGGTCGATGCGCGGCTCGTGGAAATGGCGGATCGGGATGTGTTGGTCTTGCGCAGTGACGACGCCATGCCCGGCGTGAATACATACAAGCGCCATCCGGAACAAAACGCCCTGAGCTTTGTGCTCAGCCGGGTGGGCTGCGAGCAGCTGGCCGCGCCGGCTGCAGCCACGCCACTGATTGCCGGCGTGGAGTTCGACGAGTTGGCCGACTCCAGCGGTACCACGGTCATGGTGCGTCTGGCCAGCGGCGACCTGCTGAACGCGGACTACTTCCGCTTCAGCCAGCCCTCACGCGGCGTGTTGATGCTGGAAGTGTTTCCGGGGGCCGAGGTCAAGCAGACGGCCAGCCGGCTGACGGATGTCGACAACCTCGCGCCGCCGCCGCAGCCCAGCGCTAAGGTTGCGCCGCCGGCGGAAGCACCGCTCGAGCCGCTGGCTGAGCCGTTCGATGCGGACGCGCTGGGTATCAGCACGGTGGACCTGAGCACCGCCGAGCCCTCACGCGTGCTGGGCCTGGCCGCGGCCACCGGCCTGCTGGACCTGGAGAGCGTGACTGAAGTCGCGACGGAGAATTGGGGCGAGTTGACGATCAAGCCCGCCGGCATGAGCTTTGTCAGCTGGACGGAGAAAACGCCACCGGGCGAATTGTACCTGTCCGGCACGCCGGATCAGATCGCGCAGTTCATGCAGCGCGCCGATGCTTCCCTGCTTGAGCGCCAGCCGACGCTGGCGCAGTTCTGGGTAGCCAATGCGCCGCGTAAGAAAGCCTCGCCGACAATGGGCAGCGCCGGTGGGTCGGCCCTGCCGCAATCGGCCAAGGACGATCCCCTGGCCGGGCTGTACTATGCCGAGATCGGCGGTGGCGGGGGTGGCTTCCTGTCGGATGTGCGCGTCTCACTGCCGGCGATGAACGGCATGAACCTCTACGATGTGCTTAACTACCTCAGTCTGATCAGCGGGATCAGTCTGATGATCGATCCCTACGCTTTCGACGAGCCGTTTGGCTACAGCCGGCCGCCCAAGGTCCCCGAAGAACAGGGTGAACAGGACAGCGGACCCGGTTACCGCAACGCGGGCATCTTCGACCCCCAGTTGGGCGGCAGCGGCACGGTGATGGGCAACTTCGTCAACGTGCCCTTCGATCTCGCGCTGGAGCTGATTCTCGAGGTCCACGGCCTGGAATACGTCGTCTACAACACGGGGGGCGCGACGGGCTCGGGCGGCAGCCGTTACGGCCAGCCGGCTGGCGCGGGCGGCGGCTATCAGAAGCCCGTGGTGCTGGTGACGAGCCGCGAGCGCTTGGAGCAGGAACTCGCCGGCCAGAACGAGATCGACCTGTACCAGATGCATTACGCCGATCCCGACCAGGTCACCAATATTCTCGGCGACCTGAACCTGCTGCCCGGTGAGAACAGCGGCTGGTACATCTATCGCGGCAGCGGCGGTGGTACCGGTTCGGGCGGCGGTGGCAACCCGGGTGGCGGCGGTTCGGGTGGTTCGGGCGGCGGCGCTGGCGGTGGCGGTGGCGGCGGCATGGCGCCCAACCGTGCACCGGTGCCGGATGCCGTGTTCTACCGCGGCTCCACGCGCGGCCCGGTCGAAGAGCAAGTCGCCGCGGCGGTGGACGCGGGCCAAAGCGTGATCCGCGTGCTCCTGGCGCCGGAGGACACCGGCATGCTTGTGACGGGCTTCGCTAAATAGCCAGGCTGGACCGCATCGATTCAGGATTGCAATGCATTCGCGCACAGGTTTTGTCGTTCGCTGTAACCTATCCGTTGGGTAACGAGTCTATTTAGATAGCCGTAGGGATCGCTGGCCGGCGGAGGAGTCAGGGACATGGGTAAACAGCAAGGTGGGGTATCTGCCGGCAAGGATAGACCGCCTGGGTGGGGCGGACGCTTCCTGCAATTCCTGCTGGCGTTGGCCTTGATCGGGCTGGCGATCTTCGGCATGCAGCAGTGTCGTACGAACAGCCGTGGTGCGCTCGAAACGGAAATCAAACAGAATCTTTACCACATCCAGCTGGCACTGGAGCGCTACAGCGTGGACCATGACGGCTTATATCCGGCTTATCTGATTGGCGGCGAGTTCCCGGTGAGCGTGCTGGATCCGGCCGTACTGAGCGCGCCACACGAGCTTCCGCTGGCCGATCCACTCGTCCGCGCGGGATACCTGCCGCATTACCCGGCCAATCCTTTCCAGAAAAAGCCGCGGGAAGCCGCCAAGGTACTACAGATGCAGGCTAAGGTGCCGACCTCGATCACCGGCGACGATCCGCTGCGGCCGGGTACTCCGGCCGGCGACGCGCTGGGCTACCGTTTCGGCGCGAGCGGCGCGCTGATGGGCCAGGTACTCTGCGACCCGCGCTATGAGAGCTGGCAGCTGGCCCAGGCGGATGGGACCTTAGCGCAATACGACACTTGGGCGATTATCGAGTATCGCTTCTGGGACATGTGGCTGGAGCCCCAAGGCGACGAGCCGTACTTGATGTTCTCGCCGGGACAGTTTTTCTACAAGAGTTACGAGTACGGGATGGCGGACAACTCGCCGCTTGCCGTGCTGGAGCGGATGAGAACATCGCCGCCCGCCAACCGGCACCAGTCACTCACCGGAGAGGATGTCAGGCCCGTGGTCCCGGTCGCTAGCGAAGGTTATATCCTGGGTGCGTATGGCAGCCTCAGGACCAAGGGCTACGACTGCCTGGGCGAAGAAACGCTGTTAAAACAGGTTGATTACGCAGGCAACGAAGCCTGGATCGACTGGCTCTGGACGCGCTCGACCTACAGCCAGTCGCGGCGCGAAGGCAGCCCGTTCGGTATTACGGAATCCTATGGTGACCAGGTGCAAACATGGAACAACGCCAACGGCATTCCGGATAGCATCATCATCCTGTTGCAATCCGGTTGTGGCTAGAACGCGGCAGTTCGATAGGCTGGCGGGGTGGATTCCGGGAAGGGGTTACTTGATCTAAAATACAGTCATGGCGGATGCACCTACTAACCGGCGCGGGATTGCGCTGGCGTTGTCCGGTGGAGGTTTTCGGGCGACGTTGTTTCATCTCGGCACGCTCATCCGGTTGAACCAACTCGGCTGGCTGCCGAAGCTGGACGCGATTAGCGCGGTGTCCGGCGGATCGATCACCGGCGCCTACCTGGGCTGGAAGTGGCGGCGGTTGGAGTTCCGGGACGGCCGGGCCGAAAACCTGGCACGCGAAATCGTCGAACCCCTGCGCGATTTCTGCCGCCACGACATCGACCGGCTCCCGTCGATGACGAACATCGTCATTAATCTCTGGGGCGGTACTAACCGCTTCCTGCGCGACAAGCTGGCTTACTACCTGTTCAACGATGCCACGCTTCGGGACCTGCCGGATCCCGAGGCCGGCCCGCGCGTGGTGATTACCGCCGCGAGCCTGCAGACCGGCAGCCACGTCCTGCTGGAGCGCACGGCGTTGAGCGACCCGCGGCTGGGCAGCCTGGACCTGCCCCAGGTCCCGCTGGCGGCGGCGGTGGCGGCCAGCTGCGCCTTCCCGCCGTTTCTGTCGCCGGAGGTAATCACCACCGATCCGGATCTCTGGCGGGCGGGGGCGGCAGCCGACCTGGCAACCGAACGCCGGTTCAAGGCGCGCCTGGTGCTGACCGACGGCGGGATGTACGATCCACTGGCGCTGGAGCCGCTCTGGGCGGGCTACCGCGTACTCCTGGTCAGCGACGCCAGCCAGATGCGAACGCCCTGGATCTTCCCGAGCGCCAGCTGGGTGCGCCAGCTCAACCGCACCACGCTGATCCAGACCTTCGGCAACGCGGGCGTCACCCGCCGGCTGCTGCGCGATGTTCTCGATAAATGCGACGGCGAGCGCTTGCCGCGCGGTGCCTACTGGGCCGTCGACGACACGCTGGCCCGGCATGCCGCCGGTGCTTCGCCGGTCCGGCCGCTCATGGCGGATTCCGACGCGACGCGCGCCCTAAGCCACCTGCGGACGCGTCTGAGCCGCTTTCACGATTCGGAACAGACCGCGCTGATCAACTGGGGCTATGCGCTCTGCGACGCCGCGGTGCGGTCGAAGCTGAACCTGCCCGACGACCCGCCGGCCCGGCTGCCGTATTGATGTATCCGTGTAAAGTCCACCGGCCCGGAAACGTCAATAATAGTGGTATGTTACGGGAGTGCGCATGAAGCTGACATCCAAAGCTCGGTGGGTGATCCTGGGTTTGGTCGCGGGATTCTGTCTGGCTGCCGTGTGTTTGCTTCGTCCCGTTGGGTTCGATCAGCCCCGGATCGCGTTGTGGATCCAGCGGATCCCCGGCGAGATCGATCATATCGGCTGCGGGAGCTGCCCGACGCCGGCGATCGACGGCCTGATCGCGGCCGGCCCGCGCGCGGTGCCGCAACTGGTCAAGCAGCTCGACAGCCCCAATCCGCGAATGGTCGAAGGCGTCATCTACATCCTGAGCGAGATCGGCCCGCCGGCACGGGCGGCGGCCCCCGCCTTACAACGCTACGCGCGGCAAACCGCGACTGCTCCCGATACGCAGGCCGGTTCCGCCTTCGCCGCGTTGATGGTAATCACGCCGACGGACAGCTCGCTGATCCAGTTGGCGGAGCAGCTGGCCACCCAAGGCGTCGACTACGGGCTGGCTTACATCTGCCAGCAAGGGCCGGTCGCCCAGCCCATCGTGCGCCGCCTGTTGGTGGTTCTGCCCGGGCCGCCGATTGGACTGCTCCAGGCATTCGTCGATAACGGCGGTCCGCTGACCGAGCTCGAAGATTATCTCATCAGCGGCTTGGGCGATGAGGACGGCGGCGAGCTGTATTACTGGGCGCGGGACACACTGCTTGGCAATCCGGACCAACTGGCGGTCCTGGTGGACAAATGGCGGGCGAAGCTGGACGCCGGGGACAGGAACTGGCGATTGTTCGTGCTGGATAACCTTTGGCGCGCGGGACCGGCGGCGCTGCCCGATATCAAGTACTGGCTCAATCATGGTGACCGGGATGAAGTTGTCAAAGCCGTTTCCAGCTGCTACCGGCTGGAGGACGACGCGGCGCCGCTGATCGAAGAGCTGCTGCTGGTGTCGGAACGGGACGACAGCCTGGGACCGAATGTGGCAAGCGTACTCGGCCGCCTCGGCGCGCCGGGCCTGGCAGCGCTCCAGGACCTAGCGGTTACAGCTCGGTCGAACACCAGCCTCTCCGCCATGCGCGAACTCAGCCAGCTGACTCACGAACTGGGCCCATCCAGCGTCGAGTTGATGTGGGAAATGCTGCTGACCACGAAAAAGGCCGCGCGGATGGAAGCGTATTACTTCTTCTTGAATAATGCAGAATACGGGCAGGTAATCGAGAAGCTGCTGCCGCGGTTCGAGGATCTGCTGGCGGGTGACGACGAGTTCCTCGCCGACTTGGCGTTCGCGGTGATCTGCCGGCGGCGCTATGCCCATCCGGGTGAACTGAGCGAAGCGGAGGTCCGAGCGATGTATGAGCAGGCGGCGCACGACCGGAATCCGCGCGTAGGTGAGAGGGCCGCCGCGCTGTTGGCGCAATAGCTTCGAGCAGACTAAGTAACCACCACGTCCGCTTGTTTGGATCAGCGCGCGCGACACGGCTGAAGCCGCCACCGGCAATGCACGCGATTGCCCGCTTCCGCCGCGGTCCGTTTCCGATAGCGCTGAAGGCTCCCGTTGCGCGAAGTAGCGAACGCCCGTCTTTGGACGCTGGCAACAGCTGGGTAGAGGGTGAACCGGTACCGATATCTTGAACCTAAAGTGTTACCTATGTCTTGACCCTCCCCCTCCCACTGGCCACGGACCACTGGCTACCGACTATTCTCCGGGCATCGCAGGCTCCGGCGCGCTAACCGCCCGGTGTGAATTTCGCCGATTTCGACGCTTAATTGATAATTATTTATCATTAACGTTATAATATAGCCGGTGGATATGGGGGCGCCTGTGGGCGCTTTGTGGGTTTCTGACGTACTGCCGTCAAACCGATGTGCCTTGGCCAGCGGGGTAACGCTGTGTTCCGGTCCGGCGTTGATCGCGATGCAGCCGATTCTTTGGGGAATCGCCACGCTAACTTAGCCAAACGCACCTATTAGTACCCAGTAGTAACGGGGCCGGAACACCGGCCCTGTTGCTATCCAGCGTACGCCAGCCGGTCGCCCGCTTGCGCTTTGGCGGATTACCGCTATAATTTGCCGCTCAATGCTTTATAACCTGACGCAGCGTATGGCCATGCCTGGGCTCCGAAAGCGGAGCAGGGCCTGCGCGCGTCGATGCTGGCGCTAAGCAGACAGCGGCCAGGCCTCCTTCTTACTTTCACCGACCCGCGGGTCCTCCGAGGTGCACACCATGACCACAGAACTACAAACTGCAATCACCGGCGCTCTATTAATCGGCGTGCTGTCGATCCTGGCCAATGTGATCCGCCAGGCGATGTGGAACCACAACGATTTCCGCCTGGCACGCAACGAGTCACGGCTGAGCTTCCTCAAAACCCAGATCTGCGACCTCTACAGCCCGCTGTTGGGCTACCTGCACGAGTCCGCGGCCTATTGCGATACGCTGCGCCAGGTGATCGAACAGCTCCGCGTCGCCGGCGGCCGCGAGCAGAACATCGAGCTGAAGGTCGAGGCGATCCGCGACCGCTTCGATCGCGAGCACTTCGAGCCCCTGCGCTTGAAGATCACCGAGCTATTGCTGTCGCGGCGGCATCTGATCGTCGAGGACCGCTTCCCCGAGTACCTGGAACGGCTGATCAGCCAGGCCACGCAATGGGAGGCCAGCCGCACCGTGCTGCGCGAGCTGGGCCAGCGCTATGCCGCCGGTGAGGTCTGCAGCGGCGAATGGCCGCGCGAGGTGATTACCGAGGTCGAACGCACCTTGCTGGACCTGCGCATGGAGTACCGGCAGCACCTGCGCACCGCCGGCAAGCTGCGCTGAGCCGCGCCAAGTCGCGCGGACCGTGGCGGAAGGTGCGGAGGGGTGGGGGGGTTACTCCTCGTCCCAGTTGAGCAGCGTGTTGTAGACGTTGATCATCATCTCGTCGGCGCCCTTGGCCTTGGGATTCTTGATCAGGTTGAGCATCAGCCGCATCGCCTCGCGCAGCTTCAGCTGGCGCAATTCGAGACGGGCCAGCTCGCTGGGGATCTCCGAAGGCTTGGCGGACACGTCAAGCCAGTTGGCGCGGACCTCGGACATTTTCGGGATCACCGGAAAGGTCTTGGCCAGCACCTCGTCAGCGACGCGTTCCTTGGCCGCTTCCTGCATGCTGTGGAAGCTGCGCCCCTTATAGCTCTCACCTTCGGCGGGTTTGCGTGCGCGGCACTTGGCGCAGACCGGCGCCGCATCAACGTTCTGAAAACCACAGTTCCAACACTCCCACATGGAATGCCCCTTGCGATTGGAGATATCGGCAAAAAGAATATCAAGCGTCGCGTCTACTGGCAAGCACCGCGAGTGGAAAATTAATCTTGGTCCTCGGACCCGTCCTTGATCTCGATCCGCCGGCGCGCCGGCGGGGGCGGGCTGACAGCCAGTTTCTGCTCGCCGGTAGGCACCAGCCCGGGTTCGTCCCCGCGCACGGCGGATTCGAAGCGGGAACGGCTGGCCTCGTCGAGGTGTTTGAACAGCTCCCGCGCCAGCGTGACCAGCTGCTGCTGGCGCTCGCGCATCTTCAGGATGATCTCGACGCCGGCCAGGTTGACGCCCATGTCGCGCGTCAGGCTGGCGATGCTCTTCAGACGCAGCACGTCAGCCTCGGAGAACAGCCGCGTGCCGCCGGGGCTTCGTTCGGGCGCGACCAGGCCCAGCCGTTCATACTGGCGGATCGTTTGCTCATGCAAGCCGGTTAGTTGCGCCACGACGCCAATGCTGAACACGCCGGTGCGGTCCGGAGCCATTACGACCACCTCCCGACCCGCGGATTACTGGGATTGAGCTCGGCAAACTCGCGCAGCAATTCCCGGCTGCGCATGTTCACCTCGCGCGGCACCACGATCTCAATCAGGACGATCTGGTCACCGCGGCCCTGGCCGTTGAGGTGCGGGAAGCCCTTGGCGCGCAGGCGGAACTCCTGGCCGCTTTGCGTGCCGGCCGGAATCTTCATCTGCACCTTGCCGGCCATCGTCGGAATCTCGACGGTCGCGCTGAGCGCTGCTTCGGTGTAAGTGATCGGCACGGTCAGCAGCACGTTGTCGCCGCGCCGCTTGAAGAACTGATGGTCCTGCACGGTGACGATCAGCAGCAGGTCGCCGGGCGGCCCGCCGTTAACGCCGGCCTCGCCCTTGCCCGCCAGGCGCACCTTGCCGCCGCTGTCGATGCCCGCCGGGATCCGCACCTTGATCTTCTCACCGCCGCCACCACCGAGTGTCAGCTCCTTGCCGTTGTAGGCTTCGTCGAAGCTGATCGAGACCGCCAGGTGGCGGTCGGCGCCTTTCTGGCGCACCGGCGCGCGTTGGCCGCGGGCGAAGGGACTGCCCTGCCAGCTGTGCGCGCCGCCGAAGCCCTGCTGGAACAGCTGCTCGAACAGGTTGCCGACCTCGGCATCGCCGCCGACCGTATAGGCGTAAGTACCGGACGGCCCGCCCGTCGGCCGGCCGCGGCCGAAGATGTCGTGCAGGTCGCCGAAATCGACCGGCTGCCCCGGTCCCGGTCCGCCGGCGGCGCCGGAAACGAATGCCTCGTGGCCGACCTGGTCGTAGATTTCGCGCTGCTTGGGATCGTTTAGGACGGCATAAGCCTGCTGGATTTCCTTGAACTTGGCCTCGGCGCTCGGATCGCTGGGATTGACATCGGGGTGGTACTTGCGCGCCAGCTTCCGGTAGGCCTTCTTGATCAGGCCCGGCTTGGCATCGCGCCGCACACCCAGAATGTCATAGAAATCCTTGGCCACTTCCCAATATCCTTGTTGGTCGCGTCAAGCACCGGACACGGTTACGCCGGCTTGAGTACGCGCACGATCGCCGGCTTGAGCACGGTGTCGCCCAGGCAATAGCCCTCGACGTACACCTCGGCCACCGTATCGACTGCCACGTCGCCGCTTTCTTCCACGTTGATTGCGTTGTGCCGCTCGGGATTGAACGGCACGTTGACGGCGTTGATCTTCTCGATCCCGTGCTTACCCATGGCGCTTTCCAGCACCTTGATCGTGCGCCGCACGCCTTCCAACAACGGGTTCTGCTCGTCCGGCGTATTCTGGAACGACTGCACTGCCTGGGCCAGCCCATCCAGGGCCGGGAACAGGTCGGCCAGCAGCCCTTCCACCGCATAACGCCGGGCCAGCTCCATATCTTTCTGCACGCGCTTGCGATAGTTGCGCAACTCGGCTTCCTTGCGCTGGGCGAGTTCGAGGTATTCGCCGGCGCGCTCGACCCAGATCGGGTCCCCGACGGGTGGCTGGCCCGGCCCGGGTTCCACGGCGGCCTGCGCCGGTTCCTCGTCCTCGATGGTGGAGTCCACCAGTTGCATCAGCTGCTCGTCGAGCTCGCGCTGGCTCGCTCCGGCCGCCTCGTCATCGCGCGCGCGCTTGTCCTCGATCTCGATCTTGCGCCTGCCGTTGTCGTCTTTTTCAGTCATAGTTCGTCCATGCCGATATCAGCCGGGGCGGAACGCCCGCCCCGGCTAAATTTCACTTACATTTTAATCTCTACCTTCTTGGGCTTGACCTCGGCCTGCTTGGGCAGGATCACGGTCAGCAGTCCGTCCTTGTACTCCGCGCTGATCGCCTCGCCGTCCACGTTCTTCGGCAGCCGGAAACTCCGGTAGAAACTGCCGTAGCTGCGCTCCACGAAGTGATAGTTCTCGCCCTCGTCCTTACGCTCGAACTTGCGCTCGCCCTTGATGGCCAGTGTGTTCTGCTCGACCTCGAGATCGATGTCCTCCTTGGCCATGCCCGGCAGTTCCGCCACAATCGTGAAGTTGTTTTCGTCCTCGCGGATATCCACGTTCGGGCTCCAGATACCGTTGTTGTCGTTGCGATCGGGCACTGCACTGAAAAAATCGTCGAACAGGCGATCCATTTCATCGCGCAGCGTCCGCACGCCCTGGCCACGATTACGCCTCATTAAAAACGTCATGTCAGCACCTCCTACGTGATTGCTGAGTCGCTTTACTACAACAGCTTGCCATCCCTGGGGCCGGACCACGCCGGCCCGTTGTTACTTATCCTCGTCGGTTACCTCGGTGAACTCCGCGTCCACCACGTCGTCGTCAGCCGCACCGCCCATCGGACCCGCCTCGGGCGCTCCCGCGGCACCGGCGGCGTCGGCGTGCTGAACGTTTTGGTACATGTACTCGGCCATTTTGTAGCTGGCCTGCTTGAGCACGTCGCTGGCCGCCTTGATCCGGCCCGTGTCCGTGCCTTCCAGCGCTTCCTTCAGCTCCTTGATCGCCTTTTCCACGGCCTGCTTGTCCGCGTCGGGCAGCTTGTCGCTGTGCTCGGAAAGCATCTTCTCCATCTGGTAGACCTGGCTGGTCGCCTCGTTGCGGACCTCGGCCTCCTCGCGCTTGGCCTTGTCGTCCTCGGCATAACGCTCGGCTTCCTCGACCATCCGGTCGATCTCGCCGTCATCGAGGTTGGTCGAGCCGGTGATCGTGATCTTCTGCTCCTTGCCGGTCGCCGTGTCCTTGGCCGTCACGTTGACGATGCCGTTGGCGTCGATGTCGAAGGTCACCTCGATCTTCGGCACGCCGCGCGGGGCCGGCGGGATGCCCTGCAGGTGGAAGCGGCCGATGCTCTTGTTGTAGCCGGCCATCTCGCGTTCGCCCTGCAGCACGTGCACCTCGACTTCGGTCTGATTGTCCGCCGCCGTGGTGAAGACTTCCGTCTTCTTGGTCGGGATGGTCGTATTGCGCTGGATCATTCTGGTGCAGACGCCGCCCAGCGTCTCGATGCCCAGCGTCAGCGGGGTGACGTCCAAGAGCAGGATGTCCTTGACCTCGCCGCCCAGCACGCCCGCCTGGATCGCCGCGCCGATCGCCACGACCTCGTCCGGGTTGACGCTTTTATTCGGCTCCTTGCCGGCCAGCTTCTTGACCAGCTCGACCACCGCCGGAATGCGGGTCGAGCCGCCGACCAGCAGCACCTGGTCGATGTTGTCACTGGTCACGCCGGCGTCGTTCATCGCCTGGCGGGTCGGGCCGACGGTCTTTTCCAGCAGGTCGTTGATCAGTTCTTCGAACTTGGCGCGGGTCAACGAGAGGTCCAGGTGCTTGGGCCCGTTCTCATCCGCCGTGATGAACGGCAGGTTGATATCCGTCGAGGTCGTCGTCGACAACTCGATCTTGGCCTTCTCGGCCGCTTCCTTCAGGCGGCTCAACGCCCGCGGGTCGCCCTTGAGGTCGATACCGTTTTCCTTCTTGAACTCGTCGGCCAGCCAGTCGACGATCCGGTTGTCGAAGTCGTCGCCGCCCAGGTAGTTGTTGCCGCTGGTCGCCTTAACCTCGAACACGCCATCGCCCAGCTCGAGGATCGACACATCAAAGGTGCCGCCGCCCAGGTCGTAGACCATGATCGTCTGATCGTTGCTGGCCTTGTCCAGTCCGTAGGCCAGCGCCGCCGCGGTCGGTTCGTTGATGATGCGCAGCACCTCGAGTCCGGCGATCTTGCCGGCGTCCTTGGTGGCCTGGCGCTGGGCGTCCTCGAAATAGGCGGGGACCGTGATCACGGCTTGCGTGACCTTCTCGCCCAGGTAGTCCTCAGCGTCGCGCTTGAGCTTCTGCAGGATCATCGCGCTGATTTCCTGCGGGGGATAATTCTTTCCGTCGATGGTCGTCGCGTGGTCGCGGCCCATGTGGCGCTTGATCGATGCCACCGTGCGCTCCGGGCTGGTCACCATCTGCCGCTTGGCGGCCGCGCCGACGACGCGCTCCCCGTCCTTTTTAATGTGTACGACGCTCGGCGTGGTGCGCGCGCCCTCCTTGTTGACGATCACCTTCGGCTCACCGCCCTCTAGCACCGCCACGCAGCTGTTGGTCGTACCCAAGTCGATTCCAATGACCTTGCCCATGTTCGTTAACTCCTCTAACGTCCTTCAGATTCCATTCACCGGTTGCCCAGTGGTTTGTTGAGCCGACGGTGGAACCGCCGGCCCAATCATGCCTTTCAGCTTATTGCTACCCCCAGTTTACCCTCGTTATCGTACTTTGTCAAGCATATCTTAGCGAGATACGCTCAGATTATCTGAAAATAACTGCTACTCACCGTAGCGGCGCCGTCCCTGGCGCCGGATTTCTTGGAACTCGGGCGCTTCGCCAGCACTCTTAGGCACGGGCCGCCATGCCCGCGTTCGGCAAAAGAGGAGTGAGGAGCGAGGAGAGAGGAGCCTGCTTTGACCGGGATCGGAGTGCTCCTTACTCCTATCTCCTCTCGCCTCTCTTGTTCGCAAGCAAGGGAGCGTGCTCTACTAGACCGGTAACGAAACTGGACTAGTAGCACAACCGCCCCTGGTTGCGCGGTAGTTTAAGTTTAAGTCGTAAGTGTATACACGTTGATAGCTAACACGCCGAGGGGATTTCCGTACTCGTTTCTTTCTTCAGGAAACCTGAATAGCAAATGCAGGCTCAAACATCTCAATATTGAGCGAAGTCCTTTAACTTACTACTTGAACTGCTACTCGCAAGCACGGGGCTTGCTCTGCTATTGCTTAAGCTTACGCTTGCTGGACACCGGCCGTCTAGCATGCGCTATCATATGTGTAGTGTTACCTATGACTTGACCCTCCCCCTCCCACTGATAACTGGTAACTGATAACTGGCCACTGGCCACTGACAACTAATCCGGCGTCCGGCGCCAGGGCGCTTAGCCGGGATATAATCAACCTGAAGTATTTCTGGCAGGTGGCGCGATGCGACAACGGCGTGCTGTTTCCAGCGGAACACGGCTGGCGGGCCTGGCGGTATTGCTGCTGCTGGCCGGCTGCGGCGGCGATAAATCACCGGCGGCGGTGGATGGACTGCCGCAGTGCAGTGCGGTCGCGGCCGAGGTGGAGGCCGCGCCGGTGCCCGCGGGCGTGGATCCGGCGCTGTTCGCTGAGTTGCAGGCCGAGCTGGTCCGCGTGCTGCGCGCGACGGCGGCCAAGGCGCCCGCCACCCCGCCCGGCGGGGCTTACAATGCCGTGGACGACCTGGCGCTGGCCGGCGGCGACGCCACGGGTTGGCGGCTGGAGTGGCACTACGTCAACACCGGTGACTACAACCTCGACGGTATGGTCAACGTCAGCGACCTGACGCCGGTCGGCCAGCATTTCAACGCTGGCAGCGGCGACGACGATTGGCCGGCGGCGCGCTGGGCCGACGGCAACGCCGACGGGGCGGTGACGGTCAGCGATATCACGCCGATCGGGCAGAATTTCCTGGCCTTCGTCGCCGGCTACGCGATCTCCGGCGCCGCGGCGGCCGACGGGCCCTGGACGCCGATCGCCACCATGGATCTACCCGCGCCGCTCGATCCGGCGGTGCCGCTCTCCTACGCCTTGGCGTCCCGCGACTACGGCTACTACCGCGTCGAGCCGCGCGACGGCGCCGCCGCCGTGGGCACCCCCAGCGAGCCGAGCCGGCCGCAGCTCGGGCTGCCGGCGGTTGCGATCGGGACGGATACGCCGTGGGACGACGCCAGCATCGGGGCGGACGGCGGTAGCCTGGCCGGCCCCGACCTGGGCGACGGCGCGGTCACGGTCGAGATTCCAGCGGGCGCGGTGGCGGAAATAACCAGTTTTGCGCTGGCCGGCAACGACGGCCAGGTCACGCGTGACGGCGCGGACCTCGGCGGCACGCTGATCAGCCTGACCGCCGACGGCTATCTCGAATTCGCCACTCCGGCACTGCTGTCTATTCCACTGGCCGCGGGTGATGACAGCTTCCCGTCCGCCTTTCGCGTCCTGCGCAACGGTGCGCTGGTTCCGCTGGAGCTCAGGGCGCTCGACCGCGACGCCGGCCGGGCGACCTTCGCGCTCTATCTCGCCTTTCCCGCCGTGGACGACCATGCCGTCAGCCAGGTACCCGACGCTCCGGAGTACACCCCGATGATCTGGTTCATCCGCCAGCTGCTGACGACGGCGGTCAGCGAAACGGACTACTCGTTTACCACCGCTTTCGCGCCCGACTTCGACGGCTTCAGCGTAAACCGGACCTTCGTGGCCGACGACTGCAATCTGCCGCTTGAACTGGGTATGGGCCCGTTTGCGATCTGGTACTTCCGCGATTACAAAGCCGATTACGGCCCGCTCGTGAATTACGGTTCAACGGTCCAGAGGTTGATCGCCCTGCGCGCTACCACCTCCGTCTGGCTCGGTACCGATCTCGACAACGCTGCGAAGTTCGGCGCCCTGAACCAGGTCGACGGCTTCAACGCCGTCAAGCAGGCGCTGGTCGCCTCGGGCGGGCCGGTGCTGGCGCTCTGCGCCGAGTCCCTCAATCCGACCGCCGCCGATTACGCCGTGGCCTGCGGTTATGAGGGCGACGAGTTGTTAATCTACCATCCCAGCCTGCCGATGCACCTGCTGCGCTTCAATGCGCTGGCGGTGAACAACCGCGTCGCTTTGGTGGCCACCGACCGCTTCCCGATGTACGAGCCCTTCGGCCTGATTCTGCGCGACGCGCTGGACGACCCGCCTTTCGGGGGCAGCGACCGGGCGACGATCACGATCGACTCGCCGGTGGCCGGTGCCACGGTCACTAGCGAGTCCGTCGAACTGACCGGCCACGTGGTCAGCGGCGCGGTCTATGTCGAGGAGCTGTACGTGCTTAGCCTCGAGCGCGCCGGCGAGCTGCCGCAATACGCGGCGGTGCCGCCCGGCGGCGACTTCACCGCCAGCGTGCGGCTCGGGCCCGGCACCAACCACCTGCTGTTCATCACGCGCGGCTATTTCGACGAGTTCATCTATCGCCCGGATCCCTATATGTTGCAGGTGCCGAATAACCTGGGCTGGCAGGCCTACAGCCTGGTTTACCAGACCGACAGCCAGACCGGCACGCTCGCGGGAACGATCGTCGACGCGGATTACCGCAACGAGTTGAGCAACATCGACGTGACGGTCAGGCGCAAGGATACGGGGGTCGAGGTCCGCCAGCTGAATGCGGACCGCAGTTACTCAGTGGATCTGGCCCCGGGCGACTATCTGGTCGATTTCAGCAACTACGCCTACCAGCCGCTGACGCGCGAGTTTCTGGTTCAGGCGGGCACGACGATCGATGGCGCCGCGGCGCTGACACCGCTGAGTGGTCCCAGCCTGTCCGGCCATGTCTGGGAAGTCACCAACGCGACCCGCGACGATCCCGCGCTGTGGGTGCCGCTGGGCGGGGTGGAGGTGACCTGGACGCACGAGTACGGGATCACGACCGAGGTTCCGCCGCTGTCTTACCGCGTGACGACGGATGGCTCCGGCTCGTACGTCCTCGCACCGCTCACTGGCCTGCGCATCGGCAACTGGCGCTTTCTAGCGGAAAAGGCGGGCTACCGCACGCACTATCTCGACAAGTGCAGCCTGCCGGCGCCGGACCAGGAGCCGCTGAGCTGGACGAAGGTCGAGGTCCTCGCCGGTGCCGGCGCCGAGTTGGACCTGCTGCTCTATCCGGAACTCTAAGCGAATCTTGCCGGGGGACGCCGGTGTCGGGCTGGCTGCAAGCTGCCGGCTGGCAGCCGGCGCTCCGCCAGCGGTTATCATTATCAGATAGATATCGCCCGCTGAAAGGGGGCGCAACGCGAGGATGCCATGGATGAACGCCGCGAGATGGACCGCAGCCAACCCGTGCCGCCGGTCAGCGAGCGCGTACACGCTGTCGCCGAAGCCTTGAGTGAACCGCTGAGCTGGCAGCTGTTGCCCGACGGCAAGACGGTGCGCGAGGCGCAGCTGCCTTCCCGGCGCCGCGTGATCGACTGCGTTGAGGAGCTGCGCGGCGTGCTGTTCCCCGGCTACTTCGGCTACCGCGAGTTCGGCCGCCAGACGATCACACATCACGTCGGCGCGGCACTGGAGCGCGTCAGTCAGGTGCTGGCGCTGGAGATCGCCCACGCTACGGGATATACGGCCGGCCAGGACTACGGCCGCGACTACGCCGATCCCCGGGACGTGGCGCGGATCGTCGACGAGTTCATCGCCCAGCTGCCGCGGATTCGCCGGCTCTTGACGCTGGACTGCCGCGCCTGCTACGAGTGGGACCCGGCGGCGTTCATCCCGGAGGCGCCGATCTTCTGCTACCCGAACATGCTGGCGATGATGAACTTCCGCCTGGCGCACGAGCTGTACATCCGCCGCGTGCCGTTCATTCCGCGGATCATCACCGAGCACGCGCACAACATCACCGGCATCGACATCCACCCCGGAGCGACGATCGGCGAGAGCTTCTTCATCGACCACGGCACGGGGGTGGTGATCGGCCAGACCGCGATCGTCGGCGACCGCGTGCGGCTCTACCAGGGGGTCACGCTGGGGGCGATCCGCTTCCCGCTGGATCAACAGACCGAGCGGCCGATCAAGGGCCAGCCGCGCCACCCGATTATCGAAGACGACGTGGTGATCTTCGCCGAGAGTACCGTGCTGGGGCGGATCACGGTCGGCCAGGGCTCGATCATCGGCGCCAACGTGTTCCTGGCCAAGAGCGTGCCGCCCCAAAGCAAGGTGTTCGCGCCGCCGGTGCGGGTGGGGCAGCTGAGCAAGCGCGAGCGCGACGAGAGCGTCGCCGGCGGCTAACCCCGGTCAGCTGCCGGCCGCGTATCCGCACCCGGTTTTTGCGCGACGGATTGATCGAATTGAGCCTGTCTTACCAGTAATTGTTTTTCGGGCGATTGGGGAATTCAGGGACATTAGTACCTGTTACTTCGGTTAACTGATTGTGGTATGATAACCGCGATAGATCCTGTGTGGAAGGCATTTAACGTTGCATGAGGATGGAGGTGGGCCAGTGCAGGTCCTGAAGATTCATTCATTGCTAGCGATCGCGTTGCTGCTGTTTTTCGTGGCCGGTTGTCCGAGCGGCGGGGATGGAACTGAGACAACAGGCGGTGATTCCACGACCAGTGCCAATGGCAATACTGGCGCGGACACCAGTGCCAGCCTGCCCGAAGTACGCGTGGCGATCCCGAACTGGCCCGGCCTGGGCCCGTTCTTCCTGGCCCATCACAAGGGCTTCGACAAGGAAGAAGGCGTGATCATCAAGGCCGAGATCTCTCATGACACCAACGGCCGGCGGGTGCAACTGCAAAACGGCGAGATGGATCTGATCGGCATCACGCTGGACTCGGTGCTGATCGCCAAGTCGCGGGGGATGGACATGGTCATCGTCGGCCAGTCGGATATGTCCTACGGCGGGGACGCGATCATCGCGACCGACAAGTACCAGAGCGTGGCCGACCTGCGCGGGCAGAAGGTCGCCTATGCCGAGGGCAGCCCCTCGGAGGCGTTCTTGCTGTACCTCCTGGACCAGCACGGCATGAAGAAGAGCGATATCGAGTTGGTGCCGGCGGACGAGCCGGGCCAGGCGGCGATTATGTTCGCCACGGAGCAGGTCGACGTCGCGGTGTCCTGGGAGCCCGACGTGACGATGGCGCTGGACACGCGGCCCGGCCATGTGCTGGCCTCGACGCGCGACGTGCCGGAGAAGATCCTCGGCATCGTGACCGCCAGCGGCAGCTGGATCGATCAGAAAGCGGACAACATCTACCGCGCGATGAAGGCCTGGGACAAGGCCGTCGCCTACATGCATGAAAACAAAGAAGAGTCCTACGCCCTGATGGCGGAGGATTACGGGCTGGATGTGGAGACCTTCACGGCGATCATCGAAGGCGCCAAGATCGCCGACGTCAAGGAAGCGTTGCGCGTGATCGGCACGACGGCGCAGCCGGGCGAGATCGCGATCCAGCTCACCGAGGACTTTAATCGGATATTCAGCGAGAACGGCATCATCGACCAGCCCGTGGCACCGGCGGACCTGATTAACTACGTCGTGATGGACAAGCTGGCCGCCGACCTCGCGGAATAAACTAAATCTAAGTACAGCTTGAGAATCGGACGGGGCTGGACAGGTAAGCCGCCGCCGGTTCGTGGCCGAAAACCGTAGGGGGCCGTGACTCATGGCAATTGAGGTTGAGAGGATCCGCCAGGATATCTTCGCGCGCATGAATGCCGCCATCAACGCGCTGCTGGAGATGGCGCTGAAGGACGCGCTGAGCAGTGATGGGAGCGAATTGAAGCCGGGGAAAATCGTCGTTGAGGACGCCAAAGAAGAAATTAAAAGCGGTACTGTCCAAGACGCGGAATTTGGCATAGCAATTGTTTCCGGTCGTAATCTACTTCTCAGACATAATCAGCTTCAGAGATTCAGGGATTATGACGCGCAAAAAGAACAGCAGATTGTGAATGATGTCCTGTTTGTTCTGACGAAACGCGTGTTGCGCAATCTATTCAATGCGCCTTATCAGCTATATAGCGAGCCAGAAAACCAGGCACTGTTCTTTGTGGGAGATCCCTACGCATACTACAGAGAAAAGGGAAAATCAGCGAAGACTGGCCAGAATATAGACGCAGCTATGCTGACAATCTCTTTCTTGTCTTATGCCTGCGTGGAGATTGATGCCATCCTCAACAGCTATCCGAAGCAACACTTCATTGATGACGACAAGGATATTAAGGATGTGTTAGCTGGGAAGCTGGAAGGAATAGAATGTGAGAATCTGCACGAATTGTGCTTATTTGTAATCGATTACGGATTAACATATGCGAAGCAATGCATGGTTAGATCGGGAGGGGGGGATGGTAGCTTTGTTGGCTTTGCGCCCGATCCGGATACGGCCAAACTTTGCAATGAGCATTCTGATGTTTTAGTCCAGATTGATCGAGAGGAAATATCAAAGCAAGATACGAGTATTCCGAAGGTTGTTGATAAGTTTGATCGCCTATTCTACACCTACAGTGTCATGGAAACGATCGAAGACCTGAAGAGGTGGAGTGACAGCTACTTAAGTGAGATTCTTAGTAACACTGCTCTCGGCAAGGAGAAATCAGAGCTAGTCAGAAGTATCCAAACTCAGGTTGAGTGGTTAAGGCTACGTGCTAGCGAAGCTTTTATTTGGACTAACGATATGCTGGGCCAATATCTCGCCGGTGATGGCTCCGGCGGCCTCGGCAGCTCGTTCAAAGATAAATATGGGCTGGATCTAGCGGAGATCGTTAACCAGGTGCACAGCCTCGAAACTGAATACCTTAAGGAAGGTGTACCGCAGGAAAAGGAGTTGAATCGCAAGATTGATGAAGAGATCGCTCCTCACGTTCAACAAGTATTCTATCTATCTCACCTGTTGGCTGTGCGATCAATGACAATTGCCAATCTTGATGTGGATGATACGCTTCAGCTGATTAAAAGTACACATAAGATTATGCAAGAGGACGTCATAGCTTCTGGTTTGGATAATACTCTGCATGGCGATCTCGCGCGGTCTCTCCAGCGCAAGTATAGCTTCGGCAGTTCGCTGGATATATTGCTGATTGATGATGCTTGTGTAGGTTTAGTATTCCGCGGTATAGCTGGCGTAATTCTGCGAATTATCCAAAGTGCCAAACACCGCGAAAGCGCGGGGTTTAAAGCCTTTATTAATGAAGCACTAGAAATTGTTGAAAGCGAGTATGACGCATTAGTCAATCGGCATCCGGCTGTCATTCACGATTTCAAGCCAGATCGGAGCGCTTTAGGATCGGCCAACCTTTACGCTGAAATCAGCGGCAGCAAATGGGGTATGCGTAGCGTCGAAACGGACAGGCGCTTATGGTCGTTCATGGACGGCGGGCCATATGTGCTCTACGCGACTCAGCGGACGATCCTGGCAATGCTTGTTCTCAGCGACCTGCTGGATGAATACGAGGACTACCTGGGGCGCGGCAGCGTGGATGTCATCCAGAACCGGATCAAGGACACACTTACGAAGTCGCTGGCCGAGGCGCTGGTGGCGCCGTTGATGTCGACGGTGATGGACGACCTGGCCAAGCAGGTCCAGAACTGGGCCGGCAGCCTGGTCAAGCCCGCGGCGGAAGCCAAGCCCCAAGCGCCAGTGAGTGCCCTGCCCACGTGGATCGAGGAACCGGCCTGGTTGAACGAGATAGTCCACGGATGGCTAAGAGGCGAAGTGGACGAGTTTGTGGAAGAATTGTCTGGCAAGCAGGTTAAGGACTTAATTAAACAGAAGGCGTCAATTCTCTTCAATTATCGCAGTGCCTATCTTGAGAACACCGACGACAGCAGCTCTAAGGCGGCACTCAAGAAGGAGTACAAGGCTCGCTGGTCGGAAATTTTGAAAGATGAGATAGTTGGCGAAAACTTGAAGCGGATGCACGAATCCGAAGGGCTTTGGACTGAGGAGAACGTTCGCGAGGAGCTGTTGCGAAATGTGCTGGTTTCCTTTCTTAAGCCCGGGGAAAAGCTAAGACTGACCCAGTTTATTACCGAGAACAAGACTGCTTTGCTGGAGGAAATCCAGTCGATCGACGGGATAATCCGGCGCAAGGCGAACCAGTAAGCTCAGGAGGCGGAATTGTGAAGATAATTGCTTGCTTTTCGTACAAGGGCGGATCGGGTCGAACCGTCGCGACGGCCAACATCGCGGCGGCGCTCGCGTCATGCCAGGACAACATCGGCTCGATCACGAAAGCGCTCAATCGCAAGGTGGCGATATTCGACCTGGATGTGTTCTCGGCTGGCACGCATAAGCCGTTCGGCGTGAACAGCAACCAGCTGGAGAATCACAACTGCATTCAGGACTTCTTTGATTCGGAGGGTGACGCCAAAGATTATGTGATGAATCACGGTCTGTCGATCGAGCACGAATTCATGGCTGATTTTCTGAAATTCGATTTTGCCAAAGATAACTGCCGCAAGGACCTGGTGCTCTACCCGGCCAAGCCCGATCCGGGCCGCGGATTCAGCGTGGGGCAGTTTCATCGTTACATGCTGGCCGAATGCCTGGATATCCTCGAGTTGATGGGCTACGATTATGTGCTGCTGGACGGGGAATCCGGTAAGCGCTCGATGGCGGACGTGGCTTTGGCGCTGTCGGATGTCGTGTTGATGTTCTTCCGGTTGACGCACCAGCATGTGGAGGGCACGGTCAAGACCGCCACGATGTGGCGCGACGACGCAACCGATTACAACTTTTATCTGATTCCGACGGTCGTGCCCCTGCTCGGAGACAATACCAATGTTTATCGCGATGGCTCGCCGGGATTACCGAGCCTGATTGCTTCTGTCGAACAGGTCCCTCGTCTCAACGGGTTAACTGAATTCTGCGCCGAGGGTGGTGATCAACATGATTCGACGGCGGTACCGTGTTATTTCTGGAATTCGCAACCGCGGATTTGCGTGCATGAGAGCTTAACGCTGAAGGGCGGCGAGCGCGTGATTGTCTATGACGCCGTAGCGGGACAGGAACAGGCGGCCAAGGATTACTACGACATTGCCGAAGCGCTCACCCGGTTGCATCCCGCATAGGCGCTTGTCGATTACGAGAGGCGGATATGGATGAGAACAATGTGTTTTTACAGCTATTGGTTTTAAACAGCCAGGATCTGGTCAGAGGCTTGATGGTCAGCGCGATCAAGGGGGGAATGCTCAAAGGCAGCAGTGACCGGCACTCGTTGTTCGAGGACCTCGATAAGTATGGGCTGCTGAACGTCAGCAATGATGTCCTGGTGGCTTGCGTGCTGGATCCGGCCAAGAGCACCACCCACACGACTTTGCAGAAATTCGAGCTCAAGGACAACCGGGCGACGCGCAACTTGATCCGCCGCAAGCTCCGGATGCTTTATCACCTGTACTATGACGATCAAGCGGGAGTCCAGGACCAGCCGTTTCTATTTCACCGGGACAAACAGGCGGAGATTTCCGACATCATTGACGAGCTGGGTAGCTATGTCTTCCAGCTGTTGGTCGATGCCAAGAAGGCTGACAATCCCATTAAACGGTGGCTGGAGGAAATCCTGTTATCCCGGCACCGCAAGAACCCGCGGCACGTGACGATTGTGACGAACGACTTCACAATCCCCTGGTATTGGATGAAGGCCGTGCGAGGCCAGCCAACCTTGTGCGAGAAATGCGCCTTGGGTTACCTCCAGCTTTCCAGCTCGGAGGTGGCGAAAACGGTCATGGACATCCGGGATATCGACCGGCACATGCCTGACGCCTATCGGCCGCACGCGCTGATTGTCGATGCGGCCAGGAAGCTGCAATACAACACGGAAATCCTGGAATACATCAGCGATGTCTTGACCAATAAGCTGGAGTACGGCCGGAAGTCCGGGTCACGGGTGATGGAGGTACACAAGGTTTGCAATGATGCCGAGTTGGATCGCACGGTGAGAAACCTGACGCATCGCCACAAGCAGGGAGTGCTGGTTGATGTTGCGGATCAGCGGATCGAACAGATCAATCGTCTCGTGCACTTCTCGGGCCATTATGGATCCAAGCGTTTCCTCAGCATTGACGATGACGAGGATCAATGCCTGACGGAATCAAAGCTCAGCTCGTTTATCAATGATTCGTTACTTGTCCTGGACGGCTGCAACTCGGCGCACGGGATGGGGGCCTGGATCGATATGCGGAATATCACCTCCATGCTGATGACTAAGTACGCGGCGATGGGGTGCCTGCTGTCCGTTTTGCCTGTGCAGGATGATCCGTTGATCAGCAAGAAATTCTGGGGCGAATTTTATACCAAGGCGACTGAGACCTTCGGTGAAACGATGAATACCGTCGGTTTTGCCTTACACCAGGCGCGCAACGAATTGCGCGAGTACCTGCTGGCGATCGAGAAGCAAACAGACTGTGATCTGCCCTGCAATCCGGCCTATCTGCTCTACCAGCTGGTGGGCAATTCAACAATCAGGTTGATCAGCAACTAGTTATGCCAAATAGAGCTTCAGCAATTGCCGTGCGGATTCGAGCTCTGGAGAAGACGTTCCCCGCGGCACGCGGATCGGTGGCGGCCCTGACCCGGATCAATGCGGATTTCGCGGAAGGCCAATTCTGCGTCATCCTCGGCCCGAGCGGCTGTGGGAAAAGCACGCTGATCAGGATTATCGCTGGCTTGGAGCGTCCGAGCAGCGGCAAGGTCCTGGTGCTGGACGAGCCGGTCAGCGGCCCCAATCCGCATTGCGGCATGGTTTTCCAGGCCTACACCTCGTTTCCCTGGCTGACGGTGGAACGTAATATCGCCTTCGGTTTGAAATACTCGCGCAAATACGCCAAACGGGAGCACCTCAGCCGCGCACGTGAGTACGCGGATAAGGTCGGCTTAGGCGAGTTCACGCGCTCGTATATCAACCGGCTCTCGGGGGGGATGAAGCAACGCGTGGCGTTGGCCAGCGCGCTGGTGACCGAGCCGCGCATCCTGCTGATGGACGAGCCCTTTGGCGCGCTGGATTCCCAGACCAGAATCTTGATGCAGGAGCATCTGCTCGAGTTGTGGGAAACCAACAAAATGACCGTCTTGTTCGTGACTCATGACATCGAGGAAGCGATTTTCCTGGCGGATCGCATTTTTATCTGCTCAGCCCGGCCCGCGAGGATCATCCATGAAATGAATGTGGATCTGGAACGGCCGCGGACAACGGCGATGCGGAATCGGGCCGAGTTCATTCTGTTGCGGCACCACATCTTCCATCTGCTGCGCGATGAAACGTACAAGCGCCTGATCGAGGAACGCAATGGCTGAGCAGAAGCGCAAACCGGTTAATTGGCAGCTGGTTGCACGCAACGTGCTGCTGGGCGCAATCCCGTTTTTGGTGCTGGCCGGCGCCTGGATCTGCGCGGTGCATGTCTACCACGTCAAGCCGATCTTCCTGCCGCCGTTGGAGAAGCTGCCCCAGACGCTGGTCGAGATGTTCGTGGAGGACAAGATCCACAAGGACATCCTGGTCAGCGTATTCCGCGTGCTGGCGGGTTTCCTGCTGGCTGTGATCCTGGCGACGCCGTTGGGCATGTTGATGGGCTATAACAAGCATGCCAGCCAGACCTTCGCGCCCTTCATGGGCTTTATCCGCTACCTGCCCGTGCCGGTTTTCGTCCCCTTGACCTTGTTATGGTTCGGTAGCGGCGACCCGCAGAAGATGAGCATCATCTTCCTGGGCGCGTTTTTCCAGCTGGTGCTGATGATCGAGGATGCCGCCAAGAACGTACCGCCCGAGTACTACGAGGCGGCTCGGATGCTCGGTGCTCCGCGTTACGACCTGGTCCTGCGCGTGCTGCTACCCGCCAGTGCGCCGCAGATCTTCGACAGCTACCGGATCTGCATCGGCTGGGCCTGGACCTATTTGGTGGTGGCGGAACTGGTCGGGGCCAGTAACGGCATCGGTTACTTCATCTTGAGAGCCCAGCGCTATCTGCTGGTGCCGAAAATCTTCGCGGCGATGCTGATCATCGGCATCCTCGGGCTGTTGACTGACTTGCTGTTTATCATGCTCAGCCGCCTGTTGTTCCGGTGGAAAACACACTCGCGATAATATGTAGACCGGGAGCGGAAGTATGAGTACTTCATTACAAACTGCGAGAGATCTGCTGTTGATTAGTCTCGAGGAATTCGCCGACAAGCTGCCGCGGCTGGCGAGTCAAACGGGACAGGATTGCATCCATGAGAACGAGCTGGACAAGCTGGATATTGTGAGTGCTCGTTATAAGGAGCTCTGCGCCCAGCCTTTCACGATGGGCGATAAAGAGTCCTTGGGCAGGCTGATCGGACTGGTCGAAGCGATCGTCGACTACAACTACCTGTGTGTCAGGATCGGCCAGGACAACAGCCAACATCGCTTGTTGCCCGTGCCGCAATACGAATTGCTGATGCAGTTCAAGGCTCGTCAGTACTATGAAGGCGATAACGAAGTTGATACGTATCCGGAATTGGGTCACGCCCTAAACGAGTTTATCTCGCGCCACCAGAACGAAACGCAAGAGACTGCCAAGCCTCCCCAGGAGCGGCAGAACTAGGACCAGCGACAAAACTAGGTGTCCGCTTAAGCCTGAAGTGGAGGACGACAGTGCTTATCAGTGTTCATCGGCTGCTTTCATATTGGATGGCCCCCGCCCGGCGGCAACACGAGCTCTCCTTGAAAGAAACGAACTCCTATCGGTGCGCCAGTCATTTCGCCAGGCAGGTGCTTGAAGATTTTCGTATACGGGCCGGGGCCGATTATCGAGGGTGGCTTGAACATACAGTTTGGAGTGGCTTTAATCCCCAGCTGCTAAGGAGCCAGGCCGATAACTCGCTTAAAGAATCCGCTTATGGTTTGGTTGCCACGCTTTATCGCGACTACTATGACGGCAATCTATACATCGAGGGTCAAGATGACACCGTCGAAGCCAAACCACTCAATGAGTTGCCGGATCCACATGTTGCTTTGACCTCAATGATCGCCTGCCAGGACCAGGATAGTGACTACATTCAGGGTATGCGGATCATCGTCGGACATGACACGGTTACGTTTGATTTATATGTCTTCTACGACTCGGACAAGTGCGTGGACGAGTTTATCGATTTAGCCGTTGCGAAAGTGTCGAAGTACTCGCGGGTAACTGCGGAAACGGATCGTGACTACCTTTTGTTGTTTGATAATCTGCTTGCGGCGACAAGTAGTACCGAGCAGCATACCTCGCGGGCCAAGGAATTGCTGCACCTGACAGCGCAGAATTTTCCGCAAAATGAATTTGATGAGTACGTTAGTAACTTTGCACAGCTCGATACTCAGCTGTGGATCATTGACTACCGGAAAGCCCAGGACTCGATCAGGCGTGCACGCAAGAATCCCCGGCAGACGCAATTGGAACTCTGCGGGCTGATTAATTCAACATATCGGATGTTCAAGGACAGCCAGCCGTATTACCAAACCTGCACGAAACATCTGGCCGGAACTAACGATCTGGCCTTTCGACTGATGCAGGCGATCCTGCATCAGAATAAGGTCGAACTGCAGTACCAGGAGTTCATGGCTCCGCAGGAAGATGATATAAGGCGCATCCATGAGATCGAGGTTTCAATCAACAGATGGAAGCAGCAGCTAAAGTGCCTGAATCCTACACAGCTGACATACACCGAATACAATGAAGTTGAACGGGATTATCGCTACTGCAAGGACTTATTCAACAAATACCAGATGAACAAGGAAACTTGCCGTGTCAACTACTTAAAAACGACTGATGTGTTGGATGGTGTCGTAGCCAATCACCAGCTGCCTTGGATCAGAAGAACGAGCAATAACATCAAACGCCTTTACCGCAATATTGAAAGCCTTTATATCAGGCTGTCCAACCAGTATACGCAGGCAATGGATGGGCTGCAACACATCTTGCAGGTTGGATCGCGAAGCAACAAGTTCCACCTGTTTAAGGAGTTGTTTCGCAACACCGCCGGTATTGCCGAAGCTGAGAAAGGCGCCGGCGGCGCCCGGACTGAATCGCCGGCGAGTGGCAAGGTCCAGGTTGCTGACGCGATCAGATTTCTGCCGATGATCACGAACGAACAAGTGCCCGGCCAGCACTTCATCGGTTGGCAATTGGGATCGGTGCGGCCGCTTCCCGGGAGAGGCGATCCATCCCCCGAAGACGGCGCTCCGCCAGCCAGGGAGCGGCTCAAACCCGGTCGGCTCAACTTGGAGATCTTCCGGCCCGAGTTCCTGGACGGCAGCCAGTTGGACTGGATGATGGAAGCCTATCTGGACGGCTTCCGGCAGATGACGGAGGTCCAGTTCAAGCGCCTGTTGGAAAGATTGCTGGATGAATCTGAAGCCAACCACATCAGCCTGCCATTATGTATCGATGCGGCATGTCGCGAATGTGCTCAGCCGGGCCCGGCGGACAGCACCTGCCGGATCAAGATCAGCACGATCGCACCGGTTCCCCAGCCGGCTGTTGAAGGTGTTGCCAGTACTGAGAAGGAACTGACGGGCAGCGATGTTTTGCAAAAAATCGCCAGGGGGGAACTATGCCCAGCCTGTCTTGGCAAGCGACCGGATGACCCGGGCCGCCGGGCCGAAGCCAGCACATATTCCTGTCCCGAATCACCATTGGTGGCCCAGCCGATGGATCTGGACGCGGCGCGCGAGGCCGGGCACTGGTCGGCTTATCAGGCATTATTGGCGTTCCTTGAAGCGATTACCGAGTACCTGAAGGAGGCTCGTCAAGAGACGGACTACCGCGGCTTAATGGTCTCCGCGCGAGCCAAGTTGCTGTTCCTGTTCGGGCTGATCCGCGGGTTGAATCCGGACGCGGTGAGTGAGACCGCCTTGACCCTGCAAGAGGCGGTGCATGCGGCATTGGAAGCCAAGGATGTCAAACGGGCGATTTACTTCGCACAGGTCCACAATATCTATTTGAATGCACTGCCCATAAGCAAGGAAGAGGAGCTTCCGGATATCGACAGCTGGCGGACGAATATCGCATGCGAGTTCATTGATGTGTACGAATTCACTACTGCGCTGGAGCAGGGGCGCGAAGATCAACCGTCAGCCATCGAGGAGTCGAGCAGCCGCGGAGCCAGGCTGAAGCATTGGCTAGGGCAGTTTACCCAGGCCGTCTGGCTGCCCCTGGCGGTGGTCGGCATTATCTCAGCCGTGGGGCTGGGTATTGGTGAGGTCTATCTCGGGGCCGCTTGGGCCTGGGTGCTTGCCAGCTGGTTTCTGGGATTGCTGCTGCTGGGCTTGAGCCTGAGCAGCGGCTGGAATTGGCGGCACATTCTGCATCTAACCCCGCGGGTCCTTTATCCGCGAATCATGGGCGCAATCTCCGTCGCGATCCTGACCTGGTGCTTAAGCGAGGATTTCAGCAGTTTGATTAAAACCGACTGGTGGCTGTTGACGATCCTCAGCGTATTGTGTGTGGTCGGCGGTTGGGGTTACCTTTACTCACAGGTAAAGCGTAAGCTCGATACAAAGGATGATCGCCGGCGGGCCAAGTTTCGCAGCCTCGATTTGCTGAGCTTGGCCATGCTGGAAGCCTTAATCCTTAGCACCGTGGCAGCGCCGTTTTACTTCAAGACCTTTGAGCATTTCTTGAAACAGGACCTGTGGCGGCCCACCGCCTGGCACATCCTCCTGATCGCCTGCGTTTCGTTGTTCATCGGCATCGTGATCCAGCTGATGTTCAGCGGCGGGGAGCAGGACAGCCCCGGCGCGCACTCCGGCTAGCCGCCGATCGCGTACAGTTTTTTGTCGTAGCTGCCGACGTAGAGCGTGCCGTCGGGGCCGAGTGCCGGTGACGACTCCACCTTGCCGTCCGTCTCCAGGCTGAACACCAGATCGCCGTTGGGCTTGAAAGCGTAGAGCTTGCCGTCGTCGCTGCCGACGTAGATCACACCCTCGGCGTCCACCGCCGGCTTGGAGTTGATCGGGCCGGTGGTGTCGCAAATCAGCTTGAGTGTGCCTTCGGGGCTGACGCCGTAGAGCCGCTTGTCACTGCAGCCGATGTAGATCCGCCCGTCGGGGGCCAGCGCCGGCGCGGACTTCACCTCGCCGCCGAGTTGGAACGCCCAGGCCGCGCGGCCGTCGGGACGCACGGCGTGCAGCTTCTGCTTCGTGCTGCCGACATAGACCGTGCCGTCCGGGCCGACGATCGCCGCCGCCCAGATCTTGCTGCCGGTTTCATACGTCCACTTCAACTCGCCGGACGGGCTGACGGCGTAGAGCTGGCCGTCCTTGCTGCCGATGTAGATCGTGCCGCAGGGTCCGAGGCAGGGGCCGGCGTCGACCCAGCGGCCCGTCTCGTGCGCCCATTTCAGTTGGCCGTCGGGCGCCAGGGCGTAGAGCTTCTTGTCGCGGCTGCCGACGTAAACCGTGCCGTCCCCGCCCAGCACCGGCCGCGAAAGGATGAAGTCGCCGGTGGCGAAGCTCCACTTCCGCTGGCCGTCGGCGGTCAGGGCATACAGCGAATTGTCGCAACTGCCGATGTAGACGGTGCCGTCGGGGGCGATCGTCGCGTTGCCCGAGACGTTGCCCTTGGTCTCGAACTCCCACTTGACCGTGCCCTCCGGCGTGATCGCGAACAGCTTGTGGGCGTTGCCGACATAGACCGTGCCGTCGGCGCCGATCGCCGGGCTGGCCTCGACGCGGTCGCCCAAATCGAGCGTCCACTTCACATTCGCGCTGCGCGGGCCGGTGAACGGGCTTAAGCGCGTCGGGGTTGGCCAATGCTGGCCGGTGGTGGCTTGCGGCATCTGCGACATAGCTATCTACCTCCGCTTTCACGGCATAACGATACCGGGCATTATAGAGCCTGTCCGGATTCGGGCCCGTGCCCAATGATAATATATTATAATAAAGATAATTAATATCCCTAATGGTATTATATTTTGACTGCCAGCCAGAGGTTGCCCGCCGCCTGTTCTGCGCTGTTCGGTGATTGTCACTGGCGGCGGGAGTAGGGTAACTTTTATGTATAGCTGGTAAAGGAACTTGAGATGGAGCTGACACCGAAAACAAGGTTGCATGTCTTGTTGCGGGAGTACCCCTTTCTGGGCCCCCGGCTGGTCGAATACAACGCCAGGTACGCCAGCCTGAACAATCCGGTACTGCTCAACACGCTGGGCCGCGCCGCCAACCTGGCCAAGGTCGCGGCGCTGGGCGGAGTACCGCTGGCGGAGCTGCTGGATCGGCTGGCCGGCTGGATCGCGGCGGAGACCGGCGCTCAGGTGGCCACGGACTTGGCCGGCCTGCCCGCGACGCGGGACGAGCGCCGCGCGCTGGTGAAGGAATTGATTAAGGACCTGCACGCCGGCGCCGCGTTGGCGGAGATCAAGCGCCGCTTCGGAGAGTTGATCGAGGATATCGGCGCGACCGAAATCGCCGAACTCGAACAGGAGTTGATCGCGGCGGGTATGCCGCAGAGCGAGTTGACCCAGCTCTGCGACGTGCACATGGAGTTGTTCCGCGATTCGCTGCACGACCAGGAGCCACCGGAAACACCACCCGGCCATCCGGTGAACACGTTCATCGCGGAGAACCGCGCGTTGGCCCGGGTGATCGCCGAACTGCGCGCCGAACTGGACGGGGTGGGGGAGGCGGTCAGCGTCAAGCAGCAGGTCCGGTTGCGCAGTTTACTGAAGCGCCTGGGCGAAATCGAGCGGCACTACCTCAGGAAGGAGAACCAGCTGTTCCCTTACCTGGAGCAGCACGGCATCAGCGGCCCGCCGCAGGTGATGTGGAGCATTCACGACCAGGTCCGCGGCCATCTCAAGCAGGCCGGCCAGGCCGTGGAGATCGGGGCAGCGGGGATCATCCAGGCCGAGTTGGCCGAGGGCCTGCGCAAGATCGAGGATATGTTCACCAAGGAGAACCTGATCCTGTTACCGCTGGCCCTGGACAAGTTGAGCCTGGCGGAATGGTTGGAGCTGCGCGCGGGCGAGGATCATATCGGCTATACGTTGATCGAGCCGGGCACGGGCTGGCCGACGCCCGATATCATCGCCCAGGCCCGGGCCCGGGTGCCCCAGGAGGAGCAGATGTCAGCAGCGGACACCGGCGGATTCGCCAGCGTGATGCTGAACCTGCAGACCGGCGCGATCTCGCCGGAGCAGGTGAACCTGCTGTTCAACCACCTGCCGGTGGAGATCAGCTTCACGGACGAGCACCACATCGTGCGCTTCTTCAGCGAGGGCCAGGAGCGCATCTTCCCGCGCAGCCCGGGCGTGATCGGCCGCCACGTCGAGAACTGCCACCCGCCCAAGAGCGTGCAGATGGTCAAGGAGATCCTCGCGGCGTTCGAGAAGGGCGAGCGCAGCGTGGCCGAGTTCTGGCTGGAACTGGGTGGACGGTTCATCCACATCCGCTATTTCGCCGTGCGCGACAGCCTCGGCCGCTTCCGCGGCACGCTGGAAGTGGTGCAGGACGTTACCGCGATCCGCGCGCTTGAAGGCGAGCGGCGCCTGCTGGAGTGGAGCTAGCCGGTGGGGCGCCCGATCCCCGTCGAGCGGCTGACCCGCCGCACCGGCCCGCCGGATCCCCGCCGCGTCGAGCGCGAGCTGGGTATCCTGCGCCGCTTCACTGCGGTCTACTGCCGCGCGCACCACGGCCGCGAGGGGTCGGGGCTCTGCGCCGAATGCGCCGCGCTGCTCGAGTACGCGCACGGTCGCCGGCAGGCCTGCCCCTATGATCCCAAGCCCAAATGCAAGCGCTGCCCGACGCATTGCTACCAGCCGGCGCTGCGCCGGCGCGTGCGCGAGGTGATGCGCTACGGAGGAATGTACTTCGTCAGGCGCGGCCGCCTGGACTGGCTGGTGCGCTATTTCCTGAACTGATCCGGCGCGCCTCAGTACTCAATCAGCGGCGGTAGCTGGGCGGCGGCCTCGATCGTGAATTCGATCTCCTTGGGCAGCGAGGCGATTCCGTCGAAACCGGTGCGCTCCACGAACTCGACCAGCATCTCGCGCAGGGCTGGTGTGGTCCAACCGGCGAACTTGGCCGGCGTGTCCAGGCCGGCATCGTAGTACAGCCGCGTGCGCACCGCTTTGACTCCCTGGAGCCGGGACAGGTCGGACAGCTTGACAAGCTCCAGCAGGGCGGCCGGCTTGATTCCGGCACGCTTGGCCAGTGCGCGGCGGTCGGCCGGCGTTCTGGCGGCCGCCAGCAGCTCGAGTGTGCTGACGATCCCGCTGGCCTGCAGCCGTTTTACGTCGGCGGGATCGACACCCAGCAGCTCGCGCAGTTGCATCACGTGGCGCTTCTGGGTGATGCCGTGTTCGCGGAGCGCGGCGGCGCGTTTAGCCAGCGCGTCCTGCTGGGCATGGCGGAAGTAAAGGATCAGGCCGCGGATGCGCTTCTTGGCTTCGTCCGGCGCCAGCGTCGAGACGTAAGCTTCCAGGTCGGCGAGTTCCGCGCCGGCCAGCCCGGGCCTGTTCTGGTCGGCTAGATAGGTTTCGAAATCGAGTACCTGCCGGATCAAGCCGTCGATCACATGCGGCTTTTTCCCCGTGCGTTTCAGTAACTGGCGGAAGCCGGCCTCGTCTTGCATCCTGTTGTTCCCGAGCTCAGATTCTCTGCCGCCATTATATGAAAAGAACGGCCGGCGCGTAACACGGCGCACCAGCGCGGGCCCGGTGCCGGATTCGACTCGGGGAAGACCGGTTGGTATTTAGTTCAGCGGTGAAACCGTCGTGCAGTGTTCGACCCTCAGCGCGTTTAAGATCTTGGTCAACGGGCAGAAGCCGGTCAGGCCGGCCTGGATCATATTGACCGAAACGAACGCCGTCATGATCAGCCACCAGGGCGAAACGAAATAGACGAGCAGGGCGCTCAGGCCCACCATCGAACCGGCCACGATAAAGACTAAACGTTCCTTGCACATGAGGTTACCTCCACATCTGCCTGCTGCTGATACCTTACAGGGTATCAATATATCTTAGAAACCGCTTGGTTGGAAGGACGATAAGCAGATACTCCCAGGGGTAATTAGTATGGTGTTTCCAAACGGCTAAGCCGGGCCCGAAACCGTTGGATCGGCCCGGTGGCTTGACGGTGAGGAATGGGGTTGCTTCGGGGACCGAGGCGCCCACGGGTGAGGAGAGCGTCATGTCAGATGCATTCGCCGAGCCGAAGGACAGCTTCGGCGCAGAGGCGCAAGCGCGCCGGCAGATATCGATCGGCAACCGGTTGGCCGGTGAGCAATCGCTGTACCTGCGGCAGCACGCCGGGAATCCGGTGGATTGGTACCCCTGGGGAGAGGAGGCGTTCGACCGCGCGCGCGCGGAAGACAAGCTGGTGTTCCTATCGATCGGTTACAGCTCCT
>JAFGCY010000063.1 GCA_016932385.1 bacterium | reverse complement strand
GTAGTCCGCGCCGTCCGCGACGCCGTCTGCCGTACCGAAGCGCACGTTGTTGTCGCTCATCGGCCCATGCCACTCCCAGCAGCCGGCTGCGTAATCGGCCAGGCCGACCCAGTATTCGCTTTGCTCCCCATCGCTCATCGGCAGCGGATTCACGTCCAGCGAGACCACGCCGGGCTCAACGCCAGACATGCGCAGGCGGTATGTCACCCAGCTTAGCTCCTGGGAGCCCGCGTCGCCGCTGGTCATCCGCGAGGCGTCGTGGTTGTCGCTGACGCCGTGCGTGCTGGTATCGAACCACTCGATCCCGGCAGCCAAAATGCTCTCGGCATTCACGCCGCTCGTCTCGCGCGCTTCCCAGGGCTGGAGGGCATCGACGGGCAGCGTGGCCGGCCAGTTTGTTTCGACGGCCGGCGTGGTGGTATTCAAGGGATTGATCTCCGGTGTGGTGGTAAGCGGCTGGCTCCCCCCGCAACTGCTAACTATCAGGAAAAAAACGACAAAAAGCCCAGCCGGGTTAAACCGAAGTGATCGCAACATAACTTAGCTCCTCGTGATATTCCTGAACCGACAGACCCAGTATCAGAACGGTCTCTGAAGTAGCAGTGATAATACTAGCATTGGTATCTGACGGAAAAACACCTGTCAGCGCAGTCGCTAATTCTCAGGCTCTTCCGCGATATCGCCGAGAAGATCAACCGGTTGCTCATAAGGCGAACCCGAATTCTCCTCATCCATGCCCCCGCTGGACTCGAAGATGAACTTGCCGAGTTCCATCTGGCGCGGCAGGGGGATCGGGTAGCGGTCGTTGAAGCAGGCCAGGCAGAACTCGTCCTTGGGAAAGCCCGTCGCCGCGACCATGCCGTCGATCGTCAGGTAATGCAGGCTGTCCACGCCCAGGTATTCGCGGATCTCCGGAATCGTCTTGCGCGCGGCGATCAACTCCTCGCGCGTGCCGAAGTCGATGCCGTAGAAGCAGGGGTGCTTGATCGGCGGGCTGGAGACGCGCATGTGGATCTCGGCCGCGCCGGCTTCGCGCAGCATTTCCGGAATCTCGCGCGTCGTGTTGCCGCGCACGATGCTGTCGTCGATCAACACCACCCGCCGGCCCTTGACCGTCTCGTTCAACGGGCTGTATTTCATGCGCACGCCTTCCTGGCGCATCGACTGGATCGGTTGGATAAACGTGCGCGCTACGTAGCGGTTCTTGACCAGGCCCTCGCGGACGGGAATCCCGCTCTCGGCGGAAAAGCCCTCCGCGGCCGGTCGCCCACTCTCCGGCACGCCGATGACGATGTCGGCCTCCAGCGGGGCTTCGCGGAACAGCTGCCGACCCATGCGAAAGCGCATGGAGTAGATCTCGCTGCCTCGAAGCAAGGTATCCGGCCTGGCGAAATAGAAGTACTCGAAGATGCATTCCTTGCGCTCAGTCGGTTTGTCGAGGCGCCAGCTGGTCACGCCCTGGTCGTCCAACCGCACGACTTCGCCGGGCTCGATCTCGCGGACGTACTCCGCGCCCAGCAGCGGCAGGGCACAGCTTTCCGAAGCCACGACGTGGCCTTTCTTGATCGCGCCGAGGCACAGCGGCCGAACCCCCCAGGGATCCCGCGCCGCCCAGACGGCGTCGCTGGTCAACGCCACGATGCTGAACGCGCCGCGGCACATGTTGCAGACCTTGAGCAGCGCCTGTTCGAAATCGCCGTGGGTGTATTCCTCCTGCAGCAGCAGGCCGATCAGCTCGGAGTCGCTGGTTGTCCGGGCGGTGATCCCGTGCTGGCGCTTGAGGACCTGCGCCAGTTCCAACGCGTTGACGAGGTTGCCGTTGTGGGCCAGCGCCAGGGCGCGCCGCCGCATGAAATGCTTGTCGAAGACGAGCGGCTGGGCGTTGCACTTGAAGCTGCCGCCGGTCGTGGAGTAGCGGTTATGGCCGATCGCCGCGGTGCCCTTCAAGAGCTGCAGCATCTCTTCGTCGAACACCTGGTTGACGAGGCCCATATCCTTGTAGCAGGTGATGTGCTCGCCGTGGGCGACGGCGATCCCGCTGGACTCCTGGCCCCGGTGCTGCAACGCGAACAGGCCGTAATACGTGATCCGGCTGACATCGCGGGCCGGGGCATAGATCCCGAACACCGCGCATTTCTCCCGCGCCTCACTCATCGCTTACACCCGCTCAGCATAGTTCTAGCCCTTCAGCGCCGCCGCCAAGCCCTGCTGGCGCAGTTTGGCCAGCGGATCCCACCGGCAGCCGAAGACCAACTCATTGTTGCACTTGACGATCAACTCGCCGTCAATCGTCTCGCCCAATTGCACCATCTTCACGCTGTAGTGCAACGCCGCCGTGCGCACCCAGCCGCGGTGCTGCTGGTCGACGGCGATCAGCCAGCGGTGGCCCTCCTCGCCGAACAGCGCGCCCAGTTGGTTATGCACATCATTGTCATACCCTTCGGGCAGGATCTTGCCGATATCGATGCTCGCGCCGCTGCCGCACATCTCGACCAGCGCCGTCAGCAGCCCGCCGTCGGCGATGTCGTGGCAGGCGGCCAGGGCGTTCTGCCGCGTGGCTTCCAGGATGAAGCGCTGGCACTCGCGGAAGGTGCGGTAGTTGTGCGACGCCAGGTCGCCCATCCGCGTGCGGCCCAGGTCGAAGATCAGCGCCGAGCCGTCCAGCCGGCCTTTGAAGTCGCCCAGGACGTACAACTCGAGGCCGGGCGATTCGATGCGGTTGCGCACATACTCCTCGGCCTTGGCCAGCAACCCGACCATGCCGATCACCGGCGTGGGCAGGATCGGCCGGCCGCCGCTTTCGTTATAGAAGCTGACGTTGCCGCCGGTGACGGGCAACTCCAGTTCCCCCAGCGCTTCGTTCATGCCGGCGATTGTCTGGGCGAACTGCCACATGCGATCGGGCTTCTCGGGGTTGCCGAAGTTCAGGCAGTTGGTGATCCCGAGCGGCTCCGCGCCGACGGCGATCACGTTGCGCGCCGCCTCGAGCACCGCGCGCGCGGCCCCGAGCTTGGGATCGAGCTGCACATGGCGCCCGCTGCCGTCGGTGGCGACGGCCAGACCCTGGCCGGTCTCCTTGATCCTGAGCACGGCGGCATCGGTCAGGCCCGGCCCGGCCAGCGTGTTGGTCCGCACCATGTAGTCGTACTGCTGCCAGACGGGATACTTGCAGGCGATCGCCGGCGAGACCAGCAGCCGCCGCAGCATCTCCTCGAACTTGCTGAGCGGCTCCGGCAGCTCCTCGCCGGGCAGGACCGGCGCCGGCTGGTCCTGGATGCGCAACAGCGCCTGGTGGATATCGGCATCGTTCAGCGCCCGCCGGTTGGCGAAGTATTCCGGCTCCTTGACCGGACGGTCGTAATCCGGCGCTTTGTCGCCGAGGATCACATTGGGCAGTTTGGCGACTTCGCCGCCGTTGTGCCAGACGCTCAGGTTCTGCTGGGGCAGGACCTCGCCGCACTCCACGGCGGTCAGGCCCCACTTGCGGAAGACGTCGAGGAACGGCTGCTCCTTGCCCCTCTCGACGATCACCATCATCCGCTCCTGCGACTCGGAGAGCATCATCTCGTAGGCGGTCAGGTCCTTGGCGCGCTGCGGCACCACGTCGAGGTTCAGCTTCATGCCCGTACCGGCGCGCGCGGCCATCTCCACGCAGCTGCAGGTCAGGCCCGCGGCGCCGAAGTCCTGCAGGCCGACCAGGCCGTCGAGCTTCATGATCTCCAGCGTCGCTTCCAGCAGGAGCTTCTCCATGAAGGGGTCGCCGACCTGGACGGCCGGCCGCTCCTTGGCGTAGTCCTCAGGCAGGTCCACGCTGGCGAAGGTCGCGCCCTGCACCCCGTCGCGGCCCGTTTTGGCGCCGACAATCAGCGCCGTGTTGCCCGGGCCGTGGGCGACGCCCTTCAGGAGCGCGTCGCTCTTCATCACGCCGACGCACATCGCGTTGACCAGGCAGTTGCTGGAATAGCTGGGGTCGAAGACCACCTCGCCGCCCACGGTCGGAATGCCGATGCAGTTGCCGTAGTGCGCGATGCCCTCCACCACGCCGCCCAGCAGGTAGCGGTTGCGCGCCGCCTGCTCCTCGGTCACGCCGGGGCAATGCGGCACCTCGCGCGGGCGTTCGAACAGCTCGGCGTCCGCGTCGGGCCAGGCCACGCCGTAGCGCCAGACGCTGCTGACATAGGGGTATTCCTTGACTTGCGAGACCAGCGAACGCTGGACCGGCGCGTACTCCAGGCGGTTGACCGCCTCGTTGAGTTCCAGCTGGTCGTATTTGCGGTGCGCGCGGTAGCCCGTCTCCCAGACCGGCTGGCCGCGCTTGACCCGGCCCTCGCCCAGATCGGCCAGGCTGGCCTTGAGCATGTTGACGATCGCCGCGACGGTCTCATCCCCGTCGGCCGGGTCGTCCGCGATCCACAGCGCCAGCTGGATCTGGTCGGGCAGCACGCAATAGGCCAGCACTTCGGCCATGTCACCGTGCAGCTTGCGGATCTCCTCGATCGCCTTGCGCGCCGCCGGCCCGCGGTCGAAGATCTGCGCCCGCAGGTTGGTCAGCCAGGCTACGGTGCAGACGTAGGGCGCCGGGCTGTCCTGCCAGGGAATCACCACGCCGGGCTGTACGGCTTCCTGATCGGCCTCGGCAGCCACGATTTCGCCGCCGTTGTCCTCGGCGGCAGCGGGCTCGCCCACCGGCGGGATATACCGCAGGTTGCCGAAACGCAGGCTGTCCAACAGCGCGATCGGCCGCGCGCCCATCGCGAAGATGTCGCGGATGATGCCGCCCACGCCCGTCGCCGCCCCCTGGAAGGGCTCGACCGCGCTGGGGTGGTTGTGGCTCTCGATCTTGAACACCACCGCCCAGCCGTTGCCCAGGTCCATCACGCCGGCGTTCTCGCCGGGACCCTGCAGCACGCGCTTGCCGGTGACGGGTAGCGTCTTCAGATAGCGCTTTGAGCTCTTATAGCAGCAGTGCTCACTCCACATCGCGCCGAAGATGCCCATCTCGACCAGGTTGGGCTTGCGCCCCAGCTTGACGCAGGCGTCCTCGTACTCCGCGCGCGTCAGGCCGACGCGGTGCAACAACTCGTCGCTAGGTGGGTCCGGCACACTGGTGTCGGTTAATTTATCCGCCATGGTCCTCCTCGCGCGAGTGATTATACCGGCTGTACCCGCGCTAGGATTGCGGTAAGCTTGGTAAGTTTTGATAGGCCGGTGGCAGAGAAACCGCCAGTGAATAATCAGGAGATAAATAACGGCCGATCACGAACCGGCACATGATGCCAAGACCTACTATGCGGTGGTCTATTTCCCCGGACCGAACTGGGATCCGGCCAAGAGCGCCGACGAACAGGGCCAACAGGAACATGTTGCCTATCAGGCAGAGAACCACCAGCGCGGCGTACTGGTAGCGGGCGGGCCGTACCGCTCCGGCGACACCGACCACTTCGGCCTGGCGCTGTTCAGCGCCGACAGCCTGGATGCGGTCCGCGCGATCGTCGCCGCGGATCCCGCGGTCAAAAGCGGCGCCTACGCCGTCACGGTCCACGAATGGCTGACGCCGATCAATACGCTGGCGGGATAGTTCAATTAACTCAGTTATGCGTTAAGGCGCAATTCCGCCCGTGCCGTTGCCACTGCCGTTACCGCGGCCCTGGCCGTCCCCGCCGCCACCGCCCGTACCCGGGCCGGTGTGCTCGCCGCCAGCGTCAGGATTGGCGTTGCTGGCTTCCTCCTGCTGGTCGTGCTGCTCGCGGTAGGCCTGGCTGTACGTGCGCGGTATGAGCAGCGGTGCCAGGATCAGCGCCAGCATCAGGATGATCAGCGCCCAGGTCAGCGGCGAACCGAGCCGGCCAATGAGCCGCGCCCAGGTGCGCACCACCCAGCCCCAGTGCAACCAGATGTGCAGGATGATCAGCCCCAGCAGGGTGAGGCCCAGCCAGAAGTGAATGTCGCCCCAGAAGTGGCGGCCCTGGCCCAGCCAGACAAAGCCGGCCCCGCCGCGGCTGCCCGGCGGCAGGATCCACTTCCCGAGGATGCCCAAACCGACCATCGCCGCGAAGACGATGCCGGTCACGACATCCACCCAGAAGTTCAGCTTGGCGCGGCCGGACATGCCGCCGGACTCAATTGAGTCCTTGTTATCAGAATTGCTCATAGGGGGATTGTAGGCGACGGCGCCACAACTCGAACCAGATAAATCCCGTGCCACCAATCATGAATACGAGTATGATGTTTCGGGGGTGTGATCATGCGGAACAAAGCAACTTGGATCCTGGTTATTGCAGTATCCATGTGTGGATGCTGGCTGCCGGGCCGGGGGATGGCTTTTGCCAAGCCGGAGCTGGAGCAGGTATTCACCGCGCCAACGGGCCACTGGGTCAGCGACATTGTTTACGTCGAGAGCAGCGACTGCTACTTCGCGCTGACCATCGCGGACGAGCCGCAGCCCGTTGACGAGAAATACCGGCAGACAATCGGCGCTGGGAACGATGTCGCTCGCGAACCTCAGGCCTACTCCGGATTTCTCTGGCAAACCGCGCCGGGTTTGGAGCCTGAACTTTTACACGCCTTCCCGGCCGTGACAGGTGGCAGCATCCTGGCGCGCCATGAAGGTAAGCTGATCGTACAAGCGGATCTGCATCAATACCCCCACATTGATTTCGCCGGCCTTTCACCCGAGCAGATCGTCACGTTGAGACAAGATCAGCTCGTCAACGAAGAATCCATCGCCGTGTATTGCCTTGACCAGGCGGGAGTGCTGGAATGGCAGGTAAATTGCGGCCCTAAGCCGGTGAGTGCCGAATGGGATGGGTTCGGCACGTATGTCAGCTGTCGCGATTTACATCTAACTCCGGATAATAACATCTATGGCTTAATCGAGACCACCAGTGGTGGTTGTACTCCGTCATTACTGGATTACACGATCTGGCAGGTCTCGCCAGATGGTGTACTGCGGTTTGTCGATTGCGACAAGGATCCCAAGGCGAATGCGGGTGAAGCTGCACAGACAAGCAACAATGATACCAAGGCCGAATACGTCACCGGCGTCCTGGATAATTACAGCAACGTTTTGTATGGAATCAACCACGATGCCGAGCTGGTATTCAAGCACAGGCTGGAGCGTGGCGTGATGTGGCAGGCGATGCTCGGGACCGACCGGATCATCGTACTGTCGGTGAACGGGCCGGAAGAAACCGAAGTAATAACCGATCCGCACGGCCGGCCGATGGAGGTGAGAACCCAGCAGATCCAGGTGCTGAATGCTTCCGGTGACATGCTGAGAAGTTATTCGGTTGCAGGGATGAGCTGGGATCTGCTCCTCGTCCCCGCACTGGTCGATGAACAGGGCCAAGCCCTGATCCTGGCCGAGCACAGGTGGAGCGACAAGGAAAACGACAAGGAATGGATCTGCTATTTCCGGTATTTCGTCAACTCGGACGGCGAATTGGCCTGGAAAGGCGGGCCTTGCTGGGTGGATATAGGCGGACCATGTCTGACTACCCTTAATGTGTACGGGATATCGGCGTCGATCGATCACGCCGGCACTCTGTATTACGTCGACAGCAATAACATGTTGATCGCGCTTGATCGAGATGGCGAGGAGCGTTGGCGAATTCAAGGCACGTCGTTTGACGGTCCGGAAGTCGTGCCCCTGGATTCGGCGCATGTGCTGTTGCGGGACGTTGTCTGCGACGACAACGCCGACTGGCTCCACGACAGCCCAAAGCGGACCACTTACTGGCTGGTGAAGCAATAAACCTGCACGAAAGCCGTACTCATTCCCCAACGGGAAAATCCACCAGCGACTGGCCGTCCAGCGGCGGATAAATCGCGTCCAGGTCGACGCCGAAGCGGTCGAGGATCGTCGGCGTAATGTCGCGGCGCATGCCGCTTCTGCTGATCCCCGGGTCGTTGGTGCCCAGGAACACGAACGGCGCATCCTTGTGCGTATGCATGTCCTCGTCGAAGCCGTGGTCGGCCGTCACGTAGATCAGCGTCGATTCCGCCAAGCCCAGCGCCGCCAGCTTGTCTTCGATCCGCCCGAGCCAGTAGTCGCTGCTGACAATCGCCGCGGAGTACTCCGCGCTGTTCTCGCCGTACTTGTGCCCCTTGTGATCGACGTCGGCAAAGTGGACGAAGAAGAAAAACGGCTGGTCGCGATACTCCTCCAGCAATTCCAGCGCCTGGGCGCCGACCTCGTCGTTCGTCCGGCGGCCGTTTACGAACACGTCGCAGGCGTGCTGGGTGTAGTAATACGGTTCGCCCGGCTGGTAAAGCCGTTCCGTGCGGTCGAGGATGCGCTTGTGCCCGCCGAGTAACAGCGTGCGCGCCGTCTTGACCAGCTTGACGCCGGCCGGCAGCCCGGCCTCGTCCAGCTCGTACCACGCCGGCCCGCAGTTGCCGACGTGATGATCCTTGCCGGCGATGAACAGCGTGGCGATGTTCTCCGCGCCGCAGTGGGCGTTCAGCCGCTCGAACACGGTATAGCCGTAGGGAATCGGCTGGTAGTCGCCGTTGTGATAGACGCCGGTCACCCCCGCCGAATAGCCGGTGAGGATCTGCGTCCAGCCGGCTTTGGTGTCGGTCTTTTCGTCGATGTCGATCTCGACCAATGCCCCGCGCGCGGCGAGGCTGGCCAGGTTGGGCAACTCGCCGGCAGCCAGCAGCTCGTTGACATGGTTGCGTTGCGCCCCGTCCCAGCCGATCAGGATGATGTTTCGCGCCGGCAGCACCACGGCGGTATCACGGGCCGGCGCTTGCGGCGGGTGGATCAAGAGCACGGCGGCGATGGCCGGCAACACCAGCCATTTCAGGATGGAATGCCCGTTGCGGATCATAGCCTCACCTCAAGGTGGCAGGATCGCCACGGAAAAATCATACTGCAACGGGCGTATTCGCGCCAGCACCGCCGGTACCCGCCGCGCGTTAAACTTAGCGCATGGTGGATACCACTGGCATGGAAGAGCAAAAGCCCGGCACGCGCTTCGAGGACCTGACGCCCCGCGAGATCGTCGCGCGCCTGGACGAATACATCGTCGGCCAGCACGAGGCCAAGAAGGCGATCGCCGTCGCGATCAGGAATCGTCTGAGACGACTGAAGGTCGGCGACGAACTCAAAGACGAGATCATCCCCAAGAACCTGATCCTGATGGGCCCGACCGGCGTCGGCAAGACGGAGATCGCGCGGCGGATGGCCAAGATCATTTCCGCGCCGCTTCTTAAGGTTGAGGCCTCCAAGTTCACCGAAGTGGGCTACGTCGGGCGTGACGTGGACTCGATCGTGCGCGACCTGACCGAGCACGCCGTGCGCCTGGTGCGCACCGAGCGGCTGGAGGGCATCCGCGAGATGCTGATGGGCCGCGTCGTCGACCGGCTGGTGGACTACATCTACCCGCTGCCGGGCCGCCCGCGCCGTCGCCGCACCGCCGATCCCGAGGAGGAGGAGGCCGAGGTGCGCCGGATGGCCAACGAGGAGGAGCGCTTCGAGCAGGCCAAGCGCTTGCGCGAGAAGACGCGCCAACAACTGCGCACGGACGAACTTGATGACGACAACGTCACGATCGAAGCGCCCGAGCAGGGCAACAAGCTGATGCAGGTCTTCACCAGCCAGGGCATGGAAGAGATGGGCATGGACCTGCAGAACGTCTTCGACTCGATCACCGACAAGCCGAAGAAGAAGAAGCGGATGAAGGTCGGCGAGGCCAAGCGGATCATCATGGCCGAGGAGGCCGACCGCGCGGTGGACATGGACGCCGTAGTGCGCGAGGCGATCGAGCGCGTCGAGCTGGCCGGCATCGTGTTCATCGACGAGATCGACAAGATCGCTCACCGCGAGGGGCAGCAGAGCCACGGGCCGGACGTCAGCCGCGAGGGGGTGCAAAGGGACATCCTGCCGCTGGTGGAAGGCACGACGGTGATCACCAAGTACGGCCCGGTGCGGACGCACCACATCCTGTTCATCGCCGCGGGCGCGTTCCACGTCAGCAAGGTCAGCGACCTGATCCCCGAGTTCCAGGGCCGCTTCCCGCTCAGGGTCGAACTCACCAGCCTCGGCGAGCAGGACTTTGTACGCATCCTGACCGAGCCCAAGAACAGCCTGATCAAGCAGTACACGGCGCTATTGAGCACCGACAAAGTGGCGCTGGAGTTTTCCGACGGCGCGGTGGCGGCGATGGCCGCGGCGGCGACCAAGGCCAATCAGGAGAGCCAGAACATCGGCGCGCGCCGGCTGCATACCGTGATGGAGAAGCTGTTGGAGGACGTCAGCTTCGACGCGCCGTACGAGGACACACCGGGCGTAAAGCGGATCGTGATCGACGAGGAGTTCGTCACCCGCCGCCTGGCCGAGCTGACCAAGGACAAGGACGTCGCGGATTATATTTTGTAGCGCTGTCCCGCGGGGCGGAACTGCGACCTTATCCAGTATCGCAAGCCCCCGTGCTTGCGCCCCTTAGCCCTATACTCGGTAGCACCGCTGTCTCGTCCGCGTCCCAACAAGCGTAGGCTTAAGCCCCGTAGCGGCGGCCTCCGTGTCACGGGCTTAGTTGCCAACAACAAACAGCCTTTCACCTTTATAGAAGTACAGCCGATTATCAGACCCAACCGCCGGAGGCCCGATGTACTCTGAAATGCCATCATCAGGTAATTCAATTATGTAGTTCGGCTCGTTGTTAAACGGATCATCTGGATCAAAGTTGTCTGGTAAACAATACAGGTATTCTCTGTCAAGCAAGAAGATCGTTCCGTGCGCACCGATCGTTGGTGGCACTGGGCTTAATCCAAACGGCATATCCCAAACCCACTCGCACTCACTGGTTACGCTAAAGCAGAACAAGTGGCCTTCTACCAGTATTATCCGACCAGCGGCGGTCACGGCAAAACCATCATTATCATTCGATGGCCATGGATCGAAGGTATAGCTTTCCCTTAGTTGTTCACTCCACAACACTTCCCCATTCTCTGGGTTAATACCATAGAGATTGCGCCGTTTGGCAATATAGAGACTGCCGTCGTTTCTTATCTGCAATGGTGAGGAGTAGTTAATATAAGAGCTTTCGCCTTCAGGAAACAATGCATCCCAAATTAGGTTTCCCTGATTATCAAAGCAAATCATCCTGCTGGGATTTCCATCCTCTCCTTCAACGTTTAGATAAACGTGACCATCAAGCGAAACCGTTGCCGGTCGTTCATTACTGCCATCACCAACATCGACAGGCAATTGATACATAGATTGGCATTCAGAATCAAAACGCCAAAAACGATCATCGGTCCATCGATAGCTATAAAGGGTTCCATCTGGTGCAATTGTCAATGTATCTGTAAAGTTATCAAGATCCGATACATATTTCAATTCACCTGACTGATCAACAACGCCGATAACATCATTGTTATCGATGTATTCAATCCCATAGATATAAACCATTCCGTTAGGACCAATTGCCGGAAACCCTTGATGGTCGTAGTCCCGCTCCCAGATAATATTTCCCATGCAATCCAATTTAACTAGAATATTGCCAGTATCCGCCATTGCGGTCAAGTAAATGCTGTTTTCCGAATCCAACACTAAACCATTGAAGTATCTGTATTGCGAGAATTCTTTAAACACCTTTATGTCCTTCTCGTACTTCGGACCAACGTGAGTGGACTGGCGATTGCACAAATGGTTGTGGTTAACCGAATTCCAATCACGCCAAGTCACAGTTGTCTGAGTAGAGGTAGCCGCAAAATCCAGCTCAGACACATTGCTGCCGCTGATCTCAAACTCGCGCGAAGCAGGATCGAAGGTGTAACCATCCAATTCAGGGGTCGCGGTGTACGTTCCATCTGACAGGTGGGCAAAACCCCAATAGCCTTCTTCATCGGTTAACGCCCAACCCAAAGCCCCGTCTAAATCGGAGATTTCCACCGAAACATCCTCCAGTGGGTCACCGCCAGACAAGGTAACCGTCCCAGACGCCACGTATTCGTCCGGCCCACCCGTATCAACAATCGTGATCTCTTTTCCAAGTTGCACGCTCTGATCGCCATCGGCTTCAACCGTTACGACTATCCAGGCGTTTGTATCGGTCGAAACATCCGCCGGAGTGAAGACAACGGACGGTGCATCCGCTGGAGATACTACTCCCGACGTGGATTGAATCGCACTCCAGCTATACGTGATTCCCGTCGCGCCCGAGGCGGCCACGCTGTATGTCGCCGTGGCGTTGTCGTAGACCGTGGCGGGACCCTCAATCGCTCGCACCACCAACATGCTGTCGTTTACATAGCTCTCGCTGCCCGCGTTGCCCGCAGTGTCCCGCGGCACCACGCGCACGTACTCTGCTTCCGCCGGCAGGTCCACCAACTCGGAAAAGCTGATCCGCGCCGAGGCCGGATCAGGCGCGGGCACGGCCACCTCATGCCCGGCCGCCGTCCACGGCCCGTCCACCGCCGGCGCCCATTCCACCGCGTAGCTCTTCAGCGAAGCCTTGTAGTTCTGGCCGATCGGCGTGATGTCCGAGATGTTGATCATCCCGTTGCCGTCGCCGTCCACCACGCTCAGCGATGAATCCCAGTCGAACGGCCCGGACTTCTTGAAGTTCACGCCCAGCGGCGTCAGGTCGGATGCATTCACCTCGCCGTTCTGATCGTAGTCGCCCACGTTGAGATACGACCATTCCAGCCGCCATTGGTCCCCCTCGGCGCTCATCGTCAGGTCGCGCACCTTGTTGACCGTGCCCTGGGGCGCCGCCGCCGCGAGCCGGCCCGGGCCATTCCCGCCGTACAGCCGCTTCAGCTCCGCCGCCAGCGCGGCCGTCAGTTCGTTCCAATCCGCGGAGCTGACATCCTCCGGCGGACTGAGCCCTTCCAGCTCCGCCAGCGCGTCCGGCAATGCCGCCTGCGTTGCCCCGACCTGTCCCCTGCCCGTGGGCTCGATAGTACCCTGGCAGACCACACCGGCCGACCTGGTGCCAGCGCAACTGGCTACCAACAGCATTACTACGATCGCACTAACGAGCAATTCCCTTACTTTCACACTGGCTCCCCTTCAGAGTTTCATTGACTGGCGTTCACCAGCGCCATACATACAAACGATGGAAACCCGCATTATATGTTGTGATCTTGGCTAGAAAGCTGCTTTTTTAAAACTGCCGCTACGGCACGCACACCGCAATCACGGGGGCTTGTTCAACCGCCGGCGGACTTCGGACACCGGACTGCTTCCACGGCCAACGGGCTGGTATGCTTGAAATACGGATGCTAATCGATTTTGCCAGGCTGCGCGATCAGATGGTGGACCGCCAGTTGGCCGGCCGCGGTATCACTGACGAGCGCGTACTCGCGGCGATGCGCCGCGTACCGCGTGAGCATTTCATCAGCCGCCGCCAGCACGGCCGGGCCTACGACGACGGGCCGCTGCCAATCGGCTGCGGCCAGACGATCTCGCAGCCCTATATCGTCGCCCTGATGCTGCAGCATCTTTGCCTGACCCCCGCCAGCCGGCTCTTGGAAATCGGCACGGGCTCGGGCTATGCCGCGGCCGTGGCCGCCGAGATCGTGGCCGAGGTGTTTACCATCGAGCGCCATGGCCAGCTGGCCGCCCAGTCCCGCGAGCGGCTGGCCCAGGCCGGCTACGGCAATCTCCACGTCCGGCACGGCAACGGCTACCGCGGCTGGCCGGAATCCGCGCCGTTCGAGGCGATCCTGGTCAGCGCCGGCAGCCTGGAAGTGCCGGCGGAACTGGTCGACCAGCTCGCCCCCGGCGGGCGGCTGGTGATTCCGGTCGGCACGGCGCGCTACGACCAGCGCCTGCTGCGCATCAGCAAGTCGGCGGACGGCGAAGTGCACACCGAGAGCCTGGACTATGTCGCGTTCGTGCCGCTCGTGGACGCCCGCGCCGTCGGGCCCAGCCCGGACTAGCCGCAGATCTCGCTCAGGGCTTCCTTCAGCATCGCCACCACGTACTCCACGTCCGCCGGCGCCATCGTCGGGAACAGCGGCAGGGTGATGCTGCGCCGCGCCAGGTCCGCCGCGACGGGCGTCGTCTTGTCGTCCGTTCCCAGCAACCGGCGGTAGAACTCCGTTTCGCTTAGGCAGATGTAATGAACGTACGCCTCCACCTGCCGGCGCCTGAGCGCGTTGATCACGCCGTCACGCACCGGGCTGGCATGCGGCGCGCCGTCCGTAGCAACAGGAGCCGCCTTGAGCAGCGCCGGATCCAGCCGCACCAGGTAAATGTGATACGCCGGCTTGACGTACGCGGGATAGGCCAGCGGAGTGACGCCTTCCACGCCGGCAATCAGCTCGTTGTATTGGGCCACGCGCTCGCGGCGGCGCTCCCAGTTGGCATCGAGCTTGGCCAGCTGGGCCAGGCCCAGCGCGGCCTGCAGGTCGAACATGTTGTACTTGTAGCCGGCGGCGATGATGTCGTAAAGCCTGAAGCCACCGCCACCCGCAGAGCTGTAGCGCTGCCAGGCGTCGGCGCTCATGCCGTGGAGACCCAGCACCTGGGCCCGTTGGCGGTCCTCGGGCGTCCGGCAGGCCAGCATGCCGCCCTCGCCGGTGATCAGGTTCTTCGTCGTGTAGAAGCTGTAGGCGGCGAAGCGCGTCGCGGGACAGCCCCCGACCCCCACGGGCCGCCCGCGGTATTGCGCCTCGATCGCGTGGGCGCAATCCTCCATGAGGAACAAGCCGTGCTTGTCGGCCAACTCGGCCAGTTCGTCCAGGTCGGCGGGCGTGCCGGCGAAGTGCACCGGAATGATCGCCCGCGTGCGCTCGGTGATCAGCTCAGCCACGTGGCCGGGATCGATCGTATGCGTGTCCGGCCGGACATCGGCCAGCACCGGCCTGGCCCCGCAATGGACAACCACGTTGGCGCTGGCGGCGAAGGTCTGGGCGGGTACAATCACCTCGTCGCCCGGCCCGATGCCCGCCACAGAAAGCCCCAGGTGCAACGCGGCTGTGCAGCTGTTCGTGCCCAGCATCTGCTCGGCGCCGACATAGCGGCCCAGCTCCTGCTCGAACCGCGTCGTCCGCGGACCGCGGGTCAGCCAGCCGCCGGCCAGCGCCTCGCGGAGCGCCGCGACCTCCTCCTCGCCCATATCGGCCACGTGCAGTTTCAGTAGTTCATCGCGCATGTGAAACAATCCCATCGGACAGGCGTCCCACTACTTTATCGGCAAACAAGATGAATCACTAGAATAACGGTATAATACCGAACTGTGCTCATGCACAGGTTTCATTCGAGATAGCGTGATTTTAAAGTTAGTATTTATAATGCTGAAATACAGCATTGTGATATTTAAGGTATAATGCGTAACCCAGTGATTATCTGGTGCATAATTTGATGCAGGGGTTTGATATGCGTAAGTTTGCGTTTCTAATTATTGCCTTAGTGCTGGTCGCTATTCCGGTACTGGCACTGGCCGACACCGACAGCCGCCGCCCGGACCTGGGCATCACGGCCGGCGACCGCCCGCTGGACCGCGGCGGGGATCGCGATGGCGCCGAGCTGCCGTCGTACTGGGAAGAGTATTACGTGCAGGACCTGGAGATTGGGCCGTTCATGGGACGGCTGCACGAAGTGCTGACCAACCCGGAAATGCTGGGCCGCTTCCCCGAGGTCGTGAGTGTCGCCGGTTACCTGGACTCGCTCGGGTTATTCAACATCGATCGCTGCCATACGGAGTACGAGATCACCGGCGAGGACATTACCTTCACGGCGTCGGACTTCTTCAGCGATCTTGACCCAGAGTGCTATTACGGGCAGATAATGGCGCTGGAGGACCGCGAGCTGGCCACGGCCAAGTACGTCCCCGGTACGCAACTGCTCTATGTCGGCGTCAACAACGTGCCCGAAATGATGATGATCGAGCTCAAGTCGATGAAGAGCAGCACGGAGTTCGTGAAGGAATTCACCTCCGAGCTGGGCGTCGACGCGGACATGGACCTAAACGACATGGAGGAAGTTTTCGCCCTGCTGGACGCCTTCCCGATCGAGCAAACGGTCAACGCGCTATTGACCGGCGAGCTGGGCATCGTGCTGTACAACCTGCCGCCGTTCGAGCAGCTGGTGCTGGGCGACATCGAGCCCGCGGACATCGAGGCCGCGGTGATGCTGGGCGTCCGCGACCGCGAGGCCGTGATGGACATGGTGACGGGCTTCGGCGCGGAGATCGGCCTGTTGGAGCGCGAGTACGAGGGTGACGATTGGCAGTACTTCGTCGTGAATGGCGAGGAGACCATCGGCATCATCTTCACCGACGACATGGCCGTGGTTACAAGCAACATCGATGCCACGCGCGACAACATGAAGATGGCGCTGGCCAAGGGCGGCCTGGATCTCGAGCCATGCCAGATGTACTTCGACATGAACGTCGAGGCGCTCCAGGAGCAGCTTATCGGGCCGGCGGGCCGGATGGCCGCCGAGCAACTGGGTGAGGGCATCGAGCTGCCGTGGGAAGGCATGGGTTACCTGGTCAATCTGCCGGGTTCCGATGCGCTCGGCCACTTCACGCTGATGACGAGCTACGGCAATGGCTACACGGTGGATATCGAGATGAAGAAGGCCGTTTGCCAGTACATGGTCTATTACGGCGGGCTGGCCGCGTGTGGCCTGGCCCAGTCCGGCGTGTTCGAGTAAGTTCGAACAATAAACTGGATGACTTCGACGGGCGGCTCCGGCCGCCCGTTATTTTTTATTCCAATTCCGCGGCCAGTTCGCCGGCATGGGCCAGCGACTCGAAGGTGCCGGCATCGGTCCACCAGCCGCTCAACTCGCTGTAGTTTAGCTGGCCGGCGCGCGCGTAATGGTCGTTGACATCGCTGATCTCCAGCTCGCCGCGCCCCGAGGGCTTGAGCGTGCGTACGATGTCGAACACCTCGGCGCAGTACATGTAGATACCGGTCACCGCCAGGTCGCTTTTCGGCTGGGCCGGCTTTTCCTCAATGCCCACGATGCGCCCGTCTCGCACCTCGGCCACCCCGAAACGGGTGGGATCCGGCACGCGCTTGAGGAACACGTAGGCGCTATCCGCGGGCAGGCCGGCGAAGCGCTCGACCGCCGGACCGATCTCATCGGCGAAAACATTGTCGCCGAGGATCACGCACATCCGATCGCCGCCCACGAAGTTCTCGGCCAGGCCGAGCGCCTGGGCGATGCCGCCGGCCTCGTCTTGCACCTTGTAGGTGAAGCGGCAACCATACTCGCGGCCGCTGCCCAACAGCGATACGACCGCGCCCATGTGCTCGGTGCCGGTCACGATCAGGATCTCCTCGATGCCCGCGCCCATCAGCTTCTCGATCGGGTAGAAGATCATCGGCTTTCTGGCCACCGGCAGCAGGTGCTTGTTGGTGACCTTGGTCAGCGGATAGAGCCGGCTGCCCGTGCCGCCGGCCAGGACGATGCCCTTGACGACTGTGCTCATGCCGGAAGTGTAGCACGGGCATTTAACTGCATATGCAATGGGAAAAACTTGACATAGGTTGTGTAATCCGCGCTGGCGTGCTAAACTTCGCCTCAGTACCGGTCGGCAACGGTCGGTGCCTAAGCGTAATTGTATGTGATGATGGTAACGCATCGGTGATGATCGGTCTGGTCGGTACTTCGTGTGGACGCTCCAGCGTTTAATCCCCCGCAATCCTATTCGCATGCTTGTGTGGCGCTTAGCATTTGGTTTTTAGGAGATTTGCATGAATATTTATGTTGGCAACCTTTCGTACCAGCTCACGGAAGATGAGCTTCGTGCCGCGTTCGAAGCGCATGGCGCCGTGGATGCAGCGCGCATTATTACGGACAAGTATTCCGGCCATTCGAAGGGATTCGGCTTCGTGGAGATGCCGAATGACTCCGAGGCCCAGGCCGCGATCAACGCTCTCAATGGTACTGAGTTGTCGGGTCGCGAGTTGAAGGTTAATGAAGCCCGACCGCGTGAGCAGCGCGGCGGTGGCGGCGGTGGCCGCTGGTAATCAACCACAAGTTAAGCAGTTAAACACCGGCCCGGGTAACCGGGCCGGTTTCTTTTTGTTTGCTGTCTTCTAAAGCTCCGTCAGCAGGCGCGCCTCGATATAGTTCCGCCGTGCCTGAGTAAAACTCTGCATCCCGAAGGCAAACGCGCCCGGACCGGGCAGGCCGCTGGTTACATCGGCCTGCCAATCCTGATCGAACATATCGTACGTGTACATCGCTCCCGTGTCGACGAACATCTTGTCGCCCTGGCGGACGTAGTCCTCCACCAGATCGTGTACCGCCAGCGCCTTGGCGCCGATGTCCTCCGGCACAAAATATTGGCGGAGCAACAGGTCGACATAAGCGGCGTAAGCCCGCCGGTACTCGGTCTGCTCCATCACGCGCTCAAACAGCACATCATGCGGAGTTCCAACGCCCTGGACGCCGTCAGCCAGTTCGAAGACGGGATGGTTTAAATTGGCATCTTGATTGCCGAACTGGCCCCAGGCCTCGTTAAGATCCCAGGCGATCCATTCGAACCGTCCGGTCGCCGGATTGTGGTACAGGTAGAAGTTCTGGCTCATGTACGGCTCGATATCGAGATTGCTGTGCGTCAGCGTGGCGGCCAGGTAACGCAGATAGCTGTCGACGTTGAACACCTGCTCCAACTCCGCCGTGAAGTTCTCATCCGTTGTGTTGTTGATGACATCCAGCAGATTGATCAGGTCGCCGTAGTCCGCCTCCTCCTCGTTGGTCTTCTTGCCGTAGCAGGGCTCGCCTTCGTACAGCGGATACGCATTGATATCGGAACCATGCCAGCTCAGGTCAGCCCCCATGTAGCCCTTGTACAGGTTGCCGCCGTCGTCGGCGAAGCGGTTTTCCAGATACTTCTTGTCGACGCGCTCGACCATCGTGTACACGCCCCAGAACTCGGCCGCGGCATCCTCGATGGTAATCCAGATCTCCACGAAGCAGGTATGGCCGGCGTGCGCTCCCGCCTGGGCCAGCATTTCGTAGGCCAGGTGCTCGCGAGCCAGCGAAGGGTCCTTGAACTCGTTATTGAAGATCAACATCTTCAGGTTGGCGAAATCCTGCGTATCGTCAAAGGCATTGGTATCGATCTTCCAGGGCTTCTTGCGGCTCGGATTGGTCAATGAGCTGTTACCCTTCATCCGCAGGCCGATACTGGGCAGGCTGGTCCCGAACACCACGGCGTCGGCCTCGACCTCCACTTCGGCATTAACGTCTATCCACATGGTGTTCCAGTTTTGCTGGCTGACGATCAGGTCCACGCGCCGGACCGTGCTGTCGTCGAACACCGACCAGTAGTCCACCGTGCTCTCCGCCGGATCGCGCACGCTCACGGTGACACTCGCCACCGAACTGACCAGCGTGTCGTCCGTCATCTTCAGCCGCACCACGTAATCGCCCGCGCTCGTGAACGTATGCTCGGCGTACCCCTCATCCGCCGTCGCGTTCGTCTCATACAATCCATCTCCGTCCAGATCCCACTCCCAGCTCGCAATCGTCCCGTCCGGGTCCGTCGAACCGAACGGGCTGACGTACACCGTCAACGGCGCCCAGCCCTGGTTCGGCGTTGCGTACGCATACGCCAACGGCGGCTCGGATGCGCCGGCGACGCTGATAACCAGCGCATCGTTCCCACTCCGGCCGTCGTTGTCCACCACCTTCAGCCGCGCGCAGTACATCCCCGGCTCACTGAAAATATGCGTCACCGATCCAGTCTCGGCCGTCGCATCAAGCTCATACACGTAGTCGTTGTCCAGGTCCCACAACCACTGAACGATCGTCCCGTCGTTGTCATAACTGCCGCCGTCGCTCAGGTTCACCGTCAGCGGCGCGTCCCCGCTCACGACATCCGCGCTCGGGACCGCCACCGGATTGTCCCCCGGCGGCAGCAGGCGCAGCTGCACCGCGGCCGTCGCCGCCCCCTGGCTCGCATCGTCCGCGTGGTACGCCCGGACCCGGTACCATTCCCCGTCCACCGGATTGCTGAGCTGGCTGCTGAACGTCAGCTTCGGCTCCGCCACCCCGTCCGCCACCATCACCGTCGCGATCTCGCCGTACGCGCCGGACTCGCTCGTCGCGTGCTCCACCTTGTACCCGCTCAGCCCCGTCTGGTAGTTCTGCCCGATCGGCGTCAGGTCCGCCACCGTGATGTAGTTGTCCCCATTGCCGTCCGCCAACTGCGCCGTCGGCCAGTCCGCCGACGTGTAGTTCTTGTCGTAGTGCTGCCCCACCGGCGTGATGTCCGTCACGTACACCAACCCGTCCTGGTTGTAGTCGCCCACGTTGTGGTACTGCCAGGTGAATGTCACCGAACCGTCCCCGTTGTCCGTGTAGTCAAACAACCACGGTACGCAGGTGTCCCCGACCGGCAGTTCCGTCTGCGAAACCGCGTGGTCCGCCGGACCCGCCGCCATGGTTACGCGGCCCACCACCGTGTCCGTCGCGGTGCTGCCCTCGAGTGGACAGCCGCCCAGCGTGACCACGCCCGGCGTGTCCAACACTGCCAGGTATAACGCCGGCTCCGCGAAGTAGCCGCCGCACTCGACCTCCAGCGGATGCCACAGGCCCGGATCGTAGGCGATCTCCACCGCCAGCAACTCCGGGCTGGTTGCGCTGACCGTCACCTCGCAGGTGGCTCCCTGCTCCGTGACCGTCAGCTGGGCCGCGTCCGTTCCGAGCGCTTCGCCCGTCGCGCTGATCGCCCGGAGCGTGAACCCGGTGCCCGGAGTCGACTCAAGCATACTGCCTCCGCCGCCGCATCCGACGAGCAGACTAACGATGATGAAGCTCATCGCGGTAATAAACAGCCGATTCAAATAGCTCTCCTGTAATGACCTGCGGCCAGGAATTTCCCATCGCTCGCAGTGCTGACACTCAATCCCGCTTCAACTTGGAGTTTCGGTCGCCGGCAATAGTTTCAATTGAAACATTCTGCCGATGAGCTAAAATTGGCGGCTATGCAGGTTACATTTCGCGCCTTGGCGCTTGGTTGCGTTGTCTGTGCGCTGCTGGCTGGGCCGGCGGCACCCGCCGTGGCCCAGGATTCCAGCGAGTCCCTGATGCCGCTGGAGGAGGAATACGCGGCGCTGGTGGAACTGGCCAGCACTTATCAATCCGGGTTTCTGGAGGTCGTGGCGTTGAGCTGCTTTCAGATTTATGCCTCGACCGGCATCATCGCCACGGATTTCTCCAACGGTTTCATCAGCGCGGATACGGCGTTAAACGCGCTCGATAAAAACAGGTTGCTGCACAGCTCGTGCTATACGTCCCTGCAGGCCGTCATCGAACTGACGCCGCCCGGCAATGAGCTGACGACCAGCGAACTGAATCGGCTGATGGCGCTGATCGAAGCTGAGGATGAGCTGCTGGTCGCGGTCGCAACCGTGTTCGCCGAGCCGACAGACGCCAATGCCGCCGTGGTTGAAACCGCCCGGGCCAGGGTGGAGAAAATGCTGGATACCTATACGCAAGGTGAAAACCCTGTTCAATCACCGACAATCGGGGCGGAGGCTAGGTAGAATTCGTTGTGGTGAAAAGGCGGAACAATGGGAAGCAACGGCCGGCGCGGCCCAGGACAAGGACCAACTTCACGCCCCGCGTCATCGCCGTCACGTTGTTCATCTTATTCGTCTTCCTGGGTTGGATGTTTTTCTGGATGCTCTATTCCGAGCATGGCGCGCTGGTGGCCGCCCGCCAGGACGGGTTGGCGGAGCAGGTGCGGATGGCCGTCTCGATCTGCCAGCAGTTCCACGCGCGGATGGAGGCCGGCGAGTTCACGCGTGCCGAGGCGATCGAGCAATCGCGCCTGACCCTGATCAGCCTGCGCTATGGTCAGCTTAGCGAAGGCTATTTCTACATCCTCAACCGCCAGGGCCAGATGGTTGCCCATCCATTCCGGCCGGAATTGGCCGGCCAGGACCTGCGCGAGTTGAAGGACACCGGGGGCCGGCGCTTCATCGAGGAGATCATCGACACGCCGGACCACGGGCCGGGCCGGCTGGTCACCTATCGCTGGCAATGGCTGAACTCGGTTACCGACATGCCCGAGCTGATGGCCTACGTCGAAGGCTATGAGCCGTGGAACTGGTACATCGTCACCGAGGTCCAGACCGCCGACATCAACGCGCGAATCATCGGGGATCTGGCGCGGCAAGTCGGCATCCTGTTCATGCTGACGCTGGCGCTGGCCGGCGTCCTGGCCGTGACCTTGCAGCGCCAGGTCTTAAGCGGCGTGGACCGGCTGATCGAGGTGGCGCGGCGGCTGGCCGCCGGCGACCTATCCGCGCGAACCGTGATCAGCCCCACCGATGAAGTGAAATCGCTGTCGGTCGCCATCAACCAGATGGCCGATGGCATCCAGGCCCGCGACGAGCAGGTCCGGCTGACCCAGCGTACCGCGGTGTTCGCCCTGGCCAAGCTGGCCGAGGCCCGCGACCGCGAGACGGGCGGGCACCTGCTGCGCGTGCGCGAGTACTCCAAGGCCCTGGCCCAGGAACTGGCCAGCAAGGCCGGCTGGCGGGAGATCATCACTCCGCAGTTTATCAACGATATCTACGACGCCTCGTTGCTGCACGATGTCGGCAAGGTGGCCGTTCCGGACGCGATCCTGCTCAAGCCCGACACCCTGGACGAAGGCGAGATGGCGATCATGATGAGCCATACGCTGGTCGGCGCCAACACGATCCGCGCCGCGCGCCAGCGGATGAAAGCCGAATCGAGCTTCCTGATCATGGCCGAGCAGATCGCCCGCAGCCACCACGAGCGCTGGAACGGGCAGGGCTATGTGGAATGCCTGTCCGGCGACGACATTCCGCCGGCGGCCCGGATTTTCTCGGTCGTCGACGTTTACGACGCGCTGACCACCGCCCGGCCGTACAAACGGGCTTACACGCACGCCCAGGCGATCGAGTTGATGCGCGAGGAACGGGGCCAGCGCTTCGATCCGTCCGCTTTCGACGCCTTCCTGGCGGCGGCGGAGAAGTTCAACGCCATCCGCGCCGAGTTCGCCGATGAACCGGCGGCCTAAGTTAATTCACATACCCCCTATGGTATAACTGTTCCGTGGATATCATCTCAATCATCGCGACCGTGGCCATCATCGGCGGCTTCGTCTACATCGTCCACAACTGGAGTAAGGGCGGTGACGGCGACAGCGGCTGCAACACTTGAGGCCCCTTCTAAGGGCGGACGCCCGGTGCTCCCAGCTCCCGAGCATTACCTAAGCGGTTTGTCCATGCGCACGGCCGGCCGGTGCGATTGAACCTGGCCCGTGATGGTAACATCTATTAGTTATGATCCTGAGCATCCTGGCAGTCATTCTGGTCTTCGGCGCGATCGTGTTCGTGCACGAACTGGGCCACATGTTGGCGGCGAAAAGCTGCGGCGTGGCCGTGCCGCAGTTCAGCCTCGGCTGGGGCCGCAGCCTGGCCAGCGTCGAGTGGAAAGGCACCCGCTATCACATCAGCATGCTGCCGATCGGCGGCTATGCCCAGATCGCCGGCATGGAAGGCGATGCCGCGGATGCGCCGGGAGCTCCCAATACGCAGCCGGCGGAGGCTGAGGTTGATACCGCCCGGCATGTGGATGAATTGCCGCCGGTCAACACCTACCCCTACAGCCAGACCTGGCAGTCCAAGAACGGCTGGCAGAAAGCCTGGATACTGGTTGCCGGTCCTTTGATGAATTTCGTCCTGGCGCTGATCATCATGCTGGGGATGGGCTTCCTCGGCTTCCCGCGCAACGTGGTCGCCCTGTACGGGATCGTGCCGAACTCGCCGGCGGACCGCGCGGGGCTTCAGGACGACGATATCGTGCGCGACATCAACAGCCGCAAGATTGAGTCGGCCCGTGATTTCATCTCGATCGTCCAGGCCAACCAGGGCCAACCGCTGGCGATCACGGTCCAGCGCGACTACGAAACCTTGACCTTCAGTGCCGTACCCGAGGTAATCGAAGGCTTCAACAACAACAAGCCCAGCTTGGGCGTGGGAATGGCCGACCTGCAGTGGAGCACGGCCCGGATTTCCCTGGTGCAGCCCAAGACCATCGGCTACGACCTGGGCCTGCGAGTCGGCGACGAGTTGACCCACATCAACGGCATCCCGGTCGACAACGGCATCGCCCTGTACAGCAGCCTGCCCAAGCTGGACGCCGACCTCGATCCGGTTGACGACCAGAACAACAAGCTGGCCGCGGGTGAAGGCAAACCAGTGGAGATCACCGTCCAGCGCTACGGCGAAGAGCTGGCCTTTACGCTGCCCGGTGATACTTCGCTGCTGGCGTTTGGCGTGCAGTTCCAGCCGGCGCTTGAGCATTTGCCGCTGGGGCAGTCGTTCATCCGTAGCTTGAAAGACGCGCATACGATGATGCTCAGCTTCGCCTTCGGCCTGCGGATGCTGTTGAAGCCGGAGGTGGCCAAGTCTTCGTTCACCGGCCCCGTGGGCATTATCAGCCTGATCGGCCAGAGCGCGCAGAGCGGCTGGTACACCTTGCTGCAGATCGTCGTGCTGCTCAACATCAACATCGGCCTGTTGAACCTGCTGCCGCTGCCCGCCCTGGACGGCGGCCGGCTGGTGTTCGTCGCGCTGCACGGAATCGGCATCCACGTTCCGGAGCAGCGCGAGGCGCTGGTGCACGCCATCGGCATGGTGATGCTGCTGGGCCTGATCGGGCTGATCACCTTCACCGACATCCTGGCGTTCTTCTAATCACACCGACGGCGCAAGGCCCGGCACGGTTATAATTTGCTGCAACCCCGATTTGCGGCGGACGGTTCGGGACAGTGGTCATGTCGTCATATCAGCGCGAAAACCTGGTCCAGTTGCTGAGGCGGATCATTCCGACCAAGCTGCCCGGCTACGGGCATGACACCGGCCAACTGCCGGCGCGCTTCTCACTGCTGCGCTATGTCTTCGCCCTGGACCACGAGGAGGACGGGCAGCGGCTGCACGGCGTGCAGGTACTCAGCAAGCTGGGCCGCTACAACACCCACACTTCGCTGTTGCTGATCGACGCGCTCAAGGACGAAAACCCGGCGGTCCGCGAGACGGCGGCCCAGGCGCTGGGCACCATCGGCCGGCCGACCGGGCGCACGGTCAACGCCCTGACCAGGTGCCTGCGCGACTCCGACGAGGACGTCCGCCAGGCGGCCGTCATTGCCCTGGGTACGCTGGGCGTCCTGTCCACGCCGGCGGTCCCGATGCTCGAGGAAGGCCTGGTGGCGGACGACCACGTCAAGCGCCTGCAGGTGGTGCGCGCCCTGGGCCGGATCGGCGTGGAGGCGGTGCCGGCGCTGATCATCGCGCTGTTCGACGCCGATTTCGAGGTCCGCGAGGAAGCGGCCCGGTTCCTAGGCAGACTCGGCGAGCCGGCCATGGCGGCCGTGCCCGTGCTGATTACCGCGCTCAAGGACCAGGATACCAAGGTGCGTTTCTGGGCCACCAACGCGCTGGCGATGATCGGCGAGTGCGCCCTGGAGCAGCTGATCGAAGCGCTGGTCCACCGCGACAGTCCGATCCGCCAGCACGCCGCCGAGGCGATCCGCGCCCTGGGCCCGCGCGCCCGGGCTGCGATCCCCCAGCTGACCAGATTGTTGGCTGACGACAGCCCGTTGACGCGCCGGACCGCGGCCGAAGCCCTGGCGGCGATCGGCACCGCCGCGGCGCCGGCGGTTCCGCAGCTGACGGTGGCGCTGCGCGATCCGTCCTCGGCGGTGCGCAAAGCGGCCTGCTATGCGCTGGAGCGAATCGGCCGCACGGCGGAGAGCGCCCGCGAGGCCCTGGCCAAGCTGGTCCGGCACCGTGACTGGTCGGTCCGCGTCGCAGCCACCGGCGCCCTAGGGGCGATCGGGCCGGCGGCGCTGCCGGCGCTGGCCGTGGCCCTGGACGACCGCCATCCGACGGTGCGCGTCAAAGCCGCCAAGGTGTTGGGGCGCTATGCCGATAAGCCCGGGCTGGCCGTGCCGGCCTTGATCCTCACGCTGCGTGATCCGCACGCCGGCGTGCGCGAACAGGCGGCGCTGTCGCTGGGGCGGCTGGGTCCGGCGGCCGAACATGCGCTGGCGGACCTGCGGCGGCTACAGGCCGACCGCCACAGCCAGGTGGCTTCCGCCGCGCGCTGGGCGATCAACCGGATCAAAGCCGATTAGTTATGCCTCGGCTTCGGCGGGCGATTGTTGCTCAGCCTGTCCGGCGTCGTCGCCGCCCTTGTCCTTTCTAAACACGACCTTCAGCCAGATCGGCGTGACCAGTGTCGTGACCAGGACCATCAGGATCATCATCGAGAAGACTTCGCTGTCGATGATGCCGGCGTTCAGCCCGACCAGGGCCACGATGATACCGACCTCGCCCCGGCTGATCATCCCGACGCCGACGCGCATACTCTCCTTGGCATTGAACCCGCCGATCAATGAGCCGATCTGACAGCCCCAAACCTTGGTAAACACGGCGATCAATGAGATCAACAGCGTGAAGATCAGCACAAGCCACTCGATTTTATCCATGCTGGCGAGATGTGCCAGCGGGGCGAAGATCGGGCGCGCGTTGGCGTGCAGGCCAATGTTGACGAAGAAGATCGGCACGAAGAACGAATAGGTCAGCGTGTGCAGCTTCTCCTCGATCTGGTGGCGCAGGTCGGTGCGGCCCAGCAGCACGCCGCAGAGGTAGGTACCGGTAATCGCGGCGACGTTGCCGATCCACTCGGCGGCCCAGGCGTAGAGCAAGCCGACCAGCAGCACACCGGCCAGCAGCCCTTCGGTCACCGGCATGCGCTCAAAGCGGTTGACCAACGGGCGGACCAGCCATTTGTCCGCGAACCAGCCGACCACGAAGAACGCGATCATCATCACGACCAACAGCATGATCCTGAGCCAGCCGATGTCGCCCAGGCCCAGCATGATCCAGTCTAAGAGCTTCTCGGCATGGGCCGCGGCCGCGCCTTCCGCGCCATGCGCGCCCCCGGCCGGCTTCAGCGCGATCACCACGCTCAGCACGATAATGCCGATCACGTCGTCGATCACGGCCGCGCCGAGGATCGTCGTGCCTTCCTTGCTCTTCAGGCGGCCCAGCTCCATCAGCGTCTGCGCCGAGATCGAGACCGAGGTCGCCGTGAGAATCGTGCCGATGAAAATACACTCGTAAACATTGAAGTTCAAGCCCCAGACCGAGAACAGGTAGCCGGCGCCGGCACCCGTGAGCATCGGGCCGATCACGCCGCCGATCGCGGCGTAGAGGGCGACCTTGCCGACCTTCATCATCTGCTTGAGATCGGTTTCCAGGCCGGCCATGAACATCAGGAACAGGACGCCCAACTCGGCCAGGTCGTGGATGGTGTGCATCAGGATCAGGCCCGAAGTTTCCTGGCCCGTCTCCACGGCATGGGCGACCTGCTGCGCGAAGGGCAGCGAGGCCACCGCCTCGTGGGCGACGTGATCCAGGCCGCCGAAGAAATAGAAGCCGCCCAGGTGCCAGTTGACGATGTCGAACAGCGTCGGGCCTAAGAGCAGGCCCAGGGCGATCTTGCCGAAGACCGCCGGCTGGCCGATCCGGACGCTGAAGTAGCCAGCGTACTTGGCGGCGAACAGGATCACCACCAAGATCAGCAACAACTGCAATATGTGTGACAAGGCTTTGAACCTCAAGGGGATAGCGTAATCAGACGCGTGGGATTATAGCCGTGGAGCGAGGTGGAAACAAGCCAGCGGTTTGATTTAATTCAGGCTAAATTAAAGGTGTCGGAGATCCTTTGCCGCCGAACACCCGCCTGCGGGCGGGTGGCGATAAAAACGAGCGCGGTATAATCCCATGCCTATCGGGCAGTAGCGCAGTCAGGTTAGCGCACCTGCTTTGGGAGCAGGGGGTCGCCAGTTCGAATCTGGCCTGCCCGATTTCCCCGCCTACGCGATCACGGCTAGTCCACGGCCGCTTGTTTGCGCGCCCGGAAATCGGCGGCGCGTTTGATCTCGTCGGCGGTCTGGTAACCCGGCCGCCGGGCGATCTGACCGTATTTCCAGCCGGTCGCCTTCAGGTTCACCGCTTACAGGCAGAAGGCGACGACGTAATCGTGCCGGTCGCCGACGGATGCCGGCGCCACGACCGGCGCGAGCCCCTCGCAGTTCTAGGGCGTGAACTCCGCGCAACTGATCTCGATAATCGCGCTTCCGACAGACATGTCGGTAACCGTTTCCACAACCTCGACCAGTTCCTCAGAAGTACAACCGGGCAAATCGAGGCGGATCGAGTAAGTATCGAACGGCAAGGCCGTACCGGTGAAATGCTCCAGGCCGTTCGCGGTCGTATTCTGCCGCCGGTAGTAATCCAGGGATTCGCGATCGCCCAGCCCCTGCGGCCAGCCCTTCAGTTACTCCGGCGCAGGCAGCGTCAGCAGATGGCTGTTATTACCGGAATTGAGCGGCGGTGCCGTCAGGCTCAGACCAGCGCGCCGGCCGACCGCGGTCCCGTTCAGCGCCGGTAGCAGTTCCCCTTCCAACAACTCGATCAGGTCATAGGCGTCGACGAGGAAATTCTCCTCCACCATATGGTCCAGCGCTTGTCTGAGATCAACGGCCAGAACCTGGGCCTCCGGCAGTTTCGCGATCGCAGCTTCAACATTCTCGATCGCCCTTTGCGCCACAACCAGGTTACTTTCCAGGTGTGTAATGTCACGCGATTGCGAATCCAGGCTCAAGCCGTGGTAAACGTTAATCCCACCGGGGTACTCACGGGCATCAGCTAGTAACGGGCTTAACCCCGCATTGTCGGGACCCGGCAGCGTTGCGGTCCGCACGTCGGCCACCAGCATGCCTTCTGCCGGTTGGCTGTGGTGGCAAACGAGGTCAGCTTGCTGATGTACTCGGATGCTGAATACTGCCGCTCGCATTTGTCATCGTCCGCCGAGATCAAGAAGTGCTTGAACTGGAAGCATCCCGTGTTATCCACCGCCGCCCACAGCCGTTGGCACTCCTCCTCGGTCAGCCCCGCGGGTGGATCGATCCACAGCTCGGTGTCCTGGGCGCGCAGCATGTAAGCAGCGGCCGCCGGCTCGGTACGAGCCAGTTCATCCGCGGCTTTAATAGCGGCAGGCCAATTCGGCTTTGATCCGCACAATCCGGCCAGTGTGTTTCCCTGGGAGGTCAAGCCGGCCAGTTCGTCACAACAAAAACGGTACTTGTCGTAATCCGGCTGCAGGCGCATCAACGCCTGTTCATGTGCGGCGAGTTGCTGCTGAAGCTCATTGATACGCCGGCTGTTATCGGCGCACCCGAATAGCAGTCCCACGCACAGCAACGCTATCAAACACCGCACTGGCATCTTGTTGACGGACCTCCCACCGGTCATCGCGGACCGGCTTCCAGTATAGAATGCAGTGGCCGTAACAAGGTTCCCGACGGATTTCTATTATCAGAAAATCTGACTCAAACATAAACACTTGAGTATTTAACCAAAATTTATATATTTCAATACGTTCACCTCATATCGATGACACGAGTTTCGTTGTATTTATCAGGCCGGCCTCCTGACCGGTGACTGCGGCGGAGTTGATCACCGCCGCATTCACTGCTTTGCCATTCAATCTTGGAGGTACATGATGTTACGGCATCTTAGTGTTTTTGTTTTAATGATTCTCAGTGCAATCCTGGCGGTTGCTTGCGGAGGTGGCGGAGGTATTGCCGTTCCTGCTGATCTAGTTGCACCAAAGGTTTCTGGTGAAATGATCCGCCAGGACGGTGATCGGACCGTCTCCTTTGCCGGCGAGCTCGACCTGCGCGTCCGCGTGGACAACGAAAACTCGGCTGATAGCGTCGCGCACGTGATCTTCTGCCTCAAGCACGATCCCGAGGAAGACTCGCCCCTGACCACGAGTGAAGCGCTGACCTATATCAATACTGCGCCGGGCAGCCTGCCCGCCGACATCGACGTGACGTGGGAAAGCTGGACCGTCAATCCGAACATGCTGTTCACCTACAGCGACTTCAAGGGCAGCCCCTTCGTCAAGGACGAGCGCTATTGGATCGCCGCGGTCTTCCAGGCTCCCGACGGTGTCGAACGCAGCCCCGTTTCAACGCCGATGCGCTTTCGCATTCTGCCGGGCTATCCGACGATTGAGCCAATCATCGGCATCGACAAGATCATGACCGGCGTGGTTAGCGGTTGCGACGGCCTACCGCTGGAAGGCGCGGTCGTTCACTACGAGCACGAGGGTGATTACCTGGAAGGCCGGATGACTGGAACCGATGGCAAGTATGAATTTCATGTCCAGGTACCGAATCCGACCACGACAAGCGCGATTCATGAGACATCGCGCGGCGATGTGACCGGCCCTACTGATTATGAACTGGTCGCGGAGAGTGACGACTACACGGCGATCTCGCCGTTGGATCCGGCTTATCTCGATCCTGCCTTCACTGGTTACGAGGTGGACTTCGCGTTCAACGTCGGGCCGACGGCGGACCTGGAATCCGATCCGGACCCGGCCGAGGGCGAGCCGCCGTTGTATGTGAGTTTCGACGCCAGCGGCTCGAGCGATCCGGACCACGGCGTGATCGTGCGCTACGACTGGGACTGGGACGGCGACGGTGAATACGATTTGATCGATGGCGATACGGTGACCGATCACATGTACATGGAGGAAGGCGAGTTCGACGCCACGGTCAAGGTCTGGGACGCCGCCGGCGCCTGGGATACAGCGAGCGTGGAAGTGGACGTAAGTTCCGTGCCGGCCTCGCTTACCTGGGTTGTTCAGACAGTCGACAGCAATGGCAGTTCCAGTATCCGTCCATCTATTGCCGAACTCAACGGTAAGCCTGTGATTAGCTATTGGGATTATGAAGTCACGCACGGTAATATCTGGTTTGCCCAGGCAGATACGGCAACGCCATCTGCCACCGCTGATTGGGATACTCATATCATTCGCTCAGTATCGGGGCTGTTTTACGGTTCAGACAGCTCGATGATCATTAACAACGGCGTGCCGGTTGTCACCGCAACAGTCGACAACGGCACCGGTGATGGTGATCTCAAGTACTTCATTGCCGGCAGCTCTTCCCCCAGTAGCAATAGCGATTGGACTGAGTACTTCATCGATGACTCTGCCAATCAGCAAGGCTACTACAATTCTCAAACGCTAATCGGAACATATCCGGCAGTAAGCTACTACAACATCTCGGACGGGAATCTCAAGTATGCTTGTGCCGATACAGCTAATCCGACATCAACCAGCAACTGGGTACACCACACTGTCGACAACAGCGCCAACGTGGGGCAGTACTCAGCTTTGGTTGAGATTAACAGCCTGCCGGCCGTGGCCTACCTGGACATCTCCAACAACGACGTTAAGTACGCCCGGGCTACAGTCAGCGCGCCGACGACCAGCACAGATTGGCAGATTCATACTGTGGCATCAGTTGCTAGTGATACGGGGCTATCGCTTCAAGTGTTAAACGGCGTTCCAGTGATCTGTTATCGTGATAGCTACACATTGCATTATGCCGCGGCCGACACAGCCACCCCCAGCACCAGCAGCAATTGGACAAGTCACTCCGTTGACACAACTGCATCAACATGGACATATATGTCGATGGTTGACCTGTATGGACGACCGGCAATTGCTTACCACGACGGTGGAACAGCCAAGGACTTAAAGTTTGCCTGGGCCGATTCAGCTACACCAACCAGCGCCAGCAACTGGGACGTAGCCGTTGTCGATTCAACGGGAGATGTCGGCCGATACGCCAATATGACAGTAATCAATGATCGTCCGTACATCAGCTACTTCGATAACACAAACTACGCATTGAAACTGGCTCGCGCGGAGTAAACAAACTAACGGCCACCAATCAACCAAGGGCGGGGCAACCCGCCCTTTCCCTTACTTCACCCTCACCCCGATGTGCGCACCGAGCCGATGCGCTTGAGGCTGATTCCCGCCTTGGCGCCGCGGACCAGGCCCGTCGCACCCCGCCACTGCTGGCGGCAGGCGTCGCGCAGGTCCTCCAGGGCCTCCGTGCATTTGACACGATCGCCGGGCTGGGCCCCGCGCCGGCCGGCCATCACCTCGTCACTGGCGCGGTAGACCTCGGCCTCTTCCTCCCCTTCCTCGATCAGCTTGCGCAGGATCGCGCGCATGTAGTACTGGTTATACTGTTCCTCGGCCAGCGCCAGGTGCGAGTTTTCCCGCGCGCGCGGACCCCAGTAGGACGAATTGGTCAGGCGGTCGGCCAAGCTCTCGATCGTCCCCGTATTCAAGGCTTCCAATAATAAATCGGGAAACGCGGCCAGCCCCTCCTCGGTCAACAGCCGGCTCTGGTATAAAACGCCCTGCTCCTTGTCAAGCATGAACTCCAGTCGCATGTAGCGGCGCGTGAAACCGTCCAACTCGTGATAAGTAAACATATTCCCTCCACGGCGTAACCAGTGAGTACTCCATCCTGCTTATAGGATACCAGCCCGGACGGCTCGTTTGCCATGATTTCACGCGGGCTTTGCCGAATTGGCGGTCGCGCGCCAATCACGGTGGCATAATCTACTGATATGCATCAGCTTGGAGAAATGAACCAGCTTGCCATCGCCCTGACCACCGGCGGGATTCTCATGGCAATCCTCGGTTTCTTCGTCGGCAACACCAAGGGCAACGGCTGCTGGGGTTGCGGTCTGGGTTGTTTCCTGGGACCGATCGGCATTATCATCACGCTACTGATCCCGAAAAACAGCGGGTAGGTGGAGGTTTAAATGTGCGCTGCCAAGCGGGCGGTTAGACCGCTCCAATTACTGGGCTTTGTCCTGACTGCTTTACTCTTCACCGGCTGCTCCGGCCAACAGGCCTCTGTACCCCAAACCGGCACGCCGGCTACTTCACCACCGGCCAGCCTGGCGGAGTTTCCGATGCCCTGGCTGACCGACGAGGCACGGGCCAGTGTGCCGCGCGCGGGCAGCGGCGTCCAGACCCGTGAATGCCTGGGCGACGACTGCTTTCGTTGTGACGCTTCCGCCGTGAAGAACACCACCGCCCACACCCTGCAGCTGTTCGCCGGCGCGGACACCCCGGCCTGGGCGATTTTCCGCTTCGACGACATGGCCGACGCCGATACCCCGCTGTCCGTGACCGTCGAGCTGGCCAGCCCGTTGGCGGACGCGTTCTGGCTCGGCTTCGGCGACATGACCGGCAGCAGCTGGCGCTGGCAGTACATCGCCGACGCCACCGGCAACGACACGGTCGATGTACCGGCCGGGATCACGATGATCAACCCCTACGGCCTGGCCTACGTGGCGGTCGTGCTCTGGGACGATGCCACGCTCGTCGCGCGTGTCGCTCTGGATGTAGATATTGACGGCGAAGCACCGGTCGCCGCATTTACGGTGGACAGAACCTTCGGCAATGCGGCCACCCCAGTCAACGTCGACGCCGGTGATTCCTTCGACCGCGACGCCGGTACGATCGTCAGTTATGAGTGGGATTGGGAAGGGGACGGCGTTTACGACCTGACCGAAGCCGACCCGATCGCCGATTTCACATACGTGGATCCCAGCGACAACATGCTGACGCTTCGCGTCACAGACAACAACGGCAATACAGACATCGCCGTCCGCTCCATCACGGTCCAGGGCTGGTCGCGAACGTGGGGCACAAGTGTCTATGAATGCCTGGACGACCTGTGGGTCGACTCCCAAGGTAACGTGTACACTGCCGGTTACACAAGCCTCAATGAAACCGACTGGCTGGTTGTGAAATACAACCGATTCGGGGAACTCCAGTGGAAGCTGGCCTATGGTGGTGATAACGACGATCGGGCTTATGCGGTCAGCGGCTCGAGCGGGTACGCGTATGTCGCCGGGTATCTGGGCCCGTTCGGCGGGTCGTCGCTGGAGCAGGATGTCGGCCTCATCAAACTAGCGCCAACCGGAGAAATCGTCTGGCAAAAACGGTATCACTTTTACTATTTCGATCAAGCCCGGGCCCTGGCCGTGGACGGTACAGGCAATATCTTCCTGGCTGGCAAAGCTGAGGAATCCTGGGAGCCCGCCGAAGCACTGGTAATGCAGCTCGATCCGACCGGCGAGGTCGGATGGGCTAAAACGTGGGCAGTAATAGACGGATCGAGCTACGTCGAGGACATCAAACTAACCGCCGCGAACCAGTTGCTGCTTTGCGGCGGCATCCGGACGGCAACCCGTGGTGGCGATGTGCTGCTGCTGAGATTTACTCCCACGGGCGGGCTAACCCTGGAAAGCTGCGTGGGGCAGGCAACCGACGATAATGAGTATGTCCATGCCTTGGCGCTGGATTACACCGGCAACGCCTACTTGGTAGGCAGTACGAGCGGCACGAATCCCGCCGACGCCCTGCTGGTCAAGTACGATTCATCCGGTGTGTACCAGTGGGCCAAAACGATCGGCAGCGATCAAGGCGAATACGCGATGGATGTATTCACAACGGGCACGATGTTTCTGCCCGTCAGCGTGTTTGTCCTGGGCAACTACTCGGAAGTGGGCGTTGGGAACCAGCGTGATCCATATATCTGGCAACTTAACAGCAGCGGCGCACTGAATTGGCAGCGCACTTACACCAACGGCGCGGATCAAGCCGTGAATCAAATGGTGCGCGGCCACGCGGGCGTCGTGGCTATTGCGGGTGAAGGTGTCCGGGCCGCCGGAGTCTGGAACACGGGCTCATTGAGCGCTGCTGATTACCCGGCGGCAGTCCAGACGGCATCCGGCACGGTTGTCGACCACGCGATTAACGCCATCGATATCACCGGTACCGTGACGGTGCTGGGCAGCGGCGTGGAAAACACGGGCGGCGGTAATAACGACGCGTTCGTGATGTCGTACTTCACGAATGACATGTAACAGGTAAAAACGGATTGCTCAGTCGCGCTCGGCCAGGTACTCGCGGATGTCCATCGCGGCGGTGGCGCCGTTGCCCGCGCTGATCACCATCTGCTTCTTGGCGCCCTTGAGAATGTCGCCCGCCACCCAGATACCGTGAACGCTGGTGCGCATGTTCAGGTCGCCGACGACATAGCCCTCCTCGTCGGTCTCCACCAGGTGGCTGACCGAGGCGCTAGCCGGATCGTAGCCGATGAAACCGAAGATGCCGTCGCAGGGGAAGTCCTCGATCTCGCCGGTCTGGGCATGCTTGAGCTTGACGCCTTGCATCGTCTCGTCGCCGTAGATCTCCTCGACGACGTAGTTCAGCTTCTCATGCCACTTCGCGTTGGCCCGGGCCCGGCGGATCGCCAGCTCGGTGGCGCGGAAACCCTCGCGACGGTGCACCAGCGTGACCTTGCTGGCGAACTGCGTCAGGAACAGCCCCTCCTGGAAGGCGCTCTCGCCGCCGCCGACCACGACTACTTCCTTGTCGCGGAAAAATGCCCCGTCGCAGGTGGCGCAATAACTGACCCCCTTGCCGTAGAACTCCTGCTCGCCCGGGCAGGGCAAGCGCCGCGGCGCGCTGCCCGAGGCGATCACCACCGTGGCCGTGCTGACCGATTTGCCGTCGGCCAGCGTCACGGCGAATCCAGCTCCGCTGCGGTCGACGCGCCTGACTTCCTTCAGCAGGAACTCGGTGCCGAACTTGCGGCACTGCTGCTCCAGCTTCATCCCCAGGTCCATGCCGCTCGCCTTGTCGATGCAGGGGTAGTTCTCCACCTCGTGCGTCAGCATGATCAGCCCGCCGGCGTACTGCTTCTCGACCACCAGTGTCGCCAGATCGGCGCGGCTGGCGTAGAGCGCCGCGCCCATCCCGCCGGGCCCCGCGCCGATGATCACCAGATCCCACTGCTTGGCAAGCACTTCCTCGTACTGCACGACTTTCCCTCCACTGCTCTGATCAGCCTAGTTTATACCGTGATAAGCGGCCGCCAAACCTGCCGAGCTGTCCGGTTCGCCGGCGGTCCGGTCCGACGACGACAACCCAGCGTATGCAATAATTAATTAGCACCGGCATGGTGTAAACATTTACGCTCACAGCACGTCTTGCATGTGGCGTGAATCAAGAGGAAGGCGGAGTAGCAAGTTGAAGCGGGGCAGGCCCCTCAGCCTTGTGGCATTACTGGCAGCGCTGGTTGTCCTGGTTTGCGGCGCTTGCTGGCCGGCGAGCGGCTGGGCCCAGAATACCGCTGAGAAAGAACCTCCGCCGGAACCCGAACCAACCACGACCGATGTAAACTCCGCCGAATCCAGCGCGGAAAATACAGCCGAAGCCACCGCGACGGAGGCAGCCGAGACCGTGGCGGAGCAACCGGCCGATGCGACCGGAACGAATGCGACCGCTACCACCACCGTGACCGTGGCGGAAACACCGTCCCCGGAACCCGAGACCGAACGCTCGGACCGCAGTGGGACCGAAGTGATTGTCGACACCACCGCAACCGATACGACATCGGCCGGCAATGTCGTCGAATCGACCCCCACGGGAACCGAGAAAACATCCGAGTTCACGCCGGCACTGCCCGGGGGCGTCCCCCCGATCGCCAATGCCGCCGAGTCCCGGGCCAGCGCCACGGGGGCCACCAACCGGGCCGAGGGCACGACGGACGAGGAAGACGAAGTTGCCATTCCCCCCGAGCCGGATTTCCAGCTGCCCTCCCCCGCCGAACTGGCGGGTGCCGCGGAGGACTACCAAGAGCCGACGCTTTCCGTCGCCATTCCGCCGATCCAATTCGCGCCGGAGCTGCCTTCGCCCGACAGCTTTGTCCAGCCCGAGCGAGCTTATCTGGAACGCCGGCCGCTGCCGCCGGTCGAGGACGGCGAGAACGCCGAAGAACGCGCCGCCCGCAGCATCGAGGAAAGCCTGCAGCGGATCGACCTGGCCATGGAACAGCGCCCGGAGTCGGGCGTCACGATCCCGCTGCCCTCCGGCCTGATGACATTCAAGGCCAGCGATTCATTCCAATACGACCGCCGCAACCGGATCCTGACGTTCAGCGGCAACGTCGAGTTGCTGTTTAGCGACATCGCGATCTGGGCCGATCTGGTGGAGGTCGACGACGGCGCCGCCACGGCCTATGCCAAGGGCTATGTCGCCATCCAACAGGGCAAGAACATCGTCTATTGCGACGAGGCCTATCTGAACTACGACACGCAGACGCTCGAAATGTTCTGGATCGAGGGCAACACCAGCGGCGAGCGCCTGTACGAGCCGCTGTATTTCGAAGCCGAGCGCGCTTACGGCACCTTCGATCACCTGATCATGGAAAAGGCGCTGATCACGACCTGCCCGCCGCTCTGCGGCCCGCACCGCGATTACGAGATCAAGTGCGACAAGATGCACTACCGGCAGGGCAAGAGCGTCGTGATGTACGACGCCTACCTGTTCCTGCGCGACGACAAAGTCGCCTGGATCCCAATGCTGGCGGTGCCGATCCCCAAGAAACTGCAGAAGCCGGAGGAACGCAGCGACATCCAGCAAACCTACGGCTGGAACAAGAGCGACGGCCTGTTCGCTAAGTTTGCCTATACGTATTCCTCGCGGTGGGTTGAGGGCGTGAATGATCCGATCGAGGGCGGCATCAAGACCGAGTTCATGACCGAACGCGGCGCGGGCGTCGGAGTCAAGCAGGAGTACTTCATCCCCAGCCTGGGTGTCGGCCTGATCGATGTTTATTATAAGGACGACTGGCCGGCGCCGATCCGCGACAGCATCGTGTTCCGCCAGACACCGATCAACCGCAACTCGGACTACACCGGCGCCGATTACAGCTACGCGGTGAACCAGGACCTCAAGCTCAGCCGGGCCATCACCGGTTCGTTCAAGCTCAGCCGTGACTACGTCTTCACTCCGAATTACAGCACCAACTCGCAGAACCTGGGCACGCGCAAGGACACTTGGGATAAGAGCTTCGCCCTGAAATACAACCGGGGCACGACCAATACCAATGTCTCACTGACCGATTACATCAACAGCGGCGGCACCGTCACCGCCGAAGGCGAAGTGACTACGCCCAGAAAGACCAACCGGCGCTTCAAATACGACTACAGCAAGAAGTTCACCAAGGAACTGGGCGTTGAATTCAGGTTCGACCGGTCCGAGGTCCAGCACGGCGCCACCGCGCTGAACCCCGTGGACAAGGAAGGCAGCTATTCCGTTACCGCGAATTACCGCGGTGCCCCCAACACGTCGATGGAAGGCTACAACATCGACCTGACTTACAACAAGAGCAACATCGACTTCGACGGCGACGGCTACATCGAGTCCAACACACAGATCAGCAACAAGCTGCCGAGCCTGTCGGTCAAGCTGCCCAATGACATCTTCGACGACAACACGTTCTTCAACAGCTACACGATCACGGCGGAGCGATTGATCTCCGGTCGCCGCGGCGATCCCGACCTGAATCCGTACGAGCGTTACGCCCTGCAGATCAGCGGCAGCGACAATACCAATTACAGCCGGTCCTGCAATGTCGCCTACAACCTGGGTTTCAACCAGTATTTCTACAGCGACGGCAATGCGCTCTACCAGCTCAATCCCCGAACCACGCTGACTTACAACAGCCACGACTGGTACGACTTCAAGATGACCTGGAACATGTTCTACTGGCAGGGCGCGCGCGCCGGTACAGCGGAAAACGACCGCCGCGCCTACCGCAACAACCTGACGTACAACATCAACATGTACGACCGGGACAACCACACCTGGAAGTGGACGCTGGGCAACAGCTACGACTTCCAAACCTGGCGCTTCGCCACGGTCAGCTCCAACTTCACCTGGGATCCCAACGACCTGTTCGGCATGACGTTCGCCACCAGTATCGGCCCGCGCCTGTCGTCCGAGGACAACGCCTACCAGTGGGAATGGAACCAAAGCCGGGTCCAGGCCACGTGGCGCTCCCGGTACCTGGCGCCGGACGGTTATCGCAACTGGACCTTGGGCTCCACATACGCGTTCACCACGGACTTCATCAATAAATTCAAGGGCCAGAGCCTGCAGGCGACTTACTCGCGGCGGCTCGGTGACGGCTGGGTCGGGGCGATGACCATGTACTACAGCTACCCCAACACGGTCAAACCCGCCTTCAGCAAGGACTTCCTGCGCGACGCGGTCCGGACCGTCTGGCTGCGCAAAATCAACTGCTGCACCACCTGGGAAGCCCTGTGGCGCCGCGGTTCGCTGTCCGACGGCGACGAGATTTGGGTCAAGCTGTACCTGAATGCCCTGCCGCAGTATCCGGGTTATCTCCATCTCTACAGCCCGTATGGCGTCCACCGCCCCGCCCTGACCGATGCCAATGGCAACCCAGTCACGGACGACAACGGCGATGTCATCCGCGACGGCTACTTCCCACTGGAGATGGATGCGCAGTTCCACTTCGATTTCGAGCGGTTGCGCACGGATGTCCTGACGGATGTGCTGGGCGGTTCCCTCAGCGAATACGGTATCTCCGGTACGATCTAGGCCACGGGCTTAATACCAGTCGTCTTCCTCGACGGGATCCTCGGGCACCGCTTCCTCGGAATCGTCATCGTCTGCTTCCGTGTCCTGATCGCCCTCCGCTTGGCCTTCCTGGCCTTCCGTGCTCTCCTGCAGCTGGGCCCGGCCGGTGATCGGGTCGATCACCGCCCCCGCCTGAACCTCCTGCTCCTGGACGTACAGAGCTTCACCCAGCAGCAGGGGATCGAACTCGGTGTAACTGACGAAGAACAACTCGTCGGTCCGGCTGTAGGCCGTCAATTCGATCTCGCGGTTTTTCAGCATCCAGCGCGCGTACCAGAGATGCTGGTCGCGGCTCTGCGTAACCTCGGGTGTCTCGCCGTAGGTCTCGCCGAACTGCTCGAACAGCACCGGCACTTCCTCGACGGGCAGCTCCTGCCGGCGCTCGATGTAATAGCACTGTCCGCGATAGAACCGGGCATGGTAGAACTCGGTTTCGTTGTAGATACAGGCGATCTCGTTGGTGGAAGGCGTGTCGATCCGGAACTGCACGATGAAGTCTTCCTCGTTGCGGTTCAACTGCTCATTGAAATCCAGGATGCTTTCACCGTACCGGAGCTGTCCCTTTTCCAGTAAAGAAATTTCGGCCCGCGCCGGCACGGCCAGCACGGACACAGCCAACAGGATCATAAACGCAATGCTAGTTCTGTTCATACGAGTTCCTTGACGACGGTTGAACCGGCGCCGCCATATACTAACATGCCAGCGCACGCTCTGCTGGGACGGCTGGTAATCCCAGCCGTTCAACGGGAATGACCAGCCCTGCTTTACATACCCAATAGAAGTATCTGTATGGTCAAAAGCCCGGAAAAGTGGTAAGGTATGCAATCGTTCAAAACTGGGCGGCGCAGCTGTGTACGTTCAGTTGAAAAAACTGGAGGGTCATCGACGATGCGCAACATCATCGTAGCGGTTATCGGGGTAATTGGACTGTTTTTATTCGCCAGCGCGGCCATGGCGCCCGCCGACCTGGTGCAGACTGTTGACGCCCATTACGGCGCGGTGAACGCCATTGACCTCACCGACGACGGTGCCATGCTGTATTCCGGCGGCAAGGACGGCCGGATCAAGCTGTGGGATGTCAATACGCTGGAGCTGGTTCAGACCGTACCCGCCTGCCAGGTTGCGGTTAATGACCTGGTGATCAGCCCGGACACAACCTTTATGGCGACCGCCGGTGACGATGGATTCGTCAAGGTGTGGGACGCGATGACACTTGAGCTGCTGATCGCGCTGCCCGCGCATGAAGGCGGTGCCAAGACGTTGGCCATCCATCCGGAGGGTTATTACATCTATTCCGGCGGTGACGACGGGTGGATCCGCTGCTACAACGTCGAGGACGGTTACACGCTCGAGTGGGAAGCCTATGCCCATTACAACGGCGTTAACGATCTGATCCTGACGCAGAACGGCGACTACCTGTTCTCCGGCGGCGTTGACGGCATGGTCAAGGTGTACGACGCGCTGATGGGCTCGTTGGAGAGCGAGATCAAGGCTTATGACGGCGCCGAGGTGCTGTGCCTGCAGCTCAACAACCTGGAAGCCTGCCTGTACACGGGCGGCACCAGCGGCGAGATCCGTGTGTGGGATGCCTCCACGGGCAGCCTGGTCCGCAAGATGCGCGCCCATGCCGGCAACGTCAACTACATCACGTTCCTGCCGGATGACAGCCTGGCGGTCAGCGGCGGCGAGGACGGCAAGATCAAGTTGTGGAACCACGACGGCGAGAAGGCCGGCGAGATGCAGGCCCACGTGCTGGCGGTCCGCGACTTCCTGATTGCCGACGATCTGGATATGATGTTCACGGGCGGCGCCGACTATAAGGTCCGCGTCTGGGACACCAATTTCTAGTCAAGCCCGGCGTTAAACAGACTCTAACCAGGGGTGGAGCGTGGCTCCACCCCTGTTGCTTATCTACACCTAAGACCATCTGCGCGTTACAATGCGTTGGAGCGAACCAGCATGGGCCAGCCACGAATTCTGGGGATATGCGGTGCGCCCGGCACGGGCAAGACGACCCTGGCCGACTGGTTGATGCGCAAGCTGGCGACAACCCAGCACAACGCCGAACTGCTGCCCGAACTGGCGCGGAAGCTGTCCGAGCGGGGCGTGCGTATCGACGCGGCGATGCGCGAATCCGATTACGACGCCTTCCTGGCCGCTTACGAAGACCGCGACAACGCCGTGCAGGCGCCTTTGGCCATCGCCGACCGCACTCCGGTCGATCACTGCTCCTACCTGTTGGTCAACCAAAACATCGCACCTGATTTCCTGGCGCGCCATCAGGCAACCGCCCTGGCGGCGCTGGCACGCTACCGCGTGATGCTCTATCTGCCGATCCAATTCCCGCTCAAGGACAACGGCTTTCGGGAAACCTCGCCGGACTACCAGCGCGCGCTGGATTCGGCAATCACCGGCATGTTGGCGCGCATACAGGTACCGATTGTCGAGATCCGCGGAAACAAAACGCAGAGGCAACGCCAGTTGCTGAGCACTGTCAGGCAGTACTGGCCGGAGCTGTTCGAACGGGTCAGCAGCGCCGGCGGCGGCTAAGCCCCGGCCAAGGTGCAATTCGGGCATTTCACGGCCCATTTCCCTGATTTGCCGGGCGATTTCGGGGAAAATCTTTGCAGCCATTCGAACCATCTGCTAAATTAACCCGTCTGTATAACACTTCAGTGTAGTTAAACCAAATTTAATACCGGTTTAGGGGATTGGAATGATAGAGGTTAAGGACGTATCCAAGTCCTATGGGACGACCTTGGCCGTCGATAATGTCAGCTTTAAAGTCGGTCGTGGTGAGATCGTCGGCTTTCTGGGGCCCAACGGCGCCGGCAAGTCCACGACGATGAAAGTCCTCACCTGCTACATCGCACCGACCAGCGGCACGGCGACCATCGACGGCTTCGACATCCTTGAGGATCCGCGGGGCGCCCGCAGCCGGATCGGCTATCTGCCGGAGAACACGCCGCTCTACGATGAGATGGGCGTGTTGGACTATCTGGGATTCATGGCTGATCTGCAAGGCGTACCCGCGGCCAAGCGCCGCGCGCGGATCGACGAGCTGATCGGCATCTGCGGCATCGAAGCGATGGCCCATAAGGACATCGGCGAGCTCAGTAAAGGCTTCCGCCAGCGCGTCGGCTTGGCGCAGGCGCTGCTGGGCGATCCGCCGGTGCTGATCCTCGACGAGCCGACCAGCGGCCTCGATCCCGGCCAGATCGTCGAGATTCGCGCGCTGATCAAGGAGATCGCCAAGGAAAAGGCGATCCTGCTCAGCACGCACATCCTGCCCGAAGCACAGAACACCTGCAACCGGATCCTGATCATCAACGAAGGCCGGCTGGTGGGCGAGGGCACGAGCGAGGAACTGCTGGAGATGGCCAGCGGTGAAGAGCGGTTCACCCTGACGCTGAAAGGCTCCGCCGACCCGGCCGGTATCAACGCCGGCCTGGCCAAACTGCCGGAAGTCAGCAACGTGGACCAGCTCCGCGCCAACGGCGAAATGCGGTTCAAGGTCTCGGCCAGCCGCGGCAGCGACCTGCGCGAGGCGCTGTTCGACTACGCCATCGGCCACAACCTCAAGCTGCTGGAGCTAAACCACGACACGACCAGCCTGGAAGACGTCTTCCTCAAGCTGACCGGTTCCCACAGCAGCGGCCTGATCATGGAAGACACCGCGGGAGGTGAGCGCGATGAGTAAGATCTGTGCGATCTGGCGCAAGGAATTCAGCAGCTACTGGTACTCACCGATCGCTTATATCGTGATCACGGTCTTCCTGGTGCTGATGAACTGGCTGTTCTTCCGTGGCTTCTTCCTGGTCAACAACGCCGACATGCGGATGTTCTTCTCGATCATCCCCTGGGCGTTCCTGCTGCTGATGCCGGCGCTGACGATGCGCCAGTGGGCGGAGGAACTGCGCAGCGGCACGATCGAGTCGTTGATGACCAAGCCCGTGCACGATCGCGAAGTCGTGATCGGCAAGTACCTGGCGGCGGTGGCCTTCCTGGCGGTGGTCCTGGTGCTGACGCTGACCACGCCGCTGACGGTGGCGGGGCTCAGCGAGAACGGACTGGACTGGGGCATGGTGATAACCAGTTATCTGGGCGCGTTTTTGCTCGGATCGGCCTACCTGGCCATCGGCGGCTGGGCGGGCAGTTTCACCAGCAACCAAATCGTGGCCTTCATCATCGGCGTAGCGGTCATCTTCTTCGCCATCATGATCGGCGAATCGCTGGTCACGATGTTCGTACCGAGCTTCATGGTCACGCCGCTGGAATACCTGGGCCTGCAACGGCATTACCTCAGTATCATGCGCGGCGTGATCGACACGCGCGACCTGATCTACTACATCACGGTCATCTGCTTCTTCCTGTACCTGACCGTGCGCGCCGTAGAAAGCCGGAAGTGGAGCTAGGGGGTGCGTGATGAATAATAAATTACGGCATACATCAACGAACATCGCCGAGATCGTAATCGTGGTGATCATCCTGGTGGCGGTCAGCCTGGTGGGCTACAAGTTCTTCCACCGGTTCGACATGACGGAGAACAAGCAGTTCACCATCAGCGACGCGACCAAGGAGGTCTTGCAGGGCATGGACGATCCGATCAACGCCGAGTTCTTCCTGTCCTCCGACCTGCCGCCGCAGTTTGTGCGGATCAAGGACGACGTCCGCGACAAGCTGGATGAATACGTCGCCTTCGGGCGCGGTCATTTCAAGCTGAAGGTGACCGATCCCGGTGACGACCTGGACGAGAAGGACCGCGCCTTGAAACTGGGCGTGCCGGAACTGGAAATCAACGTCACGGAAAAGGACGCGATCACCGTGAAAAAGGTCTACTTCGGGCTCGTGCTGAGTTTCGAGGACCGCACGGAGACAATCCGGACCGACGAGCTGGCCGATCCGTCCAACCTGGAATACGCGCTGACCAGCCGCTTGGTCAAGCTGACGCAGGAGAAAAAGCCCAAGCTCGGCCTGTTTATCGGGCCGTTCCTGCAGGGCCAGCAGCAGCAGGGACCGCAGTATGAGACGCTCAAGCAGCTGCTGGGCGGAGCGCAAGGCATGTATGAGATCGTTACGGTCGATCCGCAGGCCAATCGCACCTTGCCCGAGGACCTGGATGGCCTGATCATCGCCGGCGCCTTCGGCATGCCCGACAGCCTGAAGTACAGCATCGACCAGTTCATCATGAACGGTGGCCAGGTGTTGGTCATGATCGACCCGATGATGCAGCCGCAGCAGCAGTCCGGCAGCATGCAGCAGGCCTTCCCCAGCCTGCCGACGATCGAGGAGCAGCTGGAAAAGTACGGCGTCAAGCTGAACAAGCAGCTCGTCGTCGATCCGTCCTGTGGCCAGGCGCCGATGTCCGGCGGCCTGTTCACGATCATTCGCGACTATTACCTCTGGCCGAAGGTGCTGCCGGGCGGATTCAACCAGGAAGTCAGCGCCGTCGCCCAACTCGAAGACCTGGTCCTGCCGTGGTGCTGTCCGTTGCAGGGAACCAACATTGAAGGGGTCAAGTTCTCACCGTTGGCCTCCTCCACCGACAAATCGTTTACGCTTAGCAGCCCGTTCAACCTGGAACCCGACCAGGACTGGCCGTACCTGGAAAGCTCCGCGCCGGCCAAAGGTCCGTTTACCTTGGTGGCCATGCTCGAGGGCAACCTGCCCACGGCTTATCCCGGCGGTCCGCCCAATCCGGTCGAGCCCCCGGCTGCGGCTGGCGAGGAAACCGAACCTGTTTCGCTCAAACCGCAATTCGACGCCGGCAGCCAGGTCATGAACAGCGAGGGCCAGGGCCGGATCGTCGTGATGACCAGCGCCCTGGGCCTCTCCGACGGCTTTGTGGACCAGTTCCGTCAGAATCTGCTGTTCCTCGTGAACACGATGGACATGATGCTCCTGGGCGACGAGTTGATGGGCATTCGGTCCACGCCGGTCACCGCCCGTCCGTTGAAGACGGGCCTGGATGAGAAACAGAAGAGTTTCTACCGGTGGATCAACGTACTGGGCGTCCCGATCCTGCTGGTGCTCCTGGGGCTCCTGCTGTGGTTCCTCAAGGGCCAGCGCCGTCGGGCAATCGCACGTTATTACGAGGATTTTCGGGGGTAGATGATGGCTGACAAAGGTATCAAACGACTCGGATTACCGCTGGTAATCATGCTGGTACTCGTCGCCGTGGCGGTCCTCGCCACCGACCCGTTCGGCTGGTTCAAGCCCGCCGCGGACCATCCCGATGAAAACGCGCCCAAGGAGATCAAGCTCTGTTCCGTCACGGCGGACACCTTGACGGGCTTCGAGATCGACCAGATCTCGGACGAGCCCTTCCAACTCCTCAAGGAAGGCGGGCAGTGGTTCGTCGTCCGCGGCGATGCGCGTTACAAGGCCAACATGGAGCGCATCGACAAGTTGATCGAGGATGTCCCGGGGCTGATGAGCAGCGGGTTGGCGACGAACAAGGCCGACAAGCAGGCCACGTTCGAGGTCGACGACGCGCAGGCGATTCGGCTGAAGGTCTTCGCCGGCGGCGAAACGCCGGCCGTGGACATGTACGTGGGCAAAGCGACGCCTTCGTTCGACGGCGCCTTCGTCCGGCTGGCCAACCAGGATGAGGTCTACCGCGCGGCCAAGAACATCAAGTCGCTGGTGGGCTTTTCCTTCCGCGATTTCCGCAGCAAGGAGCCCTGGAAGTTCGAACCCGCCACGCTGGCATCGGTCACCATCGCGCCGCCGGACGGCGAGGGCGAGGCGCTGACCTTCACGCGCGCGGAAGGCTTCTGGAAAACGCCCGAAGGCACCAACGGCAACCAGAACCTAATCACGGAATTGCTCGATAAAATCAGCAAGTTGAAGGCCAACGATTTCGTCGACGAGCCGGATCCCGAATTGACGGGGCTGGAAGGCCGCGAGCCGAACCTGGTCCTCGACGGCCCGGAAGGCGAGCTGACGCTGACGATCGGCCTGGACGAGAACTCGCAGTACTTTGTCCAGGACCAGGACGGCAACGTCTACAAGATCTCGGAGTACAACCTCAAGCCCTACCGCGAGCTGGCCTTTGCCGAACTGACGTTCGACGACACGGCGCCCGTGGCGGCGGAGGGCGGCGATGAATTGAGCAACGCCGGCGAGAATCCCGATGAAGGAATCACCGGCGATCTGCCGAGTGACGCCGACGAAGGCTAACGGCATCTAAGCTGAAACAAAAAGGGCCGGTCGCTGGACCGGCCCTTTTTCTTGCTTGGTCGTGGGCTCAGCGTTCCATCGGCCCGCCGTCGGTGTAATCATCGGCATAGAAGAACAGCGGCGCGGGAATCGCGCTGCCGCCGACGCCGGTTTCTTGATACGTGGGATAGAACGCCCAGTAGTCGTCCTGCGGGATCACGATGTAATCGCCGCTGTCCATGTCGGTGAAGTTGAAGTAGCCGGCCTCGTCCGACACGGCGACCGTCGTCTCACCGTCCAGGTTGTCCAGGTAGGCATACACGTCGATGCCGCCCACGCCGGCGTAGTTGATCTCCCAGTCCTGGTAGAACAGGAATCCGTGGAACTTGGCGAAGTCCGTCGCCGCTACGCCGGTGAACTCCACGCTGGCCACCGGAGCCTCGCCCTCCAGCTCAACCACGATATAGGCCGGCGTGAAATCGAGCTGTGGGTGCCACAGCGTCACCAGGTAGTAGCCGTTGGGCAAGTTGTCGAAGCAGAACTCGCCGCCGAGCACGGGTGTTTCCACCACCTCGGAGAGGCCGACCAGGTAGGCCGTCCCGCCATCATATGTATCGGGCAGGTTGGCGATACCGACGATCATGCCGTCGTAGCCCGGTGGTTGCCAATCGAGGTAGCCGTACATCGGCAGCGGCTCGGGAACCGTGCTGCCGTCGACAGTGACCAGCCAGAGACACTCGGGGAAGGAATAGCCGTCCTTCGACGGCGTGGCTGAATAGGTGCCCGCCGGCAGCTCCGGCGCGCTCCAGAAGCCCGCCTCGTTGCTCTCGGTGACCCAGGTAGCGCCCTCGTTGTCGGCCAGCGTCACGGTCACCCCGCCCAACGGGCCGCCATCCGCGTCGGGATTGTCGCCCAACTCCAGGCAGCCGCAGGCGTAGGTAAAGCCCCAGCCGCGGTAGAGCGGCAGGCTGTCGGTATAAGCGGTGAAGCCGACCTCGCCGACTGGGCTGTCGTAATCCAGCAGCACCACGCGGTACTCCGGCCAGAAGCGCAGGTCACCCCGGAACGGAGCGACCACGTAATCACCGGGGATCAGCCCCTCGAACACAAAGCAGCCTTCGTCGTCCGTCGTGGTGTACTGCTCGCCGAACGGCGTCATCAGCAGCACTTCCACATCGGGCACGCGGTTGTCGTCTTCAAAGGCGATATAACCGTCGATCGTCAGCTCGGGCGGTGGCGGGCCCTCCAGGGCGAAACCGGAATCCAGGTTGCTGAATTCGCTGACGCCGCCGCTGCTGAAGGCTCGCACCTTGTACCAGTATTCAACCCCGGGTGCCACCATCCCATCGAGATAGATCCGATCCGGTGACTCGCCGATCAACATCCAGCCGTTGTCGGGGTCGGTCGGGTTTCCGCCGTCCCGGCCGGGCTCGTTGTAGGCGTCCGTCGTCCGCCAGATCTCAAAGCCGGCGGCGGCGGTTCCTCCGTCCCAGGTTAGTTCGATCATCTCCTCGTAGAGGCCGTCGCTGGCCTCCAGGCCGTAGGGCGCACCCGGCGGCACCGGGCTGGTGTACGGCCCGCAAATCAGCGTCGACTTGACGTGGCTGATCAGATTGTCGGGCTCCACTACGATGATGAAGTATAAGTTGCCCAGGTTCGTAATGTAGCGATCGTCGGTCTCCGCCAGCTGGATCTCGTATTCCAGGAGCGTCGAGGGGCCGAACCAATCCCAAGTCAGTTTGGAGTAGTTCGCCACGCCGATGTAATACTCGTCCTGCCACTCGCCCGGCAGGACCTCGACGGTCAGCGACAGCGGTTTGATATCGCCCAGGTCGCTGATCCGGTAGATCGCCCAGGCCAGGTCCGCATCGCCCGTCGGCACTTCCAGATCCAGCGCGTCACCGTTGACCGTGCCGTTGTTCATCAGCAGGTAGTCCTTGCCCAGCACTTCAACCTTGGTCACCGGTAAGGGCATATCACCGCCGTCGGGATCCCCGTTCCCCTCGCTGGCCACGCGGTCCAGCGGAATCGTCGGCAACCCGCCGCCCTGCTGGGTAATACCCAGCACCGCCCCGTCATCGGCGTTCAGGTCCAGGGATTGCCCGCCGCCGCAGGCGCAGAGAGCGGACATGACAAGGATGAATAACACAATCAGTAAACTAATTCGCGATCCCATCGCAACCTCCAATCACGGAGCTTATCATTCCGTACCGGAACAGGTTTCAATCCCTTGCCCCGTCGTACAGGCAATGATAACTGAAATTATCCTGAAATGAGGGTACCGGTGGACGGGATAAACCGGGGCACCGGTTCAGGCCGTTTGTGACCTGTATTAGATTCCGCGCGCGCTGTCCTGGCCCATTCCGCCGGTATAATGCGGTACGGGGACCGAATGCAGAACGACACACCACACGCCGGAACAGCAGGGACAAAGCCGACTCCAACCATTGCGGACGAAGCCTATAAAGCCGGGTTCGGTCTTGATGGCTATGAGTCGTTTTCCCTGACCAACCGCGCCTATGAGAAGCAGAATCCGCACTACATTAATCCACGCTCCGGCTGGGTTTACCGGGCCAAGCCGGTCGGCGTAATGGTGGTCTTCGCCACACTGGCCGTCCTGCTGATCGTCGGGCAGTTCTGGCTGAGCGAACTGAATGACGTGCTGGGCCGGCCCGTGGCCAATATCGGCTGGATCCGCTTCATGACGTTCGTCACCGGCGGCTATTGCGCGTTTATGGCCTGGCCGCGCTACCGTCACAAGTCGGACACCGGCGAAGTCAAACCGCCCCCGCCCCGCTTGAAGACCCGGCGCTGATCCAAAAGGAGATCGACGAGACACGGGCCTACTTCCGTAACAAGCGGAAGACCTAGCCGCCGACCTTCTCCGCCTGGCCCGATTTCATGCTCTTCAGCGCCGCCAGACAGGCCTCCAGGGCATAGATGCTGTCGTCGGGTTTGCAGACCGGCGGCGTGCCCTTTTCCACACACTCGATCACGCTTTCCAGCTCGGCGCGCAGCGGCTCGCCCTTCGCCACCGGCTTGGGCACCGGCATCAGGCGGTTGGCGGCGGCGTCTTCCTCGTACACCACCAGGCGCTGGTCGATCAGGTCGCAGAGCGCATAGCGCCGCGCGCCGGAAACCAGGATGTGGCGGATCCGGTAGGGCGCGTTCCAGCTCAGCTCCACCACGCCCGACCGGCCGTCGGCGAAGGCCACCTGGATCACGGCATGATCTTCATGGCTGTGGATCCGCTGGAAGCCGGTCGCGAACACGCTGCTGCCGCGCCCGCCCATCAGCATGCTGATCAGGTCGACATCGTGCACGCCGATGTCCAGAACAATGCCGGTGTCCAGAATCCGCCCGTGATAAGGGCTGACCCGCAGATTGTGCACGGTCAGCACATCACCGAGTTCGCCGATGTCGATCAGGCTTTTCAAGGCTACGATGGCTGGGTTGAATCGCTCGATGTGCCCGACGGCGATCATCCGCTCCTTTTGCCGGGCATACTCGACCAGATCGCGGGCCGGCTGCACTTCCGCGCTGATCGGCTTCTCGATCAACAGGTGGCATCCAGCATCCAGGGCATCGCGCGCCAGTTCCACGTGGTTGGTTGTCGGCGCCGCGATCGTTACAAGCTGCGGCTGCTTTTCCAGCAGTCTTTTGTGATCGACATAATATTGCGTTTTAAAGGTATCAGCCAGCTCGGCGCGGCTCTCATCGGGATCAGCCAGGCCGACCAATTCGCATTGTTCAATCTCGCTGTAAATCCGGACGTGATGCCGGCCCATATTACCGGCGCCGATTACGCCTACTTTTATCATTAGTAGATTATACAAGTTTGCCCCGGCTGTTTATGCCGGCGGCTGCCGGCGGCGATAATTAGGCGTGATTGCTGGTATCAGCAATTGCATTGTTGAGGTGAATATGTTCAAGCGCGCGTTGTTAATCTGCCTGGCTGGCTGGCTGGTCATTCTGGTCACGGCCGCCGCCGATCCCGACATCGCCAAGTCCGAGACGGAAGAAACTCTGCCGCCGCCCAGCTTCGCACCGGGCGCGAACGTAACGCTGGCGCTGAACCTCAAGGCCCCGTCGCAGTGGCATCTGAATTACCTGGTGCCGATTCGAGTCCAGTTCGACGAGGAGTATCTCAAGGAAGCCCCGTTCACGGTCAAGAAAACGGTCTGGGACTTCACCATCGAGTCTTACCTGCCGCGCCATACGATCGAAATCCCGGTCTACCTGAAACTGGGTACCGACGACGGCACGCTGAAGGTTCCCTTCAAGCTCCAGTGCTCCATCTGCGAGATGAGCGGAGAAAGCTGCACCTTCTGCATGGAGAACGTCAGTTTCCCGGTGGAGGTCCTGTCCACCGCGCCGGCAGACAGCCAGAACCAGGCACTCGCCGAAGGCACGGCTGATTATGATTACCGGCTGAGTCTGCCGTAGCGGCGTCAGGCAACTAACCGCCGCGGGAACCCCGACTAACCCTGGCCGACGGGCATCTTTCCACGAAGTATCAACACCTATCCACAGCAGGTGCTAGAATCATGGCGTCTTGAGGAAGGAAGGCGTTGAATTCGGGGCTGCTGGCGGTCGGCGTCAGCGTACGCTTTACATGCTGCTCTGGCTGGCCGCCTGCGCGCAACTGCTCTTGATTCAGCCGTGCCAGGCCCAATCGGAGGACCGAGACGACCTCGCCGAGAGGGTTACGCGCCTTTCGTACTTCTTCCCCGAGGAATACATCGATGCGGAGCCGGTGAATTATCACACCGAAACCGACCGGCAGGTGTTCTACGCCGGCGCGATGCCCGATACGGGTGGACTGCCGGACCGGCTGGAGGCGTCCAGTACCAGCGTCAGCGAAGAAGGCGTGGTGACGGCTTACAGCGGCACGTTGTACATCACATCGCTGGTCGAAGGACAGACGCTGGTCGCCGGCGCCGACCGCCTAACCTTTGACACCAATTCCGGCGAGGCTGAGCTGGTCGGCAACGTATCGCTCAGCCTGCAGAACGACGATCTCAAGCTGGAATGCGACGAGTTGTACTACGACCCGCTGATGGGCACATTGGATGTCAGCGGCGTCAGCGTCAACCTGCCTCTGGCCTTGCTGGTCAGCGAGGAGCGGCTGAGCATGCGCGGGCCGCGGGCCGCTTTCGGCAACGACATCTACGCGCCCTTGCCCGAGACCATCCGCGTGACGGCCGGACGGGCCCGGCTGTCGCTGGATGCCAACAGCCGTGAATACTCGCTGACGAATGTCACCCTCAGCCACCATCCACGCCCCGATCCGGACCTGTTCCTGCACGCGGACGAGATGCGGCTGACGCGCACCAACCAGGTGAAATTCCGCAACATCTCCTTGCATGTCTCCGGTATCGAGCTGATCTCCTGGCCGATGCTGACCCGGTCGCTGGAAGGTGGCGAGCGGATGATCAGCCTTGATTTCCCGATCATCCGGTTTGAAAAGGACGTCGGCATCGCCTGGAAACAGGCCGTCCACGCCGATCTGAATGCCGTCAAGGCCAACTGCCTGCTGGACTATGCCAACGAATACGGCCTGCTGACCAACATTTACGTCTATTCCGAACCGCTGCCGGGTATCGAGCTGGGCGCCGAATCGGGCACGCGCTCGGACTTCGACATCAATCGCACAACGGTCGAGCGGCGCTCGGACCTGAACCTGATCCTCCGCCAGGACCTGGATATAAACAGCGATTGGCTGCGCAATCTGAAGATCAACTCCGAGTACGGCAAGATCAGCACCTTCACGGCGGGCCAGCCCGATCTGGGTATTCCCGCCGAGCGCAACGAGGACACGCGGTTTTACATTGACGGGATTGCCGAGTTGCCGCTGATCCCGATCGCCGACAACCTCTACATCACCTCGGCCCTGACTGGGCGCTATGTGGATTACGCGGACGCCAATCAGCACTACCACGTTTCGGGGCTGATGGGCGGGCTGATCTACAGCCGGGATGGCTTTGACCATTTCATCATCTACCGCGGGCACCGGATCAAGGGCGATGCGCTGTTCAGCTTCGACGAAGTCCGCCAGCGCGAGGTCGATTTTATGACCAGCGTCCGGTTGCATCGGGACTGGCGGCATGTCGTACGCGGCATTTATGACATCGCGGAAGAGGAATTCAACCAGCTGCGCGTCAGCGCGTTGAAGAGGCAGAAAACATACGAAATCGGCCTGTACTGGGATTTCGCCCGTGAGAGCGCGGGGCTGGAATTAGGGTTACTGGTAGATTAAATTCCTTGGTTATCTGATTCTTATCGTAATTCGGGGCTTGACAGTTAATAGAACGTGCTATAATTCTCACTCATATTCTGCGCGACGAGGAGGTGACTAGAAAAATGCGCAAAATCATGATGGCCCTGATGGTTGCCATGCTTCTCGGTCTGGCTGCTCCGGCGTTCGCCGGTGACCACATGCCTGCTATTTCAGGTGGTGCTGGTTCCGCCGTTGATCAGTTCAGCGCGGTGAAGTACATCCGCAACCTTAGTGATCTGGCTTGCCAGTACCGGGACCATGGTCTGTCCTTGCAACTCGACGGTTTCAACTACGAGTGGCTCATCTTCCAGGAGAGCTGCGTACGCGAGAACATCGAGGCGGAGATCGTGGTTCTGGGCCGCAGCAATGAGCACATCATCGATCCGTTGGCTTGGCAGCTGCACGTCGATATGATCAACGCGACGATCGTTCAGATCAACACGATCACCGACGAGCTGGATACGTACAACTTCTATCCGAACATGGATAAGATCGTGTCTCGTATCGCGACCAAGGCCAATGAGGGCACCAAGGTGCTCGGCAACATCGAGGACGAGCTCGGCCGTGGCGAGGAGCGTAACTACGCTGATCTCGCGATGTACGGTGAGAAGCTGTGGATGATCGGCAACGATCTGATCTGCTTGGTCAAGGACCTCGACTTCGCGAACTGGACAACGATGTACAGCGGCTACCTGTGCGCTGGTGATTGTTGCCAGAACGACTTCCCGCTTTGCGTGGCCTGCTGGGATTGTGACAATACAGGCTGCGGCGACGGTTGCCCGATGATCGGTAGCACCCGCGTAGTGGGTAAGGAGTGCGACCGTCCGGTCTGCACCAAGAAGAAGTGCACTAAGAAGTGCGGTAAGTGCTAGGGTTCAATTCCGATCGAAAGATCGGGAACCCTGGCACCTAGAGCCGGGATCCCTACCGTCAGGGGGGATACTGACGGCTATCCAACTGGCAAAAAAGAGAGTGAGCCGGAAGTAGAAATACATCCGGCTTTCTCTCTTTTGTTTTTTCAGCTGAATTTCGGGCGTCGGGTGATCAGACTTTCGAAGCCGAGGCCTGCCGGCGAGCCCAACGGCGGAAGGCGGAAGCCAGTGGAATTCGCTCCAACCTGCGAATGGCCTGCTCCAGGTCATGCAGGTATTTCTCCCTCCGAACATCCAGCAGTTCCGTGTAAAACTCGCGGTACTGCCTGATCTGGCTGATCAGGCTCTGGCGCTCGGACTCCAACTGCGTCGGCCGGACACCCAGCAGGCCGCGGGCGCAGCGGATAACATCGCGGCGCAGAACCTGCACGTAGAGCTGGACCTCGCGGTACATGTGATTGACATAGCGCTGGTTGCCCAGGATCGAGAGCCGGCCGTAGATATGCCCAACCATCTCATCCAGGCTTGCCACCCGATTGAAGTTGACGATCGAAGGCCCGCAGCAGATCGCCGGCGTGGCGGTCGGATCCAACTGATACAGCAAGCTGGCTCCACCCGCCAGGTCATGGCAGATACACGCTTTCGCCAGCGCCTGGTCCTTGAGCATCCGGCGGCGCCAGTTGGGCATCGGTGTCTCGTCCAGTTGCGCCAGCTTCAACCGCAGATAGCTTCGCGAGGCCGGGCACAAGGGCTCGTCGCTGAACTCCGTACTGAGTTTGGCAAAGCCTTTAGGGCACGCGCTGCCCGGGTTGTTGGCCTGGTTCCGCCGGCGCCGAGCCTGCTCGCTGGCCGACTGGCGCAGGTTCCAAAACGGCACGCCCAGGGGGGAGCTGTCGCTGAGGAAAACATCCCGCTCCGACGCTTGGACCAGTTTGCGCAGATGGTCGCGGTCCACGTTGGTCGCTTCGGGCACCAGCAAAAACGGCGTGCCCCAGCCTACGCTGTCGACATCCCAGACTTTGCGCAGGTAATCCTGCTCGCGGGCCGTACAAATCCCGCCCTGCACCGTAATCCGCAACGCGGGCTCGGTGTTGAAAACAGGCCGTCCCTCCGCGGCCAGCGCCTTGTTGCATTCCTGAAGCAACCGCTCTTTGAGTTCCTTGCGCCGGGCTTTAAACTCGGCCAGGACAATCCCCATCAGGGAGCCGCGGCCGGAAAACGCGTGTCCACCGCAGTTCAAGCCTGATTCAATGCGAAATTCCGAGACCCAGAGCCCCAAACGGGCCAGATACTTACCCTGGATCAAGGCGGAGCGGTAGTCGCTGACCTTGATGATGATACGTTTTTTCAGGTGACCGTGCTGGTCGGGAAAGAAGTCCGCGAACTGCGCCGCGTAGGCATACAACCGTTGGTTCAATCCCGCCGAGAAGACCACGGCCGAATTGTCGAGGTGGCTAAGCGCATATCCGCGCAGCGCGGAGTGGGCCACGGATTGCTCCTGCGGCACCATTGCACCTTTCTGATAGGCCTGGCTGTCGGCCTTGGTCATGATATTGACGTCAATGCTGCCGCTGACAACCTTGCGCCGCAACCTGGCCTGTAGATCGGCCTTCAGCCGCGGATCGGCTTCCGCCAGCATACTCTTGTACAGCTGGCTTAACGGGCCATCCGGCAGCAGTTCGAAGTAGCGTGTGATCTCCGAGCCCGCGACGAAATCGCTGTTGCGCAGGGCCTCCGTCTGGCGCTCAACCTGGACCTGCAGCAAGTCGAGATAAGCGCTGATTCGGCGCGCGCGATAGTCAGCCGCTCTGGTGGTGATCGGCTCGTAGGCATCACCGGCTTTGGCGCTGTGATACTCGCGTATCTGCTCGATCAGATGATCGTCCAGCAGAGACACGACGGAGTCAATCCCGTACCGCGCCACCTTCAGCGGGGTGTCGATCGTAAACCCCGTGCCCATCACTGGGATATGAAACAAATGTGGGCTCGACCCGATGGTTCCGGCACCACTGGTGGCGGTTGCCGTCATGCATTCACCTCATGGAATGGTTGGTTCAGCCCGGACATCAGCTGTAGAACGTTGATGCACACAGGTGCTGCCTATGAGCAAGAACCCGCAATCCTTGGGCCAAGGATTGCAGCAGGCTCGATCAGCCCAACTACAGAAGCATCTAATTATACCGTCCGCATACCGTAAAGCGTGCATTGCAAACCGCCCGAATTTCCGGTAGACTAATTATGTCTCCGTCTCAGGGAGGAGTAGGAGAGTATGACCAGCCACATTTGCATTCGATCAGCCGATGCGCCGGACCCCCGGCAAGCTCCCAACGCGCGAAGGTTCAGCGCTCACGCGCGGACAGTGCATTTCGGTCATACCATCCCCGGCGTGTAATCGCACGGCCGGCAAACATGGATGTGTGTCCCTCCAGTCTGGGACCAGCGTCCAGGCCGGAGGGGATGCAGGAACTACGCCCCGGGGCCCGTCCCCGGGGTTTTTTACTAAAAACCGACCCGCGGGAAAGCATCCTGCGGGCCGGGTTATTATCACCTGCCGGCACCCCTAGCCTGGTGCTTAGTCTGCGACGGCGGTTTTCTGTTTTGCCTGCGGTCCGGTGGCCTGGTCATCGCTGGTGGAATTCCAGATCTCGGCCAAGGCCCGGTCAATACTGGTTTCATTTTCACTGACGTGCCGGGCCAACTCGACGAGCAGGTCCACCACGTCGCGGCTGATACCCAACGCCTCCATCTTCAGCGCTTGCGCTTCCTTGTGATGGCCGGCGGCGGCCAGCCGGATCGCGTCCAGGCCCTTGGTGTGCAACTCGGCGTGCGGTCCCGCGATGGCGTGGAACACGCGGCCCAACTCGCCTCCGTGGGCCGCCAGCGCCTTGGCTTCGGGACTGGAGTACCAGCGCCCCAGCTTGCACTGGTGGTGATCCGCCAGGTCCACGCTGTGATTGCCGGAACTCAGGGCGTCCGCGAGTTTTTTCATCCACATCGCGTGATCGATGATCCGGTCCAGGATAAACTGACGCGTGGAGTCCTCCACCGTTTGCAGACTGCGCCACAGCTCGATCGTGTTCTTGGTCGTCTCCTCGCTGGCACCGCTGAGATACTGGGCCACGCCGCGCGTTTCATCGATGAATCCCGCCAGGTTTTGGGATGCACCGACCATGCTCTCGATCGCGGCCCGTTGTTCCTCCAGTTGCGCCATGATGTGCTGCATCAGCTCGTCGACCTCATTGCCCAGTGAGGAAAGCCCGTCGTAGATCTGACGGATATCGGCATTGGCCTTGTTCGCTTCATCGATCGCCGAGGTCGCGCCGCTGGAGACATCCACCGCCTCTTTGAAATCGGCACCCACCTGCCTGATCACATTGGAGATTTGCGCGGATTGCTGGCGGGTCTCTTCGGCCAACGAACGCACTTCCTCGGCCACCACGGCGAAACCCCGGCCGGCGTCACCGGCCCGGGCCGCCTCGATGGCGGCATTCAGCGCCAGCAGGTTGGTCTGGGAGGCAATTCCATCGATCAACTCGATAATCTGGACGACCTGCTCGATCTGCGAAGCCAGCGCTGTCACTTTGGTCTGCATAGAGCTAATCACATGCGAGATCGATTGGTTCGCCTCTTCCGAGAGTTTCAGCGCTTGATTGCCGGTCGCGATCGCCTCACGCAATTCGCTGGTTTGTTCCGTCAGCTTCTCGGCTCCGGTGTTCATATCCTGCACCGCCGCGCTGATCTCTTCGTTGGTCGCTACTAGCGTATTGACTTGATCCGCAGCCGTATCCAAGCTGGTATCAAGATGGTAAGAGGCCACATGAACGGCATGGGCGTGATACGTTTCAACCGCCGTGTGTTCCAATGCGCCCCCGATGGTAATTGGCTCAATAATTTCCTTGCCCCGAACCAGTGATGTTATGCTGTTACAGCGCTCAGCTAACTGTCTCACCTCACTACGCAGTACCCGATGCTCCTTGAATAGGTCCACAATCCCCATAAATACTCCAGAATAGCAAGTTATTGGCTAAATGAATTATAACCAGATTTGCGAAACTTATTTAAAATTAAGATAGATTAAATAATTAGACTGAATCAGGCGTCAAGAACATTTATATCAATTCACGATTAGACTTACAGCCGTCCTGCTACGTTCCTCTATTTATGGGAAATAACCGAAAGCAAGCCACAGTTAGCAGCATTAAATCGTGAATTGGGTACAAATTAATATTGATAATTAATTCATTTGTTGCCACCGGCAACGCGCGGACTGCGGGAAATCACTGGAAGAATCGGACAACTTAGCAGCCAATTCATCAGACGATGCTGGTCCGCTTTTCTTTGGCGCGTTCGGCAACTCGTTTGCGATTCAACGCCTTGGTCAGGGCGACTTGGGCTCGTTCTACATCGATATCGGAAAAGTGCTTGCTCAGGCGTTCCCGAGCGCGTTCCAGCGCTTTATCGGCGCGAATGACATCGATATCCTCCGCCATCTCGGCGTTCTCGGCCAGGACCGTCACTCCACGCTGGTTGACTTCGACAAACCCGCCGGTCACGGCAATGAATTTCACGACGTGCTCTTCGGGCGTCTTGATCAGCACGGCGCCGATGTCCATGCCGGCCACCAGCGGGGCATGGCCGCGCCAGACGCCGAAGTAGCCGTCCAGCCCGGGGATGACCACGCTCGTGGCCTGGCCGGCCCAGACCTCGCCATCCGGCGTGACGACCTTCAGTTCCAGTTCGGCAGTCGGCATCTGTCTTCCTTTAGCCTTGCTTCATCTTCTCGGCCTTTTCGACCGCCTCGTCGATATTGCCCACCATGTAGAACGCCTGCTCGGGCAGCTCGTCGTGCTTACCGTCGAGTACCTCGGCGAAGCTGCGGACGGTCTCCTTGACCGGTACGAACTTGCCGGGCATATTGGTGAAGGCCTCGGCGACGAACATCGGCTGGCTGAGGAACCGCTGGATCCGGCGCGCGCGGCCAACGATCACCTTGTCTTCCTCGCTGAGCTCTTCCATGCCGAGGATCGCGATGATGTCCTGCAGGTCGTTGTAGCGCTGCAGCACCTCCTGCACGCCCCGAGCGACGCGGTAATGCTCCTCGCCGACGATATTCGGGTCGAGGATGCGGCTGGTCGAGGCCAGCGGGTCGACCGCCGGGTAAATACCCAACTCGGTCAGGCGGCGCTCCAGGTTGGTCGTCGCATCGAGGTGCGCGAAGGTGTTGGCCGGCGCCGGGTCGGTGTAGTCGTCCGCCGGCACGTAGATCGCCTGGATCGAGGTGATCGAACCGGCCTGGGTCGACGTGATCCGCTCCTGCATCTCGCCCATCTCCACGGCCAGCGTCGGCTGGTAACCCACGGCGGAAGGCAGGCGCCCCAGCAGCGCTGAAACCTCGCTGCCGGCCTGGGTGAAGCGGAAGATGTTGTCGATGAACAAGAGCACGTCCTGGCCTTCCTCGTCGCGGAAGTACTCGGCCATCGTCAGCGCCGTCAGCGCCACCCGCAGGCGGGCGCCGGGCGGCTCGTTCATCTGGCCGAAGACCATCACGGTCTGCTTGATCACGCCGGACTCGGTCATTTCCAGGTACAGGTCGTTACCCTCGCGGGTGCGCTCGCCGACGCCGCCGAAGACGGACTTGCCGGAGTGCTCGGTGGCGATGTTGCGGATCATCTCCTGGATCAGCACGGTCTTGCCCACGCCGGCGCCGCCGAACAGGCCGATCTTGCCGCCCTTCAGGTACGGCGCCAGCAGGTCGATGACCTTGATGCCCGTTTCCAGCACTTCCATCTTGACGCTCTGGTCCGTCAGCGACGGGGCCTCGCGATGGATCGGGTAGGTCATCTGGCTGGTAACCGGGCCGCGCTCGTCGATCGGCTGGCCCAGCACGTTGAAGATCCGGCCCAGGCAGGGCTCGCCCACCGGGATCGAGATCGGGCCGCCGGTATCCACGGCGTCCATCCCGCGCATCAGGCCGTCGGTGTTGTCCATGCAGACGCACTTGACGATGTTGTTGCCCAGATGCTGCGCGACCTCACTGACGATCACCGCGCCGGTCTCGGGATGCTTGACCTCGATCGCGTTGTAGATCGCCGGCAGGTGTCCCTCGGGGAACTCCACGCTGAGCGTCGGGCCGATGATCTCGACGATCCGGCCGGTGACCCGCGTACCTGTCGTTACCGTTCCAGTGGCGCTGTCCGCCATAACATGCTCCTTGCTTTATCTCTCTCGTTCGGGTACTTCTTTCCCGTACTGGGCCTGATACTCGGCGAATTGCGCTTCCGTCATCGCAAACGAGTTATTCAGGATCAGCGCGATCAGTGCTTCGTAGTTCTCGGCCTGGTCCGCCTCGACCAGGAACTTCACCGTCCAGATCTTGCCCGCCGTCACGCTGGTGAAGGTGTAGATATTCAATTGATCGTCCAGCCTGTAGAAAACCGGGACGAAGTATGTTGGCTTGCGCGTGCCCACGCCGTAGGGCTTGGCCTTGATCGATTCGGCCGGGGAAACGCAGTCCATGCCGGACTTGATGCTCTCCGACATCTGCATATTGATGAAGTCCCAGAAGGCCGATTCCTCCAACTCCGCCCGTTCTTCCGGCGTGACTTCCTCGCCCCAATCGGTGGGAATCCCGTAGCGGTAGATGCTCAACTCGAAGACGAAGTCCTCCGTGTCATCACCCTCGACCAACGGCCGGCGGCTCATCATGACATAGCGGTTCAGTTCTTCGTCGAGTACGCCGGATTTACGGTCCACGCCCTGCTCGGCACCCTCCCAGCCCTTGGGCAGGATATAGAACACGGCAATGCCTTCGAAGACCGTCGTGCAGACATTGATCGAGTCCTCCAGGTCGTCGATGGAGATCGCGCCGGAACCACGCTCGTTGGGGTCGTCCTGCGCCCACACCGGCGTCGCCGCCAGGATCGCAAACAACATGATTATTAATGCTTTACGCATAGTTTTATCCCTTCAGGGCCTCCGCGCCGCCGACAATGTCGAGCAGCTCGAGCGTAATACTCGCCTGACGCGCCTTGTTGTATTGCAGCGTCAGGTCCTCGATCATCTCGCCCGCGGCCTTGGTGGCATTCTCCATCGCCACCATGCGCGCCCCGTTCTCACTTGTGAAATTCTCAATCGCCGCCTGGAACAGCAACGTCCGGAAGTAGCTGGGCAGCAAGCTGGCCAGCAATTCCTCCGGACTCGGTTCCAGCATGTACTCATGACGGTATTCACCGTCATCTTCTTCACCGGCGGGCAGGGCTTCGATCGGCAACAGGCGCACGACCGTCGGGATGTTTTTAACAATATTGATAAACCGGGCTGACAGCAAGTAGACCTCGCCGACTTCCTGGTTGAGATACTGGCCGGACAACAAGTCCATCACGGGCTTCAGATCGGCGAATGTCGTTTTTTCATTGAAGCTGGGGAAATGCGCCACGATCTCGTGACCGCTGTTGCGCGCCCAGTCCCAGCCCTTTTTGCCAACGCAGATCAGGCCGACCTGGCGGCCCAGCGCCGCCTGCTCCTTGATGAACGCGCCGGCGCGGCTGATCATGTGCGTGTTGAAGGAGCCGCACAACCCCTTGTCCGAGGTCATGAATACGAGCAGCACGCGGTTAAATTCCGTGGTCAGGTGCGCCAGGAAGGGATGGTCGACCTCGGCGGCCACCGCCCCCAGGCGGCCCATCACCTCGCGCAACGTATCCGTATACGGCCGGCTGGCCGAGGCGCGGCCTTCGCTCTTGCGCAGGCGCGCGGCGGCGACCATCTTCATCGCCTTGGTGATCTGCTGCGTGCTCTTGACCGAACGGATGCGCCGGCGAATCTCTTTGCCGCTCTTAGCCACCCTGGTCCTCCTCGCGCCGGACCTTGGCCTTGAAGCCGATCTCGGCTTCGTCCACGCCGCCGCGGTAGGCCGGGCGGTCCGGGAATTGCAGGATCGTCTGGATATACGGCCACTGCAGCAGGAACACCGCGCGGTGCACCACTTCCCCGCGCTCCTCCGGCGGGATGTACTCGCCGTCGTCATTGTAGACCGGGATCGTCGTGTACTCGGGGTTCTCCACCCAGAGGCCGAAGCCGTCCACGCCGACGACGCGCGCCACGAAGCGCTCGGACTCGATGCCCTGCAAGTCCAGCATTTCATAGGCCTGGCGGTGCAACTTGATCACCACCTTGGTGCCGACTACCTGGTCCATTGTGATCGGATGCTGTGTCGTCATTTGGTTAGGCCTCACCCTCCTGCTCAGCGTGAGCCGCGCCATAGCCGGCGAAAAACTTCCGGCAGGCTGCCTTCAGCGGCTCCATCACGTCATCAAGCTTGCCGCTGGCGCGAATCGTATGCAGCAGGTCGGCGTTGTTCTCTTTGAGGTACGCCACCAGCTTGCCGGCCACCGTCCGAACATCGTGCACCGGCAGGGCGTCGTAGTGCCCCTCGCCGCCGGCGAAGATCATCACGATCTGCTCCTCGACGGGCAACGGCTGATACTGGTCCTGCTTTAAAAGTTCCACCATCCGCTCACCGCGCGTCAGCTGCCTTAAGGTCGAGGCGTCGAGGTCGCTGCCGAACTGGGCGAAGGCGGCCATCTCGCGATACTGCGCCAGATCGAGTTTCAGGCTACCGGCCACCTTGCGCATCGCCTTGACCTGGGCGTTACCGCCGACGCGGCTGACGCTGATTCCGACGTTGATCGCCGGCCGGACGCCCTGGTAGAACAGGTCGCCCTCCAGGAAGATCTGGCCGTCGGTGATCGAAATCACGTTGGTTGGAATGTAGGCCGAAACATCGCCGGCTTGGGTTTCGATCACCGGCAGCGCCGTCAGCGATCCGCCACGGGTGATCGCCACGCTGGTCAGGTCCGCGCCGCAGACACCGCACTTCTTGAACACGTCCTGGTCCTCGTATGTATGCCCGGGCAGGAACGGATTGTGCGCCTCGCACTTGGGGCAGTTCTTGTACTCCGCCAGCTTGACCGCGCGCTCCAACAGGCGGCTGTGCAGAAAGAACACGTCGCCGGGATAGGCCTCGCGGCCCGGCGGCCGGCGCAGCAGGAGGGACAAACACCGGTAGGCCGCGGCCTGCTTGGTCAGGTCGTCATACCCGCACAGCACGTCCTTGCCCTGGTACATTAAATGCTCGCCGATCGCGACGCCGGCGTAGGGGGCGATGTACTGCAGCGGGGCGGGATCGGAGGCCGAGGCCGAGACGACGCAGGTGTACTCCATCGCGCCCATCTCCTCGAGCTTGGCCACCGTCCGCGCGACGGTTGACTCCTTCTGGCCGATCAGAACGTAGATGCAGTAGACCGGCGTATCGGTCTTGTGCGTGTAGGCCTGGTTGATGATTGTGTCGACGATGATCGCACTCTTGCCGGTGCTGCGGTCGCCGATGATCAGCTCGCGCTGGCCGCGGCCGATCGGGATCATCGAGTCGACGGCCTTCAGGCCGGTCTGCAGCGGCTCCTTGACGGGCTGGCGGTAAACCACGCCGTCGGCCTTGCGCTCCAACGGGCGGTAGGCGTCGGTATTCACCGGCCCCTTGCCGTCGAGCGGCTGGCCCAGCGGGTTGATCACGCGGCCGATCACGGCTTCGCCGACCGGCACCTGCAGCACGCGGCCCGTGCGCTTGACGTAATCACCCTCTTTGACGTGAGAGGTTTCACCGAGCAGCACGACACCGACGCTTTCCTCTTCGAGGTTCATCGCCATGCCCATCACGCCGCCCGGGAACTCGAGCATCTCCATCGCCAGGCAGTTGTCCAGGCCGTACACGCGGGCGATACCGTCGCCGACCTGGATCACCGTGCCGCGATCCTCGAGCTTGAGCTCGCTCTCGTAGCCCTCAATCTCCCGCTTCAGCAGGGCTGTTACCTCTTCCGGTCTAATCGCTGACATAGTCTTTCATTCTCCCGTTTTCTAACGGTGGTTCAGCTGGTTATCGCCGGTACTATCACTCCGCCACAACGGTTCGCCGCCGCGGCGGACGTGCTACCGGTTCTCATCTCGGCCCGCAGGCCGTCAGGCGCCGATCCCGCGGTGGCGGTACCGGTACATCCGATCGCGCATTTCGTTTAAGCGGCTGGACAGGGTGCCGTCGATCACGATATTGGTACCCAGCTTGACCTTGACTCCGCCCAGCACGCCGCTGTCGACCTCGGCCGACACCCGCAAGTCGCCATAAGCGCTGAACCTGCGCACCTCGTTGACGATCGCCTGCCGTTGCGCCTCGGTCAACGGTACGGCCGTGACGATCGTCACTTCCTCCACGCCGCGGTGCTTATCGGTCAGCTCGTCGAACTCGTGCATGATCTCGGGCAGGAACCCGATCCGCCGCTTGTCGACCAACAGCAGCACAAGGCTCATCACGGACGCCGACAACTGGTCCGCCAGCTGCCGCTTGGTGACCTGCTTCTTGCGCTCGGCGGGAATCCGCGGGCTGTTGAAAAATCCGCGAATCTGTGGATCGGCGAACAGGTCCTCCAGGAACTGGGCTTGGGCGTCGAATTCCTCGACCTGGCCCTGCTCCAGCGCCAGCTCGAACAGCGCCGCCGCATAACGTTTGGCCACGGCCCCCGGCATCAGCTCAGCTCCTTGATCTCGTCAATGAAGCCCTGCACCAGGCGGTCGTGCGCCTCGCGGTCCAGCCCTTCCTGCATCACGCGCCGTGAGATCGTGAACGACAGGTCGATCGCGGCATTGCGCATTTCGGCCAGCGCTTTGTCCTTCTCACGGGCGATGTCTTCCTGCGTCTTGGCCAGCAGCTTCTCGCGCTGGGCCTCGGCGTCTTGGCGGATCTCGGCCGCGATCTGCTGGCCCTTCTCCACCGCTTCCTGCACCTTGGCCTGCGCCTCCGCGTGGATCTTGGACAGGTGCTCCTCGTATTCGGCCTTCAGCTTCTCCACATCGTCGCGGGCATCGTCGACCTCTTGGAAGGCTTGTTCGATGCTCTCGCGCCGCTCGTCGATGATGTTCAGCACGGGCTTCCAGAGGAACTTCTGCAGCACCCACCACAGAACGGCAAAGCCGATCAGGCTGGAGATGAGAACCGGGAAGTTGATTAAGTTCAGGATTTCTCCCAAGACAAACTCCCTTTGTTCTCTACAGCTTGCCCATCAGCACGAAGCCCATCACCAGCGCGTAGATCGTCAGCGCCTCGATGAACGCCGCGCCGATCAACATCGCCGTCTGGATCTTACCGATCGCTTCCGGCTGGCGGCCCATGGCGTTCATCGCGCCGCTGACCGCGTTGCCGATGCCGATACCGCAGCCAAAGGCCGCGATTCCCAGACCCAGCGGAATCGCCAGACCCAACATCGCACTAGCATCCATACAACAACTCCTAACTTATTCTTTATGCGTGTTCTTCCGCGTGGTGCTCGTCGTGCGGAAGCCACAGGGTTATGTAAACAGCGGATAGCAAACTAAAGATCAACGCCTGGATCGCTCCCAGCAGGAGGCCCAGGAACAAGAACGGCGTGTGCCAGGGGAAGGCCACGGCGATGCCGGTGCTGATATGGATCACCATCAGGCTGCCGAACACGCCCAAGAGCACGTCCTTGCCGAGTACGTTGCCGAACAGACGCAGGCTGAGGCTGACCGGCTGGATCACGGCCTCCAGGACGTGGATGATCGTGAACAGGATCGCCATAAAGCCGATCAGCAGGACGCCGGCCGGGCCCATGCCCAGCTCCTTGACCGTCGGCAGGGTACCGGGATAATGCTTGAGATACCCCAGCGGGCTGCGGCTGATACCGGTGAAATGCACGTAGAAAAACACCAGTACGGCCATGCCCAGGTTGAAGCTCAGATTGGCCGTCGGCGCCTTGCCCAGGAACACCAGGCCGAAGCAGTTGCAGCACAGGATATAGATGAACAGCGTGCCGACGAACGACAGGTGCTTGCGCCCCTCTTTCCGGCCCAGGATCTGGCCGAAGAAATCGTCGAAAAACAGCACCACGATCTCGGAAAACAGCGCGCGGCGGGACAGCGGACCGTCCTTGGGCGACTTGCGCCGGCGCAGGTAGCCGCTGATGAAAAACCAGCTCAAAAAGCCGATGACAATCAGGGCGTACAGGATGTTCTCGAACGCCGAGAAGGGCGTGCCCATCGGGTCGTTGAACTTGCAGGAAGCCACGAGATGGTCGAGGCTGTCCGTAAACTTGGGGGCCAGGCCGCCCAGCAGGTGATGGATGGTGCCGAACAGGTTGGGTAGTTCCGGCACTCCCGCGCTATGCTCCGCGGCGTGTCCGGCCGCTTCGTGCGCACCGTTGGCGGCTTCGGCCACCTCTTCGTGATGCTCCGCCAACCACAAGGCCAGCATGTGGGCTATCCTTCCTCCGTTACCTGCCGCTGCGGACGACTCGCCAGGCCCTGATAAACAAGCACCAGCGGTAAAACCAACATACCCGCCGTCAGGCACCAATCATCCAAATAATCGACTTTGTACATCCAAAACAGCAGGAAGTATGACGCTGGAATCTTAGCACAGGCGAGTGCGATTATAAACAGGCAGGATGGCCGCTTACCACTGCTGAAACCGGCCAGCAGCCAGGCCAGCAGCGTGAAATTCAACGCCAGCCAGATACTGCCGGCCAGGAAGGACCAGCCCCCCGTTTCGCCGCGCCAGAGCCAGGCCAGCGGCGCTCCGGCGACGCCGATGATCAGCAAGTCGCGCACGATCAGATCGGCCAGCCTGGTCAGGTTCATTGCTCGCGCCCCAGCCTGATCAGCATGTCGATCATCGTCTTGAAGCCGGCCACCGTGCCCAGAATAACCAGCGTGATCATCCAGAAACCGGTATTGAAGTGCTTGTCCAGCCAGGTACCGGCCAGCCAGCCGACCAGCGGCCCGCCGATCAGCATCATCGGGATGCTGAACCCGATGCCCAGTGCACGGGCGCGCTTGAGCCGGTCGCTCTCGTCGCGCTGTTCGTTGCGCTCCTCGTGCTCCTCGGGCTTTTTCCGCCGGTAGGTAAACCGGTAATCCACGCCGTGATTATAAGGTGCGGTCCGGTGCGTTGTCTGCGTCCGGCGCAGCACCCCACTCGCGGTCCAACGGCAGGCCGCGCTCCGGCGCGGCGGGTGCGGATTCCTCGGGCGGCGCGGCCTCGTCCGGCTCTGCGGCCGCGGGCTCCGGCTCCACGGGCCGCGGCCAGTCCTGCGGCGGGGCCTTGGCCTCGTCCAGCACGGCGGTAAAGTCGGCGATATCGGCGTCGCGATCGACCTGCTCCGTCCCGCCCGGCCGAGCCACGGGCACGGTCGGTGGGGCAAACGGTTTGACCGACGGAATCGACGGGACCGGCACATCGGGAATCCGCGGCGCCGGCCGTGGTGGGGGAGCCGGCTGAGGCGCTGCTTCCAGCCGCGCCTGTATGGTCGGCTCGAACGGCGCGGCCGTCTCCTCGGTACTGGGCGGATTGGGTGGCGGCGCAACCGGTTGGCCACGCCCCGGTGCGGCCAGTTCGGGTGTAGGCTCGCCGCCGGTCAGCGCCGGGTTGCCCTGCTCCAGCCGGTGCAGGAACCCGCTGAGCAGCCCATGGAAGGCATACTCGAACTGCTCGCGCTGGCTGCGCAACTCCGCCAACTCGCGGCGGATCTCGTCGCCTTCGCCGCGCGCCGTGAGCTTGATCGCGTCGGCCTGTTTGTGCGCGGCGGCGATCAGCTCATCGCTGGTCCGCTGGGCCAGGACCACGCTGTTCTTCAGCAGCTCCTCGTGCTCGTGATAGCGCTTCAGCTGTACTTCCAGCTCGCTGACCCGGGCCTGCAGCTGCTGGGCCTGCGCGATCGCCTGCTCCAGCGTAGTGACGACGCTGTCGCGGAACTGCTCCACGTCCTCGCGCAGATAGCCGCGGAATCCCACGCGGAATTTCAGCTTCTCGACTTCCAACGGTGTTAAGACCATAGCTGTCAGGCTCCCGAGTACATCGCTTGGACGAACTGATCGACCACCATCAGGATCAACAGCGCCAGCATCGGCGTCAGGTCCAGCATGCCGACCCTGAGCGGCAGCTTGCTGAACAGCTGCAGGTAGGGCTGGACCAGGTCGCTGATCAGCCGGTACCAGGCCTGCTGGCGCCACTGCGGGAACCAGCTCCCCAGCACGTAGACGAAGATTAGCAGTACGTAGGCGCGTAACGCGTAGTGCAGGAACATGGTCAGCAGCTGCATAAGTCATTCTAGCACGCCTGGACAGGGCCGGCGCGGGTGCTAAACGTCGAAATAATCGTGGCCCGAGCCGGGTTCCGTTTCGTCCGCCGGTCCGGTCGCGGCGTCCGCCGCATCCTTGCCCAACGCGCCCTTGCGCGCCGCCTCGCGGCTGAACTCGCGGCCCATGATGTCGTCCACCGCCTTGGCAATGTCCTTGCGGTACCGCGCGGCCACCTGCGGATCAGCTTCCAGCGCCGTGGCGATCAGCTTCACGGCCGCGGCCATGTTCCGGCCGGCGTAGGCCAGGATGATCTCACGGGCGACGGCGGGATCGTGCGCGGCGACGTAACGCAGCGCCAGGTTGACGGTGGTTTGCGCGTCGATGATCGTGCAATAGCGCAGGATCACCCCGATCCGGCGCGGGTTGATGCGCTTGGGGATCGTCAGGCCGTTCAGCGCGTTGAAAACGAAGTCGATGTAATCGCGCACGGCCTCCTCGCGGCCGGCGGCGTCTTTGACCTCCGTGCTGCTGACGATCGTCATTTTCTTCTCGGCGCCGGTGAACTTCACCTTGGCCTTGGACTCCACGTCGCCGGCGTAGTCCGCCGCGAAGTTGCCCGTCACGCGGTCGCCGCGGTAGTCGTACAGGTCGCCGCGCGCCAGGAACTGGCCGTAGAGTTGCAGCACGGCCTGGTCGACGGGCGACAGCGTCAGCTTGCTGCCCCGCCGCGGCTCCTCGGTGCAGACAAAACTGAGCAGGAACCGGTCGTCGTACCAGCGCGCCTCGCCCACGCCGGGTTCGATGATGACCGGCGGCAGCAACGGGTGGCCGGCTTTATCGTGCGGAAAGCAGTTCGGGTGCAGCTTGTCGATCTTGGCGATGCTCGCGGCCAACCGGGCCGGCGTGGCATAGCATTCGCAGGCCTCGCCGCCGTATTTCTCGGTGTGCTCGTTGAGCAGCACGCGGCTGGCGGACCAGGTCGTGCGGCTCGGGCTGTTGCTGAGCAGCTGGACGATCACGCCGTTTACCGAGGCGATGTCCTTCTCCACCTGCTTGGTTGCCTCCGGGCTCAGTACCAGCAGCCGTTCCGGCGCCAGCTCCTCGCCCACCTCATCGGCGGCCCGGCTGATCACCGCGGCCGAGGCCTTGGCGTGGCGCACGGCGCTCAGCACGTCGCGTTCGATCTGGGCCAGCCCTTTCAGCCGCCCGTCGATTTCGCGCTGCAGGGCCTCCGCGCTGGAGATCGCCGGATGGTCCATGCCGGCCGGCACCGATTTCTCGACCAACGCGGCGGGATCGGAGGCCAGCGCGTGCATGGCCGCCGCCAGTTCCGCCAACTCCTTGGCCGGCGTCAGAACCAGCTTCAGCCGGTCGGCCTGGATTACCTCGATGAACTGGCGGATCGCCGCGTTGAGCGCATCCTTGGTCACCTCCAGTTCCTGCAGGCTCGCCGCGAACTCGGCGATCAGCGCCTGCCGGTCCGCCGGTCGCTGTTCCACCGCCTGCGGCTCGCGGTAGCGGCCCGGGCGGTTCAGGTCCAGCGGGGCCAACTCGCCGCTGGCCAGCGCGTCCATGCGCCGGAGCGGCTCCAGCAGAAAGCGCGGCGCGGGCTGGTCCAGGTCGGCCAGCAGCGCGGCGTACACCTTGGAATCGACCAGCTGGACCTGCACGCGCTCATCGGCCGTCGACTTGACGACGACGCGGTCGGCCAACGCCCCGCTCAACAGGAACAGGCGCTGCTCGGGATTGAGATCGGCGCCGCGGTCCCGGACCAGCCACCGGGCCACGGTCAGCCAGGCCGTCCGCAACGCCGCCGGCGCATCGACCTCCTTGGCCCCCTGGCGTTGCTCGTGGATGGCGACCAGTGCTTTGCCGAGTTGCGACATCACGTCCCCGGGCGCCCCTTCCATCAAGCGCTTGAAGTGAAAGTTAACATCGTGGGACTGGTCCATACAGCGATTCTAGCACCTTATATCCACGGGCGCACCGTGGATATCCAGGTTTAATGAACGGCGCGCGACCGGGGCCGGTCACGCTACCAGTTCAGTAAAGCAAGCCCCCGTGCTGGCGAACTAGTGAGACACGTGCTGACAAATCTGAGGAGTACGCCGATCATGGTCGAATCAGGCCCCGCTCTCCACGCTCCTCGCTAATTAATATAAGTGAAGAACGGCTGCCCTCGCCATTTAGCCTGCATCCAGCCTGGGCTTACAGTTCCGCCGTGGCAGAGAGCCTTACCTGTTCCTGGTCCCGGTTTGCCTTCACCGTTTCACCTGTAAAAAAGGGGCGGCCCGCAGGCCGCCCCATTTCTGGCTTGTAGAGTAAGCCGGCTTAACCGCCGCCCGGGGCCGGCGGTTCGTCGTATTGGAATCCGGTGATGTGGACCTCCGTCGTAGCGGGCAACGGATATGGACCGTAATACGTCCAGTCTTGTACTCCGTCATCCCATTCGGTTACCACGCGGAAGACCGAGATGTAGATCTGGCCCGATGTCGGCGCTAGATCATTGAATCCGAGCACCTGTTCCACATCGTCAACCGGCTGTGCCGTGAACATCTGGTCTATGAATGAACCGGTCAACGTCGGAATACCATCGGCCGTATCGTGGATCCTGACGCGCGTCACGGCCACCGTGTTAAGAAAGTCGCCGAGGTCGACCGTGATGCCGACGTTCAGGTCGTCACCACCGGGATCGCCGATGCTGATCGGCACCGAGGCGATATCGGTCTGGGCCGGCGTGGCGTTGTCGGTCACGCGCACCTGGGCGTTCGTGTTCCAGTCGGGGGCGTGGTCGTAGGTGTGGGAGGCCGTCGCCGTCGTGCCGTAGTCTTCCCAGCCATCGCCGTCGCCGAAGTTGAACTCGTATTTGACGATCCCGTTATCGTCGGTCGAAGCGCTGGCATCGAACTGCACCGTGAACGGAGTCGTAGTGGAAGTCGCCGGGCTGGGCGTCGTGCTCAGACGGGCATCCGGCGGATCGTCGCCGCCGCCGCCACCGGACACGGCAAACTCGTACAGCTCGCTGAAGATGCCGCTGTTGGCGATCGTGGCATTGCTGCCCTCGGTAAGAGCGCCCGTCCACAGGAAGACGCGGTAGTCACCCTCTTGCAGCGTACCTTCCACGATCTGCGATTCGTCGTGGGTGGCGTTGAACACTTCCACCGGCACCGTGCCGTTGCCGTCGATGTCAAGGTCGGCAATGTCGAACGACAGCGTCGTGCCGGACAGGTTGGATGCCGGCACCGGCGTGGTCATCAGGACCGTGTTGGTCAGGTTGCCGCCGCCGAACGGGTTGGTATAGCTGGCGCGCACGATGAAGATACCGTAGATCTTCGTGCCGGTCATGCCGGTCACCGTCGGGGTCGTCAAATCGAAACCGCTGAAGGTCAGCGTGCCGTTGTCCAGCACCGGGTCCGGAGCAAGCTGCGTGATGTACGGCGAGCAGATCAAGGGCTTGATCGAGCGCGCCTCGTCCTCAGAGCCGGCCGGCTTGACGAGGACCGTACCCGACAGCGCCTGCGTCACATCGGGCACCCGGAAGGTAATGCCCGTCGCCGACCAGTCGGTGATGTTCGCCGAAGGCACCTGCAGCGGGTTGGTTTCACCGTCGCGGAGCCACAACTCACCCTCATTGTCGCCGAAGTTCAGGCCGCTGACGCGCACCTCGCCGCCGGCGTTACCGGCATAGCGGTAGCCGTACGGGCGCGGAGTCTGGCCGTCGGTCATGAACCGGCGCAGGTTGCGGGGGTAGGACGGGACGGGGTTGCCGCCGCTGAGCAGCGTGCCCTTGGATGACGTGAAGTAAGGATCGCCGCCGATAAACGAGAAGTCGAAGTACGTGTCGTCCAGCGAATCGTAGCACTCATCGTTGGGCGAGTCGATGCCGCCGCGGTTGAAGTCCTCCAGGGAGAGGTTCGTGACCACCGGCGTACCGAACGCCACGACCAGAACCGAGGGACCGTCGACCGTGATCGAGTCGCCGACCACGCTGTCGGTCACGCGCATCTGCGTGTCGTAGTACTTCTCCTTGGGCGCGTTCTCCAGGTACGGATAGGTGTAAGTAACCTGATTGGTGGTCACCGCGGCGATCGTCTGGCCGGTTGTCGCGTCGGGGATCAACTCGTATTCGTAGCTGCCCGAACCGCCGGCCACGGACACGCTGAACGTGAACTGCGTGCCGCCCGAGCCACCGGCATCATGCCGCTGGCCCGCCGTCGGGCTGACGGAGACGCCGACGACCAGGTCGCTCTTGAGCGTGACATAACCCGGCTCGCTGGCCAGGCCGCTGTCCGTCGTGACGATGACCGGGATCAGCGTATCGGTCGAATTGATCGGCGCCAGGGTCTCAACCACGATCTGGCCGTTGTTCCACGTGCTGATCGGCTGGTTGGTGCCGCCGACGCTCAGCCGGCCGGTGCCCTGCACCGTCCCGAAGAACTTGCCCGTGACCGTGAAGGACTCGCCGATGCGGATCTCGGACGGCGACATGCCGGTAATCACCGGGGTATTGGCGACCGTGAACGGACCCCATTCGGCCGACTTGCCTTCCACGGTAATGCGGATGTTGCCGGTCACCGCACCCTCGGGTACGAAGGCCTGGATCACGGTATTGCTCCACGAGGCCACCGTCATCGCGAAGCCGGCCAATTCCAGGGTGCTGCCACTCTGGCTATGGCCGAAGTTCTGGCCTGTAATCTGCACCGAGGTGCCGATCGGGCCGGATGCCGGAGTCACTTCCTCGATCACCGGCGCGTCGCCGGTAACGCGGTTGAGGACCGTGAAGGCCTGCTCGTTGGAGCGGGTGCCGTTGACATCGATGTAGATGGCGCCGCCGCCGATCTTGGCCTCGTCGGGGACGATGCACTTGATCGAGGTGGTACCCCACTGCGGAATAAGCGTTCCGTCAACGTCCAGCGCAACGATTTCCGCCGCGACCACACCGCCGGTCTGGGATGTGACGGTAGTGGCCGGGAAGAACACGTTGCCGCCGGCGCCGGTGCCAAAGCCGGTACCCGTGATCAGGATTTCATCGCCGGCGTAGCCCCAGGTCGGGGTGACGGCGTTGATCAACGGGCGGCTCGGTGGTGCGGCCGGAATGAACAACTGGGCTTCCGTGCCGCTCTGGCTGGGCAGGCCTTTTACCGTGACAACCACGATACCGGAAACCATGCCCGCGTTTACGGTCACGTTGATGTGGTTATCACTCCAGTTGTTGACCAAAAAGTCCACACCATTGAGTTGCACCGAAGCGCTCGACTGGGTATCGCCGAAGTTCAATCCGTAGATATCGACCGGATTGCCGATGTCGGCGGAGTTCGTGCTCAACCCTGAGATCGATGGGCGCTTGGCGTTAGGATCTGGCGTGTTGTCATCGCCATCGCTGCCGCAGCTGTACAGCATAGCCATGCTGAACAACAACAGCGTCGCGAGCAACACGCGAACGCTAAGCTTAGCGGTCATAATTGCCGCCTCCTTCATATTTTGCCGGAGTCCGAAAGTCTCACCAATACACAATTATACTTGTTTCCCGATAACATTCAAATGCTACCGCCGGATTACCCTCAGCCGATTCCCTATAACTATGTTACCCAGACCACGCGCCGGTTGTTGCACCGGCCCTCGATGCGCCCGGTTACTCCTCCACCGGCGGTATTGTACCGGCGGCCAATAAAATCAGCTCGGCGGGATCCATATACTCACCGGCCGCCGCGGCGACGCTCGCCAGATCGATGCCCTTGATCAGGGCCGTGTAATCCTGGATGTAGCTGATGTCCTTGCCCAGGTAGACGGCATCCGTCAGCGCGCCGGCTACGGCGGCGTTATTGGCCAGCTTGACCGGGAAGTTGCCGGTCAGGTAATTGCGGGCCAGTTCCATCTCCTCGGCCGAAGGCCCTTCGCCGGCGTAACGGGCCAGCTCCTCGTTCGTGGCGGCGATCGCGGCCTCGACGTTGTTCGGCGCCACCTGCACGGCGACGCAGAACGGGCCGGCGGCGCGGCCGTTGCTGAACCAGGCGAAGGAGCCGTAGGTCAACCCTTCCTTGATACGCAAGCGTTCGTTGAGACGGCTGTACATGTCGCCGCCGAGGATGAACACCGCCATCAACCGCTCGGCCCACTCGCGGCGGTCCAATTTGTCCGGGCCGGCGCCCAGCCAGACCAGCGAGACATTGCTCTTGTCCGGCAGCATCAGGTCCTGGCGCTGGCCGGCCATCGTCAGATCGAATTCGGCGCCACGGGCCAGCAGCTCAGCGCGCTCGTCACCGCGGCTCTGCCAGCGGTTGAAATGCCGCTTGACCACCGCCAGGGCGTCCTCCGCGTCGACGTCGCCGACAATCGTCAGCACCGCGCCGTCGGGGATCACGTTTTCCACGAACCAGGCCGCCAGATCGTCACGCGCGATGCGCTCGACCACGCCGGTCCGTCCCTCGACGCGGCCGGCAAACGGGTGGTCGAGGCTGTAAAGCAGGTCGCGGCCCGTATAGAAGGCCTGGTCGAATGTGTCATTTTCGCTGTCCAGCAGCCCGGCCAGGATCTGCTGGCGCGTCTTCTCGATCTCGTCCTCGGGGAAGGACGGCTCCAACAGCTGCTCGGCCAGCAGGTCCAGCAGCAGTTCGAAGTCCTCGGTCAGTGCGCGCCCGGCGTAGGTGAAGTACTCGCGGGAGGGGCTGAAGCCCAGCTCCACGCCGGCGTCCTCCATGATCTGCGCCAGTTCCATCTTGGTGTGCTTGTCCGTCCCGTTGCTGAGCATCGAGACGGCGAAGTTGCCCACGCCCGGCAGGCCGGCGGGATCGTCGATCTTGCCGGCGCGGACCAATCCGTTGATGCTGACCGTCGGGTTGTTGTGATTCTCGCGGATGATCACGGTCAGGCCGTTGTTGAGCTGCGTGACCGAGGCGTACTCGGCGTCTGCGTCGCCCGCGCCGCCGGCCTCCGGCAGGCTGCTGAGCAGGTCGTTGATCCCCAGCGTCCCGGTCGGGTTCGCCGCATGGTACTGCGGTGCCTCGGGTTCGCCCGCCGCCCCGGCGTCACCGCCGTCCACCTGCGCGCGGTAGATGCCCACCGTGCGGTTGGCCGGCGTCAGGTAGGTCAAGGCCACGCGTTTGATGTCCTCGTTAGTCACCGCGTCGATGCCGGGCAGGTATTTGTCGATGTCGGCGTAGCCGCTCATCAGCTCGAAGTAGATGATGTTGCGCGCCTCGGCCTCGATGCTGTCCTTCTCGTAGACGAAGCTGACGCGCGACTGCTTCTTGGCGCGGGCCAGCTCCTGCTCGGTGACGCCCTCGGCGCTGATCTTGTCGATCTCCTGGTAGACCAAGGGCTCCACCTCGGCCGGGTCCACGCCCGGGTTCAGCGCCGCCGCGGCCATGAACAGGAACGGATCGGCGTAGCTGAAGTTGCTCGCCCAGCTCTGCGCCATCGCGCACTTCCCGCTGTCGACCAGCGCCCCGTACAGGCGGCTGGTGCGGCCCTGGCCCAGCAACTGGCCCAGCACGGCCAGCGCGTAGCTGTCCGGATGCTCGCTCTCGGGAATGTGCCAGCCGATCAGCAGGTAGTCCAGCTGGCCGGCGCGGTTGATCTCGAACCGGCGCTCCTCGGTCTGCTCGGGCTCCACCGGCAGCTCGGGCTTGGTGAGGTGGCTCGCCGGTAGCGCGCCGAAGTGGTCGGCGATCTTGCCGTACAGCTCGTCGGGATCGAAGTCGCCGACGGCGACGATGAACGAGTTATCCGGCTGGTAGTACTTGTCGTAGTACGCGCGGATCTGCTCGGTTTTGATGCCCTCCACGTCTTCCTTCCAGCCGATCGTCGGATGGCGGTAGGGATGGACTTCGAAAGCCTGGTTGATCAGCCGCTCGTAGAGCAGCGTAAACGGCTCGTCGTCGCGCTGGTCCAGCTCGTTGCGGACCACCGTCATCTCGAACTGGTGGTCCTCGGGCAGGATCGACAGGTTGCGCATCCGCTCGGCTTCCAACTCCAGCGCCACGTCGATCTTGTCCGCGGCGATCGTCTCGTAGTAGACGGTCTGGTCCAGCCAGGTGTAGGCGTTGTTGTCCGCGCCGACTTCCTTGAGCCGCCGGTCGAAGGTGCCCAGCGGCATATTGTCGCTGGTCTTGAACATCATGTGCTCGAGCAGGTGGCTGATGCCCGTGATGCCTGGCTCCTCGTACTTGCTCCCCACGCGGTAAACCACGTTCAGGTTGATCACGGGCGCGTTGTGGTTTTCCACCAGCAGGACCAGCATCCCGTTGTCCAGGCGGTACTCGTGCACATCATTGGCGAACGATGGCATGGTCATAAGCAACAGAACTCCCAGTGCGAAGCAGCTGATTCGCAGCATGGTCTCCTCCAGTTGATAGCGTCGGGTTGAATCCCGTACACGTGCATTGAACGATGCATCTTAGCGTATGTGCCGGCCGGTTGATACCGGCGGAATCCGCAGCAGCTAGATGCCGCCGGCGCTTAAAATGTTCCGCCGGCCCGCTGGATTGGATAACCGCGCGCGGCCGCCTCTATCGAACGCGGGGGTGAATACCTGATACAATCGCATCATGACTACTGCCGAGATTGGGATTATCGGCGGCAGCGGGTTTTACCACCTGTTGCCCGGCGGGCGCGAGCTCACGGTCCAAACCCCTTACGGCCCGACCTCCGATGTGATCGCCGTCGGCGAACTGGCCGGCCGGTCCTGCGCGTTTCTGCCCCGCCATGGCCGGCGCCACAGCCTGCCTCCCCACGTCATCCCCTACCGGGCCAACATTTTCGCCTTGAAAGAACTGGGCGTGACGCAGATCATCGGGGTTACGGCAGTCGGCGCGCTGCGCGAGCACTTCGAAACCGGCGACTTCGCCTGCCCGGACCAGCTGGTCGATTACACCCACGGCCGCCGTGCCGACACCTACTACGACGGTCCGATTACCACGCACGTCGGCTTCGCCCAGCCGTATTGCCCAACGATGCGCGAAACCGTGCTCGGCGCCGCCAGCAGCCTGGGGCTCGGCTGCCATACCACCGCGACGGTGGTGGTCACCAACGGCCCGCGGTTCTCGACGCTGGCCGAAAGCCGGTTTTACGCCGAGATGGGCTGGGACCTGGAAAACATGACGCAGTACCCGGAGGCGGTGCTGGCCCGCGAGCTGGGTCTGAGCTACCTCAACATCAGCCTGGTAACGAACAGCCATGTCAAGGCGCGCGAATCCGGCGGCGGCGAGCTGGCCTCGGCGCTGGACGTGATCACCGTGCTGCGCGACCGGCTGGAGGACCTGCTGGCCCTGCTCAAGGAAACCGTGGCCAGCCTGCCGCCCGGCGGCGAGCGCCCGCAGTTCATCCGCGACGCGCTGAAGAACGCCCGTTGGATCTAGCCTGAAAATGATCGCGGCCGGCATCGGGTATTACATTACATAGGCCGCCCGCATCCCACGGGCCGGTCCAAATCGTGTTACCATTACGACGGACACGCAAGTAACGGATTATGTGTACATGTACCCAGCCCCAGGGGCTGGCCGCAAAATCACAGTAAGGAAAACGCTATGCTGCGAGCTAAGCTCAGTTTCTTCCTGGCCGTTTTCACAGTGGCAATTCTTTTATCCGCCTGCGGCGGGAGCAATGTCGTCGATCCCGGCTTAAGCGGATCGCTGCGGGCCACGACGGCCCCGACCAACCTGCCGGCCGCGCCGGTCAGCGCCCATGTGACGCTGAGTACCTCGGACGACATCAATCCCAACCGCTTCTCGGACGCCGCGCCGGCGAGCCTGGTGGCCGAGTTCGCCGCGGCGGAAGCGCCGGTGACACCCGGCCTGTTCGCCCCGGACCTGCCCGCGCTGCCGGTGGATGACGTGAGCACCACCGGACACGGGGTGAGCGCCGTGACGACGATCGACCTGGAAAACATGGCTGAGAGCACCCCGACCGTCATCTATTCGGGCGGCGCGCTGAACATTCCCTCGGCGAACGACGAGATCGCCTGGGCCCGTTATGCCGTGGAGCTGCCGGAAAACGAGGACCTGATCGGCTTTTCGATCAACGGAACGTACCAGCCCTCTTCGGTGGTAGCCAACCGCAGCGGCCTGTGGGTGGGCTTGAGCAACTACTCCGAGAAATCCTGGATGTTCTTCGGCCCCTATACGCTGGAATCCTACGTCTCGGTCGACAACCTCGACCCGGCGCGTTTCGGCAACAACGATGGCTGGATGCACGTGCTGCTACTGACGGGCTACGGCGACGGGGTACAGCTGACCAACGTCCAGACGTACACGGAAGCGGCGGTAACCGGCGTCCTGCCGATGGAAATGGGTACGGCCCTGGCCAATGTCGGGCTGAACATCTCCAATCTGAGCTTGCGTGAGTCGAACGAACTACTCAATCCTGATTCCGAAATCGGATTCAACGTCTGGGGCTGGTACCTCTATTCGTACGATGCAACCCCTACTTATTACGAGGACCTGCGCACGTACCTTCCGAGTTTCTGGAGCGGCTGGTCCGGCAATGACGAAGGCACAGACTTCGAAGCGGAAGAGTATCCGGAATATATTGATGGTAAAGCTGATGCGATTCAGGAATCGGAGGGTTTACAGGATCTGCTGATGGCGGGAATCGCCGAGATGCCTGCCGACAAAAGGTCGACGGCCCAGAGTTTTAATCCGACGTTGAGCGAATCCGATGCCCTGGCCGAGGCCATCAATGATTTCGTTGTCAGCGTCGGCGGTGAAGATAACCTGCTGAATTACCAAACCGCGCTCGGTGCCTTGGCAGACGAGGACCAGGTTCCCTTGGCGCGCGTTGTCGCCGCCGTGCAGGGTGCCTATGAGTTGCGCGATGCGGCGCTGGATCCAATCCTGAATACCGCTGCCTCCCGCCAAGTTTGGTACAACTGGGCTCACGGGCAGTATTTCGTGCCGTTGCCAGGCCGGATCGATGCGATCATCGACGTTTCCGGCGGCGTTTACTACATGCGGGCCATGCCCTACAACACCATTTATTTCGAGGGAGCCTGCCAGATCGCGGATGCCATCGATCAATTGAAAGCCTATATCGATACTAACAATCCCGCTTGGGCGAATGTCGGCTTGGAGATAGAGACGTCCGTCGGACGGGTTGTCGTTGGCGGCACGGGGAATGACACGTATGTCAATCACATATTCCCGATCATTGGCAAGGACGACAGCAACCGCCGGTACATCATCGCGGGAGACTACACCGACCTGTTCCAGCCGGGAACGATTTTCAGCGTGAACTGGTCGACGTGCGATGAGGATGACCTTGACGCGCATACGGTAGCCTCGGTCGAATTTACGGGTGGCAACACGGAGATCACCGTCGTCGACGAGCTCAATGACAGCATTGCCGATGGCGAAATTCGCTTAAACGGATTCGCCATCTTGATTGACCTTGGCGGCGACGATACCTATACCTGCACGGCCGGGGCCACTGCCAGCGGACAAAATGGCGTTTCGGTCTGCCTGGACCTCGCCGGCGATGATACTTACATGTCGATGGACGATCCGCTGGATGGTCTGCGCGGCAATGCCAACAATGACAACACGTCGCAGTACGGCGCGGGTCGGTTCGGCGTAGGCATCCTCGTGGACTTCGACGGTTCGGAGGAATACACCGCGTCGCGGATGTCGCAGGGATTCGCGATGCACGGCGTCGGCGCGCTGGTCGATTACGGCGACGGCAGTGATTCGTACGAAATGGACTCGTTCGGACAAGGCTCGGCCATCGGCGGCATTGGCCTGCTTTACGATGACGGCGGTTCAGCTAATGACTACACGATCTGGCGGCAGGGCCAGGGCTACGGCGGCGTTATGGGTGTCGGCATGCTGATCCAGGACGGTACGGGCAACGACCTGTTCTACGCTGAACCTGCCGCTGCTGTGGACCGCCCCGAATTCGCCAGCTCCTTATTCCCGTCGTTCGCCGACACGATGGCCCAAGGCGCGGCCTCGGGCATCCGCTGGAGTGAAACAACCGTGAATCCGGAAACCGGTAATCGCTTTGTCGCCGCGGGCGGTTACGGCCTGCTTTACGACGGTGGCGGGGATGATCAGTATTACTGCGGCATCTACGGCCAGGGCGTCGGCTTCTTCCACGGCCACGGCGTGCTGATCGACGCGGCCGGCAGCGACTATTACGACGGCTACGCCTATTCGCAGGGCGCCGCGGTGGCCTGCGGCCTGGCGATGCTCTGGGATGTGGAGGGCGACGACTACCACGAGAACAAGGCCCTGGGCGCCTTCGGCGGCGCCAACAACTGGGCTACCGCCTGGATGGTCGACCGCGGCGGCAACGATATCTACAATGCCAGTTCGCTGGCGCTGGGCACCGGCTATTCCAACGGCTACGGCCTGTTTATCGAGATCAACGGCAACGACACTTACACGCCCCTGTATGCCGACGCCACGGTGGAGAACCTGGGCCGCGCCATGCTGGACAGCGAGCAACGCACCGACCAGCGCTGCCTCGGGCTGTTCGTCGACGCGCGCGGCGCCGATACCTATTCACCGGGATACGCGGGCATGCTGCTCGGCACGGACGCCAGCACGGTAATCGACACCCCGCCCGCCAACGGCGCGGCCTGGACCCGCGTCGGCGGAGGCTGGGACGGCGGCGGCGGCTATTACGACCTGGGCTACGGCACCGGTCTGGACGGGCAGTAATACCGAGCTTGACTTGACGGAGATTGCTTGAAAGGGCGAAGCCATGCTTCGCCCTTCTTAGTAGATCATGCAACCTTGCCCGGCCACCGGGTACCGCAACCCCGCCATGGCGGGGTTGCAGACCTTAAATGTCTACGGCCAGAGCCGGCCGTAGTACCCTTGCTGCACCCAACATGGAAATCCCACCAGCGTTGCGGAAGACGCCTGCGCCGTCCCTACTGCACTTTCGGAACTTGCGCTTCCCCAGCTATTCCGCGCCGCTCTTCCACTGGCCGTCGAAGTTGCCCGAGGAGGCGTACCACCACCAGCCGTCGAAGCCGTCCTTGCTCAGTTCCAGCAGCACGTAGCCGTGATCGCGCTCGTTTTCCCAGCTGCCGACGACGAACCGCCCGCTCGGCCGCACCAGCAGGTCGCAGGCCGGCTCGTCCAGCCGCCCCCGCCAGGAATCGCCCGGCCCGGCGCTTTTGAACGTCAGCTGGCTGCCGCCCAGGTCGTAGCTGGCTTGCAGCAGGGGCGCGCGGCCGCCGGTTTCGCGCAGGCAGAACAACACCGCGTGCGTGTTCTGGTCGATCAGCAGTGCCACGTCCTCGCGCGGCTGATCCACGCCGTATTCACGCTCGGCCGGGCCCATCTGCAGGACCAGCCGCTCGTTTTCATCGATCCGCCAGTGGCCCGACTGGCGGGCGGTCACGCCGTCCTTGTTCTGGCTGACCACGCAAACGCTGTCATCGTTGAGTTCGAACACCCATTCGTTATCGCTTTGCGCCAGATACGAGTCGCGCTCCTTGTTGACGACCACGACATACCACCGGCCGCTGAACTTCAGGCTCTCGCGGTCGAGCGGGGCCGGCGGCGGCGGCTCGGCGCCCCGCGTGTCTCCGTCGCCCAGCAGCGCCGACGGATCGAGGGCGTCGTCCTCCTCTGGCCGCCGGTCGTAGCGTCCCTGGCCTGGCGCGCTGACCGGCAGGTCGTCCGTTTCCAGCGTCACGGCGGTATCCTCCGCCGACTCCGTGGCATCCGCCGCGGACTCGTCCGCCCCGTCACTGCCACCGCCGCTGGCGGGAGCTTCCGCGGATTCGCTGCCGTCGGCAGGCGCATCGGTGGACTCCGGCTCGCCAGCCGCGGCGTCGGTTGCGCCCCCGGCACCCGGTTCGCCGGGCGCGTCGGGGTCGGCGGACAACTCGGTGCCCGTCTCCGCCTGCGTGCCGTCAGCCGGCGGCGCGGACATCGTGGTGCCCGTATCGTCCGTCGGTGTATTCTGTTCGATTGGTCGCGGACATCCGCTCAGAAGCAAGATGCCGGTCAGTACCAGCACGGCCCCGCTCAAACGCATTTTCCACCTCCGTTATCCTGCCCCTATTCTATCCCGCGCGTCGAGCACATCGATCTCCAACTCGGCTTCTTTGCCGCGATGGCGCCGGCGGGCGTCGCCCCACATCAAAAACGGCGCCACGGGCGGCACGATGATGCTCAAAGCCACCACCGGCGCCGGCCGGGTCAGAATGCCGTCCTGCTCACGCCAGTAGATCCGCCAGCCAATGGCCGAGAGCGCCATTCCCAGCCAGGCGCACACGGGATACCAGGAGACGATCTGCCAGTAAAACAGGCGTTCCGGCGGCCACAACCCCATATTCAGCCCCGGCCAGAGCCCCATGAACACCAAGCGGAAATACTCGGCCTGATCCCCCAGCGCGATACCGGCCAGGTACCGCACCAGCAGCGCGAACCAGGGGAGCCAGCAAACCGCCGCCAGAATCCACAGGATGGTCACCAGCAATCGCACGCACAAATTGTACCGCCCCGTCCGTGGCGCTGAAACTATTTCCGCAACGCGGGCACTCCAAGTGTTGCCGAGGACGGTGCTGCTACATGTGCAAGATTTTGTTTGCGGCCAATCACCGCCCCCGTAGCCTCCGGCTAGCGCCGTCCCCGGCACTCTCAGGTAATATGTACTGAATGTGGCTGTTGGCTTATAACCGCAAGCTGGCTTGGGTGGTTGTTCCCGCCGCGGTCTGGGCCGTGTTGGGCCTGTCGCTGGCGCTGGGCGTGCCCGGGCCGGGCGGCGGTCCGGGGGGCATGCATCTGGGTGCGCCGGATGGCGGCATCTGGCTGCACGGCCATTTAATCAGCCTAGCCGAACAGGACGACGGGCTGCACGTCGTCCTGGCCGCCCCCCCGGGAGAACCGTTCGTGCCCCCGCTGCCCGACCGGCTGTTTGTCGAGATCGTGGAGGCCGGTCCGGATACACTGAATCAGACTCCGGAAATCGACCTGCCCGAGGCAAACCAGATTATGCGGCTGCGCGGCAACCGCGCCATTGTTCTGACCCAGGACTTCATCGTCCGTTTCGGGCGGGGTGACCTGCGGATCGCGCCGCGCCCGCGGGAACTGCGCGGCGAGCTGGTCCGGCGCTGGTTCGAGCAGCAGCGCCAGCGCGATGAGCGCCCCGGCCGGATGGAGCCGCCGCCGGGTCGGGGCCCGCGCGGGAACGGACCGCCGGGTGAAGGACCGCCGGGCTGGTCGGAAGGCGAGCCGCCCCTCCCGCCGGATGAGGGCTTCCCCTGGCCGCCGGGTGAGGAACCGCCCGGCGCCGGGCCGCCCCCGAGTGAAGATCAACCCCCGCCGGATGGCGATCCGCCGCCGCCGGATGGAAACTGAACCGGGGCCAACAGACCGGGGCCTATAATTTACCAATGCGTATTTTGCCGCCCTCCTCGCTGGTCATCGCCGGCCTGTGGGGGGCTTATTTGATCGCCGCCACCGCCGTCCTGGCCTGGTCGGTGGTCGTACTCGGCAGCGGCTTGCAAACGCAACTGGGCGGGTTGCTGAGCCGCCCGTTGGTCGCGCTGGCGGTCTTGGCCCCCATCGTGCTGGGCTTGCTGGTCCAGATGATCGGCCGCCGCTTCTGGGCCTGGCCGTATGTGTACCTGCTGGTCTTCGCCCTGGTGTTAAGTGGCGATCCGCGGGATTTCGTGGACCAGGCCTATGCCTATGCCAGCCTGCTGGTCTGGGTGTTCACCGTGTTCGTCGCCGAGTCCGTCGGCCTGTCGCTGGGCCGCTGGCTGCACCGGTTCGTGGGCATCGCCTTCTTCATCGGCGCCGGGGGTTGGATGCTGATCAAAGCCTTCACCGAGAAAGATCCGTCGCTCGTGGCCCGTTGGCAGGCGCTGATCCTGGCGCTGGCCGGCGGGCTGTTCCTGATCCACGCGGGCATCCAGCTCTACAACTACCGGCGCAGCCTGGAGACACAGGCCGCTGAGTCCGAGCCGGAGCCGGTCGAGGCAACCGAGCCGGCGCCGCCGGAACCTACCGTCGGCGAAAGCGAAGGGCCGTGGCGCGTCGTAAGCGCGGAGCAGCCGCCCGCGGCGGACCAATCCGGCGATAACGGGGATAATAAGCAGCATGATTAGCCGCGCAGTCATTCCGACGCCGCGGCCGGCCACCGGCATCCGCCGGCGGGAGGGCCGGCGGTGATCTTTCGCGCTAAGTATGCCCTGGTCGCGCCGGGCGAGGTCCGGACTGACGTGCGCCTCGAGCTCGACGGCAACCGGATCACCTCCTTCAACACGGGCTTTGTGCCCGGTTCGCCGGCCGCCGATTACAACTTCGGTACCGCCGTGATCCTGCCGGGGCTGGTCAACGCGCATTGCCACCTCGAGCTGGAATTCTGCGGCGGCCAAGTGCCGTACAACGGCAACTTCATGGACTGGCTGCAGGCGATCCGCGACCTGAAACGCGCGCGCGGCAATACCGCCACGGCGTTTCCGCGCGACTCGATCAAGCAACTGCTGGCCGCCGGCTGCACGACCGTCGTGGACCATCACGCTACGCAGCTCGACTGGGGCGCGATGTCCGGCTGCGGCCTGCGCCACGTCCCCTTCAAGGAATACTTCGAGTTCAACAACCACGAGCCCGATGCCGATCATCTCAGCAGCCAGGCCGCGCAGGGCTTCGCTCCGCACGCGCCGTACACGGCCAGCCTGGAAATCGCCCGGACCTGCCGCGAGCTGGCCAACCGCCGGCACCAGCCGTTAAGCGTCCACCTGTCGGAGATTCCCGGTGAGATCGAGTTTATCCGTACGGGTGACAGCGCGCAGATCATCCAGCTGCTCAAGGCCGCCGACGCGTACGATGCCGGCTTCCACGGCACGGGCAAGACGCCGATCCGGCTGTACGCCGACGAGGGCATCCTGAACGGCCCGACCTATGCCGTCCACGTCAACTACCTGGCCGACGGCGACCTGCAGGTCCTGGCAGACTTCAGGCCTACGGTGGTCTATTGCCCGCACAGCCACGCCTTCTTCCGCCATCCGCCGCACCCGCTGCCGCAATACCTGGAGGCCGGCGTACCCGTGGCGCTGGGTACGGACAGCCTGGCTAGCAACGACCGGCTCTCCCCCCTGCACGAGGCCGCCCTGGTCCGCCGGCGCTTTCCGCAGATCGCGGCGGCCAAGCTGATGGAACTGATTACGAGCGCAGGGGCGGAGCCGCTGGGCTGGCAGGGCCGGCTGGGGCGGCTGGAACCGGGCCTGCTGGCGGACTTCGCCATCTTCAAGCTGGACGGCGACCCCGGCCGCGGATTCACGGAGTTGTTCGATGCCGTCCTCGACGACGGCCAGGCCGCGCTGACGATGGTCGACGGCATCATCCGTCACACCACGGTGAACCCACCCAACAAGCCCGTTTAACAATCCGCCCGGCTCGAGGCGCCGGATGACGGGCTTAGACCTTAAACTCCGCGATCAACATCTGCAGGTCCTGGGCCAGTTTCGCCAGCTGGTTGGCGTTGGCGTTGATCTCCTGCATACTGGCCGTCTGCTCTTCGGTGCTGGAACTGACTTCCTCGCTGGCGGCGGCGTTTTCCTCGGCAATCGACGCCACGCTGGCGATCACGTTGACGACTTCACTCGTGCTGGCCGTGATCTGCTCGGCGGCGGCGCTGATGTTCTGAACCTTTTCGTTGACGGCAATAATGCCGTTGACGATTTCCGCCAGCAATGAACTGGCCTGACTGACCGAGACGGCCCCGTCATTGACCTCTGTATTGCTCTGGTCCATGGCCTGCAAGGCGTTCTGCATCTCGGCTTCGATACCCTTGATCAGGCTCGTGATATTACCCGCCGCCTGGCTGCTCTCCTCGGCGAGCTTGCGGACCTCTTCCGCCACCACGGCGAACCCGCGGCCGGCCTCGCCGGCCCGGGCCGCCTCAATGGCGGCATTCAGCGCCAGCAGGTTGGTCTGGTCGGCAATCCCGGTGATGATCGTAATGAACCCGCCGATCTGGCTGGTTTTATCGCCCAAAGTCTTGACGACTTGGGACGTTTCATCGACGCTTCGCGCGGCGCGGGTGATGATCTTCACCGCCGAGTCGGCGGACTTGCGTCCCTCTTCGCCCTGGGTGACCGCCCGTGACGCGTAGCTGGCCACATCTTCGATATCCTTGCTGACGGTGTCGACGGCTTGCGAATTCTGGTCCAGGCTCTGCTGGGCCTGTCCCAGGTGGGTTGTGGTCGATTGGCTGCCGATCGCCACCTGTTCAACCGTTTTGGCCACATCCTGGATGGCGCGACCGGTTTCGTCCGCCCCCGCCGACAGCTCCTCGCTGGAAGTGGCGACCGACGTGGCTGACTCGCTGACTTTCCTGATTAAGTTCTGCGTGTTGGTCTTCATCTCGATGAAGGCGTTGGTCATTTGGCCCAGTTCATCCTTGGCCTTGCTGCGTTGTATCTCCTGGGTGAAGTCCCCTTGGCTCATGATCAGAGATTGCTTGGACAGCATGGTGACCGACCGGATCGTGTCCGCCAGCACCCACAGCAACACCAGGATTACGAGGGCGATTAGTACGATTCCGACGGCAACCAGGAAGATCAGCTGGTGATTGGCCTGTACGATCCGCTCTCCATTGGTTTGCACTGCCAACATGGCTTCGTCGTATTCGGCCTGGAAGCCGTTCAACATCTCGTCCACCAAGTCGTTGATAGCCCCGGCGACGGTATCGAATTCGCCCATCATTTCATTGCCACCCGCCGGCCCCAGCTCGATATAAGCCTGAGCCATCTGCTGGCCGGTCTCATAGTAGGGGGTGAAAGCCGCCAGCAACTCGTCAATCGCGGGTTGCTCATCGGGATGGAGAGCCAGCAAGGCGTCGGTTGCTTTCTGGAATTCCGCGGCCCATTCCGCGGCTTTGTCCAGGCCGTCGTTGTAACCGTCCAGTCCGCGTGTCGCTGAGATATCGGTACACCATTGCTGAACCTGGACCACGGCCATCTTCATCTGCTGGCATGCTTCAAGCGCGGGGTAGGCTTCTTCAGCGGCGAAAGCCAACGCTTCCGTGTTTTCTCGGGAAGCCTGTTGGACTTTGTTTATGAGTACGATTCCGACCAGAACCAAGGCAACGATAAGCGTGATCGAAACAACCGCTGAACCTATCAGTTTAGCTTTCAACGACATCTTATAACTCCAAAACTTAAGTAATTTAGTAGGTTATAAACGCTACATAGCCCCAAGCGCTACTCGGTCATCCGGCAGGGTTTAGCAGTTCGGTATCCGATTCAGTACCCGGGCTTCTGGCTGCACTAATGCTCATGCTCGTTTCTGGTCGGCGGTAATTGCCGGCAGCATGGCTTGTCGATGATGATTCTGCAATATTAACCGATTCGGTCAACATTCCTCTGTCCACCTGTCAACATCGAAGCTCAGCCTGGGGGAGGGCGGCTGTTACATTTCCCGCAAGAAGGCAACCATCGCGCTATCGTCTTCCACGCTGGTTCCGTCGGAACTCTCCAAGGTATAACACAGCGCCTGCAGGCTGGAAAACACAATCCGACCAGTGTTGGTCAGCCAAGCGATTTTCTCTCGGCCAACCTTGCGCGTTGCCACAAGTTTTTTCTGCTCCAGTCGGCGTAGCGCATGGGAAAACGCGGACTCGGTCATCCCCAGTACGCGCTTGAGCACAAGAATCGGGCGCTCGCCGAGACGCAGCAGACTGAGGATTCTCCACGAGGTCTGCGCGGTCGCCTGATGAATGATTGAGTACGGCATCAGGTTAGAAGTGTAATGCGTTCTCTCAATTCTTGGGCTAAATTAAGGTTAAACAGCCCAGAATTAATGCAAAATTAGCTTTTGCGATAAGCGCTGAGCGCTGCCAGACTTCATCGAAAATACACCTGCGCTCCCCGCATTGTTACTTGACAGAGCATTCATGAGTTAGAAATATTGAAAAATTCACCAAGGAATCCCGTATCGAGCTAAGGACAAGCGGCCGGACCCGGGTGCCGGATCCGACCGCTCTGGTTGCTGGTCTTAGTTCGACTTACACCTTGAAGGCGGCGATTTGCGCCTGCAGGTCCTGGGCCAGCTTGGCCAGCTGGTTGGCGCTGGCGCCGATCTCCTCCATGCTGGCGGTCTGCTCTTCCGTGGCGCTGCTGACTTCCTCCGTGGCGGCCGAGTTCTCCTCGGCGACCGAGGCGATGTTGCCCATGGTATTGACAACCTCGCCGGTCGAGGCGTTGATCTGCTCCGCCGCGGCGCTGATGTTCTGGACCTTATCGTTGAGCGCCTGCACGCCGCCGACGATCTCGCTTAGCATCCGGCTGGCCTCGGCGACCGTGTTCGCGCCCTCGGCCACTTCCTTGTCGCTTTTTGACATCGCCTCGAGCGCGACCTTCATCTCCGCGCCGATCGCCCGAACCAGGTCGGTGATGTTGCCGGCGGCATGGTTGGATTCCTCCGCCAGCTTGCGGACCTCTTCGGCCACGACAGCGAAGCCGCGGCCCGCCTCGCCGGCGCGCGCCGCCTCGATTGCGGCATTCAGGGCCAGCAGGTTCGTCTGGTCGGCGATGCCGGTGATGATCCCGATGAACTCGGCGATCTGGTCGGTCTTCTCGCCGAGTTGCTGGACCACGTTGGTGGTATCGCGCACGCTGTCCGTCGCCCGGTTGATGATGCCGACGGCATTGTCCGCCGCCTGCCGCCCTTCCTCACCCTGGGCCGCCGCTTGCGTGGCATAGGCCGCCACGTCCTCGATGTCGCGGCTGATTCCCTCCACCGCCGTGGCGTTCTGGTTCAGCATCTGCCGGGCCTGGCTGATGTTGGTGGTGGTCTCCTGCGCGCCCGCGGCCACCTGCTGGACCGTCTGCGAGACCTCTTGCACGGCCCGGCCGGTCTCGTCCGCGCCCGCCGACAGTTCCTCGCTGGCGCTGGCCACGTTGGTCGCCGCCTCCATCACATTCTGGATCAGTCGTCGCGTGGCATCCTTCATCGCCAGGAACGCGCTGGACATCAGACCCACCTCGTCCTTGGCATCGGTGGAAGTGATCTCGACCGTGAAATCGCCGTCGGCCATCGTCTGGGCGGCGCTGGCCAGCTTCTGCAAGGGCCGGCCGATTGCCCGTCCGTTGACAATGGCAATGATGACCGTGAGTACGGCGACGATCGCGACGATCACCACGATCCACAACACCAGCGTGCGGATCGGGCGGTATGCTTCATCCAAGGTGATCTCCGCAATCACGGCATAGCTCAGGCCTTCAAACTCGAAGGGCGAATAAGCGGTCAGACAAGTCTCTCCCTCGTAGTTATGGGTCTGCATAAAACCGGTCTCACCGGCGAGAGCTTTGGCCACCGCCGGTGTATCGACCTCTTGCTTGAGCATGTTCTCGACGCCCTTGGCATGCTCCAGGCGCGAGTTGTTCTGGATCAGCTTATCCTGGCCGACCATGTAGGTCTCGCCGGTCGTGCCCATGCCCGCCGCGCTCTGCATCACCTCATCGATCTTTTCCTGGGGCACCTGGATCGCGAAGACGTGCTTGAACTCCCCATCCATGATGATCGGCACTCCGATGAACTGCGCCGGTACATTGTTACTTGGCTCGTAGGGCTCCCATTCGGTGATCGCCGGCTTGCCGGTCTCTACGACGGCTTTCCAGCACTTGCCGAGCCCGCTGTCCTTGAGATAGCCCGTGCTCAGGTTTTCACCGAGATCTTTCTCCTTGCAGACGGTGTACATAACATGGCCGTGGGCTTTGCTGATAATAAAGATGTCGTAGTATCCAAATGTAGCCAGGGCTTGTTCCAGCGTATAGCCCCTTTTCCATAACTCGACGTACTCCTCGGTGTCTATCGGGAACGGATCGGTCGGCTGTACGTCCTTTTCATGTTGGTATTCCACCATCATTTCGGTCATCTCGGTGACGTCGCGAGTCCCCGCCAAAGCTTCGGCTGTATCGAATATCCCTTGGTAGAAAGTCTTGATTTCACTTGCTCGAATATCCCGGACGGCTTCGAAATTGCTGCGGATACTCGATTCGAGGCCTTTATACGCAATCCACCCGCCGGCGCAGCCGACGGCGATTGCAATGCACAAGCCGAGGCTCAGCATGATCGTTACGAGTTTGCTTTCGATTTTCACATCACGCCATTGCATATACAACTCCTGGGTTCTCATTAACAAAGCCTGGACCTACAGCCTCTGCCGCCATGTCCCGCCGGAATTACTCCGTAGACGAACAAGCAGCCCTCGACGACAATTGAGAAGGTACTCAAGCGAACACTGTGCGGCAGGACTCGTAGGTTGAATAGTATTAGGGGAAGGAGTGGCTGGAAAGCCAGGAACAGCGGCAAAAAATTGCCAGAAGAAGTCAGCAGTATCCTGCTTGACAAGTTGCATAACTAATTCACTGGTTATCTCCACTCAAACCCAACCTGAATGATTCAGTTTCGGCAGTGCCTTAAGCATTTCGCTACTTCAGCGAGGAGCTTGTCAGATCGCAAGCTTTGATAAGGGTATTGTACGTAGTAATCGATACTCAGTAATAAAACCGCGATTAAACTTATCCGAATTAATGACGATTTATTGTTTTCAGTTGATAATAGATTATCAACAAAGAAACAAAGCGGCAGTTCAAGGTTTCGAATTATGCTTGAAAAAATAGTCCAGTTTAGGCTTCGGGGGTAATCAGCGGCGTTTGCTCGCCGGCCTGCCGGCGGCGGCGTTCGCGCTTGGCCAGGCCCTTCAACTCTCCGCTGATCAGGTCAAGCTCGATCTCCAGCGACTTGATCTTCTCCACCAGCTCGGGCAGCTTGAAAGTCAGCGCCAGCACCTTGAGGCTCTGGGCGTGCGGCTTGGCGGGGTAACCGCTGACCTTGCTCTTGAACGGCAGGTCGCTGAACACGCCCGACTGGGCGGCGATGATCGACTGGTCGCCGATCGTGATATGGCCCTGGAAGCCGGCCTGGCCGCCGATCACGCACCAGTTGCCGACGCGCGTCGAGCCGCTGATGCCGGTCTGCGCGGCGATCACGGTGTTGGAGCCCAGGCGCACGCCGTGGGCGATCTGCACCATGTTGTCCAGCTTGGTGCCGCTGTGGATCACGGTCTGGTCCAGGCTGGCGCGGTCGATGCAGCAGTTGGCGCCGATCTCCACGTGGTCCTCGATCAGCACGCTGCCCACCTGCGGGAACTTGCGGTGCCCTTCCTTGGTGGGCACGAACCCGAAACCATCGGCGCCGATTACCGTCCCGCTGTGGATGATCACGTGATTGCCGATCTCGCAGCAGCCGTAGATCAGCACGCCGGCGTACAGGATCGAGTGCTGGCCGATCACGACGCCCTTGCCCAGCACCGAATTAGCGCCGACCCGCGAGTGCTCGCCGATCACCACGTCGGCGCCGATCACCACGTTGGCCTCGACGATCGCGGTCTCGGCGATCTCCGCCGATGGATCGATCACGGCGCGCTCATGCACGTAACCGACGACCGGCTCCGGTTTTGTCAGCGACAAAAACCGCTCCATGATGCTGACGAAGGCCAACTTGGGGTTGGCGACGATGATGACATCGGGGAAGTATTGCGCCAATTGGTCAGTTGTTACCAACGCGCCGAGCATGATATCGGACAGTTTGGCGGCGTCCTTGTTCTTCTCCAGGTAGCTGATACTGGTGGGACTGGGATTGTCCAGACTGCAAAAGCCTGAAACCTGTAAGTCCGCGTTCCCCTTGACCTGGCCTCCCACTAGTTCCGCCAGTTCTTGCAGCTTAAACATCCGCCTTCCTCAATCTCTGGTTCAATATCAATGGACTGGCTTAGAAATTGGCCGCAATGGCCGCCACGACTTCACCGTCCAAGTTGGATATCAATTGTAGCTCATATAAATCCCTAACCCGATAGTGAACCGAAATTTCACTGAGATTATCAAAATCGTTGTCAACAAACACGTCCCCCGCCAGATAGACGCGCGGCGCCAGGTCGACCTGGCCCAGCAGGCGCAGCGCTTCGGCCTCGAAGTCGTAACCCGCGGCCACCAGCCCGTAATCGACCAACAGGCCGGCCATCGCCGCCGGATAGACGTCTTCCGCCGCCGGGTAGTAGGAGCCCAGGGCGAAGGCACTCCACTGGGGCGTCAGCATCACTCCCGCCCGGGCGGTGATCCGCCCCTCGAGATCGTCCACCGTGTAATCCCACAACGCCAGCCGCGCCTCGCCGTCGAGCATGTAGCGCGTCGAATCCACGCGCAGGTCGGCCACCAGCGAACAGCCGCTCAGCACCAGCTCGAACCGCAGATCGGCGCAGTGCGGGGCCAGCGTCGCCGAGTTGATCAGCTGCTGGTAGACTGCCTGCTCGATCACCGCCAGCTTGGCCTCGATGAATCCGAGCGGCGCGCCGTTGAACGACTGCAGGTAATAGGCGGCCTCCTCGCGCAGGGGCTGCAGGGAGAGCAGCGGCAGCGTCTGGCTGCGCATGCTCAGCGAGTAATTCGTCAACAGCGTGGCGCCGGCCCGCGGCGTCAGGGTAACAGCCACGGTCGTGGTCTGACCGGGGTGCACCAAGACGGTGTGCGTGAAACCGGCGTACTCGATCATTTTCGCCAACTGGTGCTCGACCGTCTGCGTCACCAGGCCGCTAAGCCAGTTCTCGTCGCTGTAGGGCGTACGGGCCACCGCGGTATACAGCGCCGCGGCCACCGCTTCCTCGTCCGCCGCCGTCACCGCCTCCAGCACGGGCGTGTTACCCAGCAGGTAAAAGCGCACCTGGAAGTCATTGACGCGTTGTTCGGCCAGATGCAGCTTGACCGTGACCTGCGTGCTCCGGTCGGGCTCCAGCAGCATCTCCTCCAGCACGAATCCGTATTCCCTGAGCTCGCGGTCGATCACGCCGCCCAGCGTGTCGACCACATAATCGAGGTGGTGGTTGATATCGGCCAGATTGCCGTCCAGGTTGTCCAGCAGCACGAATTCCACCACGTCCTGCAGGGCGTCCTCCAGCTGGGTCAACGTTTCCGGGCCGACGAAGCCGTCGCTGAACTCCAGCCGGATCCCGACCTCCTCGACGCGCTCGGGCTGCTGCGCCGGGCTGGTTGCCGGCAGCAACAAGATCAGCGCGGCCAGCAGCGCTAGCCGCCAATTCCGCCATTCTCCCCTGAGCGAACCTTCCGTCATATTTCCGCCGCGGCCGTGGCCGGGCCCCCATCTGGCGCTGGGCACCGGCGACCGCAATCAACCAGTTAGAACATCTCTCCGAGGAAGAAGTGGAACCGCTTGTTGGATCCCTCTTCCCCCGCCAATTCGATGCCGTAATCCAGGCGCACAGCGCCAAGGCCCAACTGCGGGATCTTGATCCGCGCGCCGATACCCGCGCCGGTCGCGTTACTCATGTTCGAGAACGAATCACCGGCCCAGCCCGTATCCAGGAACGCCACTGCGCCGAACATGTCGGTAATCGGCACGCGGTATTCAATGTTGCCCAGGAACGAGTGCGAACCCGTGAGTTGGTCCTCGGAGACGCCGCGGATCGTGTTGACACCGCCCAGGCGCCGCTCTTCGTAGATCGGCAGCTCGCCGGTGGCGAACGTGAGGTGCTGGCGCAGGCCCAGCGTGCCGGGCCCGACCTTCCAGAATTCGCGGCTCTCGAAGATGTACTTGTTGAACGAGAAGTCGCCGCCGAAGCCCGCGAACTCCGCCGCGGCGCGGCTCATGTAGCCCTGCTTGGTCGAAAAGATGTCATCGCGCGTGTCGCGTGTGAAGGTCAGGCCGAACTTGCGGGTCTGGCCCTCGGCGGACAGCCGGGCGCGGCTTCTGGGATCGGTGCCGCGGAACGGATCGCCCTTGATGATCTCGTAGTCGTAATCAGCGACGCCCAGGGACAGCTGGTAGGAGTCGAAGTCGTTGAGCTTCTGGCCCCAGAAGACGTTCGCGCCGTCCTTGTCGACATCCAGCTCGGCCTCGTAGGTCGAGCCGGGGAACCGCTGCTGGCGGTCGTTGAGCGTATAGACCCCGACGCCCCAGAACGAACGCCCCTGGCCGTAGGGATCGGTGTAAGTCAGTTCCACGCCGGGATCGGAATCCGAGAAGGAAACCGTCGCCGCCACCTGCTTGCCGCGGCCGAACAGGTTCTTTTCGCGGTAGGAGACCGAGCCGATCAGCCCGTTGATCGTCGAATAGCCCAGGCCGAAGCCCGCCTGGCCGGTCGCCGCTTCCTCGACCTGGATCACTACGCGCACGTGGCCCGGCTTCAAGGACGGCTCCAGGTTGGGCAGCACGGAATCGAACAGGCCGGTGTTGTAGACCTGGTTGAGGTCGCGCTCCAGGTCGGTCCGCTTCAGGATGATCCCGCTACGCAGGTGGGTGATCTGGCTGTAGACCACGCTTTCGCGCGTCTTGTTGAGGCCGCTGACGATCACCTCGTCGACCATGCCTTCGCTGACGACCAGCTCGACGATGCCGTCGGTGTCGCCGTTGTAGCCGATCGTCGGGTTGTTCATCCCCGCGCCGATATAGCCGGCGTCCTGGTAGACCGCCAGGATCGCGTCGATGGCCTGGAACAGTTTTCTGGTGCAGATCACCTCGCCCTTGTTGAGCTTGGCGCCCGTCACCTTGCCGTCCGGGCCGACCTTGCCGTCGACTTCTTGCAGCAAACGCTCAGTGGTAAATAAGGTGTTCCCGCTGAGCTGGGTGCCGCGGTAGACCGGATTCTCCGCGACCGCGACTTCCAAGATGGCGCCTTCGCCCAGGCCGCTCAAGGACAACTCCGGCTTGGTCCTGAACCAGCCCGTGTTGTAGAGAGCCTCCGCGGCGTCGTTGAGCTTCTTCGTCGCGTTAAGGACGATGATGTCGCCGGTCTTGATGGTCAGGCCGGTCAAAACCACCGCCTCGTCCAGGTGCTCAAGCCCCGTGATCGTGATCGACTTGATCTCGATGCCGTCGTGGGGAGCCGCGTACGAAGCCGCCGGTGCCACCAGAATCAGTGACACGCAAGTTATTAACAAGCCTATCCACAGCTTATCCACAAATATGAATCCGCCTTTCATGGTTTCCGCCCCAGGAAACAGATGGGATTGATTATAGCAGAACTATGAGTCTTTTGGCTCTTCAAGCTTCTTTTTAAGCCGCTCGGCGATTTCCGTCTCGTCCAGCTCGAGCACCGCCGCGTCCAATGGATTGATGGCTTCCTCAGCGGTGTCCTCTGAGTTATCCCCATTATCAACAGACTCATCGTTCGGATCGGGAGCCTCACCCTCCTCCGGAAAGTAACCGTACTTCTCCGTCGGAATAGAGGTCGCAACTGTATGTTCAACGCCACTACCAAAAGACGCCTGGGAGCCGCCGATGTTTGATTCCGGCGGCGGGCCGGCGGCGGGGCGGTCGGCCGGCGGGGGCGCCAGGGCGATTTCCACGGCTTCGCAGGCCGTGCTGGTCAGCAGATTGTCATCGTCGTGGTTGACGGGCACAACGGCGCCCGAGGGGGCTACGGCGGCCGGCCGAGGACTGGCGGATGAACCGGTCTGGCTGTTGTTGGCCAAGATGACCGGTGCTGTTTCATTGGCCAGGCCTGCGGCCGGCATGCCTGATGCTTCTTCCGGCACCGATTTCTCGGCAGCCGGCGGTGACCAGCCCTCCGGCAGGATCTCTTCGCCCGGAATACGGCTGGGTATATAAGCCACCAATGTGGCCGTTGTGGGAGGAGGAACTGCCGCAGCCTGCCTGACGACCGGCTGTGGCTGCGGCTGGAGGACGCTCTTTGGTAAATATTGTGGAATCAAATAGGCAGTGGATGCGGTCAGGAGAAGTACGCCAACAGCTGCGGCGACTGCCGTCGCAGGAAGACTGAGGCGCCGCACATGTTTAACCGGCTGCCCTGGGGAGCAGGCCGCCGGATGGCTCCCGTCTTCTTTGATGATGGCCCTGATTTCGGCGTCGAGGAGGTACAGCTTGTTGATGTACGCCTCGCGACCGCTTTCACCGAGGTCCTGCTTAGCCTCGGTAATCCACTGCTCTATTTCGCGAATACGGCTATCCATCGCGATTCTCGTCTGGCAAGAGAGTGGCCAGAAAACACATATACTTATTCGAAGACTCCGCGGCGATGTTAAACGTAAAACCAGAAAATAATCGGCGCGGCGGGGGAATTTCAAAAAACCCGGCTGCTAGAATAGTCCGGTAGGGTAAATCAGCAGGCAGGCGGGGCCATGAGCGACAACCGTATCGTCCGAACGTGCGTCGACGAGCTATCAATCTGGATTGACGCCAAGCCCGAGTATGTCTGGGACACGGCGCTTCGCGACATCAACAAGTGGTGGCGGAGCAACGTCCAGGAGGGCTCGCTCGGCGTATTCATCGAGCCCGAGATCGGCGGGCGCTTCTGGCAGAAGTTCGATGAGCAGGGCAGCGGCGTGCTCTACGGCACGGTGTCCTACATCAAGCGGCCCAAGGCGCTGCACATCGCCAACGTGTTCGGCATGGCCGGGATCAGCCTGTGGACCAACACCTGGCGGCTGTTCCCCCAGGACGACGGAACACTTTTCCAGTACACCAACCAGTTCCTGAGCGAACTGCCCGAGCGCTACATGTCCGGGCGCTACAAGGCCCTGACCCGCGAGCTGCTCGCCTCGCTGAAGAAGTACATCGAAACCGGCGAGATCGGGGTGTAGCGGCAAAGCCATGGCGAGGCGCTGTTTTGTAGCGGCGACGCTTGTGCTACCCCCTTGAACCTGCGCCCTTCTCCCTTGAACCTTCCCCTTAGCCGCGGTTCTTCAGCCAGATCTGCCTGAGCCCCCACAGGGTGAGGTCGGGCTCGACGTGTTCGATGCGCTTGCTGGCGCTGCGGATCAGCCCGGCCAGCCCGCCGGTGGCGATCACCGTCGGGTCGATGTCCTGCTCCTCGGCGATCGCGTCCACCAGCCCGTCGACCAGCGCGCCGGTGCCCTGGTAGAGCCCGCTTCTGATCGAGTCCGCCGTCGTGCGGCCGACGATCCGTTCCACCGCGCGGATCTCGATCTTGGGCAGCATCGCCGTACGGCTAACCAGCGCGTCGCGGGCGATCGACAGCCCGGGCACGATCACGCCGCCGAGGTAGACGTTGGGCGGCTGCAGCACGTCGAAGGTCGTCGCCGTGCCGAAGTCGACGACGATCAGCGGCGGTTCGTGGCGGTTGAGCGCGCCGACGGCGTTGACGATCCGGTCGGCGCCGACCTCGCGCGGGTCGTCGTACTGGATGTCCAGGCCGGTGCGCACGCCGGGGCCGACACTCAGCGGCTCGACGCCGGTCAGCTGCGTGATCACGCGGCTGATCTTCTGCGCCAGGGGCGGCACGACGCTGGAAAGGATCGCCGCCTCGACCTCCCAGTCCGGCTCGTAGCGCGCCAGCAGGCTGCCCATCATCACCAGGTATTCGTCGACGGTGGCGTTCAGGCGGCTCGTAATCCGCCAGTGGGCCACCAGCTCCGCCTCGTCGTAGAGGCCGAACACGATATTGCTGTTACCGATGTCGCAGACTAGCAACATGCGATTACTCCCCCGCGCCCGCGCGCCTGGAAACAGGATAGCACCGGACCACCTCCGCCAGGCTGTCCGCCGTGGCGGCCAGGAACGACTGGTCGGTGGCGAACTCGAAGCTCAGGTGCCCGCCGTCGACATTGGGCGCGGCCCGCCCGCGTACGATCGCCTGGCCCTGGCGCTCCGTGAAGGCCAGCGAGAACGACAGGCCGGGCTCCATCGGCTCGAACTCCACCCGCCCCGCGAGTTTCTTCAGGCATTTCTGCAGCTGTTCCAGCAGCTCGCCCAGCTCCAGCGGCATCAGTTCCATCGGGAACTGACCGGTGAACGGCGGGACGTGCACGCCGACCGTGCAGCTGAGCCAGTTGTCGTACGGGTCGTCCGCCGGCGTGTAATTCACCGGCTCCGGTACGCGCACCTCCAGGCAGTTGCCGCTGTCGCCGCGGATCGACCAGGTCAGACTCATAAGCCCAGCTCCAAGCTGATATCCAGCGCCTTGACGCTGTGGGTCAGCGCGCCCATGCTGATCGCCTCAACCCCGGGGACGAGGTACTTGGCGAAGTTCTCCTCGGTGATACCGCCCGAGACCTCAATCAGCGCGCGGCCGGCGATCTGCTCGACGGCCCGGCGCACCTGCTCCGGCGTAAAGTTGTCCAGCAACACGACATCGGCGCCGGCGGCGGTCAACGGCTCGACCATCTCCGGACGGCCGGCCTCGGCGATCACCTTCATCGTATGGCTGACGCGGTCCCTGACCGCGCGGACCAGTTCCGCCGGATCGCCGCCCGCCAGCGCGAAGTGGTTGTCCTTGAGCATCACGGCGCCGTCCAGCCCCATCCGGTGGTTGTAGCCGCCGCCCACGCGCACGGCGTGTTTCTCGAAGAGCCGCAGCCCGGGCGTGGTCTTGCGCGTCTCGACCACGATCGTGCTGTTCGGCCCGGCCTGCCGCGCCAGCCGCCGCGCCACCGTGGCGATACCGCTCATCCGCTGCAGGAAGTTCAGCGCCACGCGCTCGGCCGAGAGGATCGTCAGCGCCTTGGCCCGGACCTTGCCCAGCGCGGTGCCGGCCTTGATCTCGTCGCCTTCTGCGATGCTAAAACTAACCTCCGCCGCCGGCTCGATGAGCGTGAAGCAGCGCTCAGCCACCGGCCCGCCGCAGAGTACGCCGTCCTGCTTGACGATGAATGTCGCTGTGACGATCTTGTCGCGGCCGGGGGTCAGTTCGGTGGTGATGTCACCATAGCCCAGGTCCTCATCCAACGCCGCGCGAATAATGCGTTCCGCCAGTACCCAATTCATAGGCTGATTGTACCTTGGTTCCGGCAATTCAACGCAGGTATGCCGGACAGGCTGGTAATAAATGGAGAGCGGCTGCCGGTCAGTTGCCGGCCGATTCCACCTGCCTGCCGATCAGGCCGCGGACCTTCTCGCGCATGTCGCGCAGGGAGAAGGGTTTGTGGATGAAAGCCGAGACGCCGGCTTCGCGCAGGTGCTCGATATCCGGGCTGGCGTCCTGGCCGCTGGTCAGCATCGTCTTGATCTCGGGGTTGATGACGCGGATCTGCTCGTAAAGCTCCACGCCGCTCATGCGCGGCATGGTCAGGTCGAAGATCACCAGGTCGATCCGGCTCTGGTTGTCGCGGAAGATATCGATCGCGTCGGCGCCGTTGTCGACGGCGAACACCTCGTAGCCCATCTTTTTGAGCATCTGGACCATGACATTGCGCACGATGTCCTCGTCATCGGCGACCAGAACCGCACCTACCCCAAGCGCATTGCCATCCTGCTTAAGCGAACCATCCATAAGCATTCCTAAGTAGACAATACCTGCTGTAGCTAAAGAATATCAGAATTTAACCTGAAGTTTCTGTTCGGAATTTCGACTGAAAAACCGTCGTGCCGCGGCAACTGACTGGCAGCGCCCGGCCGGATCTGCCGGATTACTCCGCGGAGTCGATCTCGCCACGGTCGACCGGCCGGATCTCGGGCTTAGCCGGCTCGACCGCCGCCGGCCAGAGCTTGGCGGAAAACTCGCCGAGCCGCCGGCGCGGCAGCTTGGAGTAGGGGCTGAGATCGGTGTCCTGATCGATGCCGGCCGCGGCGAGCAGGCGGCGGAGCAGTTTCAGCTCGCTGCGGCTCAGGCGCGCGCCGTAAAGCCCGTGCTCCTCGAAGGCCTCGTAGGCCAGCGGCGCGACGGCCTGGGCGCAGCGCCCCAGCGCCTGGGCGTACTGGCGGATCTCGTACTGGGCATGGGCGTCCAGCCGCAGCCTGAGAAAGTGGAACAGGTTGTGCAGGTCGATCTGCCAGTACCACTCGGTGTACAGCGACAGGGGCAAGTTGATCCGCGCCAGCTCGCGCGCCACCCCCTGCCCGATCAGCTCGCGGTAATGGCTGTAGGCGTGGCCCTGCTCGATCTTCAGCGCCGCCAGCACCTTGCGCGCCGTATCCGGCGGCAGACTGTCGCCGCTGGCCTGCTTGTTCTCGGTGCTCTGGGACTGGACGCGGCCGAGATCGGGTAGGTAGAACTCGTCGCCCATCACGCTGTAGCGCCCCGACAATTCGTTGAGGCGCGCGGTGCGGTGGCGGATCCACTGGCGGGCGACGAAGATCGGCAGCTTGCAGTGGAAAGTCAGAATCACCTGCTCGAAGGGGCTGGTGTGCAGGTTGCGGTAGAGGTAGTTGATCAGCGCCTTGTCCTCGCGGACGCTCTTCGTGCCCTCGCCGTAGCTGACGCGCGCCGCCTGGACGATCCGCGCATCGCCGCCCAGATAGTCCACCAGCCGGACGAAGCCGTGGTCCAGCACCGGCAGGTACTGGTCGAGCAACGCCTCGGCCGCGGGTACCGTGTTGTGAGCCATGGATGGATTATAAAGTAGGAACGGCTTGGAGCGCGGTCCCGCCGTGGCGGGATGGCTCCCTGTAAAACCAGTAGGGGTGTCCCGCCTTGGCGGGATTGCGCGAACAGCAAAAGTAGAAAGTGAAAGTAGAAAGTCCTGCGGGCAAGCAGTTAGTTTCAAGCCACTTTCACTTACTTGCCACTTTCACTTGCCCGAACGCAAGCACGGGGGCTTGCTCTACTATAGCTAACGTAGCGCCGGCTCCCGCCGGCAGTCTTTTGTGCCGGAGGAAACCGGCGCTCCGGTTCTCCGCCTAGTCCTGTTTTTCCGGCTGGATCAGGCCCACCATGTGGCCCTGCGGGTCGTTGATCATCACGATCCGCCCGACGCGGGGGATGTCCATCGGTTCGCAGACCAACGTCGCGCCGAATTCCCGGACCTTGGCCGCCATCGCGTCGACGTCGTCCACGGCGATATAGAGTGTCAGGTACGGCGGGATCTCCTGGCCCGGCTGGGGCGAGAACACGCCGCCGTCGATGCCGCCCGGCTCACTGCCGCCGCTCATCACCGTACTGTAGTTCATCTCGGGTATCGCCTTCGTCTCCCAGCCGAAAGCCTTGCTGTAAAACTCCACCAGCGCACCCGCATCCGGCGTGCAGATCTCCCACCAGCAAATCTTGTTATTCATAACATCCGTCTCCTATACATATGTTATGTATAATAGTATCACAGTAGTCTCGATCGCACAAGATCAGTACTGCCGAAAGCCGCCGGCAGCACTCAAACGGCCAAATCGCGCCCGGAATGTCAAACGGCGCTATTTTCCTTGCATTGTCATGATTTATCTGTTATATTACCAGTGAAGTTCGAACTTCTTGGCGGGACCGATGCGCGCAGGTGAGGTAGTGTTTCGTAAATCCGGCACCGGCGTACGGGATCCGCCCCCGCCGGGCAATCGGGCCGGTTGTCCGGTGATCGGGAATCTCCCGTTTACGGGATCGAATGCCCGGCAGTGGGATTT
>JAFGCY010000062.1 GCA_016932385.1 bacterium | reverse complement strand
TCCTTGGTCACTGTGGTTTTCTTGCACTCACAGCTTCTCATGGGGCACCTGAATGAACAACCTCTTTAGAACTTACACCTAGTCCCTTTTCTCCCCCTTTAACCTTTCCCCTTTCTCCTTTAACCTTCCCCTACTTATATCCGTCCTGGTACGTCCCCGCCGCGATCGCCGCCAGCCACTCCGGGTTGCCCAGGTACCAGTCGATCGTCCGCGCGATGCCCTCCTGGAATTCCACCCGCGGCTCCCAACCCAGCTCGGCCTTGAGCTTGTCATAGCTGATCGCGTAGCGCCGGTCGTGGCCCGGCCGGTCGGTGACATGCTCGATCAGCTCGTGCGGCTTATTCAGCTTGTCGAGGATCAGCTTCACCAGTTCGAGGTTCGGCAGCTCGCGCCCGCCGCCGATGTTATAGACCTCGCCCGGCCTGCCCTTTTCCAGCACCGTCAGGATCGCGCGGCAGTGGTCCTCGACATACAGCCAGTCGCGCACCTGCAGCCCGTCGCCGTAGACCGGCAGCCGCTCGTCCTTAAGCGCCCGGGCGGTGATCAGCGGGATCAGCTTCTCGGGGAACTGGCCGGGGCCGTAGTTGTTGGAGCAACGCGTGACCAGCACCGGCAGCTTGTGCGTGACGAAATACGCGCGGCAGAGCAGGTCGGCGGACGCCTTGGATGCCGAGTACGGGTTGTTGGGCTTAAGCGGCGAGTCCTCGGTGAACCGGCCGGTCGGGCCCAGGCTGCCGTAGACCTCGTCCGTGCTGACCTGCAGGAAGCGTTCAATCCCGTGCTGGCGCGCCGTATCCAGCAGCACCTGCGTCCCGCGCACGTTGGTGTCGATGAACGGCGCGCTGGAGAGGATGCTGTTGTCGACATGGCTCTCGGCGGCGAAGTTCACCACGTTATCGAAGCGGCCCTCGCTAAACAGCCAGTCGACGTGCTCCTGGTCGGCGATATCGCCGACGACCAGCTCGTAGCGCGGGTCGTCCTCGACGTCCGCCAGGTTGAGCGGGTTGCCCGCGTAGCTGAGCTTGTCCAGGTTGGTCAGGCTGAACTCGCGGTCGGACTCGAGGAGCAGCCGGACAAACGCGCTGCCGATGAAGCCCAGGCCGCCGGTGACAAGTAGGCGTTGCATACAGCTATTGTAGTTTCAGGCGGCGAAAGGTTACAGCCCGGTGGCGATTGGCGGCGCCGCGCCGGCGTTAAACCAGATGTGGTCGATCAGAATCTTGACGCCAATGCCGATCAGCACGATCCCGCCCGTGATCTCGACATAGTGGCCCAGGGCCAGGCCCAGCCTTGCGCCGATCCGCATCCCGACCACCACCAGCGCCGCGGTGATCAGGCCGATCACCAGCGCCGGCAGCCAGATCCCACCGGCCAGCACGGAAAAGGCCAAGCCAGCGGCCAGCGCGTCGATGCTCGTGCCGATCGACAGCAGCACCAGGCTGGCGCCCTTGGTCGGGTCGCAGTCGGGCTTGGGCTCGTCGGCGGGCTGGAAGCTCTCGAGAAGCATCTTGGCGCCGATGAAGGCCAACAACGCGAAGGCCACCCAGTGATCGAACGGCGCGATGTATTTGTAAAAGCCGCGGCCGATCAGCCAGCCGATCACCGGCATCAGGGCCTGGAACAGCCCGAAGTGGAACGACAGGCGGAATACCTGGCGCGGCGTGCAGCGCTTGAGCGCCACGCTGGCGGCGATCGAGACGGCAAACGCATCCATGGCCAAGCCCAGCGCGATACAGACGATTTCGAGGAATTTCGGCATGCTCTGCGGGCCAAGCGCCCGCGCCATATAATACATGTATGCGGCAATTAGAGCGAGTCCTGGAACTGATCCCGGTGATGGTCTCGGCCGGGCTGCTGGACTTCTCCGGCGGCAACCTGGCGGTGCGCGGCGAGGACGGCGTTTACATCACGCCGACCCAGGCGGCGGAGCAGTTGCACTGGCGGCTGACGCCGGAGGATTTCATTCTGTTCCCCGGCGAGGGCGACGCCTCGATGGCGCGCGCCGGCCGCCATCCCAGCCGCGACAACCGGCTGCACCGCGCCGTCCTGAACGCGCGGCCGGACTGGAACTTCTCCTACCACGGCCACTGTTGGGGGCTTCTCGCCTTCGCGCTGGCCTGCCGCCCGTTGCCGGTGCCGGCCAGCCACGCCGGGCTGATCAAGGCGGGCCGCGCCACCGAGATTCCAGTCGTGCCCGAGATGCCGCCCGGCGCGCCCGAAATGCCGATCAAGGCCGGCATCCTGGTCGCGGAGCATTTCAAGGGCATGGCCCACGGGGCGCTGTTGATCGGCGGGCACGGCGTCTTGGTTGCGGGCGCGGGGATCGAATCCACGCTCTCGCTGGCACAGACGCTGGAGAACCTCGCCCGCGGGCAGCTCTGGCGGCTGAAGTCCCCCTAGTCGCCCGGCGGATCAGATTAGTTGACGACCACCGTCAGCTTGCAGATGTCCCAGGGATCGAAGGCGTTCTCGCGGAACTTCACTTCCAGCACGGCGGTACCCGCGATGAGCCCGGACACGTTGCCCAGCTGGTCGACGCTGGCCACGCCGGTGCCGGATTCCCATTTGTAGTTGGCGAACTGCGTCACCTCGTCGGTGAACGTGTTGCCGGTCTCGGTGCGATAGGTGCGCATAACCCTGACCTGCTGCGTGTTGCCGGAACTCAGCGTCAGCGTGCCCTGGGCCTCGGAGGCGCTGATCAGGGCATTCGTGGCGGCGTTCCGGATCGTCAGCGAGCTTTCCGGCAAACCGGATGAGCCGCAGGACGCGACCAGCAGGACGAATACGATCATGGCTAGGTGATATCTGGACATAGCATACCTCGCTAAGGCTAACAGCCAAGGCTGAGTTACCTGACCTTTATACCACCTGCCGGACGCACTGAAACAGCCTTGCGTTCGCTTGACCGGCTCCGCCGGTTCCCGCCCTTGGAAGGATCAATGCTGTGCCGCGCCCGCCGCTCAGCTGGCGACGGACCGGCGGGGCACCGGCGGGCTGAGCACGTACTGGAATATCGCGTCTTCCAGCTTGCCCAGGTCGATCGGCTTGGTCAGGATCGCGTCCGCGCCGGCGGCCAGCAGCGACTTCAGCCGCTCCTCGTTGATCGTGGCCGAGACCACGAAGATGCGCGTCTGGTTGTTCTTGGCGCGCACCGCCTGGATCGCGGTCAGCCCGTCCCAGATCGGCATTTCGTAGTCGAGGATCGCCAGCGTGGGCTTCAGGCGCAGGATCATCGCCGCACCCGCCACCCCGTTGACGGCCTTGCCAATGATGTCAAACCCGCGGTTCTCCAACGCCACGGTGAGGTGGGCCCGGAATAAACTGGAGTCATCGACGATTATTGCGCTTAGTTTGCTTTCTACATCCACTGTTGCCACTCCTTTATAAACCAACCGCACCTGTCAAGCCGAGAGAATCACGCGAATCCACGGCGTTCGCGCTTGGACCAGCAGTCAATGGGCCGGAGAACTAGCCCCTAGTCCATCACTCCGAAAGCCACGGTTTGACTGCCTTGTCTGTCACAATATTAGTATAACTTCGTATTATGGAAAAATCAATATTAAGTAGTGAAATCGGCCACGAATTCCGCGCGCGTCTGTTCACGCGCCTATCGCGCAGTGGATCGCGGAAGGGCGGGCGATTACCGGTGGCGGATCAGAGCACCGCGAAATAGCGGTCCATCTCCCACTTGGTGACCTGTGTGCGGTACTCGTCGAACTCACGGTACTTCAGCTGCACGAAATTCTCGACCAGCTCGTTGCCTAACAGCTTGCGCACGAACTTACTTTTTTTGCTGTGGTGCAGCGCTTCGCTGAGATTCGAGGGCAGGTCCTTGATATCGCGCTGATGGCGCTCCAGCTCCGTCAGGTCGTAGAGGTTGTCCTTCTGCGGCGCTTCCAGCTTCAGGTTCTCCTCGATCCCCGCCAGGCCGGCGCCCAGCATCGTGGCGAAGGCCAGGTACGGGTTGGCCGAGGGATCCGGGCAGCGCAGCTCGCAGCGCACGCTCTTCTCCTTGCCGGGCGTGATCGCCGGCACGCGGACCATCGCCGAGCGGTTCTGCGCCGACCAGGCGATATAGACCGGCGCTTCGTAGCCCGGCACCAGCCGCTTGTAGCTGTTGACCGTCGGCGCCCAGAAGCTGCAGCACTCCTCGGCGTATTTCAGCAGGCCGGCGATGTACTGCTTGGCGAGCTGGCTCAGGCCCGTTTTGTCCTTGGGATTGGCGAAGGCGTTGCGGTTGCCCTTGAACAGCGACTGGTGGACGTGCATGCCGCTGCCGTTGGCGCCGAAGATCGGCTTGGGCATAAACGTGGCATAGACGCCGTGGCTGTGCGCCACCTGCTTGACCACATACTTATAGGTAATCGCCGCGTCAGCGATCCTGAGCACCTCATCGTAGCGCAGATCGATCTCGTGCTGGCTTTCCGCCACCTCGTGGTGGTGGTACTCACAGGGGATCCCCAGCTCGTCGAGCGCGGTGATCACGTCCGTGCGGATTTTGTTGCCGCGGTCAACGGGCGGGCCGGTGAAATAGCCGCCGAAGTCCGTCGGCTTGGGATTATCCATGCTGGCGAAGATGAAAAACTCGATCTCCGGACCCATGTAGCTGGTGAAGCCCTGGCGGCTGGCCTTGCGGATGATCCGCTTCAGGGCGCCGCGCGGGTCGTTCTTGTACGGTTTGCCGTCCGGCGTCTGGATGTCGCAGAAGAAGCGCACCGACCTGGGCGAATCGGCGTTCTCGGGCAGGTCGGCGAAGGTCGACAGGTCCGGTCTGGCGATCAGGTCGCTTTCCTCGATGGCGTTGAAGCCGCTGATACTGCTGCCGTCGAAGTGCATCCCGTCCGTCAGGCTGCGTTCCAGTTCCCGCGGCGTGATCGCGAATCCCTTCAGGTAGCCCTCGATATCAACGAACCAGTGCCAGATGGCCTGGATGTCATTCTGGCTGACGTAGTTGAGTATCGTGGATGCCGTCCACTTGCCGGAAGCCGGCTTGTCAGTTGCTGTCATGCGTTCCTCTCCTCAAGGCGCCACTGCCCGGCGGGGCGCACCGAACGGTGGTAGTCAGTATTGGAGCATTATCTTACCGCACATTCCGGAGGCCAGTATAATCCCATGGCGATGGCTAAAGACAAACAGCCCGGCGGCACTCCGGTGATCAAGAACCGCAAGGCCTACCACGACTACTCGATCGGCGAGGAACTGGAGGCGGGTATTGTGCTGGCCGGCTGCGAGGTCAAGATGGTGCGCCAGGGCAGCTTCAGCCTGCAGGAGGCCTACTGCGAGATCCGCGAGGGCGAGGTTTGGCTGGTCGGCAGCCACATCCCCGAATACCCGCAAGCCTCGACGCACGTTTCGCTTGATCCCCTGCGCCGCCGCAAGCTGTTGTTGAAGCGTCAGGAGATCAAGCGCCTGCGCCGCAAGGTGCTGGAAAAGGGCAACACGATCATTCCGCTCAAGGCCTATTTCGCGCACGGCAAGGTAAAGTTATTAATCGGGCTGGCCACCGGCAAGCGCCAGCACGACAAGCGCGAGGCGATCAAGCAGCGCGACTTGCATCGCGAGGACTCGCGCATCCGGAGCTGATGGATGATCACGGCGAAGACAATCGACGAACTGGCCGGCCGGCTGACGGGCCCGGTGGTGTTCACCGTCGGTTTCTTCGACGGCGTGCATCTCGGCCACCGTTACCTGCTGGACCAGTTGCAGGCGACTGCCCAGCGGCTCGATGCCCAGTCGCTGGTGGTGACGTTCAGCAACTCGCCGCGCGGCTGGCACCAGCCCGGCAAGCAGTTCCCGTATCTGACGATGCCCGAGGAGAAGCTGGCGCTGCTGGCCGAGACCGGCGTCGATGCCACACTGATGCTTCGCTACGACGGCTCGATCGCCCGCCAGGACTCGCGCGAGTTTATGCGCTGGATCGGCGCACACGTACCAGTCGCCGGCTTGACGATCGGCTACGACAGCCGGCTGGGCTCTGACCAGATCGCCGGCGAAGCGGCTTACCGGAGGCTGGCGGATGAGCTGGGCATCGCGCTGACCTTCGTCCCCGAGCACACGCTGGCCGGCCGGCCAGTGAAGTCGCGCCAGACACGCGAGCTGGTGCGCGCGGGGGAGATGGACGCGGTACGCCGGCTACTCGGCCATCCCTATTTCATCATGGGCACCGTCGGCCACGGCAAGGGCAAGGCCACCAACGAGCTGCATATCCCGACGGCCAACCTGGCCCTACCCGCCGAGAAGCTGGCGCCGCCCGTCGGCATCTACGCCGGCCTGGCGCACCTCAACGGCGCGGCTTATCCGGCGGCCTGTTGCGTGATGACCAACGGGCTGCAGCACAACACGGCGCTGGAGCGCGACGAGAGTCCCCAGACCGTCGCCAGCCCGCAACGGATGATCATCGAGGCGCATCTGGTCGGCTTCAGCGGCGATCTCTACGGTCGGCCGCTGCGCCTGGAGCTGCTGCGGCACCTGCGCGGCTGGATCGATTTCGACACATCGGAGGCGCTGCACGCGCAGATCAGCAAAGACATCGCAGCCACGCTGGCGGTCACCGCCGGCGAACACGGGGCGGAACCAAATGCCTGACACGGCGTCATTAAGGTGGGTGGAATAAATGGCAAGAATCGCGATCCTGGTCCTGGCGGCCGCAGTATTCGTGCTGGCCGGCTGCAACACGCAGCGGCTGGACTACAAACAGGGCCTGGCGCTGCTGCAGGCGCAGCAGTATGGTCCCGCGCTGGAGAAGTTCGAAAGCTTCCTGGAAGTGGAGCCCGACAGCAACATGGGGCTCTACGGCAAGGCTCGCTGTTTGTACGAGCTGCAGCGCTACGACGAGGCCCTGCCCTGCTTCGAACAGTTTCTCACGCAGACCGAAAGTAACCGCGCGACATATAACGACGAGCGCAAGGACGCGGCGTTCTACCGCGACAAGTGCAAAATGGAACTGGGCATGGAGGTCCCGCAGAACAAGGACGCCATCCCCGAGGAAAAGATGCGGTATTAGTAGGGGAGGCACTTGTGCCTCCTTATCAGACCAGGCTGGATGCGGGTTCTTTGCCGTAGGGTCGACGCCTGCGTCGACCGCAACAGCGACGAGACCTCGATGGTCGTCGTAGCTGGTGGCGCGGACGTCCCGTCCGCGAGCGCCTCCCGGAACGGCCGCCCTACCTTGAAATGCTATTGCCGTGCTCGATAACGCCCGGCGTCTCGCCTTACACACGCACTAATCTGCCTGGCCTTTCCCCGTACCAGTGTCCGTACTCCTTCCGGATATGCTAAGCCAATGAGCCACCAGGCCAACCAGCCCGCCTGGCTGACGGAATGCCGGCGGGAATTGCTTAAGTTAGATCCCCGCTTTGTTGTACTCTTCAATGCGAGATGGCAAATTCTCGGCAAGGAAGCTAGCCCAAATACGATCGCTTATCACCTAGTAACGGCTGGATATAGATGGGCACCTACTGCTCGAACTATAAGAAGATGGCTAAAGGTGATTAGAGCTGTGGAACAGAAAACTGGCCTTCCTACCTAGATAAGGAAGATCTGTTTATCGGAATCACGAAGCCGCAATTAGCAAATACACCTTTCTTGCCACGTCCTAAAGACCATTGGGTTAGCTGGTGTCGAATTCTCGAACTCGTCCGCTAATTCTTGCTCCGCAATCCATTTATTAATACCATACATGGGTATACAATCTTCACCGAAATCGCAAATATAAGCATCGGCATCACCTGCGCCAGTATTCACGCAACACTCCTTAAGCGTAACCATTACATTACATCCCCACGACTGTCCAGTCTCAACGGCTCTCAAGGATTCTATATAGCATGTATACGTACCATCAGTTCAGAAGCACACGTATATCTCGCAATCCTCGCCCATATCCGGATAGGGTATCCAATAACATGGATATCCTGTGGGTGTTTCGGAGTACTCGATGCAACCATCGTATTCACCTGTTTGATTATCCCAAGGATAAGGTGTAACATCTACAACACAGCCGTTGTTCTTAGCTAGCGCACTTGAGTAAAACACCAGTATTAATACACACGCATGACAGACTACTAATAACGAATACCTAAGCATAAACCACCTGCCCTTCATCCTGAATAATAAGAATATTTAAGCACCAAGTTGCATACTAGTTGCGATTTTGCGCTTCATACAATCCTTGAAGCTGAATTGGCTTAAGAATTATAAATGGGTGAGTATCTCTTGGGGGCGGTAAAACCGTTGATTCAAGCGGCGTACCATCCCAATTCCATACGCTGACTATTTCGTCTGTCTCAGCATCAGTATAAATGAAATAGCCGTCTGGTCGCATTGATCTTCCCGCTGCAGGTTCTGTGTATTCAGTCTTATCAAAATATAGATACCACCAAGCTATCGGTGATGTGATAAGCAGTTCTCCATCAGCATTGTACCTGTAAAAGCTCTCCTTGCCCTTACTCCTACCGCAGCAGCCAACCTTTTCCTCGGTGATTTCTCCTTCGAAAGGCTGTCCATACGACCCTAGCGCGCCAAATGTAACAACATCACCATTTGGCAGTAACATGGCAGAATGTGGTAGATTATCCACTAGCCACTTGGGAACTTCACTGTAGTACTCGCTCATTACAGTATACACAGCAAATCTTAGTTCCTCACTCATTTCCGGTGACATGATTGCGGCTGATTGCACAGCATATGGAGCAATCTCTTTAATGTCTACTTCTGATCTATCACCACCATGAAGTTTGTCCTCGTGATAGATTTTTATTTTTTCTAGCTGCGGCAGCAAGAATCCATCTTGAGTTACTCTAGCTTTAAGGATCTTGAAGTTCTCCGGTAAGTTCGCTCTGTCTATAGTTGAAGGATCCAGCACAATACTTTGATATACCCATTCATCCCACGGCTCGTATGCGTCCTTGTAAGGATTCTCCGGGTTGTCTAGATCAAGGATTTTAATCACACCTAATCCAGCTATGTCTCTAGCCTCTTTGATGCTGTCATTTCCCTCGTTGCCTGAGCAACCTTCCGTCATACAAAGCAATACCAATATCAATACCGTAGTGTAAATTACATGTTTCATTGATTACCTTCACCTACCTGTCCTTGAATTTATCTCTCAAATGGAAATATTAATATTCTGTGCTTATAATTTTACATGATAATGGACCGTATGGCAAGACATCTAGTGATATTTAATTATACCTGTGAGATAAGCTTATATTTAGTTTAGTAGTAACCCACATATTACCGAGTGGTTAATCATATTTTAACTTATAATTAATATAATTTTTCCGATATCATAATTAAATTATACATATGTATGGTTTATTAAATAAACTCAGCCACTGCCACCTGGCAAATCAGCTAGCAAGCATGTTGGCTAAAAGCCATTCAGTCACACTTGTCCATTATAGTCGACATATATGTCCGAAGTGCTGATTATTGCTAATTGACACGCTACAACTTCTCCATGCTGACCAATTACACGCGGCGACCGTATTGTGCCCCCGCCGGCCGCGGGGGCGGTCCGTAACCTCTTCCTCCTATAGGCCGGCTTTCACGCCACCACTGCTGGCTGATCGGCGCGGAGCGCTTGGCACGGAGCGCCGTCATCCTGGCGGCATTCCTCAAACTGGCCGGCAGCCGGCGCTTCGGAAAACCGGCCCATCCACGCGCGGCCTGCCGCCAGCCCGGATCGCCTGCGCTTACTCCGTGTCGCTCAGCTTGAAGTCCGGTGCGAACTCATCGACGGTCAGGGCGCTTTTTTCATGGCGGTGCGTGGCGGTGACGACGTAATTCTCGACCCAGGTGAAGATGTCGTTCTTGCGTACAATCTCGCGCAGCTTGATCATCCGTCGCTTACGCTCGTTTATGTCCATCAAGTAAACGCGCTGGATCGCCGCCGCCATGCCTTCGATGTCATAAGGATTGACCAGGATCGCGCGGCGCTTGAACTCCGCCGCCACGCCGGCGAACTCGCTTAAGATCAGCGCGCCGGTGCCGTCGAGGTTGCAGGCCACGTACTCCTTGGCCACCAGGTTCATCCCGTCTCTGAGCGGCGTGACGATCGCGTTTTCCGCCGCACGCAGGTAGGCCAGCACCTCGCTGCGGCTGACGGAACGGTGGATGTAATGGATCGGCACCCAGTCGCCGACCTCGGTGTACTGCCCGTTGATCTGGCCGACCAGCTGTTCGATAATGTGGCGCAGCCGTTCGTACTCCGGCACCCGCTCGCGGCTGGGCACGGTCAGCTGGACCATTGTCAGGTTGCCGCGCAGCTCGGGATAGCGCTCCAGCGCCAGCCCGAACGCCGCCAGCCGCTCGGGGATGCCCTTGGTGTAGTCCAGCCGGTCCATCCCGATCATGATCTGGCGGTCGGGGAATTTCTCGTGGAACAGCCAGGCCAGCTGCTCGACCTCCGGCGTCGCGGCGTGCCGCTGGATATCCTGGTAGTCGAGGCTGATCGGGAACGCGCCGGCCCTCAGGTGGTGCTCGCCCAGGCTGATGTCGACCACGGCGCCACGGCCGTAGACCTTCAGCCCCGGGATGCGCAGCTGCTGCAGGCACAGCGTGAAGTTGCGCCGGTCGCGCAGCGTCTGGAAGCCGATCAGGTCGAAGGCCAGCAGCCCTTCCAGGATCTCCTTGCGCCAGGGCAGCTTGAAGAAGATGTCCGGCGGCGGGAACGGGATGTGCAGGAAAAACGCGCAGTTGAGTTCGGGCGACTGGCGTTTCAGTTCGCGGGCGGTCAGCATCAGGTGGTAGTCGTGGATCCAGAGGAAGTCACCGGGTTCCAGCACGCCCGCCGTCGCCGCGGCGAATTGACGGTTGACGTCTTGATAGTCGTGCCAGTAGGCCGGCTCGAAATTGCAGCGCGTCTCGAAACCGTGGAACAGCGGCCAGATGATCTCGTTGGAGAAGCCGTAGTAATAGCCCTGCAACTGCTCCGCGTTGAGCTGGACGGGCTCCAACCGGTAGCCCAGCTCGGCGGAAACGGTTTCCAGCGCGCCGGCCAGTTCCACCTGCTCGGTCGTGCCCGGCCAGCCGATCCACACGCCGCTGTGCCGCTTGAGCACCGGCGTCAGCGCGGTGACCAGGCCGCCGGGCGCCGGCGACGCCGTCCAGGCACCGTCCTCCTCGTGCAGGGCGACCGGCAATCGGTTCGACATGATAACCAGTCTGTTAACATTGACCATCTCTTACTCCATTACCGCCCGGCCGGCCGGGGCGGGTTGGCAGGCGCGATGCCAGCGAGCCAGGAAGTCCAGCAACTCAACGGGCGGCTTCAGCCAAGCCGCGGCGCGGGTTGCGCGGTATTCAGCGCGGACGAGCACGCCCAGGCCCCGGTCTCCCAGCGCGGCGAAGGCGTCCTCGTCCGTCAGGTCGTCACCCAGGTAGGCCGCCAGGCAGTCCGGGCCGGCTTCCGCCAGCACCGCGGAGACGGCGCTCCCTTTGGTGAACAGCTCGCTGCGCAGCTCAAGGCCGCCGTCGAACTCCTTGAGTACCAGTCGTGAGCGCCGGGCGAGTTCCCGCCAGGCCGGCTCGACCGCGGCTCGTAGCACGCGCGCATCCTCGTCCGGCAGCCCGCGCCAGTGCAGGGCCAGACAGCCGGGTTTCACTTCCAGTTGTGCCGCATCCGGCAGCACAGCCAATCGGCGGGCCGCGGCCAGCGCGGCCTGGATGTCCGCCGGAATCTCGTAAACTTGATAGGCATCATCGCGCGGCAGACGCTCCAGGCCGTGCGAACCCCAGATTTCGGGATGCGGCTCGATACCCAGCAGCGGCGGCAGGTCGTGCGCCCGACGGCCGCTGATGATCACGATCCGCGTGTGGCGCGCGGCCAGCATCTCCGCCAGCAGTTCGGCAACGCCCGGGTAGGGCACGGCCCGATCGCGCTCCGGCGTAAACGGCGCCAGCGTGCCGTCGTAATCCAACAGCAGGCAACGCCGGCAGGCCGCGCCCAGCCGCATCCAAAACTCCACCGGTACGGACTTAGTACCTACCATGGTTGATCCCCACCAGCAGGCGGTCGGTCGTGCTGTTGACCAACCCGAGCATCAGCGCCAGGTAGTCGCGCAGGTGCCGCGTCAGGAGGAAGTTCTCCAGTACGTGGCGATGGGCGCGCTCACCCATGCTTTTCAGCTTGTCGCGCCGGTGCAGCAGGTAGCGCATCCGCAGGGCCGCGCCCTCCGGCGTGCGCACCAGAAAGCCGGTGTAGTGATCGGTGATCTGCAACCGGATGCCGCCGACGTCACCGCCGATCACCGGCTTGCCCTTCCACAGCGCCTCGGTCACCGTCAGGCCGAAGCCTTCCTTGAGCGACTTCTGCACCACGACGTCCGCCGCCCGCTGCAATGCGTTGATCGTGCGGTGGGCGTCGGGCGGCAGCAACAGGATGTGCGTGTCGGGATCGTCGGCCGCCGCCTGCTTGACCTCCGCCAGCACCGCCGCGCCCTCCGGATCGTCGCTAGCGCCGCCACCGGCCAGCACCAGTTGCAATGGCGCGAACTTGCGCGCCAGCTGCGCAGCCTCGATCACGCCGATCGGGTCCTTGAAGCGGTCGAAGCGTGAGACCTGCAGCACCAGCGGCCGCTCGGGGTCCAGCCCGAACTGGTCGATGACGCCGCGGATCTCGCCGGCTGGCAGGTCGATATTCTTTTCGCTCAGTGGGTCGATACTCGGCGGAATGATGTACTGCGCGTGCGGCAGACGCCGCGAAAACTCCGGCAGCGAGAAGATGCTGGCGTCGAAGTTGACCACTTTGCGGTACAGGTAGCGCCAGACCTGACGGTAAGGGCTGCCGATATCGATATGGCAGCGCCAGACCCACTTGCCGCGCCGGGCCGGCAGATGCTTGATCACAGCCGCCGGCTGCGGGTCGTGGATGAACACGAAGTCGGCCTCCACCAGCTGCGCGCCGTATTCGGCGGCGAAGGCGGCGTTGGCCTCCTCATATGCCGCCAGTTGCTGCTCGCGTGGCGCGGTGTGGTTGCCCTGGAGGGCGTTGTGGAACGTCTTCGTGCACTGGTAGAACTCGGGCGATCCGGTGATCACGTGCCACTCGGTCTCGATCCCCAGCGCGCGCATCAGCGGCACCATCTTGTGCAGGATCTCCGCCACGCCGCCGCCTTCCTTGGTGGAATTGACATGTACCACGCGCCGGCCGGCCAGTGGTTGGGCCAGGTGTTCCAAATGGCCGATCACGTCGCGGCCGACGATCGCCTCATAGCTGGTCAGCAGATCGCTCATCGGGCACCTCCGGCGTAGTGCTCGTGGAAGACCTGGGCCAACATTTCGCGGATGTACTGCAATGAGGAGAAGAACGGGTCGATACCGCCCAGCCGGTCAAGCAGTGCGGCATGATCACCCGGCGATTCGCTCAGCCAGGCGGAGAAGTCGTCGAGGCTGGCCGCGGTGCGCCGCCGCGCGTCGATGAAATGGTAATAGATGCTGCCCGCCGGCAGCGTGGGCAGCAGCCCGGCCAACTCGCCCGGTTCCGCCACGCTGTGCTGTGTCGGCAGCACCACGATCTGTGACTGCAGAAAGTGGAACTGTGAGTCCGCCGGTGCCCAGATCAGCTGGCCCGATTCGTCCAACCGCGCCTCGATTGTGTCGACCAGCACCTGGCGCAGTTCCTCGATATCGCCGTACTCGGTGGGATCGATCATACTCAACCGCTCGGCGGCGGTCTTGTCGTGCAGCGCCCAATACGCCCAGGAGGCGAAGTCGTTGTTGTATTCCGGCTCGTCGAACATGGGTTGCAGCAAGCGCCCCCAGAAGTGGTGGTAGATGCTACCCAGCTCGACGCGGCGCGCGCCCTCGGCCAGTTCGCGCAGGCTGATCGCGCGCACGCCGGTGGCCAGGGTGATCAACGCGCAGTCGCGCACGTGAAACGGCGTTGCGATCGCAGCTGTTTTTTCTGTGTCCATCGCCTCTCTCGCCTTGTGCTGTCGGGCCGTTGGCTGACATTGTTTCGGTAATCCGCTGCCGGGGCTAGGCGTGGCCTCGCCCGTGGACCACCAGGCAGCGCGGGCTCATCACCCGCGATCCAATCCAGTAATGAGCGGTATATCACACCAGCCTGGCACCGCCTGAAAGACGGGCCACTTCTGGATACTACCAGAATATTTTCGACCAATTGTCATAATTACCCGTCGCGGCGCGAGATTATCGCAATAAACCGGGAAAGGTTGCCAAGGGAGCGATCACGCCGCAGCAGAACTGCGATAGCTCGCGGCCTCCGGCGCCGGATGCTCCGCCTAAACTGCCGGGCTGCTTCCGCCGCAGGAGACGAGAACGGCGGCGATTGCGATGGCCCAGATCAGGATTGCGGTGGAGAGTGGGAGCCGCTGCGGCCCGCGCCTGGATTGCGGCAACCTCCCATAAAACACCTGCTTTTAGTGAACGTATTATCGGTATTTGCGTGTTGGCGTTTGCATTTCGCTATGCTGGAGTGATGATCCTCGATGCCCAACAGAAGCAAAACCCTTTATTGATCGGGATTCATCTTGATCTCGACAACAATGTCGCATATATAAAGGCGTCACACGCCTTACTAGCCGTAGTGCCAGCAATGATCAGACTTAATCGCGATCTTAGACAGCGGTTCCTTCTCGGCGACCGGTGCGCAGCCGGCGTTGTTCCGCTAATGCATCCTCGATTTCCATCATCGGTACCCCCATCCGGATCAGGACCTGGCCGATGAAGGTGTTCATCCGCGGCTGCCGCAGCATCGCCTGTTCAAGCTGGCTCTTGCTGATTACCCCCCGCTCCAGCAGTATCTCTCCCAAGCGCTTCATCATCGTTTTTCTCCTTCTCTCACCGTATATATCGAGAATATGGACACAATATATGGTTTAACGCGGATTTTTATTTCGGCGCACTTTGTTCTAGACACCCATCACTTGTGCGTTTCTATTTCTCAATGATCCGCTTTGTACGCTTAGACTATTCTTCCTGTTTCTACCTGCGGCATCTATGCTATTCACTAGCTATTCGGCATTTCATCGGCGGTTCTGGAATTATTTCACTCCGTTGGATATGTTCGCCAACTGCCGACCGTAGCCCGCATCAGGAAGGACAAGAATCAGTAATACCGCTCCACTACTCGCCTTATGCGCTCGTTACAGAATTCAGAACGTGTACCATTTGTCTTTGCGTGCTGATATATGATAACACAATCGGTCACTTTTGCACGGTATATAATTCGTGATCTTATGCACGCGATATGCGGGTTATTCACTCTAGCCAGCCAAATTATCCCTCATTCCCATTTTCTAATTGCGACAACTTAGTAGCTCGTGCCCGGAAATACGACGGATTTCTTTATTCACGTTGAATGCATTGTAGATATGTATAAGGCGTTTTACAAGTATAAATCTTGATGGTAGAATGTCGATGTATTGGTGCGATGGAAAAAGCCAGGCACCGCCTCCGACCTAACAAGCCGGGGAAAATGAGATGAGTACGAGCACACACGCGGTCCGGTCAAACGGTCACTCCAGTGACGGTTTCCTCGTGGATGCGGCCACCGGAATGACCCGACCGGCACCGCGTGTACCTACCTTTATCGCTTACAGTGTCCTGCTGCTCGATAACCTAATAACAATGTTTCCTGTTTCTTGTACGCGTACCTGCTACGTCGGATCAACGATACTGAAACCGCGCCTGAGTGCACAGCTTGTCGCCTGGCTCGTCTGAGTCGCGTACCGAGTTTGAATAGTGAAGGAAGTGGCCCGGGGCCGGATGAGGGTCAGCCGGTCCAAACCAAAGCGCTTCCGGGTGTGCCTTATGAAGTACTGGCGCAAACCACTGGACTACGAGCAGATCGAAATCCCGCATGGTGAGGTCCACATCATCGCCGAGCGCTGCAAGGGGTGCGTATTCTGCGTCGAATACTGCCCCAAGCACGTGCTGGTGATGAGTGAAGACTTCAACGCCAAGGGCTATCACTACCCGCAGGCGCTCAAGCAGGGCGAGTGCGTCAACTGCAACCTGTGCGAAATGATCTGTCCGGAGTTCGCGATCTTCAGTTCCTCGCTGCCTAACGGCAAGCTGGGCCAGGTGGCCGAGGTCAATCCGGACGAAGTCACGCTGACAAAGGGAGGCTGAGATGAAGACTGATCCGGCCGGTGTACTCACCGGCGCGCATTACCTGGACGGCGACTACGCCTGCGGTGAGGGGGCGATGGCCGCCGGTTGCCGGTTCGTCGCCGGCTATCCGATCACGCCGTCGACCGAGGTCGTCGAGCGCATTTCGCGGCGGTTCCCCTTCATGGGCGGCACCTTTATTCAAATGGAGGACGAGCTGGCCAGCATGGCGGCGATCGTCGGCGCTTCCTGGACGGGCACCAAATCGATGACCGTGACCAGCGGGCCGGGCTTCTCCCTGATGATGGAAAACATTGGCCTGGCCGCGATGATGGAGGCACCCTGCGTCGTGGTCAACGTGCAGCGCGGCGGCCCGTCCACCGGCCTGCCGACGATGGTCGGCCAGCAGGACGTGATGCAGGCGCGTTGGGGCTCGCACGGCGACTACCGGATCATCGCGCTCTGCCCGCAGTCGCCCCAGGAGTCGTTTGATCTGGTGATCGACGCCTTCAACCTGGCAGAGCTGTACCGCGTGCCGGTGCTGTTCATGATGGATGAGTGCGTCGGCCACATGACGGAGAAAGTGATCATCCCCGAGGCCGACCAGATCGAGATCGTGCCGCGCCGGCTGACCAAGAAGGATCCGGCGGATTACCTGCCCTATCAGACCAACGGCGAGTTGATCCCCGAGTTCGCCCGGGCCGGCGACGGCTACAAGTTCCATACGACGGGGCTGACGCACGACGAGCGCGGCTATCCAGTGATGAGCGCGGCCTGCCAGAAGCAGAACGTCCAGCGGCTGATCGACAAGATCAAGCTGAACGAGGAGCAGATCATCCGCTTCGAGGCCGAGGCGATCGAGGGCGCAGATATCGTCGTGCTCAGTTACGGCATTACCGCGCGCGTCGCCCGCATGGGTATCGAGCTGGCGCGCAAACAGGGCATCAAGATCGGCGTGATCCGGCTGATCGTGCTCTGGCCGTTCCCCGAGAACTACATCCGCCAGCTGGCGGGCAACATCAAGGCTTTCGTCGTGCCGGAGATCAACGCCGGCCAGATGGTGCTGGAAGTCGAGCGCTGCGCCGCCGGCCAGTGCCGGGCGGTCAGCGTCCCGCATCTCGGCGGGGGCGTACACAATCCCGAGGATATCGCTCAAGCGATCGTGGAGGCAGCGCAATGAACCCGAAACGCGAAGTCATCGGTCAAACCTCAATCAGGTCCAAGGTCCATCCCGTGCCTTTCGCTCCCCCGCGGGGCGAAGGCCCGCCCCCCGTGGCGGACGAGCATCCCTTGGCCGCTTATCTGCGGATGGACCGCATCCCGCATATCTGGTGCCCGACCTGCGGCATCGGGATCGCCGTCAAGTGCCTGGCCGAGGCGCTGGATGTCCTGCAACTGGATACGAACAAGGTTGCGGTGGTCTCCGGCATCGGCTGCACGGGACGCGTCGCCGGTTATATGAAACTCGACGGCTTCCACTCCACCCACGGGCGGGCGATCCCCTTCGCCACCGGGCTGAAGCTGGGGCGGCCGGAGTTGAAGGTGGTGGTGTTCTCCGGCGACGGCGACCTGTCGGGCATCGGCGGCAACCACTTCATCCACGCCGCGCGCCGCAACATGGACCTGATGGTCGTGCTGGTCAACAACTTCATCTACGGCATGACTGGGGGCCAGAACGCGCCGACCACGCCCGTGACGGCTAAAACCTCGACGATGCCCTTCGGTAACTTCGAGCATCCCTTCAACCTGCCGGCCCTGGCGGCGGGCTGCGGCGCGGACTATGTCGCGCGCTGGACCACCCTGCACGTGCGGCGGCTGACGCGCTCCTTCAAAGAAGCGCTGAACCGGCGCGGTTTCCGCTTCATCGAGGTGATCGCCCCCTGCTCGACGTTGTATGCGCGGCTGAACAAGCTGGGCACCGGCTATGACCTGATGGAGTTCTACCATAACAACACCGAGATCAAGAACGGCGCCGATCCGCAGACGGTGGATATCGGCTTCCAGGGCAAGATCATCTGCGGCCGGTTCGTCGACAGCGAGCGGCCGACTTACCTGGACATGATGAAGCAGCATTACACCAAGGTACTCGGCGACAAATTCGTGCCGATGCCCGAGGAGGGCGGCCTGATCTGGCCGCCGGGTGAAAAGCCCACAACGCCCGCCGCGAAAGCGACGGCCGAGGTCCGCGAACCGGAGGAGGTGACCCATGGCTAGGACTGAGATCCGCGTGGTCGGCTTCGGCGGCCAGGGCGTGGTGATGATGGGCCACGTCATCGGCCATGCTTGCGCGATCAACGCCGGCATGCATGCGACGATGATCCAGAGCTTCGGCCCGGAAGCGCGCGGCTCGGCCTGCTCGTCGACGGTCGCCGTGTCTCCCGAGGAAGTGCTGTATCCGTATATCACGCAACCGGACATCCTGGTCGTGATGTCCGCCGAAGGTTACAGCAAGTACTGGGACGAGCTGAAACCCAAGGGCATCCTGGTCTACGAAAACGAGCTGGTGCATCCGGACGTCAGGCCGGACCAGCCCAGCTTCGGCGTGCCGTCGACACGCATCGCCGAGGCCCTGGGGCGCAAGATCGTGCAAAACTCCGTGATGCTGGGATTCTTCGCCGCGGCTACTGAGCTGGTGCCGCGCGAGGCACTGCGCTCAGCGGTGGAGGATTCCGTCCCGCACGGAACCGAGGAACTGAACCTGAAGGCCTTCGACGCCGGATGGAACCATTTCACTGAGGAATACGGGGCCAAGCAGCCTAGCCGGAAAAAGGAATCAACCGCGGCGAAATAACGCCGGGCTTGGCTAGTTAGTCACCAAAGGAGGAGCCGGAAATGGACGCTGACTCCCAGGTCCGGGAGGAGGAGCAGGCAGCGCCGGAACAGAAGCGCGCGCTGGTCATCGGCGGGGGTATCGCCGGTATCCAGGCCGCGCTGGACTTGGCTAACGCTCGCATCCGCGTCGTCCTGGTCGAGAAGTCGCCGACGCTGGGCGGCCACATGGCCCAGCTCGACAAGACCTTCCCCACCATGGACTGCAGCATTTGAATCCTCGGTCCGAAAATGATGGATGCCGGTCGGCATCCCCTGATCGAAGTGATTACGAATGCTGAAGTAACCGGTATGAGCGGCGGTCCCGGTGACTTCCGGGTCCAGGTGCGCAAGCACCCGCGCTACGTCGACGAAGAAAAGTGCGTCGCCTGCGGCCAGTGCGTCGAGGCCTGCCACATCGTGCAAGGCAACGAGTTCGATTACAACCTCAAGGCCCGCAAGGCGATCTACCGCCCGTTCCCGCAATCCGTGCCGGCGGCCTACGTCATCGACATGGACCACTGCAAGAAGTGCTGGCGCTGCGTCAAGGTCTGCGAGCCCGAAGCGATCGACTTCGACATGCCGGCGCGGGATTACGAGTTCGAGGTCGGCTCGATCATCATCGCCGCGGGTTTCCAGGAATTCGACGCCTCCGCGCTGGGCAATTACGGCTACGCGCGCTTCCCCAACGTGATCACCAGCCTGGAGCTGGAGCGGATGCTCAACGCCTCCGGTGTCACCAAGGGCCACATCGTGCGCCCGTCGGACCAACAGACGCCGCGGAGCATCCTGTTCATCCAATGCGTCGGGGCGCGCGGCGAGGGCGGCCGGCCCTATTGCAGCCGGTTCTGCTGCATGAACGCCGTCAAGGACTCGTTGCTGATCCGCCAGCACGATCCGGAGGTCGAGGACATCACGATCCTCTATACCGACCTCAGGGCCTTCGGCAAGGGCTTCGACGACTTCGTGCGCCGCTCGTTCGACGAACAGAGCGCGCACTACTTGCGGGGCCGCCCCAGCAAGATCGAGGAAGAGCCGGGCAGCCAGAACCTGACGGTGTTCGTCGAGGACACGCTGGAGCATCAGCTCAAGCGCGTGCCGGCCGACCTGGTCGTCCTGAGCTTGGCGGCGGCACCGAGTGACGGCGCGCAGGCCTTGGCCGCGATGCTCGAGGTCGGTACCGACCAGTACGGCTTCATCGCGCGGCGTGATCCGGCGGTTTCGGCGGTGGAAACGGCCCGTGACGGCATCTATGTCTGCGGGTCCGCCGCCGGGCCCCAGGTCATCCCCGACTGCGTGGCCCAGGCCTCGGCCGCGGCGGCCCGGGCGCAGATGTTCCTGACCGGCAGTCGCAGCGCGGATGAGAAGCAGGAGGTCGAGCCGCTCGACCTGTCGGGCTCGCCACGCGTCGGCGTGCTGGTCTGCCACTGCGGCATCAATATCTCAGGCGTACTCGACATCGACGACTTGACGGCGTCCGCCGCCCAGATCGACGGCGTGGTCGTCGCCGCCGAGCATCAGTTCGCCTGCTCCTCCGTAGGCCAGGACAAGCTGATCGAGCTGGTCAAGGAGCACCGGCTCAACCGCGTCGTCGTCGCGGCCTGCACGCCGCGCACGCACGAACCGGTCTTCCAGGAAACCTTGTCCGGCATCGGCTTCAATCCCTACTTGCTGGAGATGGTCAATATCCGCGACCAGTGCAGTTGGGTCCATGCCACCCAGCCTCAGGAGGCGCAACAAAAAGCGCGCACGCTGATCCGTATGGGCGTGGCCCGGGCCAAGAACCTGAAGCCGCTCATGGAAGGCAAGAGCCCGATGACCCGCGCGGCGCTGGTGATCGGCGGCGGGATCGCCGGGATCCAGGCGGCGACGGACCTGGCCTGGCAGGGCTTCCCGGTCGTGCTGGTCGAGAAGACCGGCGAATTGGGCGGCCGGCTACGCGCCCCCAACCTGAAATACCTCTATCCGACGATGCAACCGGCGGAAAAGGTGCTCAAGCAGAAGCTTATGCGGCTCAAGGACAGCGGAGCGCGCGTGCTGCTCAACTCCGAGGTCGAGGACATCACCGGCTATGTCGGCAACTTCGAAGCCACGCTTTCCGGCGCCGTCGATGAGAAGATCCAGATCGGCGCGGTGATCCTGGCGACGGGCGCGGACCTCTACGATCCCGCCGGCGAATTCGGCTACGGCCGGCTCACCGGCGTAATCACCAGCGAAGAGCTGGAACAGCGGCTGTGCCACAAGCCGGCGGCGGTGCAGGTCAACGGCGCGCCGCCGCGATCGGCGGCGATCATCCTCTGTGTCGGCTCGCGCGACGAGGAATGTTTCAGCGGCTGCTCGCGCTATTGCTGCCCCACCGGCATCAAGCAGGCGATCTTGTTGAGCGAGCAAGGGAGCGACGTCACGGTGTTTTACCGCGACATCCGCACCGTCTCGATCGGCGCGGAAGAGATGTATCGCAAGGCGCGCGGACTGGGTGTGCTGTTCGTCAGAATTCCCGACGGCCGCAAGCCCGAAGTCCTCGGGACGGAGAAGGTCACCGGCGTGCGCTGCTACGACGCGCTGTTGGACCGCACGCTGGAAGTCGAGGCCGACCTGCTGGTGCTGGGCGTCGGCATGCGGCCGCTTGAGCCCGAGACTTCCAAGTTCCACGACATCCTGAAGGCCAGTCTGGGGCTGGACGGCTTTTTCCTGGAGCGGCATCCCGAGCTGGCGCCGGTCGAGACGTCCGTCGAGGGCGTGCTGATCGCCGGCACCGTCCAAGGGCCCAAGGACATCGTCGACACCGTCGCTCAGGCTTCGGCCGCCGCAGCCAAAGCCACCGTGTTCCTGGCCCACGACCAGGTGCGGCTCAATCCGACGGTCGCGGTCGTCGACGCGGAGAAGTGCCGCGGCTGCGGCTGCTGCGCCGAGATCTGCCAATTCCAGGCGCCAAAACTCGTCGACGACGGCAGCGGCGTGTTTATCGCCGAGATCAACGCCAGCCTCTGCAAGGGCTGCGGCACCTGCGCCAGCTGGTGTCCGAGCGGGGCAATCAGCGCCCAGCATTTCACCGACCGCCAGGTGCACGCCATGATCGACGCGTTCTTCGAAACGGAGGCGGCGCGATGACCAAGGCCAAAACTACCATCACCGACCAGCCGGTCACCGCGACCGGCACCGAAACTTGGCAGCCCCGCATCCTGGTCTTCGCCTGCAACTGGTGCTCCTACGCGGGCGCCGATACCGCGGGCGTGGGCCGGATGGAGCACGAGCCGCACTTCCGGATGATCCGCGTGATGTGCTCCGGCCGCATCCAGCCGGCCTTTGTCCTCAAGGCCTTCGAGAAAGGCGCGGACGGCGTGCTGGTCAGCGGCTGCCACTTCGGGGACTGCCATTACATTTTCGGCAATGAGCGCGCCGTCGAACAGTTCGACAAGACGATGAACATGGTCAAGCTGCTCGGCATCGAGCCCGGCCGCCTGCGCCTGGAGTGGATCAGCGCCGCTGAAGGCATCCGCTTCGCTGAGATCATCAACGAGTTCACCGAGCAGGTGCGCCAGCTGGGGCCCAGCCCCCTGAGCTCCAAACGGCTGGACGACTTACGGATCGAGGAGGAAATCGATGGCTGAGTTGGCGGCGATTGCGCAGGATACCCGCGCCTGGGCCTGCTACGACTGCGGCAAGTGCACCGCCACCTGCCCGTTGGTGCGGGCTGGCGCGCGCTACAGCCCGCGGCGCCACGTCCTGGCCACCAACCAGGGCAAGCGCCCGGCGAACTCCGGCGAAGGTACGCTGTTCGACTGCCTGACTTGCAAGCTCTGCGATACGCGCTGTCCGGTCGGCGTGGAGTACACGGAGCTAGTACTCAAGCTGCGCGAGTTGGCCCACCGCGACGGGGTCGAGGTGGAATGCCCGCACGGCGGGGCATTGCAGTCGGCGATGCGGATCATGGCCAAGGGCGAGATGGCCCAGGACCGGCTGGGCTGGCTGGAAGCCGACATGCTGACGGAGCCCGACGAGGGCGAGTTGTTCCTCTGGACCGGCTGCACGATGTATTACGACGCTTTCTTCCCCGAGTTTGAGATGGACAGCATCGCCGGCACCAAGGCCGCCGTCCGCCTGCTTAACAAGCTTGGTATCGCGCCGGTGGTCTCGCCCGACGAGCGCTGCTGTGGGCATGACCTGCTCTGGAACGGCGACGTCAAGCACTTCGAAATGCTGGCCAGGCACAACGTCAAACTGGTCGAAGCCAGCGGCGCGGACACGCTGGTCGTGCCCTGCGCCGAGTGCCTGCGCACCTTCAAGCGCGACTATGGGCCCTTTTTCAGCGGTAAGAAACCGCGGATGCTGCACCTGACGGAATTCCTGAGCGAGAACCTGGACAAGTTGCCGATGACCAACGGCGCCAGTCAGCGCGTGACCTACCAGGATCCCTGCCGGCTGGGCCGGCACCTGGGCGTCTACGACGCGCCGCGCGCGGTGCTCAACGCCGTGCCCGGCCTGGAGCTGGCTGAGATGCGCCATCACGGCAGCGCTTCGACCTGCTGCGCCGGCGGCACCTGGTCGAACTGCGACCGCTATTCCAAGCAGATCCAGGTCAACCGGCTGCGGGAAGCCCGGCAGACGATGGCACCGGTCATGGTCACGGCTTGCCCGAAGTGCCAGGTGCATTTCAAGTGCGCCATGCAGGACCCCAACCTGAAAGATGAAATCACGATCGAGCTGCGCGACGTGGCGGAGATCATCGCCGCGTCGCTGGAATGAAGAATGTGCCGGAACGGCACGTGCTCTAGACGCACCGGGAGGTGGTGCCATGTCTTCAAACGGGAAGGAAGACGGCCTGAGAATCGGCGTCTTCGTCTGTGACTGCGGTTTGAACATCGCGGGCACGGTGGATACGGCGGATGTCACGGAGTTCGCCCAGACACTCGACGATGTGGTCTGCGCGGTGCGCAACAAGTACACCTGCGCAGACCCGGGCCAAAACGAGATCAAGCATGCCATCAAGGAGCACCGGCTCAACCGCGTGGTGGTCGCGTCCTGCACTCCGCTGCAGCACGAACCCACGTTTCGAGCCTGTGTCGCCGAGGCCGGTCTCAATCCCTACCTGATGGAGATGGCCAACCTGCGCGAGCACTGCTCGTGGGTCCATCCCAACGACTGGACCGGCGCGACGGCCAAGGCCAAGGACCTGGTTGCCTCGGCTGTAGCCCGGGCGCGTTTCCTGCAGCCGCAGGAGGAGCTAACCGTGCCGGTCACCCAGCGCGCGCTGGTAATCGGCGGCGGCATCGCGGGAATGGAAGCCGCGCTGGAGCTGGGCGCACAGGGGCACCAAGTGACCCTGGTCGAGCGGGAAGCATCGATCGGGGGCATCATGGCGCAGCTGGACAAGACCTACCCCACGATGGACTGCTCGATTTGAATTCTCGGCCCCAAGGCCATTGATGTCGGTCGACATCCCAATATCGAGCTTCTGACCTACAGCGAGGTGGACGAAGTCGAGGGCTACATCGGCAACTTCACCGCCAAGATCCGCAAGAAGGCGCGCTACGTCAATCCGGACCTTTGCAATGCCTGCGGCGAGTGCGCCAAGATCTGCCCGGTGATCAAGCCCGACGAGTACCAGCTGGGACTGGGCTCGCGCAAGGCGATCTACATTCCCTTCCCCCAGGCCGTGCCCAGCGTCTACGTGCTCAACATGCAGGACTGCCTGGGCAATGCGCCGATCGCCTGCGGTAAATGCTACGAGGCCTGCGAGCAGCAGGCGATCAATTACGATGACGCCGACGAGATCATCACGCGCCAGTTTGGCGCCGTGATTGTGGCAATCGGGCTGGATGTGTACGATCCCACCGAAATGGACGAGTACGGTTATACGCGCTTCGACAATGTGATCACCTCGATGGAATTCGAGCGGCTGATCTGCGCCGGCGGCCCCACCGCCGGACACTTCATCCGCCCCAGCGACCATCAATGCCCCCAGCGCATCGGGTTCATCCAATGCGTCGGCTCACGCAATCCCAAAGTCGGCCGGCCGTACTGCTCCAACATCTGCTGCATGAACACGATCAAGGACTGCCTGCTGTTGGCCGACCATTATCCCGACGTCAAGAACACGGTGTTCTACCAGGACATCCGCGCCTTCGGCAAGAGCTTCGAGGACATGTTCCAGCGCTCCAAGGCGGCCGGTACGCGCTATGTCCGCGGCCTGCCCGGCGACATCGAGGAGAATCCTGACACGCATAACCTGACGCTGACCGTCGAGAACACCACCAACGGCCAGATCGAACGGCACGAGTTCGACATGGTGGTGCTGTCCGTCGGTGTGGTGCCGCCCCGTGACCGCGACAAGCTGTCCAAGCTGTTCACGCTGTCCAAGACCAGCGACGGCTTCTTCATGGAGTCGCACCCCAAGCTCAAGCCGATCGACGCCCCGACGCGCGGCGTCTATTTCGCCGGCTTCTGCGAGGCGCCCAAGGACATCAAGGACTCGGTCTGCCAGGCCGGCATGGCCTCCTCCCGGGTCGGCGCGTTGCTGAACGCGGGCAAGATCAACATCGAGGCGATCACCTGCCGCATCGACCCCGAGGCCTGCACCAAGTGCGGCGTCTGCGCCAGCGTCTGCCCCTACGGCGCGATCGTCTGGGAGAAGGGCCAGGTCGCGGCGGTGATCGAGGCGGCCTGCGCGGGTTGCGGCAACTGCGGCTCGGCCTGCCAGTTCGGCGCGATCACGATGCGCCACTTCACCGACGACCAGCTCTTGGCCCAGGTGCGCGCGATCCTCCACGAGGACCCGGCGGACAAGGTGTTCGTGTTCGCCTGCAACTGGTGCAGCTATTCCGGCGGCGACATGGCGGGCATCGGCCGGATGGAATACCCGGCCTCCAACCGCGTCGTGCGCACGATGTGCTCAGCGCGCGTCAGCGAAGAGATGGTGCTGGAAGCCTTCCGTTGCGGCGCGCCGGTGGTGCTGGTCTCCGGCTGCCACTACGCCGACTGCCACTACATCACCGCCAACCGCCAGACGGTCAAGCGCGTCCAGCGGCTCTGGGACAAGCTGGAGAAAGCGGGGGTGCGACCCGAGCGGCTGCAGCTGGAGTGGATCAGCGCCGCCGAGGGCCAAAAGTTCGCCAAGGTGATGAAGCAGATGGAGGAACTCAGAAAGACCGTCACCCAGGACGAGATCGACCACGCGATGAAGGCGTTGGCGCCGAAGCCCAAAAAGGCCAAGACCGCCAAGAAGCAGGAAGAAGAAGCACCCGCCCCGGCGGGCTAAGCATCGGAGGACGACATGGCCAAGACCGTGTATCTGCGCTGCATGATGTGCGGCAACGAATACAACGAGAAGGTGGAGGAAGACGTGGACAAGGAGCGCACTTGCCCCAAGTGCCGTTCCAACAGCATCCGCGTGCTGAAAAACCCGCCGCCGAAGGAATAACGCATGGCTGACAACGGCAAACAGAACGGCGACGTCGTGAAGGTGAACTTTAACTTCCGCCGCGAGTTGGCCCGTAAGGTCGAGGGCAATCTGGCCAACTACTGCTACCAGTGCGGCGCCTGCGTCGGCGACTGTCCGGCGGCGTATTACAGCGACGAGTTCAACCCGCGCGAGATCATGCTCAAGGTGCTCTACGGCCTCGGCGACGAACTGATCCGCGAGGACTCGGTGCTCTGGCTATGCACCAACTGCTACAACTGCCACGAGCGCTGCCCGCAGGACGTCAAACCGGTCGAGGTGATCATCTCGATGAAGAACATGCTGGCCGACGCCGGGATTTACCCCAAGGGCGTCGACCGCGTGATCGCGACCTTCGAATCGACCGGGCGCACCGTGCCCTATTCGGCGTCGATCGACAACCGCCGCGCCAAGTTCGGCCTGCCGCCCTTAAGCCCAGTGCCGGTCGACGAGATCAAGCAGCTGTTGGAGCCGGCGGATAAGGGAGACGAGTCATGAAGCGCTTCGCCTTTTTCCCCGGCTGCCTGATCCCGGCCCGTTATCCGGCGATGGAATTCGCCATCCGCCAGGTCCTGCCCCGCCTGGGCATCGAGCCCGTGGACCTGCCCGGCGCATCCTGTTGTCCAGACCCAATCTACTTCAAGAGTAAGGATAAAGTGTCCTGGCTGTCCGTCGCGGCCCGTAACCTCGCACTGGCCGAGGCCCAGGGATTGGATGTTTTTACTAACTGCTCGGGCTGCACCGCGACGTTGTCCGAGTCCTACCACCTGCTCAAAGACGACAAGCTGCGTGCGCGGGTCAACGAGCGCCTGGCACGCATCGGCATGGAATACCGCGGCACCTCGCGCGTGCGGCATATCGTGACGCTTTTGCGGGACGTGGCGGGCTACGACACCGTCGCCGCCACGGTAACACGGCCGCTGACCGGCCTGAAGGTGGCGATCCACTACGGCTGCCACCTGCTCAAGCCGAGCAAGATCATGCAGGTCGACGACCCCAATAATCCGACGGTGATGGAGGAGCTGGTCAAGGCCGTCGGCGCCGAACCGGTGCGGCACGGCAACTGGTACCTCTGCTGCGGCAAGGCCTGCCAGGTTGAGGACCTGCCGGCGAAGATGATGCGCGATCTGCTGGCGACGGTCAACGAGAAGCAGGCCGACATCCTGGGGCTGATCTGCCCGACCTGCTTCAGCCAGTTCGACATGGGCCAGCTGAAGGTGGCCAAGCAGTTCGACGAGGACTTCCATACGCCGGCGGTGTACTACCTGCAGCTTTTAGCCTTCGCCCAGGGCATCCCCTACGACGACCTGGGCTTCGGCGACCAGCGTATCAAGCCGGAGGTTCTGAGAAACTTCGAGGAAGTCCCGGCAACGACGGAATCGTAAGCGGCGGCACGCGGGCCGATGCGAAGCTGTGAGAGCGCGGACGCCCCGTCCGCATGGGAGCAGGTTAAAGGGCAACGGTTAAAGGTGAAAGGGCTCGTAACGGCGGCGTCCCCGTCGCCGGATCAGTGATCAGTGGTCAGTGTAGGGGCGCACGGCTGTGCGCCCTTTATTGATGAGGGTATCTTGCGTAGGGGCGAAGCCATGCTTCGCCCTTGTTGTGATGGGCAAAGCCAGTGATGTATTTGCTCATCCGAACTGCGCTGAGAACAGCACGGTAAAATCAAGCATGAGCTTGAATCGCGGTGCAGCTTCCTTTCGACGCTGCACTGGCCGGATGGTTTCCTGCATTGTCTTCCTGGTGCTGACTACCGTTGTATGCGGTACAACCTCATGCTCGTTCAATAAGTGCATTGTCAAAAACCACGGCACCGGGTTGATCCTGGAACAGGGTAAATACGATGCTTCCGTAATTCACGCCGCTGAATTCGAGCCATTCGACGGCAAACACCCGGATGAATGGCATATTCTTCTTAAGCTGCCGCTCAATGTGTACATGAGCCATGGCGGCACGATATACGAAACCACCACTGAGATCGATGGCCATGAATACAAGACATACGCCGCGGAATTCATTGTTAAGAAGTCGATTCACTTTGTCCACAACATGACTGGCACTCCGCAGGCGTACTTGAACATGGAAAAGCTTCAATACGAGGAACTAACCAAAGAAACTGCTACCGGATATCGGTATACGTACGGGGGGCGCTGCCAATGGACGGGTGGCAAACAAAACTGGCGATTGCTTGAGATGACTTGGTACGACGAACGGGATCTTGGGGATTACAGCTACGGTGAGATCCGCATCACGCCATAGTAATCGCAGCGACATGATCCGCAACGGGCGAAGCATGGCTTCGCCCCTACCCAAAAACCCGCATCCAGCCTGGGCACACATTCCCACCACGGTGAGTTACGCCCAACAAACCCGGCATCAGGGACGTCGCCGCTACGTTTCTTGCCTTTGGCCGATGGCCTTTGGCCTAATATGAGCGAAGCGCCCGTGCTCCTTCAACTCCCAACAAAAAGGGCGGTCCCGCCTTGGCGGGAGGCCGCCCTCATTTTCTCCCTTTAACCTTTCCCCTTTAACCTTTAACCTTTCTCGCCCCTAGCCGCCCAGTCCCGCGAAGCCCATGAACGCCATCGCCACGATCCCGGCGATCACCAGCGCGATCGGCACGCCCTGCATCGCCTTGGGTACGTCCATCAACTCCACGCGCTCGCGGATGCCGGCGAAGATCACGATCGCCAGGATGAAGCCGAGCGCCGAACCGAAGGCGAATACCAGGGAGATCGGATAGTTGTACTCCTTCTGGATCGACAACAGCGCCATGCCGAGGATCGCGCAGTTCGTCGTGATCAGCGGCAGGTAGATGCCCAGCGCGTCGAACAGCGGCTTGGCCACCTTGCGCAGGACGATCTCGACCAGCTGCACCAGGGAGGCGATCACCAGGATGAAGCTCAGCGTCGCCAGGTAGGTCAGGTCCGGCACCGCGTCGGGCGGCATGAAGGCGTTGAAGAAGCTCGTCGCCGGGTTGAGCACGAAGTAATAGATCGGCCAGGTCACGGCCACCGCCAGCGTCATCACGAACGTCACGGCGAAGCCCATGCCGAGCGCGGTATCCAGTTTCTTGGACACGCCCAGGTAGGGGCAGATGCCCAGGAACTGCGCGAAGATCACGTTGTTGACGAGAATCGCGCCCAGGACCAGTAAAAGAATCTGTGCGATACCCATTACGCCGTACCTCCCTTCGCCAGCCGCGCTTCACGCGCCGCCTGGCGCCGCTTCGCCTCCTGCTGCTGGGTGAGCCAGTTCATGCCGGCCACCAACAGGCCCAGCGTGATGAACGCGCCGGGCGGCAGGATCATGATGATCCAGGGGTGCAGGGTGAACGGCGGGACCGCAAAGCCCAGCCAGGTACCGTTGCCCAGCAGCTCGCGCACCGTACCGACCGTCATCAGCGCCAGGGTGAAGCCCACGCCCATGCCCATTGCATCGATCATCGAATAGAACGGGCCGTTTTTGTAGGCAAAAGCCTCGGCGCGGCCCAGGATGATGCAGTTGACCACGATCAGCGGCACGAACACCCCGAGGCTCTTCGACAACTCGAAGAAGAAGCCCTGCAGCACCAGGTCGACGATCGTCACGAAGGCGGCGATCACGACGATAAAGCAGGGGATGCGCATCCGCGCCGGAATGATGCTTCGAAGCAGGCTGACGACGACGTTGCTGCAGATCAGGACGAACGTCGCCGCCAGGCCCATACCCAGGCCGTTCTCAACGCTGGTCGTCACCGCCAGCACCGGGCACATGCCGAGGAGCAGCCTGAGCACCGGGTTTTCCTTCCAGACGCCCTTGACGAATTCAGCAGCCACGCTTCTACTGGCCATCGGTTTCCTCCCCGGCCGGCGGCTCCGGTTCCGCGGTCTCTGCCGTGTCTTCGGATTCTTCCGTATCTTCAGTCACATCCGCCGGTTCGGCATCGGTCTCGCCGGCGGACTGATCCGTGGTTTCGACCACCGTCCCGGCTGGAGCGGCGGTTTCAGCCTCGGTCACTGGTTCAGCTTCCTTTTCCAATAGCGGATTGACCAGCTTGCCCTCCGCGGTCGTTTCCGGCGCGGCCGGGGCCAGCGCTGCCGCACCGCCGGCCGCCTGGTAGGCTTCCAGGCCGGCATTGAGCGCGTCGCAGACGGCGCGGCTGGTGATCGTCGCGCCGGTGATCGCATCGATGTCGCCGTTGTCCTTGGCCACCTTGAAGTTCGGCTCGGCGGGCCGGCCCTCGAACTGGTCGATGAAGAACGGCTCGCTGGCCTTGGAACCCAGGCCCGGCGTCTCGAAGCTCTCCAGGATGCGCACGCGTTCGATCGTGTTGTCCTTGGTAATGCCGAAGACGATCGAGAAGTAGCCGGAGTAGCCGGTGTTGACGCTGCTGGTCATGCCGATGCCGCTCAGGTCCGCGCCGCTCATGCCGGCATAGCCCAGCACGGTGTCGCTCAATTCCACTTCCGTGGTCAGCGGGTCGTTGTCAAAACCCGGCATGACCTGGGCCAGCTTCTGCTGCTTATCGAGGCGCTTGGACTCGGCGATCGGCTCCTTGGTGACGCCGTAGACCAGCGCCAGCAACAGCCCCATCACGGCGGCGATCACCACCGGCGGGATCACGATCGTCGGACTGATCGCCTGGGCGCCGCCGCCCTCGGCGAGCGCCGCACCGATTTCCTGCTGGGCCACGTCGAAGTCAAATTCCGGCTCCGGCGCTGGCGTCTGTTGTTTCTCTTGCTCAGGCACTGGCTTCACCTCGCTTGAGAGTCTCCGCGCCGAACTTGCGCGGCTTGGTATAGCGGTCGATCAGCGGCGTCAGGCCGTTCATGATCAGGATCGCGAAACTGACGCCCTCGGGGAAGGCGCCGAACAGGCGTATCACCGCCGTGATCACCCCGCAGCCGATCCCGAAAATCACCATCCCCTTGGCGCTGACCGGGCTGGTCACCATATCCGTCGCCATGAAGAACGCGCCGAGGAACAGGCCGGCGCTGAGAATGTGCAGCACGGGATTGGCGTAGTAATGCGGATTGACCAGCCACATGATGCCGGTCAGCACGAACACGGTGGCGATATAACTCACCGGCGTGTGCCAGCTGATGTAGCCGCGCCAAAATAGCAGGCCCGCGCCGAGCAACAAGAGCAGCGCACTCGTCTCCCCGAGGCTACCGCCGGTGTTGCCCCAGAGCATCGACCAGAGGTTCGTGCCCGAGGACGCGCACCAGTCCAGGAAGGCCTGCAGGCCGTCGGCCTTGATCATGCCCAGCGGCGTGGCACCGGTCACGGCGTCGAGGTTCTCCGCCGCCAGGTTGGGCAGCTGGGCGAACTGTGCGCCGCTTTTGGGATAGAGCCACGTCGTCATCTCGGCCGGGAACGCCAGCAGCAGGAACACGCGGGCCACCAGCGCCGGGTTGAAGATGTTCTGGCCCAGGCCGCCGAACAGGTGCTTGCCCAACAGCATCGCAATACCCGCACCGATCACGATCATCCACCAGGGTGAACTGGCCGGCAGGTTCAGCGCCAGCAGGATGCCGGTCACGACGGCGCTGCCGTCCAGCGAGATCAGCATCGCCTTGCGGGCATCCACGCGCGTCCTGAGCAACAGGTACTCGAAGACCACGCAGGCCAGCGTCGTGCCGACGATGACGAGAAGCGCTCTGAGCCCGAAGAACCAGCAGGCCGCCAGGGCGGCGGGGGCCAGCGAGGCCACCACCGTCCACATCACGTGCGGGACCTGCTCCTTGCTCAGCGCATGCGGGCTGGAACGCAGGATCAATCGTTGTTCTAAGTTCAGTTCAGCCAACACAACCCCCTAACTCTTAGCCGCCTTGGCTTCGGTTTCCTTCTGTTTCAGTTGCGCGCGGCGCCGGATCCGGCCCAGCTCCCACTTGGCCAAGCGGATCCACTGGACCAACCGGCGGTTACTCGGGCAGACGAAGGCGCAGGTGCCGCACTCCACGCAGTCGAGCGCGTCCGTCGCTTCCTCGAACCGGCCTAGCATCGCCAGGCTCATCAACTCCGTCGGGACCAGGCCCATCGGGCAGTCGCTGACGCAACGGCCGCAGCGCAGGCAGGGATCCTCCTCGGCAACGATCAACTCGTCCTTGGTCAGGAACAGCACGCCGCTGGTGCCCTTGGCCGTCGGCTCGTTGATATCGCTGGTGGCGCGGCCCATCATCGGCCCGCCCATCACGACGGCGGCCAGGCCGTCCTTGGGTCCGCCGCAGTACTCCAGCAATTCCGCGACGCTGGTGCCGACCGGCACCATCACGTTCTGCGGGCGGGCTACGCCGCGGCCGGTGATCGAGATCAGCCGGCGGGTCAGCGGCTGACCGGTCGCCAGCGCTTCGTAGACCGCCGCTGTGGTGGCGACGTTCTGCACGACGACGCCGACGGTGAACGGCAGGTTGCCCGGCGCCACCTTGCGCCCCACGGTCGCCTCGATCAGTTGCTTTTCGGCACCTTGCGGATAACGCGTCCGGCAGCGGACGATCTCGATACCGCCCAGGCCCGCCGCCGCCGCCTTGAGCGTCTGGAACGCCTCGGGCTTGTTGTCCTCGATGCCGATCACGGCGCGGTCGATACCGCAGGCCTGCATGATCACGCGGGTGCCTTCCAGGACCTGCACGGGGTGGTTGCGCATCAGGCAGTCGTCGGCGGTCAGGTAGGGCTCGCATTCCGCGCCGTTGATCACCAGCACGTCCAGCTCGGCACCCGGCGGCGGGCTGAGCTTGACATGCGTCGGGAACGTCGCGCCGCCCATGCCGACGATGCCGGTCTCCTTGATCCGCGCCAGGATCTCATCCTTCGTCCAGCCCGACAGGTCCAGCGGCTGGGCTTCGCGATCGTACTCCGGCACCGGCGGAACCGCCGGGTCGGTCTTGATCGTCACGGCCGGGCTGTTGACCGGGCCGATGTGCACGATGTCCAGGCCCTTGACGGTGCCTTTGGCCGGCGCGTGGATGTTCGCCGAGATGAAAGCGCTGGCCTCGCCGATCAGCTGGCCGGCCTCGACTTCGTCGCGATTGTGGACAATCGTTTTGGCCGGCGCGCCGAGGTGCTGGCTCATCGCCACCACCAGTTCCGCCGGCGTGGGCAGGACGGTGTAGCTGGCGGCGTCGCACAGTTCCTTGTTCTCCGGCGGGTGCGTACCGCCGCGCCGGAAGGTCAGTCCGCGTCCGCTCATGACTGCTCCTCCTCGTATTGATGCTCGGCCGCCTTGGACGACGGGTCCAGCGCGGCCAGCTTGTTCAAGAACCCCTGCTCGATCTTCGGGAGCTTTTCAGCGTACTCCGGATCGGTCTTCGCCTTGGCGCGAGCCTCGGCCAGCGCCTGCTCGATCTTGGCGCGGCGCGCCGCCAGCTCCGGATCGGTCGGTTCGGCGTCCGGCGCCGGTCCCAGCTCCGCCAGCTTCTTCAGGAAGCCTTCCTCGATTTTGGGCAGCTTCAGGGCGTATTCGGGATCGGCCGCCGCCTTGGCGCGGGCATCGGCCAGCGCCTGCTCGAACTTGGCGCGCTTGGCGGCGGTCTCCGGATCCTCGCCACTGGCCGCCTTGGCCGCCGCCGCTTCCTTGGCCTTCTCGGCCGCCCGGGCCTGCCAGGTTGCTTTGGCGATCGAGTCCAAACCGGCCTTGAGATCGTCTTCCGTGATAAAGAACTCCTCCAGGTCGCGGACCTTGATCAGGTCGCGCGGGCAGGCCTCGATGCACTCGAAGCACTGCGTGCATTTCTCGGGAATGATCCGCGCCAGGTTGTTCGCAAACTCGATCGCCTCGCTGGGGCAGGCCTTGACGCATTTCTTGCAGCCGATGCAGCCGATCTCGCAGGCGCGCGTCGTCACCTTGCCCACGTCGAGGCTCTTGCAGGGCACGAACACCTGGCGCCCCTTGGGCAGCAGCACGATCAGGTCGCGCGGGCAGGCTTCCACGCACTTGCCGCAGGCCACGCAGTTCTCGGGGATCACGCGGCAGACGCCGTTGTAGATCTCCATCGCGTCGAAGGCGCAGGCCTCGACGCAGGTGCCCAGGCCGATGCAGCCGTAGCTGCAGACGCGGTCCACCTGGCCGATCAGGTGCGCGGCGCGGCAATCGTGGATGCCGTGGTACAGGCCGTTGAACGTGGCGGAGGACTTCAGCCCCTCGCACATCACGTGGGCCACCACCGGTCCGGCGCCGGCGAGCTCCTTGCCCAGCACCTGGGCAATCGCCGCCATCGATTCGGCGCTGGCCACCGGGCAGCTGCCGTCCTCGCCGGCCACTAGGCTTTCGGCGAAGGCCTTGCAGCCCGCCTTGCCGCAGCCGCCGCAGTTGGCGCCCGGCAGCAATTCCTCCACCTGGCCGATCCGCGGGTCCTCGAAGACGTAGAACTTCTTGGCGGCGGCCAATAGCGCCGCGGCCAGCACCAGTCCCAGTCCGCCCATTACGCCAGCAGGTATCAGTATGTCGATCATAGGCTACTCGCTAATCCTCAAGCTTCTCCAGGCGTAAATCAAAGCCACCGCCGTGCGTGGCTACTTTATATGTATGTACGAACACGATGCTGATCATGATGCCCACGGCGACGCCGACCACGCTGCCGATGTTGCCGTCGGCCTGGAAGAACGCCACCGCCGTGAAAAATCCGGCGAACGACCCGACCAGCACCAGCAGGGCCGGAATCAGGTACAGCACAATCGAAGCGCGCACGACCGCTGGCGAATTGGCGATCACCAGCACGCGGTCGCCGACTTTGTACCCGCTGCCGTTCACCTCGACCTGCCGGCCGCCCAGCGCGGCCAGATGGCAGGCTTCCTTGCTGTGGCAACTCTCGCACTCCGCCGGTGAGCTGACCTTGACCGTCACCACGTCGCCCGCCACGGCGACGACGCGTCCCTCGCAGGTGGACTGCGCCGCCTGCGGCTGAGCCGACTCGGCGCGCGGTTCGTTGTGGTCGTTTGGTTTCATGCCGTTAACCTTGGTCCGCTGGACAAACCGCGCACAGTCATCGCAAAAAGTGGCTTGGCGGAGCTAGTCGTCCAGGCGGAGTTTTGGCTCCCAAAGAGTACCAAAACCCAGCCCAATAATCAAGGTATTCACATAAGCGAATATTGCAATGACTCCGTCACAGGCACCAGCGTAATCAATAAGCGCGATTTCCCGCAAAGATTATAGCAATGCGGCTGCCGTAGGTTGCATTACGGCAGCCGCTCAGGAGTAGTTCGCCGTATTTTCGGCGGTTCGGGCGGTCCGGCGGCGGGACAGGCGCCGCCAGGTTGGGTTTATTCGGCCTGGCCGGGGTCGTAGGTGTACGGAGGGATCAATTCGTCGACGTCCCCGGGCTCGGCCACTGTATTCATCGTGCCACCACAACTGGTGATGGTGATCGCCAGGGCGGTAAACAGAGTCAGTATCGCCAATCCGGTTTTGTTGTTATTCCCGAACATTACGCACCTCCTGGTGGTTGTTTGGGGTTACCGCCGGCTGATCATTCCTCGGGCCGTTGGTGGCAACCGTGGAGTTTACCCGCCCCGCCGCGGTTCTAAACCGCCGATCGCCAAAAAACCCGCAATTCGGCCGCGGCGGCTGGAAAGGCGCTGTATAATCGCCGCGGTGCACGCGCTCTGGAACATCATCATTACGCTGTGCTGGCCGCTGTTGTACCTGTATCCGCCGTTTCGCGGAACGATCGGTAAGCGCCTGGGCGGCTTTGAGCTGGGCGCCTACGATCCCGCGGCGGCCGGGTTGAAGGTGCTGATCAACGCGGTCAGCGCCGGCGAGGTGGTGGCAATCACCCCACTGGTCCACGAATTGCGCGCGCGCTGCCCGGCGGTGCAGATCGTGATGCTGACCACCACGGCCAGCGGCCAGACGATGGCCCGGGAGAAACTCGGCTCCGCCGTCGACCTGCTGGCCTACTTCCCGCTGATCGACCTGCCCTTCGTCGTGCGCCGTTACCTGGACCGGCTCCTGCCCGACGTCTACATCAGCACGGAGTCCGAACTCTGGCCCAACATCATGGCGGAGTGCAACCGGCGCGGCATCCCGGTCGTGCTGGCCAATGCGCGGATCTACCTGCACAACAAGCAGGGCTGGCGCGGCCGGCTGCATCACCGCCTGCTGGCGCTGGTCGACCGCCTCCTCTGCCAGAGCGAGGAGCAGCACGCCAATTTCGTGAAGTTCGGCATCGACCCGGCCAAGCTTGCCACCACCGGCAATATCAAGTTCGACTTTGCGTTGCCGGACTGGGACGCGGCACACCTGGCGGACTGGCGCGCGAAGTGGGGCCTGGATGACGAGCAGGTGGTGGTGATCGGCAGCACGCACGAGGGCGAGGAGCAGCTGCTGCTCAAGGCACTCAGCCATCTGGATGAGCATCCTAAGTGGGAGGGCGAGCCGCGCCGCCGCCGGATCATCCTCGCGCCGCGCCATGTCGAGCGCGTCGAGGAGGTGCGCCGCATCGCCGCCGGGCTGGGCTATGCCGCCATGACGATGGCCGAAGTGGAGGCCGGCGACGGCGACTGGCAGGTGCTGATCGTCGACCGCTACGGGGTGCTGGTCGACATGTACCGGCTGGCCGACCTGGTGATCATGGGCGGTACGTTCAACCAGAAGGTCGGCGGGCACAACCTGCTCGAGGCCACGGCGCTGGGCAAGCCCGTGTTCATCGGACCCTACACTTTCTCGATCACGGCCCAGGTGCGGATGCTGAAAGCTGAGCAGGCCGTATCGTGTATGGCTGATTTCGACGATCTGGGCGCACAGACCGCACAATTGCTGGCCTTTGATCTGTCGCATCCGGTCCGGCTGGTGGAGATCGGCCGGTTGGCCCAACAGCTTACGCTGGCCAACCGCGGTGCCGCCGCCAAGTCCGCTACGGAAGTGCTGGCGCTGGCCGCTAAAAAACCGGCGGACTGACCGGGAACTTAAAAACCAACTTGCCAGTCAGACCATCGGGTATATTTATATGTGACCTAAAACAAGCTTGAATCACAAACCCAGGGATCAGGTGCACCAATGCTAAGAAACTTGGCAATAACGACGCTGCTACTGGCGGCCTTAGCCTGCGTGCTCAGCGCGTGCGGCAACACGATGAACGACGACAACGAACTGGACAGCCCGCGGCTGACGGCGCAGTACGACAGCGCGCCCAGCATCGCCGACAACGCGGTGCTGACGCTGGCCGAGCAGGATGGCGGCTACCTGGTTTCCGCCACCGAGCTGGCCGCGGCCAAGGTGCTCTTCGGCCGGGTCGAGTATGATACGGCCAGCGAGCATTTCGTCGGCAGCACGCCGGCGGACCTCGCCGACGACCACCTGTCGATCTGCGTGGACCGGCCCGAGCTGGGCGTGGTCGAGTTCGGCTGGCTGATCACCAACTTCGACGAAAAGCCGGGCTTGAATGGTTCTCTCGACCTGATGCGGCTCGACTTCGCGGACGGCGCCGCCGAAGTGGTGCGCCGGGCCAGTGCGGCTCCCGGCGGCCCCTACAATCACATCCTGGAAGGGGAGATCTCCGGATCGCTGGATGAAGACAACATCCCGTCGCTAAGGTGGGCCGAGCGCCACGCGGCCGACGGCTCCAACGACGGGCTTGTCGCGGTATCCGACATTACGCAGATCGGCCAGCAGTTCAACGAAGCCCCGGGTCAGACCTTCATCGCCGGCAGCAAGGCCTGCGATGCGGACTACAACCGCGACGGATTGATTACGGTCAACGACATTACACCGATCGCCCAGAACCTGGGTGCTGTGCTGGCAGGCTATGCGATTCTGACCGGCCCGGACACCGCCAATCTGACCGAATATACACGTGTCGACCGCACCACGATGTTCCCCACGACGCCGACCACCACGGACGGCGCGCTGGAATGGACCTGGACCGGCCTGACGGCCATCGATGTCGACCGGCGCTTCTGGGTCCAGCCCTATGACAGTAGCGGCACTTTGGGCGAGTGGGTCAGCGACGTCGGCATCCTGTTGCAGCCCGAGAATCCGGACAACACGATCGGCGCGATCCACGGCATCACCGTGCCGGCCGGCCTGCCGACCGACGGCGAGGGCAACTACATCATCTTGATCAGCGAATGGGCGGTCGACGATATCTGGTCGATCAACGAGGACGACGAGATCGAGGGCAATGCCGAAGACTTCAGCTTCGACGCAATCCAGCTGACGGCGACGGTGGAATACAACGAAGAGCCGGGCGTGCACTACGAGCGCACCACCGGCCTGATCTGGTACTTAAGCGAC
>JAFGCY010000008.1 GCA_016932385.1 bacterium | reverse complement strand
TCCTGGTGGTTGGTTGTTTGCACTACAAACCTACCAGATACGAGGATGTCCTTCGCATTTCTCGCTAATGGGCGATGAACCTTTTTTACAGGCAGAATACACCGTAATGCCACCGGCTTGGCGGCTATAATAGACCCATGACCACGGGCTCGGAAAACTTGAGTCCCCCCGAAAAACCAACGCCGACCTGCAACTTCTGCAGCGAACGGCAGACACCTAATGTGCGCATGATCAAGGGGCCGGGTGTCTTCATCTGCGAGGAGTGCATCAACGTCTGCCGGGACCTGCTCGACAGCCGCTCCCCTCTGCCGCCCAAAGCGGCGGCGGAAACAAACCAAACCGATACCGGGACCAAAGACTCCCAGCCGGTCAAGGACCCTTACACCGATATCCCGGGCTACGTCCGCAACACCAAAGGGGTGTACATCCCGGCCGGATTCTGGTACCGGCTGGGCGCGTTCCTGATCGACGCGGTGATCCTGTTCATCGCCCACTCGATCGCGATCAAGATCATCGGCGTCACCGGCCCGGACGAGCAGGCCGCCCTGGTCCTGCTCAACCGGGTGTTCGAGGAAGCGCTCAGCGGCGGCACCTTCTCCAGCGCCACGCTCAGCCAGATGCTGGAAATGCAGCGGCCACTGCTGTTCATGGGCTGGCTGAACGTTTTCATCTGCCTGGCCTATTACACGGTGTTCCACGGCATGCTGGGGGCTACCCTGGGCAAGCTCTGCCTCGGCCTGACCGTGCTTAAGCGCGATGGCAGCCCGTTGGGCTACGGCTGGGCGTTTGCCCGTTACCTGGGCTATTTCATCCTGGCGCGGCTCGCTTATACCGCCTGGCTGATTCCTTTCAACGCCGAGCGTCGCACGCTGTATGACATGGTTTTAGGTACAAACGTATTCCGCACAGCCCACCGATTCGCAGCCAGCGATACCGGCGCGCCTGCTGCGGATGCCGGTGAAGCCGCCGCGCCAGGCGCCGTGGCATCCGCGGCAGACCGGCAACCGGCGCTGGCTTCCAGGCTGTCCTGCCAGGTGGCGGAACTCATCTATTACGTCAGTGATGTCGAGCAAGCCATCGCCTTCTACCACAAAACCCTCGGCTGGCCCATGGAATGGCGAAGCGGAGACAGGATGGTGATCTTCGATGTCATGGCTAGTTACCAGTTGGTCTGCGTGGCGGCGCAATTGCGGGAAGACTGGGAACCGGAGCAACCCGTACCGCCGCCAAGACTGAGTTTCATGTGCCGGGATATCCGGGCGGACATCGAAAAGCTGAAAGAATGGGGTTGCCACGTAGCCGAGTTGAGCGGCGATGAACAATCGATGCTCTCGACGCTCCTCCGTGATCCGTTCGGCGCGGAATTATTCCTCTGGCAGGACAATGTCCATCACACGGCGGCGGACAGTGCCGCCAGGTATCGCGAACGCCGCGAGGTCCAGCGGACCGGGCCCTATAACTTCGCTGAGTGCCTGATGTTCGTCGCTGACCTGGATGGGGCCGTGGAGTTTTACACCAAGCACCTGGGCTTCGCGATCAAGGAAAAACACGGCACCGCCTATGTCGCCCTGGCAATCGACGACGGCCCGGTCCTCGGGCTTTATCGTTGGTCGGACTGGTGGGATAAACCCGACGCAGGTACGCCCCCCGCGCCTTGCCGCCTGTGCATCGAGCCCAACGATCTGAAGACCGAATACGACCTGCTGAAGGCGGCCGGCGTCGAGGTCGGTGAATTGAAGGGGGACATCAAAGGTCTGGCCTGGTTCAGCCTCGCCGATCCCGACGGTACGCCGGTGACAATGTGGAACTACAAGGGCTGACGCCAGCTATTCAAACTCGGCCACCAAATCCGCGATGCGCCTGAGTAAATCGGCCTCGCAGGTCTTGTAAGCCGCGTAGATCTTCTCCGCCGAACCGATGACTTCATACGGATCATCGACGTGCCAGTGATGCACGGTGACACCCGGCGGCGGATCGGGAGCCAGCGCCTGGGCCGTATCGCCGATCAGTACGAAGTGATCGAACTCCCGCAAATCAAGATCATCGACATGGCGGCTGGCAAAGCCGGTATTGTCCGCACCACGCTCGGCCAGCACCCGGGCGGTCATCGGGTGCATCGTGCCCGTCGGCATCACGCCGGCGCTCTCCCAATGGTGCTGAGGGTACAATTGCCGGCCCAACCGCTCCGCCATTGGGCTTCTGCAAGTATTTCCCGTACATAGAAACAAAATACGCATTTGTCTATAACTTAAACCTGTGGGGTAAACCAACTGGATAATCATACACGCGATTCGCTGGTAAGCTTTATGCTGGCATGTACCGCCAGGATGTGGCCTCCGCCGGTTCGATCCGGCGAGCGGCCCTGACCAGCAAAGGACGATAAATGCGCAAACTGACACCTCTGGTAATGCTGACAATCGCGGCCGCGCTGTGCGCCTGTGGCGGCGGCGGCGGCGGACTGACACAAACTACCTTGCTCGATACGGACCCCCAAATTAGAAGTGATGCATACGGTGAAACAGCCATCCCGTTGGTGGCTGACCTGGCGGCCACCACGCGCGTCACGGATGAGGTCTCGACCTACACATTCGTTGCCGGCGACCTGGTCGAAAGCGAAGGCGCGGTGATGAACGGCGCGAACCTGGAACTCAACAGCACCGGGCTGTCCTGGGCCGTGCTGGGCATCACGCTGGATAGCGGTCAGCTGCCGGCCGCCTTGCATCTCAGCGGAACCAGCAACGGCGTCTACGTCGGCGTTGGTGAATTCGCCGACAACTGCTGGCAGTGGCTGGGAGGCGCCTATACGGCCAATGCTGAAATTGCGGTTCCCAGCGGTTCGACCAGCTCCTCCCACGACTTTTTTGTCGCCCTGGTCTGCGCGGACGGCTGCCAGGCCAATCTCGAGGTCAGCCTCGAGCTGGAGGACGTCGAGGGTACTTGGAACTTCATGGTTTGGATGGCCGGCGACAACAACCTGGCGGCCAATGCGTTTTACGACATCCAGGAGCTGGAGAGCATCGGCTCCAGCGCCAACCTGAATATCCTGGTCGGCTACGACATCAATCCGACGTACCTGGGCCCTGGACATGTCGGCGCCAACAACGTCAACTTCATCCGCGTCGTGCAGGATTCTTATGAGCGCGTGATCAACACCACCGGCGACGAGGCCAACCAGAGCTTCTCGCGCACCGGTTATAACAGCGCGGATCCAGCCAACGTGCTGGCATTCGTGGAATGGTGCGAGGCCAACTTCCCGGCCGAGCACAGCATGCTGGTGCTCTGGGACCACGGCGACGGCTGGCTGGCCAGCGACGGCACTGCCGGCGCTGGCGGGGGCTCGGCGCGCGGTGCCTCCGCCATTCTCAGCGACTACACGGACGGCAATTACGAGATGACCAACAACGACGCGATCGCCGCCGCGCTCAGCGACTATCACTTCGACGTGCTGGCGTTCGACGCCTGCAACATGGCGCAACTGGAAGCGCTGTACGAGTATCGCGGATTGGCCGACCTGCTGGTCGCCAGCGAGGGCCTGGTGCCGGGCGACGGTTTCGACTACAGCGGCGCTCTGGGCACCTGGACGGGCTCCTGGCCGCTGACGGCGCGCCAGATCAGCGACACGTTCGTCGACAGCTTTATCGACTGCTATGAAAATGAGGAATACTGCACGCTGGGCGTGTTCGACGCGGCGAGCGTCGGCACGCTGACGCAGCGCCTCGGTACGCTGGCCGGCCTGGTCACGACGAACTCCGCGACGGAGTCCGAGCCGCTGATGGGCAGCATCGACCTGGCCTGGGAAATCGCAGACGAGGACGGCCCGTCCGGGGACGGCGCCCGTGACCTTCAGGAATTTCTCGAGTTCTACCGGGACAACACCAGCGCCAGCTCGATCAAGACTGCCATTAACTCCGCATTGAGCGCCTGGAACAGCGCCGTGTTGTATTACGACCAGTACGACATGCCGCGCACGACCGGCCTGGCAGTCTACCTGCCCGACAGCGATTTCTTCACGCAGGATTACCGCGACCGTTACGAGCTGACGACGTTCGACGCGGACACCGGTTGGCTGGCCATGCTCGAGGCGACCGGTGTTCCCGAAGGCGACTATCCCAGCGGAGACTGGAGTGCCGGCGACCAGATTGAAATCAGCTGGAGCAACACCGACGCGGACTTCGACCTGGAAATCTGGGATCCGGAATTCAACTACGGCAGCCCCTATGAACCGGAGGAACTGGCCGGACTGATCCAGTTCAGCCAGGACAGCTACGACTCCGGCCAGGCCCGTGAATCAGGCAAACTCCTGCCGGCGGCCTATCACGGGACGTACTACATCGACATCGATTTTGTCGACTATGATGGTACGCCGCCGGCCTCGATCAACGTGACGGTCAAGCTGTACGACTCCGGCGGTTCACTGAAATCCGACCTGGGCACCGTGGCGTTCTCGGCCGGCGACCTCGGCTCGACGCGCGAGGCCGTGATCCTGACTTACTAGCGCTCCGCTACCAGCCGCGCGTGGCCATGCGCTGGTCCTCGGGCATCGTGGCGATGTCGAGCCCACTCATCGCCTCGCCCAGGCCCTCGCTGATCTCGGCCAGCTTCTGGGCATCCTTGTAGTTCAGCACGGCTTCGACGATCGCGCGTGCGCGGGGGGCCGGGTCGGCGCTCTTGAAAATGCCGCTGCCGACGAAGACCGTCTCGGCGCCCAGTTGCATCATCAGCGAGGCGTCCGCCGGCGTGGCGATCCCGCCAGCCGCGAAATTCGGCACGGGCAGCCGGCCGTTATCGTGCACCCATTTGACCCACTCGTAGGGCGCCTGCAGTTCCTTGGAAGCCGCCATCAACTCGTCGTCGCCCAGCGTGGTCAGCCGCTTGATCTCGCCCGTGACCATCCGCATGTGCCGCACGGCCTCGACGATGTTGCCGGTGCCCGGCTCGCCCTTGGTGCGGATCAGCGCGGCGCCCTCGCCGATGCGCCTGAGCGCTTCGCCCAGGTTGCGACAGCCGCAGACGAACGGCACGGTGAAATCATGCTTGTAGACGTGGTGCGCCTCGTCGGCCGGCGTCAGCACTTCGCTCTCGTCGACGAAGTCCACGCCCAGCGCCTCGAGGATCTGCGCCTCGGCGAAGTGGCCGATGCGGCATTTGGCCATCACGGGAATGCTGACGGCGGCGATGATCTCCTTGATTTTCGACGGGTCGCTCATCCGCGCGATGCCGCCGTGGGCGCGGATGTCCGCGGGCACGCGCTCCAGCGCCATTACCGCCACCGCGCCGGCCTGCTCGGCGATCTCGGCCTGCTTAGCATCGGTGACGTCCATGATCACGCCGCCCTTGAGCATCTCGGCCAGGCCGACCTTCGTCGCGAATGTTCCGGTTAATTGTCCGTTCTTCTGCATATGCGGATACCTCCACACACTCCTCATATAAAGTATAGCGCGCTTTTAGCCGTTACGTCGTCTCAATAATGTGTCATTTGCGGCGAGCGAAGCGCTTAGCTTCAATACCGCGGTCTTCTGATGTTGATCAGGAGTTAGAAGGTCCTCTGGTAATAAGCCACCGCAAGCTGCGGTAATGAAGATAAAGTATGGCTAACTGGGCTGGGATAGGCAGCCAGACAAGCCAACCAGGAATTTCCGTCTCAATATAAACATAACAAAACCACGCCTCACAGTAATAACTCTCAGCCAGAGAACTTGCGTTAGCCCAAACTGGTACCCAGAACCCGCCTAGACGAAGAACAGCGCTCATCACAGTGGACACAGTCTCATTCCAGGCACCCGCAACCAGGTTAGCTAGACTGAAATCTATGTCGAGGTTGAGAAGCAGGCTCAGGATCAACATCGATACCGTCAGCGTATATCCGCCCTTTCTTCGATGAGCGATAAGCCAGATTCCCGCGGCAAATATCGCTAGGCCGATTAGTCCCGCAGTCTTCGCCAAATACTTGTCCAGCGAGGCTAAATCTGCCGATCCAATTCCCGTTAGGCTATAAAACGCTATTTTGAAGTGCAGCAACACGTGCCCGTTCGCAAACACGGCTCCCGCTCCCAGCCACCAGATAAGCGTCTTTCGTGGCAACAAGGCTACGAGCGCTGCAACCCAGATTAAAGCCCAAACAGTGAGTAACGCCCAGCCGCTGCTGGTTATTAACTCTAACAGGGCGGAAGACTTCATGTGTAGCAACTCAGTGATGACGTAAAAAGCACGGTGACCGGTGAACGCTATATACAGCCAATACAACATGCCCGGAACCAGGGCCTGAGAAAGCGCCAGGCGGAATCTAATCGCTACTTGCCGGTTGATATCCGGAACGACAGCAGTATCTCGAAACAGGTTATCAAACGCGGATAGCGCAGTTCTTGCGGATAGAACCCAGATCACCCCGGCAATTATCGGTACAAGCCAAAAAGGCTCCAGGCAGATTCTAATCAATGTTGATTTTGGGTCGATGGGACCACCAGATATGCCTCGATGAATGTATGAGTGCCAGAACTGAATGGAAAAAAGCAGCGCTACGAGCAGTACCCACCACATTCCGACTGTCCTCCACCAGCGCCGCAACGGCGGTCGCACTAATCGCGCAATAAGCCGGTAATCATAGGAGTTATCAGTCGTTACAGTGTCGATATAGAGATTATACTAACGGCATAGCCAAGCTTACTGCTCCGACGCCAAGTGTCCGCGCAGGTTGACTACAACCATCGCGCCACGGTGCTGAAATGAAAAAGGGCGGCACAAGTACCGCCCCTACTTGCTTACGCTTATGCCTACGCTTCCCCGCTACACCGCATGCACGCAGAAGCCGTCGATGAACGTCGCCAGTACGTGGTGCCGCGGGTCGAGGATGTCGCCGTCGGCTACGAACAGGTCGGCGTCCTTCCGCGCCGCCAGGCTGCCGATGCGCTTCTCCAGGCCCATGTGCTTGGCGGTGTTGATCGTCATCACGTCGATCGCCGCCGACTCGGGCAGGCCGTCCTTCACCGCCACCGCCGCCTGCAGCATGATGTACTGCAGCGGGATCACCGGGTGGTCCGTCGACAGTGATACGTGCACGCCGGCCTTGTGCAGAATGCCCAGGGTGCGCGTGTTGCGCTCGCGCAGCTCGTACTTGGCGCGGTTGGTCAGCGTCGGGCCGACATCGCACAGGATCTTCTCGCGCGCCAGCACGTCGGCCAGCTTGTGGCCCTCGGTGGTGTGCTCCATGATCAGCCGGAAGCCGAACTCCTTGCTCAGGCGGATCGCCGTGTAGATGTCGTCGGCCCGGTGTGCGTGATACCGTACGGGGTATTCACCGCGCAAAGCGCCGGCGATGTTCTCCAGCTTGCGGTCGCGCTTGAAGGGCTCCTTGTCGCGGTCGGCCTTTTTCTTCTTCAGCCAGGCCTGCTGCCGCTCCATGTAGTGCTGGGCCTCGTCGAAGGCGGCACGCACGCCGGCGGCGCAGGCAAAGCGCGTGCCGGGGAACTTGTTCTGGCTGCCGTAGACGCGGAAGGGATTCTCGCCCAGCGCCATCTTCAGGCCCTGCTTTTCGTCGACTAGCATCTCGTCGATCGTGCGCCCGTACATCTTGCAGCTGATGCACAGGCCGCCGATCAGATTCGCGCTGCCGGGGAAGATGCCCACGCAGGTCACACCCGCCGCGGCGACTTCGGGGATCGCCAGGTCGTGCGGGTTGATACTGTCCTTGATATTCAGATGCGCCGTGTTCGGATCGGTGTATTCGTTGCCGTGGAACCCGACCGCGCCGGCACCGTCCTCGAAGCAGCCGATGTGCGTGTGCGGATCCAGCAGGCCGGGATAGATCCTCAGCCCCGCGCAGTCGACGACCAGTTCGCCCAGATCCGGCGGCACGGGCCGCTGACCAGGCCGGGTGATCGGCCCTTCCAGCCAGCGCCGGTAAGCCTCGTGCGGCAACTTCCATTCAGTGCGCTTGGCCCCGCGCGGAATCGCGGTCTTGCCGACACTCTTGATCTTGCCGCCCGCGATCATGACGGTGGACTTGTCGTCGAACTCGCCCTTGGCGCGGTAAACGGATGCGTTCGTCAGATAGATTGCCATCGCTTAATCATACGTCATGGCGAAAAAAAGGCCGAGCGGTAAACCGCACGGCCGAAGCAGGTAAGTGTGGTAGTAGCAATCGTCGTTATTCCGATCCGGCGATCTCCAGGCCTTCACGGCGCGGCGTAGGCTCACCGGCGGCGCCATCGTCCTCGGCGGCGTCATCCGCGGCGGCATTCGCCGACGCGAGCTCGATCAGTTCCTCCAGGTCGCGCTGGCTGGCATAGCCGCGATGCACGCCCGCCAGGTTACCCTCGGCGTCGATCGCCAGGGTCACCGGGATCGAGTTGAAGCCCAGGTCGCCGGCGATGTCCTCGCTGTCCCAAGCCAGCAGATAGGGCAGCGGATTGTGCTCCAGAAACGCCCGCACGTAGTCCGGATGCTGGTCGACGCTGACGCCCAGGACGGTCACCTCGTCGCCGTACTCCTCATGCAGCTCGGCGAAATGCGGCAGTTCCTTGACGCAGGGCGCGCACCAGGTCGCCCAGAAGTTGACCAGCAAGGGCCGGCCGGCAAAGTCGCTGGTCGCCAGTTCCTCGCCGTTGCAGGTGGCGAAACCGAACTCCGGCAGCGGCTGGCCCACCGCCAGGTCGCCTTCGCTGATCCACCAGGTGCCGCCGCAGGGCAGCGCCGCGGAACTCGGGGCGCTCAGGCTGAGCGCCGCCGCCAGGACGATCAGTCCCGCCAACGCGGGCCGTATCAGGTTCTTCGTAATCTGCATAATCCAACCCCAGCTGTCTGGTTCCTAATATACTTATACCCGTATGGGTATGTAATATTTTAACACAGCCGGCCGGTCGGAACGGACCGCGGGGCCGGGCGGCGGCGGGTGCGGGATTGACGGCGCATCTGCCAAGACCGGCATTTAGTGTTAAAATACGGTGCCGTCGGAACCGGCTGCGACCGGCTCCGGCTGCACTCAATTAATTAGCCCAGTCTCAGGAGAAAACCAGGTTTTGCCGAAAGAAGAAGCAATTGAAGTCGAAGGCAAGGTCGTCGAAGCCTTGCCCAACGGCATGTTCCGCGTCGAGCTGGAGAACGGCAACATCATCCTGGGGTATCTCTCGGGCAAGATCCGCAAGTTCCGCATCCGCGTCTTGAACGGCGACCGCGTGCTAGTCGAGTTGTCGCCCTACGACCTCAACAAGGGCCGCATCACCTACCGGTACAAGTAGCGCGACCACGCCATGGCGTGGCTGCTTCCGGATGCACGGGCGACGCGCCCCTTCCTCAACCTAAGCTCGTTGTGCCGTCGTGCGCGGATCGCGCCCGCCGGTGACCAGCCACAACAGCCACAATCCGAACACGCAGGCTCCGAAAACGATCTTGCCCCAATGCCAGGCCGCCAGCGGGATCGCGGTCGGCGCGTTGAGCGGCGTGATGAAACCTTCGATCAGGCCGGCCACGATCAGCGTCAGGGCGCAGGCGGCGACCAGCCGGCCCGCGTCGCCCGCCGCATCGCGCAGGGCCTGGCCGCGCGAGCGCTGGCCGGGAAACAGCCAGGAAAACCCGAGCAGCATACCGGCGGCTCCCGCCAGGCAGATCGCCGGCAGTTCGATACTGCCGTGCGGCGCGATCCCGGCGACGAAGTAGAGCGGCAGGTTGACCTCGACGCCGGTCGGTGTCGCGGTATACAGGTAGGCCACCGCGCCGAGCAGGTAGCCGTTCAGGGCCAGCAGGAGCAATGTCGGCACGCCGCCGGCGATGCCCAGCACAAACGCCATCACGCCCACGCGGATATTGTTGAAGGTAATCGCCACGGCGGAGAACCCGCGCATTTCCGTATCGATCTGCGCCGCCAGGCGCAGCTGCTCCAGCTGGTCCGCGCTTTTCAGCGCCGCTTCCCACTCGCGCAGCATGTTCGGCCCGAAGGTGTTGAGCACGTCCTCGGCCACCGGCGGGCTGATCAGGCAATTCAGGTAGGCGATCGCGGCGAACAGCACCATCACCACCGCCGCGGCGTAGATATACTTCGCCTGCCGCCGGACCGTCTCCGGCAGGCCGACGGCGATGAAATAGCCCAGGCCCGGCCCGCGCCGTTTGGCCGTCGAGCGGTAGATCACCGCATGGGCCTGGTTGCAGAGCTGGCTGAGGTCTTGCAGCATTTGCGGCTGAGCGTTCTTGGTCCGCATGAGCGACAGGTCCGACAGCGCCCGCCGGTACAGGCTGGGCAGCTCGGTCAACTCGTCGTTGTTCAGTGCGCGCACGCCCGTGGGGCCGCTGGCCCGGTGCAGGATGGCCCGCAGTTTGTCCCACTCCTGGGTCCGCCGGTCGCGCGGCAACTGGGCTTGGCTGGACATCACGCTTATAATCGTAGCATCTTGAAAGCGGCGATAACACTGCTCGCAGGCCTGTTGCTCCTGGCACCGTTGACGGCCCACGCCGGCGCGCGCGAGATGATCGCGCGCATCTCGCTGGTGCCGCAGACGCCGGGCGGCGAGTTGCCCGCGGAACCGGTGTACGAGGCGGCGGACGTCCCGCCGGCCCAGTTCGACGTCTGGCTGGACGATTCCAGCACCGGCCTGGACTACGAGGATTACCTGACCGAGCGGATCGGCGTCGTCTCCGCGCGGTTCACGGTCTGGCTGTACCGCTTCGACGCCGAGAACGGGGAAAACGGCGGCGCCCTGCCCAGTCCGACGCTGTCAATCCTGCCGGACAGCAACGGGCGCTTTCCCCTGACGTCGCCGGCGATCGTGCCGGGCAAGGCCTACGCCTGGCAGGTCCAGGCGGTGATCGATGACGGCACCAGCACCGCCGAGCTATGGTCGCCGTTGCTGTACTTCCGCACCGCGCCGGCGGATGCCCATCTGCCGCAGCTACTCACAGACCCGGCACGGGATACGGCGGGCCGCCTGCTGGCAATCTCCGCGCGCCAGCGCCGCAGCTGGGCCGGCCTGACGACCTGGCTGCAGCTGACGCGCCTGTACGGCAATTACCCGACGGCCAGCGACACTTTCATCTGTGCGCCGTTGACCGAAGTCGCCGCCTGCCCGGTGCTGGAGAGCGCGACGCACCGCAACATACCCCTGCCGCAGTTGCTCAGCCTCGGCACGGTGATGGCGACAGCCGCCGCCGACCGCCGCCGCCTGGAAGCCGGTGAGCTGTCCAGCGCCGAGCTCAACGCCCTGGGCGGGCGGATCTATACGCTGGTCAACCAGTGGCCGGATGCCGCGCGCCAGCCCTACTCCGCCAAGGTGTCCACGCTGGCGGGCGTCGCCGAAAAGCTGTCGCGGGAGGGTGACGCGTTGACGTCCGAGGATGCCCGGGCGGCGATCAGCGAGTTGCTGATCGCGGTGGACGAGTTGGTGGCGGGCGGTACGGCGGAGCACGACCAGGACTATCAGGCGGCGTTCGTCGCCTACGCGGCGGCGACCGAGGAGCGACTGGCGGATGTGCTCGGACTGATCATGCAGCTCAACGCGGCACTGGGCGAGGCTGAAGGCGGCAACTGGGCCGAATACTTCAACGCTCAGCAAGCGGAAATGGCCGCGTTGCGCGATGAGGTTTCGCGGGGGCGCCTGTCTAAAGCGCAATTGCGCGAGCGGATCGCGGAATACGCGCAGGCGACTCCGCCGGACGGAGACGCGGATTGGCGCTATGTAATACCGGAAAAATGTCTGGTCGATCTGGAAACCACCCGGCGCCTGACCCCCGCCGATACCGAGCAGATCGCCCGGCTGACCGCCGAAGTCTACCGCTGTTACCTGCTGCGCCTGGCCGCGGCGATCTGGCCCGCGGGCCGGTAGCAGCCCGTCGCCTCCATCGCTATCGCGAATAGATAATATAATGGCGGGCGTGGACGCGGCCGTACAAATCAGCGAGCTGAGCAAAACCTACCAGGGGCTACTGCCGTGGGCGCGCCACGAAGTCCGGGCGGTGCGTGACGTGACGCTCGCCATCCGTCGCGGCGAGATCTTCGGCCTGCTCGGCCCCAACGGCGCCGGCAAGACTACCGCGATCAAGATGATCGCCGGCCTGGTCGAGCCCACCCGCGGCCGGATCAGCTTTCCAGCCTTCAAGCGCCGGCCGGCGATCGGCGCGGTGCTGGAGGGAAGCCGCAACCTGTATTGGCGGCTGTCGGCCTGGGAGAACATCCGCTACTTTGGCGAGATCAAAGGCGTCCCGCTGGCCCAGCTGCGCGAGCAGGCCGCCGAGTTGATGGAGCTGTTCGGTATCGCCGACAAGCGCGACCGGCCGGCCCAGACCTTAAGCCGCGGCATGCAGCAGAAGCTGGCCGTCGTGCTGGCGTTCCTCGGCGAGCCGGAGCTATTATTGCTGGACGAACCTACGCTGGGTTTGGATGTGGCCAGCAGCCAGACGATCCAGCGGCTGCTCAAGCGGCTCTGCGCCGAGCGCGAGTTAACGATCATCGTCACAACGCACCAGATGGACGTGGCCCAGAGCCTCTGCAAGCGCGTCGGCATCATGCGCGACGGCCGGATCGCCGCCTGCTCGCCGGTGGCCGAGTTGGTCGAGCACTTCAAGCGCCAGGATTACATTCTCGGCTTCAACCGCGCCGCGCTGCCGAAAGTCGAGCAGCACCTGGCCGCCGAGCAGGTGGACTACGAAGTAGTCGACGGCGACTGGCTGGACCAGGCGCGCCTGCGCGTCAAACTGCCCGCTGCCCGAGCGGTGTACGCGCTGATGGCCGGGCTGGAGCGGCTCGATATCGAGCTGACCGACTTCCGCCAGGAGCTGCCTACGCTGGAGGACATCTTCCTGAGCATCACCGGCGGTGAAGGGGGCGCGGCATGACCCGCTGGCTGAAGATCGCGCGCGCCGAGCTGGTTCGGGATTTCACGATCTCGCTGCGCTACCCGCTGGAACTGCTCACCGGCTTGTTTATCCTCTACGTGCTGTTCATGGGCCTGTTCATGGGGGCCAAGCTGCTGGCCGGCCAACAGGCGCTCAGCGGCAACCTGGATGGCGTCGTCATCGGCTACACGATGTGGTTCTTCGCCCTGATGGCGATGAACACGATGAGTATCGACATCGAGAACGAGGCGCGGCAGGGCACGCTGGAGCAAGTCTACCTGAATGCGCCGAACTACCTGGGCCTGCTCTGGGTACGGGCCGCGGTGCACCTGACGATGGGCGCCGGCGTCGTGGTAGCTCTGGCCGTGCTGATCCAGTTGACGACCGGCCATTGGCTGGCCCTGACCTGGGCAGCCGTGCCGGTGGTAATCCTGACGATCATCCTGACGATCGCCGGGCTGTGCGGTTTCGGCCTGATCCTGGGCGGGCTGTCGCTGACCTTCAAGCGTATCGGCCAGTTGTCCGCGCTCGTGCAGTTCAGCATGTTCTTTCTGGCCTACGCGGAGCTGTCCAACATCGCCCTGCCCTGGCGCAACATCGTGGCGCACCTGCCGCTGGCCCGCGGCGTCGACATGCTGAAATCACTGCTGACTCCGGCCGAGGTCTATCCGACGCTGGGAACCGACCTGGCCTGGCTGGCGATCGATTCGCTGTTCTACGCCGCCCTCGGTTCGCTGGTGTTCTACGCGATGGAACGCGTCGCCCGTCAGGGTGGGCTGCTCAGCCATTACTGATCCAGCAAACTCGAACTAGCTTAACTGCGAGGTGTGTGATGAAAGTATCCCTGGGAGCCGCGACGATCGCCCTGCCCCTGCCCGCCTGGGTGATCTGCACCTACGATCAGCACGGACGCGCCAACGCGATGACCGCCTCCTGGACGGGCGTTTGCTGCTCAGTGCCGCCCTGCCTGTACTTCTCCGCGCGTGAATCGCGTTACACCTACGAGTGCGTCAGCGCGCGACGGGCGTTCACGGTGAACATTCCCTCCGCCACGCAGGCCGCCCAGACGGACTTTCTGGGGATCGCCTCCGGCCGCAAGGTGGACAAACTCGCACGGGCCGGCCTGACCACGGTGCCGGGTAAGCACGTCGACGCGCCGGCGATTGTCGAGTTTCCCTTGACGCTGGAGTGCCGGTTGGCCCAGCAGCTCGACCTGGGCAGCCATACGATGTTTATCGGCGAAATCCTGGACGTGCAATGCTTCGAGGAGCTGCTCAACGCCGACGGCAAGCTGGACGGAGCCAAGATCCGGGCTTTCACCTATTGCCCGGCCGATAGCACGTATTACGCCACGGGTCCAGCCCTCGGCGGCGGTTACCAACTCGGCCGCGCACTTCTGCCGGAAAGCGGTGCAGACCAATCTGGCTAACACCGGTTGCGCGCGGGTTTCTGTAAAGATCAGGTAAGCAATCATTGCCGAGTTTATAAAAAATGACTAATGGTTCATTGATTCAGGGTTCGCAACCAGCTAGCTGGATTAAATCAAGTTAAAACTCGACTGGCAAATTGACGCTCAATTTCTGGAATGTTAGACTTTAATAATCTCAGTTCGGGGTTCCCCGAATCGATTAGGCATTCGTCGGGCACAAGCGAAATAACAGAATATTCTTTGTGGTTGTGTTTCTTTGCTAACCGGGTTCTTTGACTGATTACATATTATCGATAAAGCCCATTAAACCACAATACACATTGTTGTACTCGAATACGCGGTTCTGATAGTGTTTATAGGGAGGGTGCAAAATGTCCGCGGATCATGAAGTCAGAAAGACATTGAGTAAATCACTTGATATCCTCGATAGTTTTATCCAGGAAACGCGCGCCGTAACGAACGGCTTGCACAATCGGGACAACCAGATAACCGAAGACCTGCACCAGCTGAAGTGGCATATCCAGATGCTGACCGATAGCTTAGATCAGCGCATTGCCGATCTCGAAGACAAGGTCGAGCGCCTGCTCAACGAACTGCTGGGCCGCCGCTGACGTCTACTCGGCCGGCCTGGCTGCCAACGCTTCGGTCAATACACCAGCGTTGTATCGCAACAACTCAGCGTAGGTTTCCCGATCAGCGACGCCACCCAGGGGATCCAGTTCAAACAGCGCCAGACCGGCCTCGGCGGCGATGGTCTCCGCCGGTCCGCGGGGCAGCTGCGGTTCGCTGAACACCGCGGTCAGCTTCAACTGCCGAGCCAGGTTCATCAGGTCGGCGATCATCCGCGCCGAGGGCTCCTTGCCCGGCGCCGGCTCGATCACCGCCGCCAGTTCCAGCCGGTAATCGCGCATGAAGTACATGATCGACGGATGGAACAGCAGCAGCTGCCGGCCGGCGAGCGGATCCAGCTGCGCCGCCAGCTCGGTATCCAGTGCGGCCAGCTCATCTACGAAACGGGCCGCATTGGCCTCGTAAACCGCCTGCCCAGCGGGGTCCAGCCGCGCCAACTCCGCCGCCAGCTGCGGTAAGACCGCCTGTACGGTGCGCGGGCTGGTCCAGAAATGCGGATCGAACATGCTTTCTCCCGCGGCGTGATCGTGAGCGGGTTCGTGGGCCTCGTGATCGTGCCCGGGTGCGCCGTGTTCGTGGTCCGGTGGAGCATGCCCGGATTCTTCGTGGCCGTGGCCGTCGTGTGCGTGCGTGTGATGATCATGCGCGGTCAGCTCCAGCCGCAACTCGTCGGGAACCAGCGCGCCTACGGCAAACGTATTGCCCGTTCCCAGCTCGGCCGCCCAGCCGTCCAGCACGTCGGCGATGTAGAAAAACGCCCGGGCCTGCTCCACGGCGCGCAGGTCCGACGGCAACGGCTCGTAGGTATGTGGCGAGGCACCGGGCGGCAGCAGCACGCTGACCTCGGCGCGACCGGCGCACAGCTCGCTGAGGATCATCCCTAACGGCGCGATGCTGGCCACGAACTGCGGCGCAGTCCCGTCGCCGGCTCCCGGCTGGTCGGCAGTCACCTCCGCGCTTGCTGATTCTCCAGCTGTTGAGGCGGTACTGCCGGAGGCATCCCCCGGTGTGGTTTGCTGGTCCTGTTTGGCCGGACAAGCAGCCAGCACCAGGGCGGCTACCAGCATCATCATCAGGAAGAGAGGACGTTGGCGGATGATATTGAGACTTGGTTGCATGATTTTGTATTATAGCTGCGGTTTGTTTTGCTAATTAGTAGGAGACATGGATCGCCCCGGCTGTTTCAGATCATAGCTGATCACTCCCCGCTCCTGCTGGTGCTAATCCACATTCAGCCAGCGCGGGCGTTTGCGGCGGGTCCATTGGCAGATCGCCAGCTTGTCCCGCGTGTAGTAGTTACGATAGGCCGCCACGGCGTCCTCCCGCCGGTAAAGCTCGGGCATCGCCTGGGCGAACCGGGTCAGGGCATCTCGGGCCGACCAGCGCGTGAAAGCAAACTCCACCAGCCCCGATGGATCGAGGATCAGGGATGGTTGCGGCTGCGCAACCCGGCCGTGGGCCTTGTCCCGCTTAGCGTTGCTTTGGTTTCCGTTGACATGCAACTGACCGTTGGCTTTGCCATTGCGCCGCGCTATGGTGGTCCTGAATTCCTCGCCACGCCCTACGCCGGCGATCAAAGCGCAGAGCTCGATCACCGCGGAGCTCTTATGCACGCGACCCGAATAACGATAGCTGTACTCATCAGCCAAGGCCAATCCCAGCCGGGCCAGCCAGCGGAAATTGGCCAGCGACTCCGCCGCCCATCTGGAGCAAGGATGATTCTGGTGCGTCGGCTTGTAGATCAGGCCGGTGGCCTGCAGCTGGGCCGCTTGAGCCGGATTCTCGACGGCCAACGCGGTCGATAAAAGCTGCGCCGTTTCCAACGTCATCTTCACCACATGACGGTCGCAGTGATAACGTGCCGCGCGCACCGGATCTGTGTGCAGAACGAAGATATTCACGGGAGTTATTACCGATCATTTCGCGGAAACATCGCAGCGCGGCCGCATTTGCACCGGTTTCAGGGCAGCTTGAGTTCCACGGGCGCCTGGGTTTTTTGTGGTTCACGCTGAGTGCTGGCAGCCGGTACCTTGGCGCGTTTCTTTTCCCGCTGGGAAACGAGTTCCTTTTGCCAGGCGGCGCCGACTTCGGCCCCCATCAACAGCAGCACCGAGGAAAAGTAGATCCAGACCATCACCAGGATGAAACTGGTCATGGGCCCGTAGATGTGCGCGTAGATCCCGCGATCGACGATGATGATCGTGAACAGACGCTTGCCCAGTTCCCAGACGATACCGACCGGCACGGCCGTCCCAAAGGCAATTAACCAAGGCACATGGACCGTGGGCATAAACCGGTAAAGGAACACGAACAACAGGACCGAGAAGACAAACGGCAGGATATTCAACAACCAGACCAACAGGTTGCTGGGCGAATAGCCGAACAGCTCATAATTGCGCAGTTGGAATGCGGTCAGACTGGCCGACAGGCCGACCGCCAGCGCTCCCATCACGCCCGCCGTCAAAAAGGCGAACACCGTCACCAGCTTGCGCCGCCAGAAACTGCGCAACTCGCTGCCACCCCAGGCTCGCGACAGCGTGACCTGCAGCAGCTCGAAAAACCGCACCCCGGACCAGATGAAGACCAACAGGCTCCACCACACGCCGAGGAACCCGGCGATGCTGCGCCCGGCCAAAGCCTGGGCCCGTTCGATGAGCACGCCGGTGGTCGTCGGCAACAGGTAGTTGTTCAGCAGTCGCGCCATGTACTCCTGGGCCGTCTCCGACGAGCCGACCAGGACCGTCAGCGCCCAGAAGGTCAGGACCGCCAACGGGATCAGCGACACCATTGCGTAGAACGACAGCGCTGAGGTCAGAAACATGCAGCCGTGCTGGTTATACGCGTCGACCGCGTTCCAGACGATCCGCACAATGCGAATCCGCAGCACTCGCTGCTTGAGCGCGTCGAGTTTTTTTAGCTGCTCGACCATTAGTGATCTTCAAGACACGCGCTACACAGGCCGTAGAGCGTAACCTCGTGCCGTTCCAAACTGAAGCCCGGGGGACGCATCTCGGCGAAATCCGTTACGCACTTGTTGATATCAAATACCTTGCCGCAACCCCGGCAATGAAAATGATGGTGGTGCTGCTTGTCGGCCAACTCGTACCGCGGCGACTCGCCGGGTAGTTGCACGGCTGACAGAATGCCCTCCGCCATCATTAGCTTGATTGCTCGGTAAACGGTCGCGATTCCCAGCTGTGGAACTGTAATTTGCGCCTTTTCCAGGACTTCCTGCGGCGTCAGTGGCGGCTGGCTAACGCTGAATACACGGCTGATTGCGGCTCGTTGACGAGTATTTCGCGGCATAACCTTTAATAATACAGGAAATCCGCGAATTCTGCCTATGTAGGCTTGGCCCGTTGGTAGGGTACTGGCCAGTCCAGTTCATACTGCAGAAAATCAGCGGCCTTCAGCGGCCAGTTCGGCTCTCGCAGCAACTGCCGGCCCAGTAAGACCAGGTCCGCCTGGTTCTTGGCGATGATCTCCTCGGCTTGCTGGGGCTCGCTGATCATACCGACAGCGGCCGTGGCAATCTCGCCTTCGCGGCGGATTTGATTCGCCGCACTGAGCTGGTAAGTCGGCTGCGCCTGGGTGATCGACTCGGCCTTGTCGCCGAAGGGCACGATGCCGCCACTGGACACGTCGATCAGATCGACCCCCAGATCCTTCAGCTTGCCGGCCAGGACCACCGAGTCGTCGACCGACCAGCCTCCGTCGGCCCAGTCGGTAGCCGAGATCCGCGCCAGCAACGGCAGGTCGTCCGGCCACTCGATCCGCACCTGCTGCGCCACCATCAGCGGGAAGCGCATCCGGTTCTCCAGGCTGCCGCCGAACTCATCCTCGCGCTGGTTGGCCAGCGGCGATAGGAACTGGTTGAGCAGATAACCGTGCGCCATATGGATTTCCAGCACTTCAAACCCAGCCGCCCGTGCCCGTCGCGCCGCATCACCCCAGGCGTTCGCTGCGGCCAACAGGTCGTCGGCGCTGAGTTCCCGCGGCTCAAGCCAGTTCTCGTCAAACGGGAGCGGCGAGGGAGCCACCGGCGTCCAGCCGCCGTCGTTGCCCAACGGACCTTCGCCGGAGTACGGGGTATGCGCGCCGGCCTTGCGCCCGGCATGGGCCAGCTGCACGCCGGGCACGCAACCCTGGGCCTTGATGAAGCGAGTCACCTTGCGCCAACCGTCGACCTGCTTACCCGACCACAATCCGCAGTCGGCCAAGCTGATCCGGCCCTCCGGCTCGACCGCCGTCGCCTCGACCAGAATCAGGCCGCAGCCTCCCACGGCCCGGGCTCCGTAATGGACCAGGTGCCAGGGTTGGGGGATGCCGTCAACCGCTCCGTAAGTACACATCGGCGACATCCCGATCCGGTTGCTCAACGTCACCGAGCGCATTTTCAGCGGCTCGAAAAGCTTAGGTATCGCTAGTTTGTCCATCTTACTGGTTAATGTCCACTACCGGCCCGGGTAGTCAGTCCACCAGTCGTTTTGCCATGCGGTGCTCGATCGTTTTGTACCCGAACCGCTCATACAGCCCGAAGGCTGATTCATTGTTTGCCCAAACGCGTAACTCCAATATACGCAGACCGCGTTCACGGGCAACCTGTTCCATTTCGCTGAGCAAACGTCCCGCCACGCCACGCCGGCGCCAGGCGTCCGCCGTCGCAACATACAGCACTGTCAGATACGGTGCCTCGATCAGCTCGTCGCTGAATTCCTCGATAATACCAAGTGCCGAACCGGCGATCTCCCCCGCGACCTCGGCCACCAGCAGGATGGCATCCTCGCCATCCACCGCTTCCTGGAAATCGTTAAGCAGACGTTCATGATCCGGTGCCGCGGCCGGATCGCCGAAAAACCCGTGCGGTGGGTTTTCCATCATGTGCAGGATCGTCCGGTGATGCATTTCCACCAGTATCTCGAGGTCATCGGTTACGGCTCGCCGGACGGAAATCAGGTTGGTCTCGATCGGCTCGGGCGCTGTTTCATCAGCCGGCATACAATGCCCCCGCGGCCTGGCGCTTGGTCAGGACTTCCAGCATATCCTTGGTCATCGCCGCCAGGTCGTAGGCCGGCGTCCAACCCCATTCCTCGCGCGCGATGCGGTCGTCGATCGTCCGTGGCCAGCTGTCGGCATAGGCCTGGCGCTCATCGGGCTTGTAATCAATCGTGAACTCCGGCAGGTGTTTCGTGATCTCCGCCGCCAACTCGCCGGCGGTGAAGCTGATCGCGGCGACATTATAGTTGCTGCGGTGCATCAGCTTCTCACGCGGCGCCGCCAGCAGGTCCATCGTCGCCTTGATGCAGTCGGGCATGTACATCATCGGCAGCATCGTGTCCTCGCGGACGAAGCAGTCGTAATGGCCGTCCTCGATCGCCTTGTAGAAAATTTCGACGGCATAGTCCGTGGTGCCGCCGCCGGGCAGCGTCTCGGAACTGATGATGCCGGGATAGCGCAGGCCCCGCGCATCCACGCCGAAGCGCAGGTGGTAGTAGTGGCAGAGCAGCTCTCCGCTGACCTTGGTTACGCCGTACATCGTCGTCGGCTCCAGCACCGTTTCCTGCGGGGTGCTATCGCGCGGTGTGTTCGGGCCGAATACGGCGATGCTCGAGGGGCAGAACACCTGCTTCAACTCGTGCTCGCGGGCGGCCTCCAGAGTGTTGACCAGCCCGTTGATGTTGACTTCCCAGCATTTCTGCGGAACCTTCTCCCCGACGGCGGACAGCAGCGCGGCCATGTTGGCGATGCAGTCGATCTTGTAACCGGTAATCAGCCGGTCGATCCGGGTGCGGTCGGTGACATCGCAGATCTCGTAAGGGCCATCCTCGGCCAACGGTGTGCCTTTGGCTTCGCGGATATCCGCCGCGACGACGTTGTCCGCGCCGTAGCGTTGGCGTAGCGCCGGCGTAAGTTCGCTGCCGATCTGGCCGAGCGCGCCGATGACGAGGATGCGTGAAATTTCCGACATTGATGCCTCCGGAAGTCCTGGGAATCAGGCGTTCGATATTACCACGATCACGCGATTCTTCAAGCGCCAATTGAGAACCATTTCGCCCGCCCCTGAACGGCTTGTCATCGGTTAGTCTATTTAAGATGCGATTCCGCCCGAAACAGGCCGGCGCGCGCAATGCCGCGGGAATGATGCTCTCGCTGGAATGCGGCATCTACTTCTGGCTGGGCTGGGTGGCGTGGATGCTGGCACTGGCCGGCGCCTGCTTCGGTGAATATATCTGGCGCGTTCCCGATCCACCCGGGGCCTACTTGTTCGAAGCGCTCGTGCTGATGATTTCGTGGGTAATCACGCTGGCGGCGGCGGACTATACGGTCATCGATTACTACCGCACCACCTGGCACAAGCTGTACCGCCAGACCGTCGCCCCGCTGGTTCTGGAGACCAAGCTGGTGGAGCGGATCCGCCAGGAACTGACGCGCGTGCCGCTGCTGCGCCCGCTGCGGCCACCGCCCAGTTCCGACATCCGCGGTCAGCTGATGACCGTCGCCTTGTGGTGGCAGGCGATCACCGCACCCGAGGAATCCGGCCTCTGGCGCCGCTACGGCGAATGGCTGGTCGATGTCCTCGGCGGCTATCTGCCGTTGCTGCTCGGCGTGATCGTGCTGATGGCCTGGCCCGAGCGCCGGGGCCTGGCAACAGCCGCCCTGCTGGGCGCGCTGAGCATGGCCATTCTGGGCTATTCGCTGATCCGCCTGGCGGGTCGCCGCCAGGCCGTTGTCGACTATTTCGCAGCCTGGCTGGTCAAGCGCGAGGATGTCAAAGCAAAAACCCGGGATACCTGAGTATCCCGGGCCGCACAATGCGAGTTGGGGGGGATGTGTGAACTAAATCACTGAGCTGTATTCGGTCTCATAACCCATCGCGCTGGAATAGCCGCCAGAATAGCTATCGGAGTTGTAGCTGGAACCGCTGCCGATTACGTTGGCATACTCGGAACCGAGGTCGATGGAGTTCGAACTGAACTCCCAGTCACCCCAGCTGCCGCAATCGCTGCACCCGGCGCTGTAATTGGCACTGAAGTCAGCGTTGAAGTCAGCGCTGTAGTCAACGCTGTCATGGGAACCCGCCATCACATCAACATACGAAAAATCGGTCCAGGTCCACGTTTCATCATGGGCCAGGGCCGCCGTGGTCATCAACGCCATCACCGCAATCGCCGTCAGTAAAACCTTCATATTAATCCTCCGTTTTCAGGCTCGCGCCCGTGCTAACCTACTTTGCTATGAGTCTACTATTTCTCGTAGCAGTTACTATGTCTGAAAAGATGATATCTTAGTTCAATTTGAAATATCTGATTAGTCAGATTAAATTTTGGTAAAACGTCTACGGCTTGCTACAGCAAGCAATGGTAGTTTGGTAATGAGAATAGGAATCATCTACATTCAGCCATGATACACACTTGGATTGTGACGCTTCGTGCTTATAGTAGCTATTCCACGGCCAGATACAAGGGTTTGTAGACGCCGCCCTGGCCGACGATATCCACCACCTGCAGCACGATCAGGTTGCTTGCTCCGGGTGTGATGTAGTCCGTGATATCCGTCGTGGTCTGCATCTGCCAGACGGTCTGTTCATGGTCGGTGAAGCTGCCGTGCGTCGCCACCGCCTCGCCGTCGACCCAGACCGTATAGGCGTCGTCGATCCCCTCGGCCACCAGTTTGACGCGGCTGCCCGTCCAGTCCGCGGGAATCTCCACCCATTTGCGATACCAGGCCATCCCGTCGTAGCTGTAGCCCTGGCTCTCCCAGCTCTTGCCGCACTGGATCGTATCCATGCACTCGATTAGAACATCGGGTTGATACAGGCCTCGCTCCTCCCCGGTCTGCTCGGGATCGGTCAGAAAACGCCAGTCCTCGTTAAGCGGAATGATCTGGTTGGCCCGGGCGGTGGCGAGTTGACGGGCTTGCTCGACGCTGAGTGAGGTAACCGGGAAGGCGCGCAATCCCCTCGCCCAGGCCGCCGGATCTTCGCCCGTATCCAGCGAGTTGGCGATACCGAACATGCTCGTGTCCAGCCCGCTCAACTCGAACCATGCCGCAGCCCAGCCGCACAGTTTCCCCAACACCCACTGGCCGCCGGTGGTGCCGTGATCGAGGCTGGAGGCGATCAGCAGGCCCGCGCCGACGCGCGTGGCGAACAGCGCGTCGTAGGTGATCACCGTGCTTAGGTCGTGGGTGTCGTAGAGGCGGATCAGCGGATCGACCTGGCCGGTGATGCCCAGCTCGTCCACCGGAATCACTTCGGCCTTGTTCAGCGTCAGGTCGAAGGGATGCAACTCAACCAGTTTGTCTACATCCGCGCGATCGAACGGGCCGACGGGCGGGGCGAAGCAGCTGTCGCGCCAGAAGTAATGGTGGTGGCTGCCCAGCGCGCCGGGCCATTTGCTGGTGATCAGGACCACCACACCGCCGCCGCCCATGTAATCCACAAGGTCGTGGGTCAGCACGCTGGTCACGACCACCGGCCGCGGATTGTCCGCGCCCAACCTGGTCAGCTCGGGTACCTGTTGCGCGCTGATCACAATGAGATCCGGCCAGTCCGCGAACAATTCGCGCAGGTCTGCGTAGCCCTCGTCGACCAGGTAGACCGGCGTGGATGTATCCGGCTCGATCCCCCTGCCATCATCCCAGGCCAAGAGCGGCTTGGTCAGTTCGGACCAATCTGCTGAGTTCTCAGTGGGACGGCCGTCCCTGGTCGTCGACTCGACGGGCACGGAGGTCCGTCCTACTAACACTGGCGAGTCTGTCCCATCCCCGTGCCAGCTCCACTCTTCCGGCGTGTAACGCGGGTTGCCCAGGTCGTCGATCAGCCCGCCCCGGAGTTGCGGAATGTCGCGCACCACGTTGATCGTGTAGCCGCGATAGCGCGGGTCGGCGTGCAGCAGCTGCATCTGGAATCGCCGCGAGTTGAGCGAGTAGCGCTTGCTCTGCGGCAGCAGGTAGTCGAAGATGATGTCCTCGCCGTCGGGTAACTCGTTGTTGTAGCGCTCCGCCAGCTCCCACTCGATCTCGCAGCAGCGGTCGAAGCAGATCGGGTACCAGTACGGGTACGGCGACGGCCCGCCGAACTGCGAAGCCAACGCCGGGTCGGGCTCGAGCCCCAGGCCGCGCCAGTATGCGGCACTGGCGTACCGGCACGGCTCGGCCGCCGCTAGCGTTGGGTCGTCCACCGCGTCACCGAAGCGCACCAGACCGTCGATGTCCGGCCAGCAGTTGAAACACATCGTCTCGCCGATGATGTAGGGCTTCTCGGGATACTCATCGAGCCGCGCCGGTAGCGTCACCAACATGTGCTTGGCCCACTGGTTGCAGTTGAGGTAATAGTCCTCGCCGTACCAGTCGGTGGTCTCGGGATTGCTGTGGCTGAACCAGCTGTTGTTGTCCTGCACCGGCTCGTTCGTCATTCCCTTCGCAGTCGCATACAACTCTGTCATCATATCCTGATCAGCTACGCCGGCCTCGACGCTCAGGCTGCGCATGATCACGCTGGGATGGTTGCGGTCGCGCTTGATGAACGCCGGCAACTCGCGCTGATAAGTATCGCTATGCTCCGCCGAGAAGTCGTTGTGCCAGGTCGGGTACTCCTGCCAGAGCAAGACGCCCATCTCGTCGGCGATGTCGTAGAAGTAGTCCGGCAGATTGATTAGGCAGACGGTCTCGGCGTTGAAGCCGAGGGACTTGATATAAGCGAACTCCTCACGGATCACCTCCGGACCGGGATTCGGACTGATCACGCCGGGATAGTAGCCCCAGTTCAACGCGGAGCGGATGTAGATCGGTTCATCGTTCAGCAACAGCTGGCTACCGTCGATCTCGACCGTGCGAAAGGCAAAGGACTGAACTACTTCATCGAGTTGGCGATCCGCGCCGAAATCGCGAACATCCGTGAACTCCAGCCAAGCCTTGTAGACATGCGGCGCGGCGACAGACCAGCGCCTGAGCCATTGTTCATCCAACGTGCCGGCTAATCGCAATTGCCGCATTTGCGGGTCGTACTCATACGTGTACTGCGCATCTTGCGCGGAAAGATACACATCGCCCGGGAGGTCGTCCGGCGGGTGCCAGGAGATGTTCAGCACTGGCAGATAATGCGGCAGCCAATCCCCCTCCAGGTCCACGGCCACTTCCACCGCGCGCGCCTGGTAGTCGGCTGCAACCCGCACGCCATCCGGCTCGATCGCCAGCAGTCCGGTGGAGTACACCCGCACATCCTGCCAGATACCGCCGTGGTGTGGGGCGACCATATTCAGGAAGCCCTGTGTAATGTGCCCGGGTAGCTCGTCGACATAGACCGCGATCAGCAATGTGTAGGGATTAATGACAGCTGATTCCGTCGCGGCGCCCTCAGTGGCGCCGGATCTACTTGCTAGCTCATCATCCCCTGAATCCGGCGACAGGAACGTCGCCGCTCCTATATTTGTCGGCTCCGGTGCCCCAGCTCGCGGGGCGGCCAGCCGGCGCCGCATCACGTCCGTCAACTCCACCCGCCAGCGGCTGTAATCTCCGACGTGCGCGCCGATGAACTCGTTCTCCACCCAGACACCCGCCGCCGTCGCCACCGCGTCGAACTCCAGCCAGATGCGCCGGTCCGCGCCGCACCACTCCGGCGGGATGTCCACGTACCGCGCATACCACCCCGCACCGTTGTAGCCCGTGCCCAGGTACTGCTCCCAGGCCGCCGGCACCGCCACCGGCTGCCAATCGCTGTCCCAGGGCGGCAGAGCCCGCGGGTCGATCACCTCGTCCCAGGCCGGGCTGAGCTGCGGAAAATCCGGCCGGTCGACGCGATTTTCGGCCAGCTCGATCATTGGCTCGGCCGCCGCCAGCTCCCACCCGCCGTTGAGCGAGACCGCCTGCGGGCGCTCGTAGGCCAGGGCGGGGGTAATCAGGGCACACATCAACAGACAGGCAAGTATCCAGCGCATACCAAGATATTAGCGCAACGCTTTTCGCAGCTGATTTTACTCATTGAGACATATTCGCTTATGCGGATATTGTATACTTTATAGATGGATCAGACACCCCAGCCGATGCGATCACTGACGTTCTCCCGCCGCGCGGCGGACATGCCGAGAAGCAGCATCCGGCGGATCTTCAATGCCGCCAAGGAGCTGATGGCCCGCGGCGAAACGGTGATCCCGCTGCATATCGGCGATCCGGACTTCGACATGCCCGAGCGCATCATCGAAGGCGTCACCCGCGCGATGCGGGCCGGTGAAACGCACTACAGCCCCGTGCCGGGCATTCCGCAGCTGCGCCAGGCGATCGCCGAATATATTGCCAAGCGTTTCGGCCTGCCCTTCACCGGCGAGACCGACCCCGAGGCGGACGTGCTGTCGATGCAGCGCATTACCTGCAGCCAGGGTGCCACGCAAGCGCTCAACGGCAGCCTGCAGCTGATCTGCGACCGCGGCGACAGCATCCTGCTGCCGATGGTGCACTTCCCCAACTACATCCAGCAGACGACGCTGGCCGGCGTGCGTCCGATCCTGTACCCCATGGATGAGCAGTTCCAGCCTGTCCTGGATGGTCTGGACGAGCTGTGCGACCACTCAACCCGGGCGATCCTGATCAACTCGCCGTCCAATCCCACCGGCGCGCTGTTCCCGCCGGATACGATCCGCGAGCTTTACGAGTTCGCCATCCGCCATAACTTGTGGATCATCAGCGACGAAGCCTATGTCGATTACGTCTACGAGGGCGAGTACCTCAGCCCGCTTTCGGTGGACTGGGAGCTGCCGCTGGACAAACGGCGCGTGCTGGCTGTGTTCAGCTTTTCCAAGAGCTTCGCTTCCACCGGCATGCGCATGGGCTGGACGGTCTGCCCGCGGGGCGATATCGCCGCGCAACTCGGCCTGATGACCGAGCCGCTGACCGGCAGCCTGACCACGCCGAACCAGTTTGGCATGCTGGCCGCCCTGAGTGAGGACGACTGCCACCTGCGCCGCGAGTCACTCAATAAGCGACGGCTGGTCGCGGCCCGCATCCTCAATGAGAACGGCTTCGACGTCAAGCCGGTGGCCGGCGGCATGTTCTATTTCCTCGACATCAGCGCCACCGGGCTCAACGGCGACGAGTTCGCGGACAAGCTGCTGGCGGAGGAGCACGTCGCGGTGGTGCCCGGCAGCGGTTTCGGGCTGGAGCCCACCTATCACGACGACGGCTCGATCCTGTTTTCACCGAATGAGCTGGCCGCGCGTTGCGTGCGCCTGTGCTTCGGTGTTCCCGAGGATAAACTGATCGAAGGCGTCAAACGCATGGCGCGGTTTATCGCCAAATATACTGAATAATACCCCGCCGGCCCAGGCGTCGAAGGCTAATCCCGCCGGACATGCTCCAGCCAGCCGGTACGCGCATCGGGATGGCTGTCGCTGCGCGGAATATAGGGCTTGATGTCCAATAGCGGCGTCCGGTCCAGCATGTCCACCCCCTCGACGGTCAGCACGTTACCCTCGACGGCCAGCAGCCGGACGGCGGTCAAGCCGATCGGATTGATGCGGAAGGGCGCGCGCGTGGCGAACAAGCCCCGCTCGACGGTATCCGAGCGCGGGACGAGGCGCAGCCGGTAACCCTCGCTGCGGTCGAAACAAAAGATCAGCCAGATATGCTCGAAGCCGTCCAGATCGCTTAAGGCTTCGGTGTATTCCGGCAGCAACTCCACCTGGCCCTGGACCGGCGGTCGGCGTTCACCGCGCCCGGGCATGTCGGCTTTGGATTGGTACGGCGTGCGGATGTAACCGATCGGGGTCATGACGATTGGCGCTGTGTTGTCCATAGCTCAAGCTTAACACCGTCGACGCGGCCGGCGGCTATACTCTGCACATGCAGGATTCAACGCCACAGGTAGTCTGGGAAAGCCCCTGGATTCGGGTCGAGGAGCGTCAATTCAACGGGCGCGACGGCCAACAGCGCGCCTATTACAGCGTCCACCGGCCCAATCCGCACACCGTGCACATGCTCGGTATCACCCCCGACGGGATGGTGCCGCTGCTGCGCCAGTGGCGCGTGCCGCTGCAGGACTGGGTCTGGGAGCTGCCCGCCGGCGTCTGCGACATCGACGGCGAAAAGCCCGAGGACACCGCCGCGCGCGAGCTGATCGAGGAGACCGGCTGGAGCCCCGGCGAGGTGATCCACCTGCTGACGGCCACGGTCAGCCCGGGGTTGACGGATGAACTTTACAACGCTTACCTGTGTCTTAATCTTGAGCGCGTCGGCGACGGCGGGGGCGTCGGCAACGAGCGGATTGATGTGCGGCTGGTGCCGTTCCCGCAGCTGCTGATGTTCCTCTTAGAAGCCGCCCGCGTCGGCGATCTGGTGGACGCGAAGATTTTCGCTCATATCACGCTGGCGCTGGGCAAGCTCGACGACATGACGCGGCGGTCGGACGGAGGTTAAACTATAGGCATGAGCGGGAACCATCCTGGGGAAGATGAACTGCTGAGGCGCATCGTGGTCGATCCGGGGATTTTCGGCGGCAAGCCGATCATTCGTGGCCAGCGCCTGGCCGTTGAACACGTCCTGGGAATGCTCGCCGCCGGTGCAACGACACAGGAGTTGTTGGCAGGTTATGCTTGGCTGGAACCTGAGGATGTCCAGGCCTGCCTGCTGTTCGCGCAGCGCCTCGTGGGCAACGAGCGTGTTGAACCACGCTTTGTCGACGCCAAGCCATGAAGCTGCTGTTGGATGTTTGTGTGTGGCCTGCGGCTGCCCAGGTATTGAGGGAGCGGGGACACGATGTAATCTTGGTAAGCGAAATAGATAATGCGATGAGCGATGCCAGGATCATGGAATGGGCATGTCAGGAGGGGAGAACAATCGTAACGTTGGATAAGGACTTCGGTCAGCTTGCCGTACTCCATGGGCAACCCCATTGTGGCATCGTGCGGTTGGTTGATCTGCATCCCGGCGCCCAGGCGGGTGCCGTCCTGGATGCGATCGACTCCTACGGCCCGATAGTGATTGAGCGCAGTTTAATCACGATCAGCAAGCATCGCTGGCGGATCCGCGAAACGGAATAACAATGCTGGAGTTCTCACGGCCAATCTGGTTGCTCTTGTTACTGGCCCTGCCGGCAATGGTCTGGCTGGCGCTACGGCTGAGTTATGCCAGCCTGGGGCCTTTCCAGAAGTGGATCAGCCTGGCCCTGCGCATCATCATCTGGACGCTGTTGGTCTTCGCGCTGGCCGGGGTGCAATTCGTCAGGATGAGCGACCGCGTCAGCGTGGTCGTCGCCGTCGATACGTCGGACTCGATCGATGAGGCTTACCTGCCGCCGATCGAGCAGCAGCTGGAAGAAGCCCGCAAGACGATGAAGAAGGACGATTCGCTGGGCCGCGTCTATTTCGGCGCCGAAGCGCTCTTGGAGTTCTTGCCGGTCGCCAGTCCCAGCGATACGCTGTTCGCCACGCGCACCACCCAGGCGCGCAGCAACTACACGGACATCAGCCGCGCCTTGCAGCTGGCGGTCGCCAGCTTCCCCGCCAACGCGCAGAAACGCCTCGTGCTGGTCACCGACGGCAACGAAAACATCGGCAACTCGCTGGCCGAAGCGCGGGTGGCGCGCGACAACGGCGTGGAACTGGTCGTCGTCGAGGCGGGCAGCCGCCTGGGTGCCGAGGTCGTGCTGGCCAGCCTGGAAGCTCCCACGCGCGCCAGCCTGGGCGAGACCGTCAACGTCCGCTTCATGCTCGACAGCAACGTCGCCACGCCGGCGGACATCAGCCTGATCCGGAACGGCCAGCACGTCGACACCACGACGATCAACGTCCGCCCGGGCAAGGAGGTCTACGACTTCCCGGTCCAGATCGACCAAAGCGGCTTCTTCACCTACGAGCTGGCGGTCGAACCGCAATTGGACAGCATCACCGAAAACAACCGCGCCTACGCCTTCAGCGTCGTCGGCGGCCAGCCGCGCCTGCTGTTCGCCAGCTGCGATCCCAACGACCTCAACTACTTGCCGCCGATGCTCAACGCCCACAACATCCAGGTGGACGCGGTACCGCCCAGCGGCATCCCCTACAGCTTCAACGACTTCATGCTTTACGACGGCATCATCTTCAGCGATATCGCGGCCTACGACATCACTGAAGACCAGATGAAGATGATCCAGACGATGGTGCGGGATTACGGCCGCGGGTTCCTGATGATCGGCGGAGATAAAAGTTTCGGCCCCGGCGGCTACTTCGACACCCCGATCGAGGAAACGCTGCCGGTGGACATGGACTTCCGCCGCAAGAAGATCACCCCCTCGACGCTGGTGATCTGCCTGATCGACAAGTCGGGCAGCATGGGCGCCACCGTCGGCGGCCAGACCAAGATCGACATGGCCAAGGAGAGCTGCAAAGCGGTCGTCCGTCTGCAGACCGAGCGCGACTATGTGGCGGTGATGGGCTTCGACGCCGTCGGCCAGTGGGTGGTCCGGCCGACGCGCGGTATCAATAAAGCCGAAACCCTGGCGCAAATCAGCTCGATGCAGGCCGGCGGCGGCACGGACCTCTACCCGGCCCTGGCGGCCGCCTACGACGCCACCAAGGACCTGCCCGTGCAGATCCGGCACGTGATCGTTTTCACCGACGGCATGGTGGCACCGGCCGATTTCCAGGGCCTGACCTCCCAGATGAAGGCCGACAACTACACGATTTCAACCGTGGCCTTCGGCACCGATGCCGATGTGCCGTTCCTCAAGGACCTGGCCCGCTTAGGCGACGGCAACGCCTACGAGGCCAACAGCCTGCACGACTTGCCGCGCATCTTCACGCGCGAGGTGTTCCTGGCCAACAAGGCCACCCTGGTCGAAGAGCCCTTCGCGGCGCGGCCGACCAGTGAGCACCAGCTGATCTCGGCGATCCCCTGGGGCAGTGCGCCGGCGCTGTACGGCTACGTGTCCAGCACGCCCAAGGAAACCGCCCAAGTGCCGCTGCTGACGCACAAGGACGATCCGCTGCTGGCGGTCTGGAACTACGGCCTGGGTAAAAGCGCCGCCTTCACCAGCGATGCGAAAAACCGCTGGGCGCGCAACTGGCTGGACTGGAGCGGCTATGAGCGCTTCTGGACCGGCATGGCCCGCTGGCTGCGCAGCGATCTCGATTCCAGCGGCGTCGATGTCACCACCAGCATCTCGGGCAACCAGGGCCTGATCCAGGTCAGCGCGCTGGGCGAAGAGGGCGAATTCGTCAACTACGGCCAGCTCGAAGCGCGGATCACGGACCCGGAACTGGAATCGCAAACCTTCCAGCTGGACCAGGTCGGCCCCGGCCAGTACGAGGGCCGCTTCACCGCCACCGAAAACGGCAACTACTTCATCAATGTCGTCCAGCTCGTCGAGAACGCCGAGGGTCAGCCGGAAGTCGCCGGCGCGCAGGCCGCGGGCCTGTCTGTCAGCTACTCGCCCGAGTACAAAAACCTGCAGGCGAATAACTTCCTGTTGAACCACCTGCAAAGCTCCTCGCTGGCCCCGGAAGGGCTGACGCTGCCCGGGCTGTTTACCGAGCAGCGCAAGCCGCAGCGCCGGCTGGAGGACGCCTGGGAGCTGTTTACGCTGATCGCGCTGTGCCTGTGGCTACTCGATGTGGCCGTCCGCCGGCTCGTGCTGGACTGGAGCGAGGTCCGGCTGGCGATGGCTGGGGCACTGGAAGGCGCTTCCGTCCAACGCGCCAAGCGGACCAGCGAAAGCCTGGCGGGCCTGCTGGCCGTCAAATCGCGCGCCCGGCACCACACCCAGCCGGCCCAGACCGCCCAGGACGCGGACAAGCGGCGCCAGGCCCTGCAAGCCGAGGCCCAGGCCCGCGAACGCGTGACCGGTGAGCAGATCCAGGCCCCCGCGGAGACCCCGGCCGGCCGGATCAGCGCCGCGCCGCGCCCCGGCAGCCAACCGTCGTCTTCGCTGTCCGACCTGCGCCGCCGGATGGACACGAAAGATACCAAGCGACCCGTCACGCCGCACGCGGCGGAGATCACCCCGCCCGGACCGATCAAGCCAACCCCCACTCCACCTTCGGCGCGGCCGGCGCGCCAGGAAGATCTGACGACGCGCGAAATGACCAGCCGGCTGCTCAAGCGCAAGCAGCATGGTCGCGACCGCCCCGGCGATGAGGATGGCAGCTGATGCGGCGCCGGGCGCACAGGTTGTTTCTCTGCCTGCTGCCGGTCCTGCTACTCACGGCTGTGCCCGCCGGTTGCGACAAGGCAGCGTCGGCCATTCCCCCCAAGGTCAACCTGGCCGCACACCGGCTATTGACGGGCGGAGACAATCTCAGTTGGCCCACATCCGCCGGCACCGCCGCCGATGCCAACTACTGCCGCGCGCGCCTGCGCTTGCCGCTGGCGACCGAGCCGGCATGGACGTTCGAGTACTCCGCCGCGGAGTTCAGCAACCAGGATACCTTTTCGATCCTGCATCGCGACGGCCTGCTGATCCTGTCCGCCTACAGCCCGCAGCTCCTGGGCCTGGACGTAACAACCGGCGCGGTACGCTTCAACCAAAGCCTATACGATTACAGCGCCGGAGAGCGCCAGACCGAGTACTTCGACATGATCTACCTCACGCCGCACGGTCTGCTGGTGGGCCATGACGGCCCGGGCCGGATCTACTGCTGGAGCCTGGACAACGACTCGCCCCGGCGCCTGTGGCTCAGTGAGGAAACCGGCGAAGGCAATGCGCTGCTGGCAATCAACGACTGCGTCTGGACCTATTGGGACGGCTTTATCCGGTGCCTGTCGGCGGCTGACGGCGCGCAGGAACTGAGCTACCCCGCGCTGATCCAGACCACCAACGTGGTCGCCACCCAGAGCGGGACAACCGTCACCTGGACGACCAGCGGCGAGTTTTTCGCGCTGGACAGCAACGGCGCGCCACTCTGGAGCTATCTGAGCGGCATCAGCGGCCCAGCGTTCAGCATCACGGCCGTCGTCGACGAAGCGACCAACGCGGCCTATTTGAAGCTGCCGAATGAAACGCTGGAGTGCCGTGACTTGACCAGCGGCGAATTGCGCTGGAGCCACACCTGGGCCGACCTGATGACCGACGAACAGCGCATCGCCCTCTTCGGCAGCACTGAGGATGCCCTGCCGCCCTACGCCGTCTCGCTGGCGGCGACTCCGCAGGGGCCGGTGATGAGCATCATCAGCGGGCAGGTGCTGGCCCTGGACCACGACGGCAACCGCCGCTGGGTCTACCGCACCAATGTGCCCGTGCTGGCCTGCCTGGTCTTCGAGAACGGCCTGCTGGCCTCGGAGCGGTTCCTGGGACCCAATCACCGCGGCTTTCTGCAGTTTCTCACCGCCTTCTGCCCGGAGACGATCGACTGGCAACGGGTGCAGGAAGCCGACGAGGAACGCCGGCTCAGCGGTTCGTTCCAACGAATGGTAGTCATCGATCCGGGCACCGGCACGCTGCTCGATGCCTTCGAGCCGGAGTTGCCGGCCCTGGCGATAACGCCCGCGCACGATAAACTGATCTTCAGCGAGCGCTCGCTGCTGGGCGTGAACCAGCACCGCGTACTCGCCTACAACTGGCTGGAGTGGGACGCCGACGGCCAGGATTCCGCAGCAACAGAGAAGGGGAATTAAAGACTTGTGGTCCATCGTACATAAGGAATACCGGCAACGCGCCCGTGGCGTGGCCACGCTGGGGCTGATCATGAGCTACACGATCATCCTCGGCGCGGTGGCGTTTTTCGTCTACCTGGGCAGCTTCGCGGCCCTGGCCGCCAGCACCAAGTCCGCCGGCGACATCGGCCTGGCGATGAGTATCGCCACCTTTATCGCCCAGATGATCATGGCGCTATTGCTCTCGCTCTCGCTCAACGCCAGCACGATCGCCAGCGAAAAGGACCAGGAGACCTTCGACCTGCTGAACCTGACGCTGTTCAAGAGCTACGAGATCGTCTTCGGCAAGTACCTCAGCTCGACCGGGTTCTTGTTTATCCTGGTCGTCACCGCGCTGCCGATCTACGCCCTGGCCTTCACCTTCGGCGGCATCAGCCTGGAAGCATTCTGGCAGCTGGCGGCGGTGGTCGCCGGTATGACGCTGTTCATCTCCAGCATCGGATTGTTCCTCTCGCTGGTCAGCGACGACGTGCGCACGGCCCTGGGCCGCAGCTTCTTCGTGCTGATCGTGCTCGGCCTGGTGACGGGCATCTTCGGCACCACGCTGGTCGCCAACTTCAACAACCAGCCGCCGAACGTCATCACTTACTGGCTGGGCACCCTGAGCCTGCTGCTCAATCCACTCTGGGCGGCCTGGGACGTCTTCGCCCCCTTCCAGTTGCAGTGGCAGCCACCCCAGCCGCTGGTCGTGGGATTCCTGGTCAACAGCCGGCTGCTGTGGGCGGCGTCGGCGATCGCCCAGGTGCTGCTGACCCTGGGCATCCTGGTACTGACGACCTTCATCTACCCACGCTTCCGGGCGTCCAAGGCGGGAGGTGTCGAATGAGACGGCTGACCGCACTGCTGCTTATCCTGGGAATCCTGCTCGCGGCCGGCGCGGCCTGGGCCAGACCGCCGGCGGGCGTGACCTACGATATCCAGATCGGCTACAACGGCTGGATCCAGTACGGCCGCGTCAACCCGGTCGTCGTCGAGATGGAGAACCAAAGCGCCGATACCAACCTGTCGGGCGAACTGGTGCTGGACTGCGAGGGCACGGAATACGTCGCCCCGCTGGAGTTGCCGACGCCGGCGCGCAAGCGGTTCTTCCTGTATTTCCCTTGCGGCGATTATCCGCCGATCCTGACCGTGCGCTTCCGCACGCGCTCCTGGACCGAAGAACAGGTGATCGACACCTACAAGAACACGATCGACGCCGCGAACGCGAATATCCTGGTCATCAGCCAGCAGTCCGGCGAGCTGGGTGTGCTCAACAAGCTGCCCAGCGTGCGGCTGCACCGCGACCTGCACGCCGGCTTCGAGGCCGAGATCGGCACGTCGGAGTCGTTCGTCGCGTACTACGACCTCGACGAGATCGACACCAATCCGAAGTTCTTCTCGCGCGCCGACACAATCATCATCAGCGACATTGACTTCCAGCAGGTGACGACCGAGTTGGTCGAGACACTCAAGGCCTGCGTCTCCGGCGGAACGAACCTGATCTTTTCGCTGGGCCTGAACGGCGCCGGCGTGGCCGCCAGCCCCCTAGCCGAGATTTGCCCGTTGGCGCCGCAGGATACGGTGCTCGTGGACGACCTGGGTGCCTTCGGCCGCCGCTACGGCATCGCCACGGGCGACCACCAGACGCTGCTGGCCACCGGCCGGATCGCCACCGGCGCGGAAGTAACGGAATGGGGCGGCCAGTATCCCGCGGTCGTGCGGATGCTGCGCGGCAGCGGCCGCGTTACCGCACTGGCCTTCGACTACACCGCCCCGCCGTTCAAGCAAAACCCGGCGCTGGTGCCGATGTTCGTGGACAGCGCGCTGCGCGTCGAGGACAGCGTCCAGGTCAACGACTGGTTCATCCACCCGCAGAACGTCAGCGACGTGCTGGAGCGGTTGTCCGAGGCCAAGCCGATCCCGCCGCAGTTCGTGCTGCTGTTCCTGGTGTTCTACATCGTGCTGATCGGCCCGGCCAACTTCCTGATCCTCGGGCGCCTCAAGCGGCGCACGCTGGTCTGGACAACGATTCCCCTGATCATCATCGGCTTTGCCTACCTGGGCCTGTCCACGGGCTATATCTACCGCGGCTCGGATAACGTCTGCGCCTATTTCCAGGAGCTGCACGTCTTCCCCGGCGCCGATTACCTGCCGTACCAGACGACGATGCTGGTCTTCACCGCCGAGCGGACGAACTACGAGCTGGAGATTCCCGATCGCTCAGCCTTCATGTATCCCGACATCCCGAACGTGGTCGACCAGTACACCTTCGGCGGCGGCGGGCGGTTCCGCGGCCTGAGCGGCAGCAAGATCGAGAACTCGCAGAAGCCGAAGATCACCACCACGCAAGGCAAGTGGACGCAGAAAACCTATTTCTACCAGGGCTACCTGAACATGGCGGCCGGCGCGACCTCGCATCTCGACGGCGAGTATTCCGACCTGCAGCCCAGCATCATCGGCGATTTCACGCTGAACCTGCCCTTCGACCTGTACAACTGCCAGGTGTTCATGCCCGGCGGCGGCGCTTACGACCTGGGCAACCTGGCCGGCCAGGGCACCTACAGCGTGATCGGCAACCAGACCAACATCGCGGGCCGGCTGGACAGCGAGAACTACCTGGTGGTGCAGTCCTCGATGCTGCGCTCACAGATGGCCCAGACGGTGCGCAACGGGCACGAATACCGCGACGAACTGCTCTTGGTCGGCTTCACCGAGGAAGTCCAGGCGCTGGCCGAGTTCAAGCGCCCGCACCAGCAGCACAGCCTGACGATGGTCGTCGTCCACCTGCCCTTCGATGCCACGATCAGCCGGCAGGGCAACCCGCGCGTGATCCGCACGCGGCTGGTCGGCGGCTCCGGTTTCGCGGTCTGGCAGGGCCGCTTCGATCGGTCCGGCGCGACCGGGCAGACCTATCTGCTGACGCCGGGCGCCGAGCTGGATATCGGCTACGACGTGATGGGCAACCTGGACGCCGACAGCTTCCTGCACCTGTCGCTGGTCGGCCAGCTGACCCGCGGCGACGTCCGGGTGACCGATTTCAACGGCCTGATTGAAGTCGAGGTCTGGGACGATGACCGCTGGCGCCCTGTGCGGGTGCCGCTGAACGAAACGGCGATCGATATCCGTGTGGGCCAAGCCCTGGATACCGACCGCCGCGTAATCGTCCGGGTCAGAGCCGTCGACGAAGTGGTCTTCGGCGTACCGCTCGCTTCGGTCTTCTAACGGTTACTTACCGAGTGCCTTCTTGATGGCGCCGACCAGGGCCGGCGTGTCATGTTCGGCCAGGTCGTAGCTGACGCGCGTCGCCGGCTTGTCGATCTTGATCACCCGCCTGAGGTCGATCGGCGTACCGACCACGACGCTGTCGCAGTCGGCGGCGTTGATCGTCTGCTCCAGTTCCCTGAGCTGCTCGCCGTAGTAGCCGAGGGCCGGCACCAGGTCGCCGAGGTGCGGGTACTTGCGATAGGCCGCCTTGATGCTGCCGACGGCATAGGGGCGCGGGTCGATGATCTGGCCCACGCCGTTCCTGTGCGCCGCCACCGTGCCGGCGCCCAGGTTCATCTCGCCGTGCGTCAGCGTCGGGCCGTCCTCGACGACCAGCACGCGCTTGCCCGTCACCAGCTCGGGATTCTCCACGGTGACCGGGCTGTCGGCCGTGATCACCGTGCAACCGGGATTGCGGCTGCCAATATTCCGCTTGACCGTCTCGATGTCCTCGGGCTTGGCGCTGTCGCACTTGTTGATGATCACCACGTCGCTCATCGTGACGTTGGTCTCGCCGGCCCAGTACAAGAGCTCGTGGCCCGCGCGCAGCGGATCGGCGATCGTAATCGTCAGGTCGCTGGCATAAAAGCTCGGATCGTTGTTGCCGCCGTCCCAGAGCACCACATCGGCCTCCTGCTCCGCCTGGCGCAGGATCGCCTCGTAATCGACGCCGGCGTAGATCACATTGCCCGCGGCGATGTGCGGCTCGTACTCCTCCATCTCCTCGATGGTGCACTCGTGCTTGGCCAGGTCCTCAATCGCGGCAAAGCGTTGGACGGCCTGCTTGGCCAGGTCGCCGTAGGGCATCGGATGGCGGATGCTAACCACCTTGCCGACGCCCAGGTCGTTTTTCAGAATCTCCACCACGCGGCGCGTGGTCTGGCTCTTGCCGCAACCCGTGCGGACGGCCAGGATGCTGATCAGCGGCTTGGTGCTCTTGACGTGGCTGCGGGCCGGGGCCAGCAGCTTGAAATCGGCGCCGGCGCTCAGCACGCGGTTGCCGATCTGCATCAGGTCCACGTAGTGCACGTCGCTGTAGCTGAACACGCACACATCGGCCTTGGTCGCGCGAATCAGCTCCTCGAGTTCCTCCATCGGCTCGATGGGGATGCCGTCCGGGTACAGCTTGCCCGCCAGGACCGCCGGGTACTTGCGGTCGTCGATCTCGGGGATCTGGGTGGCGGTGAACGCCACCACCTCGTAGTCTTCGTTGTCGCGGTAGACGGTGTTGAAATTGTGGAAATCACGGCCCGCCGCTCCGATGATAATCACCTTCTCTTTAGCCATGGTCGCCTCCTTAAATGCAGTAAACAAGCGTAATCGGAACTTCGCTGCCGCCGCGGTGCGCCATGAGCGGCCCACCCGGCGTCGAGGCTAGTAATCAAGCGCCCAGCCGTGCCACCAGAGGTGCGGTTTGTGTGAATGATGGTTGGCCCAAGGCATACGCCGATTGTAGCACACTAAGGATTGGCGCGCGTGCAGTCCCAGACGCCGCCGAACGGCGCGGCCTCGTAATCGTCGATCCACCAGTAGCCGTGCAGTTCCTGCCAGCCCGGTTCCACGCGAAAGGCGGCGTAACCACCGACGTTGTTTTGCTCATCTTCCCAGCGCATGGTCAGGATGCCGCTTTCGTAAAACCCGCGCATATTGAGCTCGGACTCGCCTTCGACCACGCCGCTGTAGCTGCGCGACACGACATCCTGGAAGTGCATCCGGCCGCGCGTAGTATCGAACAGGTTGGCCTCGATCTCGGACGATGCCGCCTGCGGCAGCCGGACGAACCAGATGCCCTGTTCCTGCTCGTAATTCCAGATATAGAGGAAATCCTGGTCGCGCAGCTCGCTGTACATCGGCAGCATCTCGCCGCTGAACCCGATCGACAGAATACCGGGCTCCAGCTTCTCCCAGTTGCCTTCGAGGGTCTGGGCCTCACCCTGGGAGACGACGTGGTACGCCCCTTTGCCGTCCGGGCGCAGCTCCATCATGTCCATCTCGCCGACCGGCACCAGCGCCAGGTTTTCCTTGGATACCATGCAGACCTGCAGCCAGCGACCCGGGATCAGCTCCGGATCCAGCGTATCCGATTCCGGCAGCAACGGACCGCGGAGCGTCGGCGTCTTGACCTGCTCGTCCTCGCTGAAATCCGCGGCGGCATCCGGACGTTGCGCCAGCACTTCATTCGGCAGTTGCCAGTCCGGCAGCTCCCAGGGATGGGTGGCCAGCTGGCCCCGGGCTTCCTCGGTTTCCTGGGCGCTGTCTCGCTGGCACCCCGAAACGCCCAGCAGGCACGCCGCCATGATCAGTGTCAACCAACGCATCATCCATATTGTAGACGTAATCACCGTCAAGACGTTGCAGGTTCGCGTGCCGCAGCCTGAGGTTCGCGATTCGCGCCGCTGCAGCCGGCAGACCGGGAAGCGGAGAGATCCTTGAACTATTCAATAGTTGAATTTGGCTGACAAAAACCGGTCTGGTTGGTTAAATTGTGGTTAAAGCCCGCCGAATAAGCGATCGATCCACGGCCCGGCCACGATCTGGGCTAGGTGGTGACGTATAATATTCATCCTTACGGACGCTGTGGACGCTTGCGTTCGAAATATTAGGGGTTGGCGGTTTTTAGCCGTTAATTTCAAAACGCAAAGGGGAAAGGCCAAGTGGGTCAGCACGTACTGATCCTCGCAAACCGGAAAGAGGAGCAATCGGCCTTGGTCAAGGCGCTGACCGACCACGGCTACCTCGTTACATGCCTGGATCCCAGCACCTCGTTCCCGCCGCACATCGAGCGTAACAGCTGCGATTGCATCCTGGTCGAGCAGCAGTGCGGCGAGATGGACTGCGTGTCGCTGATCAAGCGCATCCGCGAGCAGCAACCGCTGGAGACGATGCCGGTCCTGCTACTGGCGGACAACCAGAGCAACTGCTTTGCCGACGCCTTCCACGCCGGCGCCTCCGGTGATATCGCGCTGCCCTGGCGGGAGGACCAACTGCTGGCTAAGATCGAAGTGCAGCTCAAGCTGCGCGACGCCTACCAGAAGCTGAAGACGCAACTGGAAAACAACCGCCGCCAGCACGCGCAACTGCAGGCGGACCTGGCGCTGGGCCAGCAGGTGCAGCAAAGCTTCCTGCCCCCCAGCCAGCTGAGGACCGAGTACTTCAGCCTGGAGGCGCGGCTGTTCGCCGGCGGCGACCTGAGTGGCGACTACTTCGACTACGCCCTCTTAACACCGCAGCGGCTGGTGGTCTTCCTCGCCGACGTCAGCGGCCACGGCATCGCCAGTGCGCTGTTGGCCAACCGGCTCAAGGCGTTCTTCGACGAGAACGCGCGTAGCGCCCATCGCCCGCGGCTGTTCATGGAGCGGCTGAACCGGATCATCCTCGACCTCGGCGACCACTACCACATCGCCACGGCGGTCTGCCTGCATATCGACATCGCCGAGACGGTGATCACCTATGCCAGCGCGGGACACCGCACGATGTACTGGCTGGACACCGACGACGTGACCTTCACGGAGCTGCCCGCGACCGGGCCGGCCCTGGGCATGTTCAAGGAATTTGAGATCAACGAGATCAACCGCGGCTTCATGCCCGGGCGCAACCGGCTGGTGGCCTACACCGACGGCCTGGTCGAGTTCAAGCTGGCCGACGACAAGTGGATCACCGAGGAGCGCTTCCGCGACGAGGTGATGCTCCCCAACGCCGACCTGCGCCTGGCGGCCTACGTCACCGAGCTGTTGGAAAGCAGCCGGCGCCTGACCGGCGGAGCCAAGTGGGAAGACGATGTCAGCCTGCTGGTCGCGGACTTCTAGCTCAGCCCAGCAACAACAGCACCGCGCCGACTGCGACCAGCAACGCCGCTACCCAGCGCGCCCTAAGCGGCTCCTTGAACCACCAGGCGCCAAGTCCCACCGCCAGGAGTACGCTCAGCTGCGTCACCGGCTCGACCACGCTGGGATTGAAGTAATCCAGCGCGACCAGCATCAGCACGTAGGCGTACATGCCGGCGAAGCTGCCGACCACGGCGATCCAGAACCGCTCACGGCCCAGCGCGATCAGCCGGCCCGCGCGACCTCGCAGGGCCAACAGCAGGATACCGCCCAGCACGCAGGGCGCGTTGTCGATGAAGGCGTAGAGTACCGGCGGCGCGATGTCCGCCGCCTGCTTGTCCACCATCCGCCCCAGCGCCAGCCCGAAGGCGTAGACCAGCATGCCCCAGGCGCCGGGCTGGCGAATCACCGTCAGCGGGTTCAAGACCTGCGCCAGGTTGCGGCCCGGCGCGATGTTAAGGAACACGACCCCCGTCATCACCGCCAGGATTCCCGCCAGTTGCAGCCAGCCGAAGACGGCCTCGCCCCAGAGGATGTCCATCAGGTAGAGCCAGAGGAACATCGTGGCGTAAAGCGGCGCCAGCAGGCTGACCTCGCCGACGCTCATGCCATAGACGTAGACGTGGAAGCTGACGGCGTAGATCAGGCCGGACAACAGCGCCCAGCCGATCCAGCCGCCGATGCCGGCGGCATAGGCCGGATCGTGCGCCCACTGCCAGAGGATCAGCGGAACCAAAAGCAGCTCGCCGATGCCGAAGTAAACCGTCGTGGCCGCGATCGAATCGCGGTTGCGGCTGAGCGCCTTGACGAACGGGCGCTCGAGCCCGAGGCCGACGGTGCGGCCTAAGAGTGCCAGGTATCCGGTCAGGGCGGCGAATGGCATCGCCGTGTATTGTAACGGCTATTGAGGTGGGAACGCCGTTCAACGCCTGTGGCGTGCTTACTTATCGGGTAGGAAACTGGTCACCTTACCCTTGTAGTCCACCGCGTACAACATGCAGTTGTCATCGAAGACGAAGCGGTAATCGCCGGTCTTGAACGGCAGGGCCCGTTCGGCGATTAACTGCCCGTCGGCATCGAGCGCAACCAGCGAGTAGTCATACACGCACTGGCCTAACAGGCTTTGCAGCGCGGTCCGCGGGTGCCGCTGGGCTCTCACGAAATGGGTCCGCCCCCCGCTGTCCACCACCGGCTTGAAGAACATCGGCTGCAGAAATAGCGGGCGGGTGTCATTGTCATCGACCTCCCGGTAGGTCCAGAGAACCTCACCTGCTTTCACGGCGGTCAGCTGCCGCCGGCCGGCGGCGATCACCAGGCCATCCGGGCCCTCGCTCAGCCAGCAGAGTTCCTTCTCCAGGCTCAAGCGCCAGGCTTCCTCGTGCGCGCGGTTGTAGCAAATCAACTCGGACAGCCCGGGCTGCTCGATGGATTCAAGGTCCCAGCCAAACAGGCTGTTGTCCAGGTGGTCGCATTCTAGCGTCAGGTAGTAGTCTGAGCCCAACGGAGCGATCGTCTTGGTTGGCTCCCGTGAATAGTCCTTCTCCGCGGTGCTCTGCTCCGGCATGCGCAGCACTTCGCCGGCATCGCTCAGGACAACTGCGCCATCCTCGCCGAGCAGGTAGATCTCGCTGTCCCGCAAAAACCACAAATCGGTCGGCGTGGCCAGGTTGTAGTCGATCTCCTCGTTTCTGAACAGCTTGATCTCGATCGCGGCCGGATCATAACGGCTGCCAAAATTTTCCGGTTCGAACGTGCTGCCGTAGTAATCCACCAGGCGATTGCCGTCCGCATCGAAAATTCCATCGGCATTGAATGCATCGCTGATGTTGCCACAACCATGGCTCTGTTGGATCACTAGGAAAACCCGGCCCGTATCCAACACGACCGGCTGACCGCCGAACTCGGAGTCAATTCAAGAATGCTCATCTCTCGAGAACTCGTACCAAGGCTCGTAAAGCAACTGATTCCAGCGCAACCGGCCCTGGCTGTCATAGGAGAAAAACTCGCCGTTATAGGCCATCGCGTAAACGGTCCCATCGGCACTCACGTCCAGACCGGAAAACCAATAGCCATCCAGATCCTGGCTGACGTGCCAGACCGCCTCGTTCGCCGCCGTCTTGCACCACAACTCGTGATGGTTGGTAATGAAGTACAATCGCCCATCCGCACCGATCACGGGTGTCGGATCCCAGGAAACCAAGTGATTGTGCTGCCAGTTATGCTCTTGAATGAAATATGCGGTAACCCACAGCAGCGGCACCAACACGGCAACCGCGACGAATACACCCACCAGCACCTTCAACCAGCGCGGCCAGGACTTACGGGCTTTTCGCCGCTCATCTCCACTCCGGACACACTGCTGCTTGTCCATTGATCCCTACCACACAGACATTCCAGGCCGCATTCCCTTTACTTTCAGACCGGCCGCCGTGCACCGGGTTCCATTGGTAAACGGCCCGGGCGTTCCGCGTGGACCGCGCCCGGGCCTGTTGCTTGCTTAATGTCTGAAGCTTGCCGGATCCTAGCTGATCACGCCCAGCTGCTTGCCGACCTTGATGAACGCCGCGACGGCCTTGTCGATATGCTCCTTGTCGTGGCCGGCGGACAGCTGCGTGCGGATGCGCGCCTTGCCCATCGGCACCACCGGGTGCGAAAAGCCGATCACGTAGATGCCTTCCATCAGCATCTCGCGCGCGAAGTCGTTGGCCAGCTTGGCATCGCCGAGCATCACCGGAATGATCGGCGTCTCGCCCGGCACCAGGTTGAAGCCGGCGGCTTCCATCTTCTCGCGAAAATACTTGGCGTTCCACTCCAGCTTGTCGCGGAGCTCCGTCGTCTGGCTGATCAGCTCGATCACCTTCAGCGCCGCGAAGGCGATCGGCGGCGGCACGGCGTTGGAGAACAGATACGGCCGCCCGCGGTTGCGCATCATCTCGACCACGGCCTTGGGGCCGGCGATCAGGCCGCCGGAGGCGCCGCCCAGCGCCTTGCCCAGCGTGGTGGTGATGATGTCGACGCGGTCCATCACGCCGAAGTGCTCGTGCACGCCGCGGCCGGTCTTGCCGATGAAGCCGCTGGCGTGGCTGTCGTCGACCAGCAGCATCGCGCCGTACTCGTCGCAGACGTCGCAGATCTCGTCCAGCGGCGCCAGGATGCCGTCCATGCTGAACACGCCGTCGGTAACCACGCACATGTTGCGCGCGCGGCTCTGCCACATCTTCAGCTTCTTGGCCAGGTGGCCGGCGTCGGCGTTCTTATAGCTGTCGCGCTGCGCCGAGCACAGCCGGATGCCGTCGATCAGGCTGGCGTGGATCAACCGGTCGTTGATCAGCACGTCGTTCTCGTCGAACAGCACCTCGAAGACCGCCGCGTTGGCGTCGAAGCAACTGGCGAAGAGGATCGAATCCTCCTTGCCCAGGAACTTCGCCGCGGCCTTCTCCAGGTCGTTATGCACGTCCTGGGTGCCGCAAATGAAGCGCACGCTCGACATACCGTAGCCGCGCTCGTCGAGGCCCTGGTGCGCCGCCTTGACCACCTCGGGGTGGCTGGACAGGCCCAGATAGTTGTTGGCGCAGAAGTTCAAAACCTTCATCCGCTTGCTGCCGCGCGGGTACTCGACCTCGATCTCCACGCCCTGCTCGGAGCAGATGAAGCGCTCGTCCTTGTTCAGGCCGGCGTCCAGCGTCTCCTGGACGGCGGTTTCAAACTGCTTTCTGACTGCATCGATATATGCCATTCTTCACCTCACCTCGGGCGCGGAAACCCCCACGCTCCGTCTTGGTTACTCAACCCCTAACTTGCCCGGACTCGCGGGCCAGTACTCCTAGCCCTGCTCGTCCAGTTTCTTCTGCACCAGCGCCATGATGCGCTTGACGGTGTCAAACGCCTCGGTGCTGGCTTCCTCGTCGGTCATCTGGATCGAGTATTCCTCCTCGAGGAACATCTTCAGGCTGACCATCGAGAATGAATCCACCAAGCCGCTGGAAATCAGCGGCGTATCGTCCTCGATCTTCATCGAATCGTCTTCGACATACTCATCGTAGATGAACTCGATGATCTGCTCGCGCATATCGTCACTCATGTCGCCTCCACAAACTTGCTTCAAACAATTGTACTGCCAAGTCATTAACCGCGTAAGCTGCCCGTACACACCAGTTTGTGCAGCTCGCGCAACGGCTCCCATACTCCCTCCGCCATGTTAGAGAGAATTGTGATGCAGATATCCTGGGCGGGGTAGTACCGAATCTCGGCACTCACACCAGCGCTGTAACCTTCCTTTTTGAAACAGACAACCTCGCCTTTAGAATCCAGGTAGAACAGGAAGACAAATCCATGCCGCAATTCGTACTCATCAGTGCGATCGTAATACACATGCGGCTGGAATAGTTTGGCTGTCAATTCTGGTGATAAAACCTTCCCTGCCATAATGGTCCGCAGGAAGTGGTCGAGGTCCCTGGCTGTAACGTGCGCACCACCATCCGGTGATCCGATGGGCGGGAATGCAAATATGTTCCTTTTATATCCAGTTATCTCACCTGTTTCGTTAAGCACAGGATCGTAACCCTCCGCCAGACGTTCGGTTACATACGCCTGGTGGAAGAAGGTCGAATCGTTCATGCCAATTGCTTCGAATACTTGCTTTAAGATATAGTCCCGGTATTGCAGTCCGCTGGCTTTCTCAATCATCAGCCCCAGGAGAACAAAACTACAGTTGCAATACCGGCAACCAGCGCCTGGCTTGAAATTAGGCGGTTTATGGATGAACCGGTGCAAGAAATCCTTCGTCTCAGTGACTGCATAACATGGCTCAGTCAGCCATGATTCCTCGTAATTCTCGTTATCTTCCTCCTCACAATCGTCAGCGATTCCGCTTGAATGAGTCATCAGATGGAAGACCGTGACATCCGAAGGGATGGCAGTGCCGATCAGATTCAGGTACTCCACTACGCGTGTATCAAGATTGAACAATTGTTGGTCGATCAGCTGTAACACCGCCACTGCCGTGAATAGTTTTGTCACGGATGCAGTGTCGAACCGGTACTCAACTTTATTCGGGATCTTCCAGGCACGGTTGGCAAAACCAAAGGCCCGGTTATACAGCACTTCCTCAGCTGTTGAAATGCGGACGACGCCAGAAAACAACTCCCTTGCTTCCCGCTCGTGGAAGTAATCATCCAAGACACTGTGGACTTTATTATTCTGCACGTACCGCTTCCATCAGGGTCATTTAGATCAACCTTGCAGCAGCAGGCCTAGTCGTCTTCTAGCGTGCTCGTGTCGCCGATCTCCTCGCCCCACTCCTTGGCGCGCAGCAACCGGCGCATGATCTTGCCGCTTCTGGTCTTGGGCAGCTTGTCGACGAACTCGATCTCCTGCGGCATCGCCAACGGGCTGAGCTTCTTTCTGATGAAGTTCATGATCTGCATTTCCAGCTTGCGGCTGGGCTCGAACCCCGGCTTCAAAGCCACGAACGCCTTGACGACTTCCATCATCTCGTCGTCGGGCTTGGCGACCGCCGCGGACTCGGCGACGGCTTCGTGCTCCAACAGCGCGCTCTCGATCTCGAACGGGCCGACCAGGTGGCCGCCGGTGTTGATCACATCGTCGTCGCGGCCCTTGAACCAGTAGTAGCCTTCCTCATCGATGTAGGCGCGGTCGCCGGTCAGGTACCAGCCGTTCTTGAACTTGCTCTCGTACTTCGACGGTTCCTTGTAGTACTCGCGGAACATACTCGGCCACGGCGGCCTGAGCGCCAGCTGGCCGGAGACGCCCGGCTCGGTGATCGGCTCGAACTGGTCGGTCAGCACCGTGGCGGTCACGCCGGGAAACGGCAGGCCCATGCTGCCGGCTTTGATCTCCATCCCGGGCAGATTGCAGATCTGGATCGCGCCGGTCTCGGTCTGCCACCAAGTGTCGTAGAACGGGATGCCGTAGGCCTGCTCACTCCAGACGACGGCCTCCGGGTTGAGCGGTTCGCCGACGCTGGCCAGGTGGCGCAGTTTGGACAGGTCGTACTCCTTGACCTTATCGACGCCTTCCTTCATCAGCAGGCGGATCGCGGTCGGCGCGGAATACCACATCGTCACGCCGTATTCCTGTAACGCTTTGTACCAGCGATCGACGATGAAGCCGCACTCCATCACCAACTGCGTGATGCCCAGGCTCCAAGGCCCGATCACGCCATAGCTGACGCCCGTCACCCAGCCCGGATCGGCGGTGCACCAGTAGATGTCGTCCTGGCGCACATCCAGCGCCCACAGCGTGGTCAGCGCCTGCTGCGGCAGGCTGCCGTGCACGTGCTGGGCGCCCTTGGGCTGGCCGGTGGTGCCGCTGGTGTAATGCAGCAGTGAGCGCGATTCCTCGGTCACCGGATAGGCGGCGAACTCGCCCAGCGGCTGGGCGACTGCCAGGTCGAAGTGGACCTCGCCGTCCTGCATCTCCAGGTCGCCGGGCTCGGCGATGATCACGTGCTGCAGGTCGGGGACTTGCTCGCGGATCTTGCGGACCCGAAAGCAGAGCTTACGCTGCGTCAGGATCGCCTTGGCGCCGCTGGGCCCGACGCGCGCGGCCAGCGCTTCCTCGCCGAAGGCCGAGAACATCGGCAGCATCACGATGCCGGCCTTCAGGCCGCCGAGGATGCCGATGTACAGCTCGGGGATCCGCTCGAGGAACACGGCGCAGACGTCGCCGGGCTTGAGGCCCAGGTCCTCGGTGAAGAACTTGGCATAGGCGTTGGCCAGCTGCCGCAGTTCGTCATAGGTAAAGCGCTTGACGGTCTGGCCGTCGCTGGACTCCCAGATCAGGGCCAGCTTGTCGCCGAGGCCCTGTTCGCAAATCCGGTCGGTGCAGTACCAGCCGATGTTGTGCTGGTCGGCGGGCCAACCGAGGATCTCACGGGCTTGGCTCCAGTCGAAGTCGGCTCGGCGCGCGACATGGTCGCCGATGTTACTCTGCGCAGGCATAGGTTGCGTCATACTTAATCGTGCCTTCCCTCTTGGGTTGTGTACCGGGCTGTAGCGGCCCGGCAGAGGATTATACCTAATACCTTTGCTCCTGCGAACATCCGGGTCGATATTTTGGGAATACTAAATGTGAAAAGCTATTCGCTGGTAGATGGATGCGCAACTAATTTGAGTGGCAGAGGTGTCTGGTGCTGAGAGATATCAAGCAGATGATCGTCCGCATGGTTGTTTTGCTGGTCGTTACCATCCTGTTCTGGTCGCTAGCGGGGTGCGGCTCGGGCAAACTGCCGCCGGCGGCCCCGTCCGGCGGGGAGAAAACCGGCATCGGTGGTCTGCACCTGCCAGCGCCGTCAGCGTTGAAGGAAGCCAGCTATGTCGACAGCGAGATCCTCAAGACCGGCGATCAATACCGCGACACTTGGCCGAACGACCTGGTCTACGCCGGCAGTCCGGAAAGCGCGGTCTTCACGCCGTATTACGACACCACGCCAGGCCGCGATCACCTGGCCTACGCGATGTACAGTTTCTACACCGACGGCATCCCGCTCGACCAGGTCCTCCACCTGCGCTGGTTCGAGACCGCCGGTTACACAAACTGCTGGGTCGGCATGGCGGATTTTGTTGCCGACACCTGGCGCTGGTATCCGGTGGATGACACCGGCACGATCAACTTTAACGCCGCCTGCCTGGTCGATGACACGGCTTACGCCGTGGTGGTGGTGATGGGTACCGAGCCCTGGGAGCTGTCGCACATCTACCTGGGCAACACCCCCGCGCCGCAGGTCCAAGGCGTGACCGGCGCGGTCGGCGTCACGGGCGAGACGATCGACATCCAGCCCGTGCTGAACCTGCCCTACGAGGACGTCTCCACCTGGCATTGGGACTTCTCCGGCGGCGCGGATCCCGGCGTGTGGGTCGAGGCCGAGCCGCATGTGACGCTGCAGGCAGCCGGCGTGTACTCCTGCTCCGTGCGCGCCACCAACGCCTTCGGCGAGTCGGATCTCTACTTCCTGCTGACGGTCAATCCAAGCAGCGGCGCCTGGCTGATCGAGGCCGTCGACAAGGTCTCGTCCCTCGACCGGCCGACCTCGATCGCGATCGGCCCGCCGGACGATGAATACCCGCGGATCGCCTACATCGACGCCGGCCCCAAGTCGGTGTATTACGCCTACGACGACGGCAGGGGCTGGCAAAACGAAGAACTGGTTGGGACGGTAAACTACGACTTCACAAACAGCGCCCTGGCGGTCGACAGCGCCGGCGAATCCCATCTCGTCTTCAGCCACGGCCAATACCTGATCTACGGCCGGACTTGGCTGGGAGCCTGGGACGTCAACATGGTCCTCGAATACGAGGAACCGGAAATCATCACCCGGCTCTACGAGCCCAATCTGGTGCTGGATTCTGCGGATCTGCCGCACGCCAGTTATCTGATCTCGGCGTCCGGCGACGATTACGGCTCATATGTCATCGAGCACGCCACTTCGGATGGCTGGATCTGGTATGGGTACACCAGCGAAATCGTCAGCTCGGGCGGGCTGATGGAAATCCCGACGCTGAGCATCCTGTGTCCGTTGGATTTGGATCCATACGACCATCCCGGCGTGCTTTACCACGACACCGTCAGCGACGAGTTGCGCTACGCCCGTGATCACGATGGTTGGGAAGACGAACTGGTCGGCAACATAGCCAACATTGACTGCGCCGTGATGACCATCTCCGGCGGCGACGGCCGGCCGCGGATCTGCTACGTCAGCGGCTCCAACCCCGGCCCCGGCGAGATCTATTACGTACGCCCCAACGGCGCCATGTGGCAAAACAGCGTGATCACCGGCACGGGTGACGTCGGGCCGCACCTGAGTATCACCCGTGATTCCATGAGCCGCCCGCACATTTGTTTTTACGAGCAAACCGAGCACGAACTGCGCTACGCCTACTTTACAGGCCTGAGCTGGATTATCCAGACCGTCGACTCCAACGGCGACGTCGGCCAGTACTGCGATATCGCCCTCGACAACGCCGACAACCCGCATTTCAGCTACTACCACACCGGCGGTTATGTGAAATACGCGCGGCTGGCCAGCGAATAAACTTGACTGATTAATCACCATTATATTTGTTTAATGCAAGCACTGCAACGGTATAATTAGCGGTAGTTGAAGCTAAACTACTTGTGGTGCTGTTTGTCTGAGAGTGGCAAAGGATGTGACAAGCTCCCGCTGACTTAGCGCTGCTAGCCTTTATAGGCGGGTGCTGATAGTTGTCAATTCGTTCAAGACTTACTGCTCCCCAGCTTGCTTAGTTATCTGCGAAACCTCTTGAGCTGGTTAGATCCTCAGCGCAAGAGCCAACCACCGGGCTGCTATCCGCCAAATTTAAGTGATCAAACCGGTAAAAGTGCCGGATTGACCTGCTGTTATGGAGTGAAATCATGAAGCCTGCTGTTGTCTATGTCACGGTTACTACCGTGCTGTTATCCCTGAGTTTGATCATGCTATCCGCCGGCTGCGGAGGCAGTTCATCGGTGACAAACGCGCCGGCAGTTTCTCCGCTTAGTACGGAGCCTTTGCCGGCCGGGACGCAGTCCCAGCTGCCCGTGCCATCAGAGCTGAAGTCCACCGCCGAAATCACCAGCGGCATTTTTCGCGCCGGCAGCCAATTCGACGCTGGCTTGCCTCATCACAACGTAACACCGGTCTCAACGACGGCGGTATTCACACCGAACTACGATCCCGCCAGCAAATCCAAAGACCTGGCTTATGCCTTTTACTCGTTTGATACGACCGGCTACTCCCACGACTCAACCTTGAATATTCGCTGGCAGACGACGCACGACTACGGCGACTGCTGGATCGGCCTGACGGACTGGACCACTGACACATGGCGCTGGTACACCCTCGATGAATCCGAGCGGATCACCTTCCCCAGTACTGCCTGTATTGATGACGGCCTGGTGATTGCCGCCGTGCTGCTGGTCGGTATGGACACCTGGGAGCTGAGCAGCCTGTTTCTCAGCCTGAAACCGCCGCCGGATATCCTCAACGTCACTCCTTCCAGTGGTACTGAGGGCGCGGATGCCGAGTTCGCGGTCATCTGCGATCCGGCGCTGGGCCAGCCGACCAGCTGGAACTGGGATTTCGCGGGCGCGGCTACGCCAGCGTCCAGCACTAGCTCCCATCCCGCGGTCACCTTGGGAACGCCGGGCCTGTATCATTGCACGGTGACGGTCGCCAACGCCGCGGGAACATGCGTTGACAGTTTTTACCTGACGGTTTGCCCATCGACGTTCACAGGTACGATTGAAGTCGTGGATTCCGCCACAAGCATCGGGGATAGTACTTCAATAGCCCTGGAACACGAGCACGACTATCCAAGAATCGCCTTTGTCAATGACAACACGGATTGGCTGTATCTATATAGCCGTGATGCCGCTAGCTGGAGACACGAGGTCGTCCAACGGGGCGCTGACGAAATCAATCTCGGCTCCGATGGTCTGCGTTGCGATGCCGACAACGACGCGCATCTGGCATATTACGAGTATCCTCAGCTGGTGTACATGTGCGAAGAGGCCGGCGAATGGCAAGCGGAGGAAATCTGGGATACCGAGGAAGGAGTGGGTAGTACGGATGTCTACTGGCCGGACCTATGCCTGTATTCAACCGGTGCGCCCGGTATTGCGTTCATTGATGCCGGGTTTACCATCGGCGGATTTCAATGCTGTGCCTTCTTCATCGAGCGGCGTATTGTTAGCTGGTTTTGGGATTGCTTAGGCAGTGAGAATGAATTGGATGGATTATCCTGGCGGTGCGCCGCTGACTACGACCAGCTCGATCAACCCAGCGTGATTTATTACTCCATCGTGGCATCTGACCTGTGCTATGCGAAGCTGAATCTCGAGACGGAAGACTGGGATGATTCGTTGATCGTCAACTGCGCCGGAATCGGACCATTTGATCTGGCGGTATCCAAGGCGGACGGTACACCGCACATCGTCTACGCTACGGAAATCGAGACTGGTGTGCAGGCGCTGACTTATGCCTATTTCGACAGTGCCGATTGGCAGGCATGCAATCCACCCTCCGCCGGCAATATCGGCGATTGGCTGTGCATCGCATTGAATTCCGCGGGTTTGCCTGTTGTCTGCTATTACGAACAGGCTAAGCAGGAATTATGCTACCTCAGATTCACAGGGTCATTTTGGATTACCAGCGTAATCGATAACTCCGCTGATGTAGGCAAGTATTGCGATTTCGCGCTGGACGATGAAGACGGTGTGCATTTCAGTTATTACGATGATGACCATAACTTAGTGAAGTACGCCTATCTACCCTAGCCGGTGCGCCAGTCCAGCAGACTGACCTGGTTTTAAACGGAGCAAAACGGGCGAGCGTTGCGGAGTCACAGCAAAGCTCGCTCGGCCCCGCTCAGGAATTTCGCCCACACCCGTCTGGCGATGCAATGAGTTATGATCGTCTTGTAGATTGAGCATTTAAACTCGCCAACCAACGGCAGGCTGTGCTACGCGGAATTCGGCGGCACGCTCTGGGTGACCAAGCTGGTCGACAGTGCCGGCGACGTGGGCCAGGGCTGTGATGTCGCGCTGGATAGTGATGGCGGTGCACATTTTAGCTATTACGACGCCACGCACGGCCTGTTAAAGTACGCATATCTGCCGTAACCGCAGCGCGCCAGTATAATCGGCCCGTGGGCGACTGGTACGGATTCGACTACGAGGGCACCAAGGGCGAGCGCTGCGACGTGGCGGTCACCCTCGCCCTGCGCCAACTCAAGGAATTCGCCGAGGTTTCCCGTGCGCGCGTGCAGGCGCTGATTGAGGACGGCGGCGTGCTCTACGACGGCAAGGAGGCCCCGCGCGGCCAGAAGAACCTGCGCCCCGGCATGCACATCGAGGTCAACCTGGCGCGGCTGCGCGAGCTGTTGAACCCGCCCGCGCCCGAGGACATCGAACCCGTCGACCTCCCGCTGAACTTCCTCCACATCGACGAGCACCTGGCGGTGGTGGAGAAACCCGCCGGGCTGACGGTGCATCCGTCGCCGACCGAGGAAGGGCCGACGCTGACCGCCGCGCTGTTGCACCACTTCCAGGAGCTGTCCGACCACGGCGGCGCTGACCGGCCGGGCATCGTCCACCGCCTCGACAAGGAGACCAGCGGCGTTTTAGTGATCGCCCGCGACAACCCGACGCACGTCTCGCTGGCCCGTCAGTTCGCCGACCGCGTGGTGGAGAAGGAATACGCCGCGCTGTGCCTGGACGCGCCGGACCCGCCGTCGGGCAGCATCGACGCGCCGATCGAACGCCATCTCCACCAGCGCCAGAAAATGTGGGCCGGCGGGATGGGCCGCAATGCGCTGACGGAGTACCGCATCGCCGAGCAGTGGGGGCCGCTGGCGCTGTTGGACGTGGCGATCCATACCGGCCGCACGCACCAGATCCGCGTGCACCTGCTGACCGTCGGCTCCTGCATCGTAAACGACGACAAGTACGGCGGCGGGCGCAACGGCTCGTTCCGCAAGTTCTTGCGCGAGGGCAGCGACCACAGCGCGCGGCGCAGCTGGAAGCAGGCCTGGCCCGAGGCCGAGACGCGTCGAAATCTGCTGGACCTGCTGGCGGCCTACCCCGGCATCTTCCTCCACGCCCGGCGCCTAAGCTTCGTCCACCCGCACACGGGAGAGCGCCTGGAGTTCACGGCGGAACTGCCGGAAGTCTGGCGGCAACTGCAAGCCCTGACTCCATCAGCCGGTTGATCCGTACCAACCAGGTCGGTGGCGTAGTTCCTAGCTGTCCCGTTGGAACTGCGCGCGGCGCGCTTCGATCGCCTGCTTTTCCTCCTCGATCAGCTCGGCGATGTTCAGTTCGAGCACCTCGGGACTGAAGGCCGTAAAGCCACTGCCGTCGGGATCAAGCCGGTAGGCCAGCCCGTCACTGCTGCGTGCCAGGAACTTGAAATCCACCATGAGGCGCCTGAGGTTCACATGATCGATGTTGCCTTCCGGCGAATTGGCATTCAGCCAGCGCTGCAACACTTCGTTGACCTCGATCTCGGCGTAGTCGCGGCCGCGCTCGAAGCGCTCCGCCAACGCCAGCAGCAGGCACAGCTTGTCGGTGTCCTTGCGCGGCAGGCTGGTCAGCGCGCTCTTGGCCAGCAGGTTTACGATCCGCTTGCGGAAGTCCTGCACCGAAATCCGGGAATCGTGAGCAAGGTTATCCATGCCGCGTATTGTACAGCGGCGCAGCCGGCGCTAGTCCGGATGGCCGTGGCCGTGGCCGTTTCTCGTCAGGTCGACGTATTGGATCAGCTTGCCGGTCGGGCTGGGATCCAGCTCGGCGACATGGGTCAGCCGCATCTTCGCGCCGTCCATCGCAGTGCTCAACAGCTGGCGGGTGTGCCTGGCGACCGGCGCGGCCAGCTCACGGCCGGTGTATCGCACCTCGAACTCGCGCTCGGTGTGCCGGTAGGTGCGGAAGCGCCG
>JAFGCY010000061.1 GCA_016932385.1 bacterium | reverse complement strand
GCCAGGGCACTGATCTACTGCAAAAGGCTTTTGCCTGAGCGCAACCAAAGTGTCTCCTGGCCCTTTTCGTATCATACAAGCGCAACCGCCCCTGGTTGCGCTTATTACCGGAGCGTCGCTACGATTCTTCTGCTCCCTGGTGCCTGGTTCCTTTTCCCAGCCCTTTCACCTTTCCCCGTTAACCGTTAACCTGATCCGACGCAAGCACGGGGGCTTGCTCTACTGCTCAGCGGTTATACGGGCACTCCCGATGTCAGCTACTTGCCCCGCCGCCGCGCCTTTGACATGCGCCGCATCCGCGGCAGCCCCGGCCTTCACGTCGCAGGTCAGCACCTGGCCGATCAGCTCGCCGGAGCGTGCCGGGCTCATTCCGCCGGCCGGGCGCAGGAAGCGCAGGTCGGTCGCTTCCAGCCGGTGGCCGGCCAGCATGTCGCGCGCGTAGTAGATGCTGCGCCGCGCGATCCGCGCGACCTCCTGCTCGCTGGCGCGCATCGACTTCTCGGCGCTGCCTAGCGCGGTCACGATGGCGCGGATGCCCGTGACCAGTTCCTGCAGTTCCAACGGGCTGCAGCTGCCGGCGATGTCCGGCCCGGGCGCCGCCTTGTCCAGGCAGAAGTGCTTCTCGATCACCTCCGCGCCCAGCGCGACGGCGGCGAAGCAGGCCCAGTTGCCGATGCTGTGGTCGCTGAAGCCGACCGCGCAGCCGACGGCTTCGCGCATCGCCTGCATCGCCAGCAGGTTGACGTCTGCGTAGGCCGTGGGGTAGTTAGTCGTGCACTGCAGCATCACGACGCGCGGGCTGCCGGCGTTGCGGGCGGCCTCGTAGGCGGCCTGGACCTCCGCGGTGTCGCCCATACCCGTGCTGATGTACAGCGGCCGGCCATAGGCACCGCAGTGCCGGATCAACGGCAGGTTGGTCAGGTCGCAGCTGGCGATCTTGAAGGCCGGCACGTCGAGCTCGGCCAGCATGTCGGCCATCGCGAAGTCGAACGGCGTGGACAGGAAATCGACGCCCCGCTCGCGGCAGACATGGGCCAGCTCCAGGTGTTCGCGCCGGCTGAGCTCGTACTGGGCGAAAAACTCGTGCTGGTCCGCGGCCAATGTCTCATGCGTCAGCCCGCCGGCCGTGAAACTCTGGAATTTCACGGCGTTGACACCGGCCGCTCCGGCGACGGAGACCATCTCCAGCGCCACCTGCATGTCACCGCCGTGGTTGATGCCCGCCTCGGCGATGATGTACGGCCGCGACCGGTCGGTTAGCACCTGTTCCTCTGCCATAGCTAATATATCGGCGGGGCGGCCCCGCGCTGCAAACACGTTTGGGAGGGGAGCCATTCATGGCTCCCAGGGCCGCATCCCGTCCACGGCGGGACGCCCCCTGTGGGTTACGCCGGCCAAGGCGCTAAACCCGCCCAGACGTCCATAGAATTAAATCCGGGTAAATCCACATTTGGATAGTGGTGATAAGTCGTGGATATCGTGGCATCTGTTATTATAATGTCGTGGTAGGGGAAGGGCCATGGGGCTGGCCCGAGTGGAAAGGCGGACTGGATTGGTCGGATGGGGAAGGACCCCATTGATCTCCCGGATCCTCTTGCTGGATGTTAGCTCCGGGGAGAAGAAACGGTGGATGTACTGGGCAGAGATGTGACTCTGGCGGCATTGTCGATGTCGCAGCAGGCACTTACCAAGCGCCTGGAGTTGATCTCGCAAAACATCGCCAACGTCAATACTCCCGATTATAAGCGGCGCGATATCTCGTTTATCGACGAGTTGTCAACAGCGCTGGATGCGCCGGCGGCGAGTCGGGAGGAGCGCGTGGCCAATCTCGGCCAGGCGGTGGCGCGCGAAATCGTGGAGGAGCGGCTGTTCCTGCGGCCCGACCTGGGCGGCGTGGACATCGACCGCGAGATGGCGGAGCTGGCCAAGACCCAGATGCGCCTGAACGCCACGCACATGCTCGCCTACCGCAAGATCCGCCAGTACCGCACCGTCATCAAGGAAGGGAGGGTCTAGCGTTGAGCGACGACATGTTTAAGGGACTAAATATCGCCGCCAGCGGCCTGAGCGCCCACCGGCAGTGGATGGATCTGATCTCCGGCAACATCGCCAACGCCAACACGACGCGGACGCCGGAGGGCGGGCCGTTCCGGCGCCAGCTGGCCGTGTTCATGGAGATGGTCGACGCGGACGGCGAGGTCCGCGGAGTGAAGGTCAGCGAGCAGATCGACGACGAGTCCGAGCTGAGGCGGGTCTACGAGCCGCAGCACCCGGACGCCGACGCGGAGGGCTATGTCAGCTATCCCAACGTCAATGTCGTGACCGAGATGGTCGACCTGATCGCGGCCAGCCGGGCCTACGAAGCGAACGCCACAACCTTGGAAGCAATCAAAAGTAACTTCATGCGCGCCTTGCAGACATTACAGGCATAGCGTGCGCGGTGAGTCTGGGAGCGTGAAGTGACGATGGAAGGTGGAATAAAGCCGGTCGACTGGAGATTCCAGCCGATCGAGCCGTTGGCGGGGCTCAAGCCCAAGGATCAGCAGGCGCCGGACGGTGACGGTACGGGGCCTGACTTCACTGAGTTGCTCAAGCAGCAACTGGATCAGGTGATCGACTTGCAGAACGAGGCCGACCAGGTGCAGCAAGACTTCGCCGCCGGCCGTATCGAGGACATCGAGCAGGTCGTCCTGGCGGTCCAGAAGGCCGATCTGGCGCTGAATTTCGCGCTGGAACTGCGCAACAAGGTGATCGAGGCCTACCAGGAGATCTCGCGGATGCAGATCTAACCAAGATCGGGTGGATGGATGACGATAAACAAGATAACTAGCGGAATGGACTGGCAGCCGTTAGGGGGTGGTTCCTGATGGATCAACTCATCACACGGATCACGGAATTCTGGAATTCCCTGAGCACCGGCCAACGCCTGCTCTACCTGGGCTTGCCCGCGGTGCTGATCGTGGGCGCGGTGGCCGCGATGACACTTTTAGTCTCGGCCCCGGAGACCAAGGTGCTGCTCTATAAGGACCTGGAGCTGGCCGATGCGGGCATGATCGTCGCGGAGCTCAAGCGCCAGGACATCGAGTACGAGCTGGCCAACGACGGCCGCGACATCCTCGTACCGGCGTCGAGCCTGTACGAACTGCGGCTGGAGCTGGCGGCGATGGGCCTGCCGCGGGACAGCGTCGGGTTCGAGCTGTTCGACAAGTCCAAACTGGGCATCACCGAGAGCGGGCTGCGCATCGACTACCAACGGGCCTTGTCCGGCGAGCTGGTGCGGACGCTGGAGTCGCTGGAGCAGGTGCACCAGGCGCGCGTGATCCTGCAGATCGCGCCGGAGACTTCCTTCCTGGATACCGCCACGCACTCGACGGCCTCCGTGGCCCTGACGCTGGCGCCCAACGGCCGCTTAAGCGAGTCCCAGGTCGAGGGCATCCGCCATATGGTTTCGCACGCCGTCTCGCGGCTGGCGCCGGAGGACGTGACGATCGTCGACAGTTCGGGCCGCGAGTTGACCGGCAATGATGATTACGAAAGCGAAAAGCAGTACCAAGGCATGGAGCTGGCCAAGCTGCGCCACGAGCTCCAGCAGCGCCTGGAGCGCCAGCTGGAGCAGAAGCTGCGCACCTTCCTTGAGGATCCGTACGGGGCCGGTAATGTCGCCACCTCGGTGACGCTGGACATGGACTTCCGCGCGATCCACACGCAAAGTACGGAATACACGCCGGTCGTCGGCGACCAGGGCGTCGAGAAGCGGCTGGAAGAGCACCGCAGCCGCAACCAGGAGCAGGAGGAAACCCCGGGCGGCGTCCCGGGCACGACCAGCAACATCCCCGGCTACCTGGGGATCAGCGGCAGCGAGGCGCAGACGCTGGAGAGCAGCGAATACGACCTGATCGTCGATTATCTGGTCAACGAGGAACTGCGCGAGGAAGACCTGCCGCCGGGCATGATTACCCGGCGCAGCGCCGCGGTGGCGATCAGCACCGACGTCTGGGACGCGGCGACGAAGCGCACCGTCGACAACCTGGTCGCCTCGGCGATCGGCGCCGACGTGGCCAACGGCGACGTGATCGACGTCCAGGCGTTCGAGTTCGCGGAAGCGGGCGTAGCGCCGGCCACGGTGGAGTATGTGGCCTTGCAGCGGACGCAGAGCATCAGCCGCATCGCCGGCTGGGCGCTGGCGCTGATCCTGATCGTGGTCGCGCTGCTGTTCCTGCGCTCGCTGGTCCTGACGGTCCTGCCGCGCGAGGTGGCGCTGGCCACGGCGAGCGAGGATGTGACGCCCCCGGCGCTGACCTTCGCCTCCGAGGAGGAGGTGGAGGAATTCGCGCTCCGGCGGCTGGACGAGCTGTCCTCGACCGCCCAGGACAAGATGCGCACCGAGATCTCGCGGATGATCGACAAGGAACCGGAACGGGTCGCGCACCTGATTCGCTCCTGGCTCCTGGAGGATACGTAAAGCAAACCGCACTTTGGCGTGTTAAGCTGAGGGTATATGGCAGAACGAGCATATAGCGTTGTGGACTTGACCGGCAAGCAAAAGGTCGCGATGCTGATCATCTCGCTGGGCCAGATGATCTCCGTCAAGATGCTCAAGTTGCTGAGCGAGGAGGAGATCGAGGAAATCACGCTGGAGATCGCCAACTTCAAGAAGGTCGATCCCGACCTGCAGGAGGAGATCCTGCGCGAGTTCTACAACCTGGCGGTGGCCCAGGAATACATCATGCAGGGCGGCGTGGACTACGCCCGCGACATCCTGCAGTCCGCGCTGGGCGGCGACCGCGCCGACGAGATCATCGGCCGGCTCTCCAGCTTTCTGCGCGTTACTCCGTTCGACTTCCTCAAGCATACCGATGCCAAACAGCTGCTCAGCTTCATCCAGAACGAGCACCCGCAGACGATCGCGCTGATCATGAGCTACCTCGAGCCCGATTCGGCGGCGCCGGTGCTGGCCGGCCTGGCCCCCGAGATCCAGGTCGACGTGGCGCAGCGCATCGCGGCGATGGACCGCACCAGCCCCGAAGTGATCCGCGAGGTCGAGCGCGTGCTGGAGCAGAAGGTCAGCGCCGTGATGACCACGGAGATCGCCCAGGCGGGCGGCGTTAAGAACCTGGTCGAGGTCCTGAACCGCGTCGACCGCGGGACCGAAAAGGCGATCATGGAAAATCTCGAGGACACGGACCCCGAGCTGGCCGACGAGGTCAAACGGTTGATGTTCGTCTTCGAGGACATCAAGATCCTCGACGACCGCGCGATCCAGACCGTCCTGGGCCAGGCCGACAAGAAAGACCTGGCGCTGGCCCTTAAAAGCGTCAGCGAGGACGTCAAGGACAAGGTGCTGCGTAACATGTCCAAGCGCGCCGCGGCCAGCCTGCAGGAGGACATGGACTTCATGGGTCCGGTGCGCCTGAAGGACGTCGAGGATGCCCAGCAGCGGGTGGTCAACATCATCCGCCGGCTGGAGGATAGCGGCGAAATCATTATTGAGCGTGGCGGCGAATCGACGATGGTCTAACCCGGCCGCCGGCGCTAGATGTTATGAACGAAAGGATTCTAAAAAGCGACCAGACAAAAGAAGGCGAGCGGATCGTCGTCAATGCCCGCCAGCTGGTGGAGACCTTCCGCGTGCCCGGCCCCGACGACGAGGACCTGCCCGGGGAACCGGCGCTGAGTGACGACGCGCCGGCGGACGACGAGGAATACCTGCTGCCGTCTGATCGGGCCAAGAACGAAGCCGAGCGGATCGTCGGCGAAGCCGAGCAGATGGCCCAGGATATCGCCGCCCAGGCCGAGGCCGAGGCAACCAAGAAGATCGAGGAAACCGAGGCCGAGGTCGAGCAGCTGATCAGCCAGACGATGCGCGAGCTGGAAAGCCAGCGCGAGGTGCTGGAGCGCGAGGCGCGCGAGCGGGCGGAGGCGGAGTACCGCGAGCGCTACCTGGCGGCGGTCACGGCGCTGGAGGGCGCCGCCGCCCAGTTGCGCCGCGAGCACGAGGAATACCTGAAACAGATCGAGCAGCCCGCCCAGCGGTTGGTGCTGGCGATTGCCCGGCAGTTGCTCGGCCGTGAGCTGTCGCAGTCGCCCGAGTTCGTGGCGGCGCTGATCGCCCGGGCCTGCCAGCTGATCAAGCCCGACCAGGTGGTCACGGTCGACGTGCATCCGGCGACCTTCATGCTGCTCAGCGAGGACGACTTGCTCAGCGACGCTTTGCGCGCGGCCGGCATCAAACCGGCGCTGGTCGACCTGGCGCTCGACGAAGCGCTGGAGCCCAGCCAGTTCAAGGCCCATCTGGCCGGCCTGAGCATCGACTACGACCTGCCCGAGATCCTGGCGGAGCTGATCACCGAGCTGGAGGAGCGCTTCGGCCAGCCCGACGTGGAGCCGGCATGAGCGACCGGCCGGCCAGCCCGCTTCGCCCGCAGCTGTTCGAAACGGCCTGCGAGTGGGTGGCGGAGATCGAGCCCTTCAAGCGCCGCGGCCAGGTCAAGCGCGTCACCGGCGTCGTGATCGAGGCGGTCTGCCCGCCGGTCTTCATCGGCGAGCTCTGCTACCTGCATAACGACCGCCTGGCCCAACCCTTGCCCTGCGAGGTGATCGGTGTCCGCGAGCACATGGCGCTGCTGATGCCGTTCGATTTCAGCAGCGATATTTCCGTCGGCACCGAAGTCCGCACCACGGGCCGCACCTTCGCCATCCCGCTGTCGCCGGCCTACCTGGGCCGGGTGATCGACGGGCTGGGCCGCCCCTTGGACGGCAAGGGACCGCTGCCGCGCGGCCGGCTCTTTCCGGTCAACCAACCCGCGCCGTCTCCGTTGAGCCGCCCGACGATTTCCGAGAAGATCCCCTCGGGGATCAAGGCGATCGATGCGTTTCTGACCTGGGGCAAGGGCCAGCGGCTGGGCGTGATGGCGGGCAGCGGCGTCGGTAAAAGCACTCTGTTCGGCATGATCGCGCGGCATGCCGAGGCCGATATCAACGTGATCGGCCTGATCGGCGAGCGCGGACGCGAGGTCAACGAGTTCATCGAGCGCGACCTGGGGGAGGAGGGGCTGAAGCGGAGCGTCGTGATTGCCGTGCCCAGCAACGAATCCCCGCTCTTGCGGGTCAAGGGCGCGCAGATCACCTTCACGGTGGCCGAGTACTTCCGCGACCGCGGCGACGATGTGCTCCTGCTGATGGACAGCCTGACGCGCTACGCCTATGCCCTGCGCGAGATCGGGCTGACGCTGGGCGAGCCTCCCACGACGCGCGGCTATACGCCGTCGGTCTACGCCCAGATCCCGCGGCTCTGCGAGCGCGCCGGCCTCTGCGACGTGGGCAGCATCACCGCGCTGCTGACGATCCTGGTCGAGGGCGACGACATGAACGAGCCGGTGGCGGACATCGCCCGTAGCGTGCTGGACGGGCATATCGTGCTCAGCCGCAAGCTCTTAACCGAGGGCCAGCTGCCGCCGGTGGACATCCTGGATAGCATCAGCCGCGTGATGCCCGAGGTCGTCGAGGACAGCCAGATCGAGCTGGCCCAGTGGGCGCGTAATGTGATGTCTACCTATTACGACGCGGAGGACCTGATTAACATCGGCGCCTACCAGGTGGGTACCAACGCCAAGATCGACCAGGCGATCCGCTGCATCGGCCACCTGCGTGAGTTCCTGCGCCAGGGGATCAACGAAAAGGTCGAGTACAGCGCGGCGATCGAGCAGCTCAGTTCGCTGGTCGCGGAGCAGCGGTAGGTTCGGATGCGCAAGTTCAAACACAGGCTGGCCGGGCTGGAGAACATCAAAGGGATGGAGCTCGACGCCCTGCGCCAGGTGCTGGCCAACGCCCAGGAGGAACTGCGCCGCAGCCAGCAGGAGCTGCTGGAGTTGCGCCACGCGCTCGATACCACCTACAACGAGTTGGCCGCGATGCGGCGCGGCACCGTCGACGCGCTGATCCTGCTCAGCCTGGAGAGCTACACCGGCGTCCTGCGCGACCAGATCCGCGCCGTGCAGCAGCGGATCGCGGACCAGCGCGAAGCCCTGCGGGAAGCCCAGGAGCGCCTGGCGGAGAAGCACAAGGAAAAGAAGGTGCTGGAGAAGTACCGCGAGCGCAAGGAAGAGGAATACCGGCAGTACGTCGAACGCGAGCAGCAGAAAGAGCTCGACGAGACGGCCGCGAATATCTACCAGCAGCACCGGACCGTTTAGCTCCGGCCCTACCGTGAACACAATCTCTCCGGTATAGTCTTAGATAAGGACATCCACGCTGGGAGCACATGGGAATGGGAATCAACTGCCTTCGATTGAGCCTACTCGGCCTGTTGGCCGCCGTCCTGCTCGGTACGCCCGCCGGGGCGCAGGATCCACCGGCGGACATCTTCGGCGGCGGCGAGCCGACGGTCGGCGAGATTCCGGGTACGGGAATGCTGCGCGACGAGTTCCGCGCCCGTGCGAACATCCAGCTCAGCGCGATCGCCCTGAACGCGCTGACCTACCGGATCCTGCACGACGACACCTATCCCACCGACCTGATTACGCTGTTGCGCTCGGAGGCCTGGAACCTCGACGTGACGAACATGTTCACCGGCCGCCGGTTGCAGGCGATCTACTTCGTACCGGGCGAGGATGACATGACCACGCTGCCGGTGATGGACCTGGCGATGCTGATCGACCAGGAGACGACGGACCTGGGGTTCGTCGGCAACGCCGGCGGGACGGACTACTCCCAACTCGGCGAGATGATCGCCGGCGCCACCCCCAGCGCCCTGCCGCGCGTCGACCCGCGGCGGATCCGCACCTATACGGGCGGCGACGTGTACTACTACGCGTCCGGCGACCTGCTGCAGCTGATCATGTTTACGCCGGACGGCGGCTTCCTCGAGTACGTGGATGAGACGCCGCGGCGCAACTGGCACGAGAAACTGACCGGTACCGCGGCGATGTGGCCCGACAGCGTGCTGGTCTCGGCGGTGCTGTTCTTCTGCGAGAACCTGCTGCTGCCTAACTACAACATGGTGGAATTCATGGGCAACCGCGCGACGCTGCCGGTGGCCAGTTTCGACGAGATCGGCGCCGGCCAGCGGGTGGAACTGGCCGCCGCTCTGAACATCGCCATCCGCAACGCGCTGACCGGCGAGCCCGTGGGGATCGCCGCGGAGTACAGTGCGGGCGATTTCGCGCCCGGCGATCCAGCCGCGCCGACCCCGCTGCTGATCTATCTGCGCGACCGCCAGACCTGGACGCTGGAGAAGCTGGCCGGCATCGGCGACAACGGTCCGGAGCAGCTGGCGGACGGCGCGGGGCCGAACTGGTCCGGCGACAAGCCCAGCCGCCCTCCGTTGGGTGGCCGCAAGTAAATGATAACCGGCTATCATCTGCGATAATCCGTCGTGACACCGGATATCCTATAGTAGTTTTACTAAGCAAGCCAGGAGCCGGTGCGCGCCTGGGCGCGAGGAGCAACGAATGACCGCTGAACAACACGACGCAGGTGCTACGCAGCCCAAAGCCGGCAGCAAGTCGCTGGCTGTGCTGGCGGTACTCAGGGACGTCAAGCTGGGCGACGGCGACATCGTCGGGCAGGATTGCGTGCGCGACCTGTCGATCGCCGGCGGCGTGATCAAATTTACGCTGGCCCTGCCGCCCGCGCTGCTCGGCGAGGCGGAGCGGCTCAGCCAGCAGGCCGCCGCGGTCCTACGGGCCCTCGACTGGACCGAAGCGGTGGAGATCACGCCGGCCGAGGCGACCGCCGCGCCGGCCCCCCCGCCGCCGCCGCCGGCCGCCCAACCGGCGCCGGCTCCCAAGAAGGAGCAAACGCTGCCGAACGTCAGGCACGTGATCGCCGTCGGCTCCGGCAAGGGCGGCGTCGGCAAGAGCACCGTCAGCGTCAACCTGGCACTGGCCCTGGTCGCCGCCGGCCACAAGGTCGGCCTGCTCGACGCCGATGTCTACGGGCCGTCGATTCCGCTGATGCTCGGCGTCACCGGCCAGCCGATGATCACCAAGGAAGAGCGGATCATCCCGCTGGAGAAGCACGGGCTGAAGCTGATGTCGATGGGCTTTTTACTGGCGCCGGACCAGGCCGTCGTCTGGCGCGGGCCGATGGTCCACGGCGTGATCCGCCAGTTCATCGCCGACGTCGACTGGGGCGAGCTCGATTTCCTGATCGTCGACCTGCCGCCGGGCACGGGCGACGCGCCCCTGAGCATGTCCCAGGAACTGCCGCTCTCCGCGGCGATCGTCGTGACCACCCCCCAGGAAGTCGCGGCGGCGGTGGCCCAGAAGGCGATGAGCATGTTCGACCGGCTCGACATCCGCATCCTCGGCATCATCGAGAACATGAGCTATTTTGTCTGCCCGCACTGCCACGAGGCGACGGAAATCTTCGACCGCGGCGGCGGCAAGGTGCTGGCCGCCAACGCGCAGCTGCCGCTGTTGGGCGAGATCCCGATCGACGTGCGGATGCGCAAGGGCAGCGACATCGGCGCGCCGGTGGTGGTGGAGTTCCCGGACAGCGACCTGGCGCAGGTGTTCAAGGAAGTCGCGGCCCGCGCCGCCAAGCAGATGGAGGCCGCCGGCTAGATCTTGGCCAGGCTGTTTTCGATGCGTTCGGTCAGCGTTTCCTTGGTCAACAGGCCGATGAAGCGGTCGGCCGGCCTGCCGCTCTTGAAGATCAGATAGGTCGGCAGGCTGAGGATGCCGTAGCGGTTCAGCGCGTCCGGCGCGGATTCGGCGTTGACCAGGGCGAAGCGCACCAACTCACCGTAGTTGTCGGCGACGTCCTCGACTACGTGGACCATCGTCCGCGCCGGCTTGGACCAGGTGGCATGGAAGACCAGCACCGTCGGCTTGGGGCTCTCGGCCAGGTAGCTCTTCAGCGTGGCGTCGGTTAACTCGTTCAGCTTCATACGCGTCTGTGACGGGCTGAGCATAGCACACGCCGCCGGCCGTAAAAGAGCGCCCCACAATGCCGTTGTACCGCGAGGGCAAGAGAGCCCTTTAAGTAGGTGGGCAGCTTGCTGCGCTACGGGGTTTCCGTCCGCTGGACTCTGCCGCCCCCGTTGTAATCATCGGCTCAACCGCACAGCGGCCTTGTCGCACACCGCAGGGCGCAACAAGATTGTAACCGAACGTGGGGCCGGCGGCCAGCGCTTCAGCCCGGATTTACCAAACCGCGTCGCAACTGCCAGTCGCAAATCAGTCTCAATTGACTATGGTATAATGAGACAGAGTAATCAACCAGGATTGTGGAGATGGCGGCGCAGGCGGACAACCACAGCGGCGAGCTTACCCCCGAGCAGCAGGCGGCGGGCGTACGCACCGTCACCTGGGCCGGCATGGCCGTCAACATCGGCTTGTCGATTGTGAAGCTGGTCTGCGGCATCCTGGGGCACTCGCAGGCGGTGGTGGCCGACGCGGTGCACAGCCTCAGCGACTGTGCCACCGACATCGCCGTCCTGGTCGGCGTGGAGTACTGGAACAAGCCGCCGGACCAATGCCATCCGCACGGGCACCGGCGGATCGAGACCGTGGTGACGGTGGCGATCGGCCTGATGCTGGCGGCGGTGGCGGTCGGCCTGGCTTACAATTCGGTGGTGACCTGGCAGAAACCGCACACGGGCCTGCCGGGGGTGATCGCCCTCGTGGCGGCCGGCGTGTCGATCGTCGCCAAGGAGATCCTCTACCACTGGACGGTCGCCGTCGGCCGGCGCGTGAAGTCCAAGGCGGTGATCGCCAACGCCTGGCACCACCGCTCCGATGCCTTCAGTTCGATCCCGGCGTTTATCGCCGTCGGCGGCACGTTGCTGATGCCGGCCTGGTTCTGGCTGGATCACATCGGCGCGATCGTCGTCTCGCTGTTCATCCTCTACGCCGCCTACGGCATCATCCGCCCCGCCTTCAACGAGCTGATCGACACCGGCGCCGCGCGTGCGACCTGCCTCAGGCTGGAGCAGCTGGCGCTTAGCGTGCCGGAGGTCCAGAGCGTGCACGACCTTCGGACGCGGTTCCAGGGCGGGCGGCTGCACATCGACCTGCACGTCCAGGTCGACCCGGCGCTGTCGGTGCACCGCGGGCATGAGATCGCCGCCGCGGTGAAGTACAAGCTCCTCCGCGAGGGTCCGGACGTCGCCGACGTGCTGGTGCACCTGGAACCGTTTGAGGAAATGTAGGTTCAAGGTTCAAGGTAGAAGGTTAAAGGGGTTGCGCAAGCGTCTCCGCTTGCGATCCGCTGTTAGTGGCGCGGGAAGCCGTGCTTGCGCCCAGCAATAATGCGGCATCAAACGATCCTGCCCAAATAACACCAATCCCCGTCCCGTCGGGTATAACCCTCTTGAGGCACGCAATAAGAGCCAGACATGGAGCTAACGCATGGGGAATTCAATCCTGGAAATGATCATGGGCCGGCTGGGCGGGGACGCGCTCAGAAAACTCGGCCAACAGGCGGGCACGGACGAGGCCGAGGCCCAGCAAGGACTGAGCGCCGCGGTGCCGCTGCTCTTGGGCGCGATGGAACGCAATGCGGGCGACACTGACGGCGCAGCGTCGCTTACGGGCGCGCTGGAGCGCGATCACGACGGCTCGATCCTCGACAACGTCGGCGGCTTCCTTGATGCGCCCGAGCAGGGCAACGGCGCCGGGATCTTGCAGCACGTGCTGGGCGACAAGCGCACGGGCGTGGAGGAGAAGTTGGCGGAGAAAACCGGCCTGGCCTCCGGCTCACTGGGCAAGCTTCTCGAAATGGCCGCGCCGCTGGTGATGGGCGCGCTGGGCCGGCGGCAACGCGAGGGCGGCATCGGGATGGAGCAGCTGAGCCAGTTTTTGGGCGGCCAGCGCGAAGAGAGCGAATCGAGCGCCGGCCTGCTGGGCATGGTCAGCGGCCTGCTGGACGCTGACAAGGACGGCGACGTGCTGGACGATATCGCCGGCCTGACGGGTAAGCTGTTCGGGAAATAGGCGTAAGTAACAAGCGTAAGCGTAAGTGGGAAGCGTAAGTAATAAGCATAGGTGCTAGTAGCGCAAGCCCCCGTGCTTGCGAACACCAGTCCGAAGTCCGGAGTCCGTCAGCGTCCTGCTAATCCAGCTTTTCTTTTAGCGCAATACGTTTTATGTGGGGATAACGCCGCGGCAATTCGTCGAGTCCCTGATCCCTAGTTGCTAAGTGCCTTCTTCCCTTCTCCCTTGAACCTTGCACCTGCTCCCTACAGCTCCCGGATCCACGGTTCGATGCGGTCGAAGGCGCGGTCGATATCGCTGAGCGCGCAGCAGAAGGTGATCCTGAGGTGCTGCTCGCCGCCGGTGCCGAAGCCGCAGCCCGGCGTGGTCGAGACGCGCGCCTCGGCCAGCATCCGCTGGCAGAACGCCAGCGAGTCGGCTCCCGCCGGATGCAGCACGCGCGGGAAGATGCAGTACGAGCCCTGCGTGCGCTGGTAGGCGAAGTAATCGCCGAGCGCATCCAGCCGCCCGCAGACTTTATCCAGCGCCGCGGCGTACTTGGCGTTGAACTCGCCGACGCAGTCCTGCGGGCCGTTGATCGCCGCCAGCCCGGCGTACTGCGACACCACCGGCGCGCAGATCGCGTTGCAGTTGTGGGCCTTGTTGATCTCGGGGATCAGCCGCGCCGGCGCGTGCAGGTAGCCCAGCCGCCAGCCGGTCATCGCGTAGGTCTTGGTCAGGGTGAAGATCGAGATCACGTGGTCGCGGTAGGCGTCGACGGAGCCCAGGCTGAAGTGGCGGTGCCCGTCGAAGGTGATGTATTCGTAGGCCTCGTCGATCAGCACGACCAGGTTGTGCTTGAGCGCTAGGTCGCCGACGGCCCTCAGGTCGGCCTCGGAAAACACCGCGCCGGTCGGGTTAACGGGCGTGGAGAACAGGATCGCGCGGGTGCGGCCGGTAATGCTGCGGCTAAGCGCGTCGAGATCGAGCCGGAAGGATTCGTCCTCGATGCAGGGCACCCAGACCGGCTGGCCACTGAACAGCCGCACCTGCTCGGTGTGCGTCGAGTAGTTCGGCGAGGGCAGGATTACCTCGTCACCCGGGTCGATCACCGCGGCCAGCGCGGCGGTGATGCCCTCGATCGCGCCGACGGTGACCAGGATCTCGGTGGGGTCCGCCGTGATGCCGTTGTCGCGCTTAAGCTTGGCGCAGATTGCCTCACGCAGCGCTGGCAGCCCCAGGCCCGGCGAATAGCCGCTGCAGTGACCGGCGTTGATCGCTTCGATCGCCGCGGCGTTGATGTGCGCGGGCGTGCCGGAGGCGGGCTTGGCCCAGGATAGCGAGACCGGGTCGTCGACCTGCTGGGCCAGCGCGCTCATCAGGTGGATGTTGGAGCGCGGCATGCCCTGGATGCGCGCGGACAAGGCTGGTTGCGTCGGTTTGTTGCTCATAAGCACCCCCGTGCGATGCGGCCGCGTTAATGCGACACATTCTTATTTTAACACCAGGTGAGAATGGATTATCAGATAAATGGAGCGCTGGCTCCAGCCGGCATCCCCGGGCCGCCAGGATGGCGGCGCTCCACGGTGACGCGGGTTCCGCCACAGGCGGGATGCCCGTGAGCAATCAGGTTAAAGGGAAACGGTTAAAGGTGAAAGGGTTGGGAATCAGGCCAAAGGGCAAAGTGATACTGTGTAGCGGTGGGTCCCCGACCCACCGACCGATTCGTGGAGACGGCGTCGGAGATGCCTTCCACACGGGCTTGGGGAGCCCTTCCACACAAGCTACTGGGTACTGCAACCGGCCCTGGTTGCAGACTATTAATGTCTACGGCCACGGCGGGCCGTAGTACCCTGGCTTCGCCCAGAATCGAGGTATTACTCATGCCGCGGCCGACGTCACGCCAAGGCGTGATCGCCCTTACGGCAGTGAACCCGCATCCAGCCTGGATTCATCGACATATATCTCAATTCACAATGTCAACTTATAAGTTGACATCCGGTTGTTTCGCGGGTATACTTCAATTGTTCCGGTTCGGTATTATCGCTGTCCTGATCGAAGGTCATTCAGCCATGCATATCCGGTGTTTGAAGAGGGATTGACATAAACGGCAACTATAATTGCCGTTGCGGTTTATTATCCTTACCAACGGGCACCGGAGATGTTTATGGTTGAATTATTCTTGGAAGGATCGTATAGAAGCATCTATGTATATGGCAGTTGTGATGACTTTCTTAACTGGGCGATGAAGTCTAATCGGCCGCCGATGCCCAGGCTGAGAGAGGCGATTGTTTGGGTTGCTGAAAGGACGATCGCAGAGCTGATGCTTGGCAGCAAAATCTGGCTGCCGGTTCGTGGCAGTGATCCTAGTCTGTACGAGATTCGGAAGGATCAAGCACGAGTATATTGTTGCTTCTGTAAGCGGGGGATTGTGATGTTGGATTGGGATGTTAAGAAGCAGCAGAAAGCCTCGAAGCGGGTTTTGGGGCGAGCGATGCGTAGAGCCAGAGAGGTATTGGACAATGAACGAAAGGACTAAAATTTGGCTTGATGAAATGGCCGCGATGCCCGAGAGTATCGCAGAGGGAATCGCGCTTGATCTGGCCCTGGAGTTCGAGAAGCGGCGCGATGAGCTGGGGCTGAGCTATGCCGAGATTGCCCGGCGGATGGGTGTATCGCGCCAGCGCGTACACCGCTTGTTCAGTGGCACGCAGAACTCGACAATCGGCTCGCTATTGAAACTGGCGCTTGTACTGGACTGCAACCTGGAAATCAATATCGCGGCGCAAGTACCGGAACCCGACGCAGTGCCAGCCAAGAAGAAGAACCACAAGCCTGCCGCCAAGGCCAGGCCCCAGCGCAAAAGCAGCCGCGTGAAGCACCATCTGAAGTAGTGCGGCGCTGATCTGCTGTAAGCCGGAGAGTTCTGCACAACCGTGCATCCAGTAACAATGCGGCATCAAAGCAGTAGGGGCGACGCATGCGTCGCCCGTATCAGTCAGAACGGACATTCATTCGGCGAAGCCAGCAATCCGGTTAGTCCTGAAACGTCGAACTGGCTTCGCCGTGATTTCTTGCTTATGCAAGCGTCACGGGCGACGCATGCGTCGCCCTTACGGCAGTGAACCCGCATCCAGCCTGGACGCAGACGAGCCGTCCGCGCCTACTTTGGCCTGTGGCCTTTGGCCTTCAGCCTGATCGGGCGGAACATCCCATCCCGCCACCATGTCACAATGTACTGATGAGCGGGGGTTCGCTACTGCAGGTGCGCATCGCGGATCGGCATTTCCGCCAGCTGACGCTCGGCCTGATCGCCGTGCTGGCACTGGCGGCGATTGCCGGCGGGGTGCGGTATGGTTGCCAGCGTGTGGAGATGACGCGACAAGAGCAATGCGGCCAAGCGCTGCATGAGATCAGTCAGGCGTTGGAGCAATATTGCTCGGTGTGCAACTACCAGAAGCAGTGCCTGTTCTTTCCCGACTCACTACAGGACCTGGTTGCGGAGGGCAGCTTGGTGCTCCCAAAGAATCCCTATACAGGCCAGCCAGTTCCGCTGCTGGAGCCGTCCGCTCCTCCCCAGCCCGGCGGCGTGGTGTATATAGCGTCGACGGAAAATCTTACGCTGTCATACTCAGTGACTGCAACTGCGAATACAGTTCGCGTCCACAAGCGCTACTGCCTGCTGATTTATCAAAGCGAATCAAATGGCACCGACTTTGCCGAGGAGATCGCTGCCCACGTGATCCGTTTGTTAACCTGGGAATCAGCGAGTGGAGGCAGTGATGAACAGCTGATAGCAGGTCTGGAAGCGGTTGCCTGGGAATATGTGGCGGGCTATATGTCGGGTGGTCTCTAAGGCAGCACCACAGGTTAGACTACTTGCTCAATCCACCGCGCCGGCCAACTTGATCGCGGCGATGTAGCGCAGCATCTCCTCGGCCTGGACGCGCTGGCGGAAGTCCGCGATGTCGTTGAGCGAGAGGAAGATCAGCGCGGCGCTCAATGCCAGGAAAAAAAACGGCAGCGATTCGGCGTGGGCGATGGCGTTCAGGGGCAGGACCGCGGGAAGAAACAGCGCGAAGCCGACAATAAACAGCGTGCGCGAGTTGATCAGGAAGTCGAGGACCTTGATCGGGCCCGGCGGGGCGAGGTACCAGTCCAGGTTGCGCGCGACCAGCTGCGTGGCCTGCTCGATATTCCTCGGCTTGCCGGTCAGCAGGCGCAGCCAGCCGGGCATGTGTTCGTGAAGCAGCGTCAGCCGCTCGTCGTTGCCGGCGATGATGGACAGGACGTTCTCGCGCGCCAGGCCGTCCGCGCTGGTCTCGCGCAGACCGGCCAGCCGGTGCTGGTAGATCCAGCCAAGGTACAGGCCCAGGGCGGAGACCGCGGCGTAGAACAGGATGGGGAAGCAGCCGAACCAGGCGATGGCGGGTTGGTCAACGCAGGCTGCGGCGGTGAGAAACAGAGTACCCAGCAGCGTGGTGATGCTGATTAAATTGTAGACCACCAAGCGCCAGCGCAAGCTGTTTAGGAAGATCTGGTCCTGGGCGGCGTCGAGCGCCAGGCCGGTGTTAAGCGCTTTCCACCACGCCCAGAAGGACTGCCGCCCGTTCAACAGGCGCGTGATCGCGGCTTCGACGCGCAGGATGTGTTGAGGCGCCTTGATCCACAGCGATTGGTCGACGCCCGGTTCGTCCCCGTCTGGCACCGGATCGATATCGTTCACGCTGGTCCTCCCGTGGGCTGATTAAAGCCGCCGGCAGGCGCAGTTGTCAATGCCGGGGAAGCGTAATAATTGATGGTAGCGCGGACGTCTCGTCCGCGAATGGCGGCCGGGACGGCCGCCCTACCATATCCAGCCTGGACGCAGTCCCGCCGACGGCGGGACCGCCCCTACGTTATTTCAGCGGCTTCAAGTTCAGCTCGGTCCACTGCGCCTCGTCGATCCCGGCCGGCGCGCCGGTCAACGGGCAGCTGGCGGTCGCCGTCTTCGGAAACGCGATCACGTCGCGGATGCTGTCCGTGCCGACCAGCTTCATCACCATCCGGTCGATGCCCGGCGCGATGCCGCGGTGGGGCGGGGCGCCGTATTTAAACGCCTCCAAGAACCAGCCGAAGCGCGCCTCGATCTGCTCGTCCGTCATGCCGATCTTCTTGAGCACCTTGCGCTGCAACTCTGGATCGCTGATTCTGAGGCTGCCGGACGCCATTTCCTCGCCGTTCAGCACCAGGTCGTAGTTGTCGGCGTGGATCGACAGCAGTTCCGCCGGATCGTCGGAGAGCAGCTTGTCCAGGTCCGCGGCCAGCGGGTGCGTGAAGGCATGGTGCGCGGGCGCGACCTCGCCGCTGTCCTCGTCCTGCTCATACAGCGGGAAGTCGACGATCCAGGCCCAGCCCCAGAAACTCTCGTTGATCAACTCGTAGTGCTTGCCGAGCTGCAGGCGCAGCTGGCCCATGATCTTCAGGTTCTTTGCCGCCGGGCCGAGCACCATAAACCAGGTGCCCTTGCCCTCGTCGGACTTCTTCAGGTCGGGCGCGGCGGCCGCCTCGAACTTCGCCATCTCGGGCACGAAGCGCGCCACGCTGCCGGCCTGCTTGTCGCTGCCCAGCTCGACGGTCATCAGCCCGCCGGCGCCCAGTGCCTTGGCGCTGTCGGTCCAGCGGTCGAGGTGCTTGCGGCTCAGGCTGACGCCCGAGACATAGACGCCGTGCACGCGGTGGCCCTGGGCCACGCCGTCGTTGATGAAGTTGGCGTCGGTGCCGTCCCACAGCGCGGTCAGGTCGGCGATCTCGTTCTTGAAGCGCAGGTCGGGCTTGTCGGAGCCGAAGCGCGCGATCGCCTCGTCGTAGGGGATGCGCCTGAACGGCAGCTGCAGCTTGGCGCCCAGGCAGGCCTTCCAGACCGCCGCCATCGTGCCCTCGATCAGCGTGAACAACTCGTCGCGGGTGGCGAAGCTCATCTCCAGGTCGAGCTGGGTGTGCTCGGGCTGGCGGTTGCCGCGTAGGTCCTCGTCGCGCAGGCAGCGCGCGATCTGGTAGTACTTGTCGATGCCGGAGCACATCAGGATCTGCTTGAACAGCTGCGGGCTCTGGGGCAGGGCGTAGAACTTGCCGGGATGCACGCGGCTGGGGACGACGTAGTCGCGCGCGCCCTCGGGGGTGGAGCGCGCCAACAGCGGCGTCTCGATTTCCAAAAAGCCCTGCGTGTTGAGGTAGCCACGGATCGCGGTGACGGCCTGGTGGCGCATCGTCAGATGCTTGACCATCTGGCGGCGTCTGAGGTCGAGATAGCGGTACTTCAGCCGCATTTCCTCGCTGGCCTTGACCTCCTCCTCGACCACGAAGGGCGGCGTTTCGGCCGTGGCGATCAGCTCGACGTGCTTGACGACGAACTCGCGGTCACCGCCGGGATAGTCGCGGACCTCCTTCTCCGGCCGCGGGCGCGTCATGCCGTTGAAGGCGACGACGAACTCACTTCGCAGCTTTTCGGCGGCCAGCATCGCCTCGTGCGATTCTGTCGGGTCGAAGGCGCACTGCAACTCACCCCAACGGTCGCGCAAAGTGATGAAGATCAGCTGGCCCAGGTCGCGGCGTCCGGCGACCCAGCCCATCAGCGTGGCCTCTGCGCCGATCGGCGCGGCGATGAGCTGTTCAATCGTATGCGTCCGTTTCATTTCCGTCATGGCTCGCAGATTTTAGCGCAAACCGGCGGAGTACCCCGCGAATTTGGGTGGAGCATGGCTGGATCCAGTTAGAAGCTAGAGGATGCCCTCGCTGGGGCCGGCGAACGCCGCGCCCAGCACGACCAGGCTGCCGGCCAGCAGGCAGAGCAGGGCGAACAGGTCGCCGAAGCGCAGGTAGGCCGATTGCGTGTCGCCGGGCCACATGACCGCCTCGATCAGGCCGCTGCTGTAGGGCGCGGTCTCGGTGAGGATCCGTCCGCTGGGGGAAATCAGGTGGCTCCAGCCGGTGGTCGAGACGCGCGCCAGCGGCCGCCGGAATTCCACCGCGCGCAGGATGTCCATGTCGCAGTGCTGGCGGATGCCGCTGGCCAGCTGGTACCAGCTGTTGTTCGTGACCAGCACCAGTCCGCCGGCGCCCTGCTTGACCTGGCCACGGGCCAGGAAGCTGAAGACGTTGTCGAAGCAGACGCCCAGGCCCAGTACATGCCCGCGCCAGCGCAGCGGTGCGAGGCTTTCGCCGCCGCTAAGGTCGTAGTCGCCCCAGGGATAGTCCAGGAACCGCGCCACCTCGCGCAGGGGCACGACCTCGCCGTAGGGTACCAGCCGCACCTTGCTGTAGGGCCAGCGCAGGTCGTCGCCGCCGCCGATCAGCAGGCAGCCGTTGTAGCTCTCGTCGCCGCCCGTCGGCCGGCCGATCGCACCGGTCAACAGCGCGGAGTTTTCGTGGTCGTCGATCAGGTTTTGCACCTCGTAGGGCACGCGCTCGGGACGCCGGGGGTCCATGCTGCGGGGCAGGGCCGACTCGGGCCAGACCACCAGCATCTCGCCCATGCGGCGCGGCCCGGGCAGGTCGAACCGGCCGCTCTCCTCGCGATCCTGGTAGACGTCCCAGTGGTCCAGCGCTTCCGCCGACAGCGGGACGTAGGCGTCCAGCGAACGCTGCAGCCGGTCGTCGCTCCAGCGCTCGAAGGTGTCCACGCCGCCCTGGACCAGCGCGATGTTCAGCGCCGGCTGCGTATAGGACTTGTAATCTTCGCTCAGGCGCCACTCGCCGTAGGCCAGCACGAGGAGCAGCACGGCGCCGGCGGCCAGCGCGTGGCCGAGCCGGTAGCGCAACGGCCCCAGCGCAGACAGGATGGCCCAGCCGGCGGTGTTGGCGAGGACGATCAGGAAGCCGATCGCGTAGACGCCGCCCAGGTCGGCGACCTGGATCAGCGGCAGCTGGTGCGCCTGGGTGTAACCGAGCAGATTCCAGGGGAAGGCCCAGAAGCCAAAGCTGCGCAGAAACTCGATGCCGGTCCAGACCGCCGGTATGCCCCAGACAACGAGTGCCGGCCGCCGGCAGTCGATGATCAGCTTCATCGCCAGCGCCACCAGGCCGACGGGCAGAGCGAACCAGGCCGCCAGGAGGATCACCGGCAGCCAGCCGAAACTGATCAGCCAGATCCAGTGCGGTATCAACCAAGCCAGGCCGGCTAGATAGCCCAGGCCGAACGCCTCCAGGCGTGACTTGCTGTTCTTCGCGGCTTCTAATAGCGGGATCAGGGCGACGAACGCCAGCCAGGCCACCTGGCCGAAGCCGGCTTCGGCGTGCCAGCCGGGGATGCCCAGCGCGAGCGTGCCCCAGGGCTCGGGCAGCGGGATCTCGGGTAGGCTGAGCGGCGAGGCGGCCGCCAACAGCAGCCCGGCCAGGATCGCGCAGATCAACCTCAGCACCACGGCGAGAATTATAGGACCACTCCTTTATAATCACCTACCTGACGAATACGCCGGAGGATTATTCATGCCCCTGTATCTCGTTCGCCACGGTGAGACCGACTGGAACCGCGAGAAGCGTTTCCAATCGCGCACGGACATCCCGCTCAACGAGCGCGGCATCGCCCAGGCCGCGGCGATCCGCGCGGAACTGGACCGGCGCGGGGTGCGCTTCGATCTGGCGCGCTCCTCGCCCCTGGGCCGCGCCCAACACACGGCGCGGATCATCCTGGAGGGCACCGGCCTGGCGGCGGAGGTGGAGCCGGCGTTCATCGAAGTGGACTTCGGCGGGTTCGAGGGGCGACTGGAGGCGGATCTGCGCGCGGAATACGGCCCGGCCTACACCGCCTGGCGCGAGAGCCAGTACACGGCGGTCGGCCCGGCCGGCGGCGAGAGCATCCTGACGGCGGCCGAGCGCGTCCGCGGGCCGCTTAGGGAGCTGGCGCAGGCGGGCGGCGCGGGCAATGTGCTGATCGTTGCCCACCAGGCAATCAACATGGCGCTGAAGGTGGCCCTGAGCGGCTTGACCGACGTGGATTCCGCGGCGACGTTCCGCCAGAACAACAACGAAGTGGATATCTGGGATGCCATCCGCGGCCGGCGGCTGGAGCAGTTCGGCGTAGACTAGGTGCGGCGGCCACCGCGCACGGCTGATTTACCCCCCGCGACTGTGATCTTCGGTCGAGTGACCGGCTACTTGGCTTCCAGCAGGAATCGGCGGATGTCTTTACCGAGATCAATCTTGTTCAGCTTCTTGACACTGCTGTCGTCGAAACTGATTTCCAGGTAGGGAACATCGCCGTCGAAGATCTCGACATTGACCACCCGGCCGAAGGCGTCGGTGAAGGCGCCCTTGTCCAGCCAGTTGCGGACCTTCGGGAAGTAGATCACATCGCCCTTTTTGTATGCTTCCCGCGACGCCGACGAATCGTACAGGGGATACTTGCCGTCGTCGGTCATCGGCGTCGCCAGCTTCTTGGTTTTCGAGCTCTTGGATGAAGTGCTCTTGGCCATATTCACTTACTCCTCAATTGAGCCGCTAATTATAGCGGATTACCGCTATTGCGCAACCCATTCACGGATTTTCCGCGAATTCAGCCGCGCACGCGGCCGCCACACCTATTACCAACGGGACTCCGCGAATGCCTTGAATGTAATCAGGGTTTAAACAGCAATATTCCGGAACATTTTGTAATGAGAATAAGTCTCAATTGGTACTAGATGGCCTGGGCCGGGCCAGCCTGGAAAGGAGAGGCAAGCGGCCCACCGGCGAAAAGGAGGACATACCGTGGGTAATGTACTGACTACTATGACGCGGGCGGGGAGCCTGGCGGCATTGTTGGTCGCGGGCGTTAACTGGCTTAGTTCCTGCGGCGGCGCTGCCTTGAAGGGCGCGGCGTTGGATACCACGACCGACGCGGCCCAGACCGCGCCGGCAGCCCAGGATTTTGCCAGCCTGCCGACCCCGCGCGAGGCCGCGGCGCTGACGGCGGAGTTGCCGGAAAGCTCGCGCAGCTATTGGACCGAGAGTAATAGTTTTTACGCGTCCAACGCCGGCCCGGGCGTGACCCAGGAGCTGCCGGAGTTCTACATCCACTTCACGCCGACCGCGGAGGGCCTGAACTACGCCGTTCTCGACATCCCGCGCATGAAGGTCGAGGGCTCCGTGCTGGCCCAGGTCTACCTGGACATCGACTGGCAGGATTACCTGCCGGATCGCGCCGATTACGAAGGCTTCTATGTCGGCTATCCCGACTACGAGCAGGACCTCTGGCAGTGGCGCGGGCCGCTGGTGTCGACCGCGGACTTCGCGGACTTCGCCGGCGAACGGCTCGCCTCCCATCCCGACGAGGACCAGGACTTCGACAGCCTGATGCTGGTCAACTTCTCGCAGTCGAAGGCCGTGGTGGAGATGATCAACTTCACCGCGCTTTATCCGGACGACGTCTTCGAGGTGATGTGGTTCGACCCGACCCCGCCGGCGTATCCTGATAACTAAGCGATTCAACACAGCACCTATTTCGTACAGCACGGGCGGTCCGTAAGGGCCGCCTGTGCTTCAGCTAATTCCGCGCACCGGGGGTATAATTCGCTGATGATTGTGGAGAGGACATTCGGCTTGTCTACGGGCCGTCGATGTAGCTGCTAAGACGGCGCGCGCTTTGGCGCGCCATTCCCTATACTTATTCCCAGCACAGGAGACTGATATGGCGCTACATGTATTCAACACGTTGACCCGCAAGAAAGAGGAGTTCATTCCCGAGCGGCCGCCCGTGGTGCGCATCTACACCTGCGGCCTGACGGTCTACAGCCCGATGCACATCGGCCACGCGCGCACGTACTGCTTCTGGGACGTGTTCCGCCGCTGGCTGGAATACCGCGGCTTCTATGTGATGAGCGTGATCAACTACACCGATATCGACGACCGCAATATTCAGGCGGCGACCGCCACGCGCGGCGCGATGGACATCGCCGAGTACGTGGGCTCCACCTTCCGCCGCGACTGCCGCGCGCTCAGGATCAAGGACTACGCCGTCTACACGCGGGCGACGGACTTCGTCAGCGGCCAGGCCGAGATGGTCAGGCAACTGCTGGAAAAGAACCACGCCTACGTCGTCGACGGCGAGGTGTTCTACGACATCTCCAGCTTCCCCGGCTACGGCAAGCTCTCCGGCCGCACCCCCGACATGGGCCAGGTCGGCGGCAGCGGGCGGCTGACCGAGGACGCCGGTCGCAAGCGCCACCCCGCCGACTTCACGCTCTGGAAACCGAGCGACGCCGGCACCCCGACCTGGCAGACCGGCCAGGCGGGCTGGGACTCGGGCCGGCCGGGCTGGCACATCGAGTGCTCGACGATGAGCTCGGCGACGCTGGGCCACACCTTCGACGTGCACGGCGGGGCGGTGGACAACCTGTTCCCGCACCACGAGAACGAGATCGCCCAGTCCGAGCCGCTCTGCGGCTGCAAGACCTGGGTCCGGTACTGGATGCACCCCGAGCACCTGGACCTGCGCGGCGAGAAGATGAGCAAGAGCCTCGGCAACGTGATCGGCATCCCCGCGCTTTTGAGCAATCACGCCTACGACGAGATCCGCTGGTTCTACTCGATGACGCACTACCGCTCCAAGCTGAGCTTCAGTGACGAGCTGATCGACTCGGCGGCGGAGGGCTTCGCCAAGATCAAGAAGCTCGTCCGCGTGCTGGAGGACAAGTTGGCCGGTGCCGACGACGAGCAGCTGACCACGCCGGTGGCCGGCACCTACGCCAGCCTCCGGCAGGGCGACCAAGCCGTACCGCGCCTGCGCGAGCGCTTTGTCTACGGCAAGTTCGCTGAGATCACCGCGCGGATGATGGAGAAGTTCATCAAGGGCATGGACGACGACATGAACGCCCCGCTGGCGACGGCGGCGCTTTTTGATTACGCCAACGAGTTGTACGCGGCGGGGATCGAGCAGCACGCGGACGTGGCGGACGTGCTGGCGGCCTACCAGGCGCTGGCGCGGCACCTCTACGTGCTGGGCATCGAGTATCCCAACGAGCGGCTGTTCCCCGAGCTGGCGGCGGAGTGCCTGCCGGTCGGCTCTGGCGAGGAAGGGCTGGCGCCGTACAAGCAGTTCATCGACAAGCTGCTGGAGATGCGGCAGGCGGCGCGCAAAGCGAAGGACTTCGCCAAGGCCGACATGTTACGCGACGTGCTGGCCGAGGCGGGCCTGAATGTGGAAGACACCCCGCAAGGCCCGCGCTGGGAACTGGGGTAGGGAAGGTTCAAGGTTCAAGGGAGCAGGTTCAAGGGGAAAAAGAAGGCACTAGGTGTAAGTTCCAAGGACGTTATTCACAGTTTCCAGCCTTGACGCTGGGGGT
>JAFGCY010000060.1 GCA_016932385.1 bacterium | reverse complement strand
TTAATGGGGAAAGGTTAAAGGGGATCAAAAGAAGTAGGGACCAGGGACCAGTAGGGGTGTCCCGCCGTGGCGGGATTGCGCGAACAGCAAAAGTAGAAAGTGAAAGTAGAAAGTCCTGCGGGCACGCAGTGAGTTTCAAGCCACTTTCACTTTTACTTGCCACTTTCACTTGCCCGAACGCAAGCGCGGGGGCTTGCGCTACTAATGCTTCCTTTGCGGCGGCGTCCCCGCCGCCGGATTGGAGCGCCGGCATCATGACAGCCCGGGCCGGCTGGCAGCCGGCACCCCGGTTTATCGCCAGCCGGCCTGGCTATTCGATCAGACCGCTGTTGTCGTACCGGGCGAAGAATGCCCAGATTTCCTCAGCGGCATCGATATCGTAGTTGACCGGGCCCAGGGCATAGCCGCCGCCGGGCCAGGTGTGGCCCCCGCCGATCACGCGGTAGAGCTCAACGGTGACGCCGTTAACGCCCTGGTCGTAAACGATATGCTCGACCGTACATCCATCCGCTGTAATGAGGTCCGGCAGGGCGGTGGTCGCCGGCGTGGGATTGCAGCTGTTGTGTCCGACCCAATACTGCAGCACCTCGTCGACCGAACTGAGTTCCGCCGTCCCCTCGTAGGGCACGATCGTGTCCGCCGTCCCGTGGATCTCCATCACCGGTACCGGCACTGCCGGATTGGCGTCGGCGATCAGCGCGTCGGCCATGGTGGCCGCCACCGAGGCGACGGCGGCGAACTGCTCGCTCATCTCACAGGCCAGCAGGTAGCTCATGAAGCCGCCGTTGGACATGCCGGTGGCATAAACCCGCGTCAGATCGATGTTGTAGTCGACGGCCAACGCTTCCAGCAGCGCTGCGGTGAATCCGACGTCGTCGATCTCGCTGCCCGGCCCGTGGCCGACTACGTTGAAATGCGTCTTGCCGTCAACATCCAATGCCCCCTGGGGATGCACAACCAGAAAGCCGTTCGCATCGGCTACGTCGCGGAAATCGCCCCGCTCCATGTGGCCGGCTGCCGTGCCCGTGTAGCCGTGGAAATTGAAGACCAGCGGAACGGCTTGATCGCCGGTGTAGGCAGCCGGGACGTACAAGACGTATTCGCGCTCTAGCTCAGCGTGGTAAAGCGCGCCACTGACAACGGTTCCGTTGATCGAGATCGCCAGCTGCTCCAGTCGCCAGGCGCCGGCGGCCAGGCAGACCAACGCGAGATAAACCTGGTCGCTGGCATTGACATGCGCGTTCGCCGGAACGGCGACGACGCCGCAGGCCTGCACCCGCCGCCAGTCCCAGGCATTGCTGGCGAAGTTGCCCACCCCGATCCAGAGGTCCTCGCGCGCGGGCGCCGGACCCGACCAGTCGAACCGGACGGTGTAGTATTCGGCGGGCTCCGGAATCGCCAGATTGTATAGGGCATAACTCAGGTCGGCCGCCGCCGGGGCCGCGCTGTCCCATTGCGGGGTGAACTCGAGTCCGCCCGTGCCATCCGGCGCAATGCGCTGGCTGGGCCAACCGACCATGTACTCGTCGCCAGCCACAAACGCGGTGTCCACCGCCACCTGGCGAGGCAGCTCATGCGGCAATGGCAGGTCGCCATGGCTCGGATCCGCGATCGCCGGTCGGGCCGCTGGATTCACAGAGGCGGCTTGTTCGCTGCGGCCATCGCAACCAGCCAGCGCAATCAACGTTATCAAGATAAGCCCCGTGCTCAGGGCCTCCGCCAGCAGTCCAGCTCCCATTTCAACTCCCAAAGCATGTCAGCCGCAACACATTCCAGTCACGGTCTGTAGTTTTATACCCTGTCGCAGTGGTGGCGACTCGCCGCGAATGGACCAGCGTAAGTTGTCAGCGTAAGCTTTAGCCCAACCTGCGGCGGTGGGTCGCCGGCCCACCGTTCTGGCCGTGAATCGGGGTCGGGGACCCCTTCCACAAGCTGGTTCTCAGTGACAAGTTGTCAATTCTTAATTGTCAGTTGGAGTGCCGCCATTCTGGCGGCATCACTCCTGTCCGGCTGGAAGCCGGCGCTCAGTTACGCCGCCTTTTTTCTGCTTCCGTCCGGACAACCAAAGCCAGGTCAACGGGATGCCCAGGCAGATCAGCCACACCGCGAGGATGATCAGATAAGGCGTGGCGCTGAACGGCTTGGCGCGCTCGATCGGCATCAGGACGGCAATCGAATCGGACATGAACCCCGAGTTCACGCCGATGGCGTAAACGTTCCTGTCGGCCATGCTGTCGATTACCGACGCCGGTATTGGCTCCAGTTCGACATAGATATGCTTTTGCCGAAGACGTTGATTCCACTGATAGGTCACCACCGACGCCGGGCAATTCCGCGAAACGCCGGGGCGATTGCAGATAGCGATCAACCTGGCCGTGGTGTCGATCTCCGGCTCGGGTACTCGGCCGGATGTGTTTGCATTCATGACTCTGAACCGCGGCGTATTGGGGAAGATGGAAGGCGGTTTGATGAGCAACGCCTCCTCCACCGGAGTAAAATCACTCTCATCGAATTCAACCAGATATACCGCGCCGGGCGGAGGGCCGTAGGCATCCAGAAACTCCACGGTCAGACTGTCACCGTCCAACCTGGCGCTGGTGGCAAGCGAAAAAGGATGGTCGCAACCCGCTACCACCGGCAACAGGATCAGCACAAGTACAACCAAGCGCCGCATACAGGATGATCATAACTCAGTGCTTCAAAAGGGAGCAGGTTCAAGGGGAAAAAGAAGGCACTAGGTGTAAGTTCCAAGGACGTTATTCACAGTTTCCAGCCTTGACGCTGGGGGT
>JAFGCY010000007.1 GCA_016932385.1 bacterium | reverse complement strand
TCCTGGTGGTTGGTTGTTTGCACTACAAACCTACCAGATACGAGGATGTCCTTCGCATTTCTCGCTAATGGGCGATGAACCTTTTTTTCGCCTCAAGCCGGGGAAGTTCAGGGAAACCCGCATTTCTTCCAGAGAAGCCCGAGAAAGCTCGGTTTACTCCCGATCCTCGCTGTGCTCGATCTGCTCCCAGTATTTCTCGAACTCGTAATCGGGGCTGTGCAGCTCGTCGTGGCAGACGATGCAGGCGCTGTCGCCCGGCTCGAGCAGGCCGAATCTGTCCCGGCCCTCCTCCATCAGCACGGGTTCCAGTTCCGGCGGTACGCCCTGGTCCAGCTCGAGGCTTTCCATCAGCTGGACATGGTATTCGCCGGGGCCGTGGCAGTTTTCGCACTGCACCCCGCGCAGGCCGGGCTGGTCGTCGAGCACGTTCCAGCCGCCCGACCATTCCACCCCCGGCAGGTTGACGTGGCCGACCACGTGGCAGGGCAGGCACTCCGCGTTGCGCGCCTGCTGGATCTCGACCAGCGTGGTCAGCGCCGTGGCGTGCTCGGTTTGAAGCTGGTTCTCCAGGACCGCCGCGTGACAGTCGCGGCAGGACTCCTGGCCCAGGTAGAGCGGGTGGCGGAGATCCTGCGCCTTGGCGGCGCTGGCCTGGTCGATCTCCAGCTGCTCCAGCCGCGGCAGCAGCCGGGCGATGATCTCGTTGATCTGCTCGTCGGCCTTGATCGAATCGGGGATCGACAGCTTGTCGTACTCCATGCTGACGACATCTTCCGGTTTGAAGACATTGATGACGCGGACCAGGTCCTTCGACTTCGTATAGGGCCCCTCGAAAAACCAAGGATAGGCGCCCTCGACCTGCGGCCGCTCCGCGCTTTTCGTCGGCGTCTCGAAGCCGATCACCAGCATCAGGCCGGGGAGGTCGGCGAGCTTGTCGCGGCTGGTGCCCTGCCGGTTGGCGTCGGCGACCGACACCAGCCAATAGTCCGCCTCGCCGCGATGCTCGTCGAGAATGGCCTGGGCCGCATTCGCGCCGTCCGTGAGCGCAAAGCCGGTCAGCTTGCCCAGTCCGTCCTGGACATTCTGGTCGATGACGTGGATCAGCCCGGTCTTGTAGCCGTCCGCGCTCTCGGCGATCCGGTACGGCTGGATCAGGGCGTTGAGCTCCGCGCTGAGGTCGTCGCCGTCGGGCGGCGCGGTAAACGTCAGGTTGGCCGCCGTCAGCGGCAGATCGGTGTCCTTGAGCAGGTCCCACAGCCGCGCCTGCGGGTAGGCCAGCTCGTGCAGCCCGAGGCCGACCATCGCGTAGGGCAGCGTGGTCATGCCCTCGACCACACCGTCCGAGTTGATCCGCGAGACCTGGTCGGAGAAATCGGCGAAGTTGCCGACGTCGATCAGCACCGCGGCGCAGGGCAGCCCCTTGTCCTGGGGCTGGGGCTTGAGCGCGGACTCCAGCTCCTGGCGCGCCAGCCGCGCCAGCCGCTTGTACCCGCCGTACTGCCCCAGCGCGCAGCCGCAGTTAGAGATGTAGCTGAGCGTGTTGCCGCTGACCAGCACCGTCAGCCGCGCGATCCGCTTCTCCTGGGGAGCGCAGCCCGCGAAGAGCGAGCCGGCCAGCAGGGCGACAACAACTGCGCAGTACAGAACCTGGAATCGTCTCGTGCTCATAGCTCCACCGGTATAGGACGCTTAATCGTCACTGCACGTTTGGTCACCCGCGCCTGCAGCGCTATTACTTTAACGCCTGCCGCGGCAGCCACGCGCAACTGCCGGCCGTAAGCCGGATCGATGTCGTCGGCCGGCCGGAACACGTCGCAATCGGCGCGCTGGACAAAGAACAGCTGGAGCGCCTCGTCCCCCGCACTCACGGCGTTGGCAAGTTCCACCAGGTGCTTTCTGCCGCGCTCGGTAACGGCGTCGGGAAAGGCGGCCACGCGGTCGCGTACCAGCGTCGTGCTCTTCACCTCGACCCAGACGCGGCGCAGCATGTCGTTCTCGTGCACGCGGCAGCAGAGATCGGCGCGGCTGTTCTGGCCGTAGGGCACCTCGCGCAGGTACTCGCGGAAGCCGGCCAGCTCGGGGATCAGCTGGCGCCGGGCGGACTCGTGGACGACGCGGTTGGGCACGGCGGTGTCGACCGAGACCAGGCTTTTACCGGGCTTGACCAGCACCCAGGTGTAGCGGTACTTGCGGGTCGGGCTGTCGTCGTCCCTAAGCCAGACCGGCCGCCCCGGCGTGACGCAGCTTAAGAGGCTGCCCGTGTTGGCCACCACGGCGGTCACCTGGCTGCCGTCCAACAGCTCCACGTCGGCCAAAAAGCGCTTGTAGCGCCGGATCAGCCGCCCCTCGATCAACTCAGGCCATTGCATCGGTTGATTATAAGCAATACGCGAGTCCGCAGTGCGTGCAGGGGCCGCGTTTGTGCGGCCCGTCTAAGCAGAGCAAGCCCCCGTGCTGGCGTGGGCAAGGTTAATGGTTAAAGGTGAAAGGTTTGACTTATCCCTTGCCCAAATCCATTTGTTTCCTGGCT
>JAFGCY010000059.1 GCA_016932385.1 bacterium | reverse complement strand
CGGCGGCCCGGTCTGGGATCCGCTGGATCCGCTCTACAACATTCCGGATTACCTGGAAGGCGGCGCCTACATCCTCGACGAGGGTGAGCCGGTTTATCCGCTGGGCGTTGAGGACAACCCGACCGAGCCCGATCCGCTCGATTTGGTCTTCGGTTCGACCGGCAACTACACCGTTACCTTCAACTACTTGGTGCAGTATGGCCAGGCCCCGTACACGATCGATCTGCAGATGGGCTTCGATTACAACGACATCGGCGCGGGCGAAACGGCGCTTGACGCCTTCGGCCGTAGCGGTGAAACCGACTATGGCGTGGCGGTTGAGCCTGCCAATGGCGCGCTGACGACCGATATGGCGATCGACACGTTGCCCGACGGCGATTACTACGCCGCGGTGCGCGTAACCGACAGTGCTGATCCGACAGCACAGGCTATCTTCATCTGGCCTGACATGGTCACGCTGGCTCCGGGCTTCCTGTTCCGCGAGTACTGCGACGGCTACACCAACTGGAGTGATGCGGCCAACGGCGATAACAGCTGGACCCGTGGTTCTTCTGATGCCGCTTCTACTACAAGGTGGTATGTAGGTACGCAGTTTGTTCGCGGCACCCCGATCGGCGAGTGGGGCGGCATGATGTTCCACTGCAACAACGGTGCCGACGGCAGCAACGGTAACTCGCTGTACGACTTTAACGGTCCGAAGGATTGGTTCCTGGTTTCCAAGCAGGTTGCGATCCCCACCGGGGCAAACGCCACGCTGGAGTATCGCGTCCGGATGGAGGGTAACGACTGGATCTACCCGCTGTACTACTGCAATATCCGCGGTGGTTGGACGACAACGCCGAGTACAACCAGCACATCCTTTAACGCTTATGTCGATCCGCCCAACAACACCTCCCAGACGCCGCCGGGTTACTACCTGCATCCCGAATCGTCATTGATGGAGTTGCCGTTGGCTTCAGCGGAAGGCCAGAGCGTTTACTTCAAGTGGATGATGCACCAGCCGTACCAGTATATCGGTGCCGCGGCGACGGGCGCTCACCTGGACGCCATTTTGGTGGAAGCGCCGCCGCCAGCGCCAATGCTGCCCTTCAGCGATGACTTCGAAGATGGCACGCTGGACAAGTGGGAAGTGACCAATCAGTTGTGGACGTCCAACAACTGGACGAACCGCACCCCGTCACAGCCGGTGGACTTCCCGCCGCACAGCGGTACTCGCGTCGCGGGTTACAGCTATCAGCCGACGTATCCTGGCTATGATAGTTCGACACCGAACTTCGGTACAACGATGGTGTTGTCCGGAGGTGGACGCCAAGCTGCGACAGCCGGCAGTTATACCATTGGTTACTGGCTGGACGGCTACATCGAGACCATCTTCGACGATCTTGATGTTTACTGGACCATCAACGGTGCAGCCACCGGTTCGGCCAACTACGAAGGTGACCTGCTCGGAACTCAGCGGACGCATAGCGTGTCGCTGGCTGCCGGTGATACCCTCCAGTTGCGCTTCTACTATCACGGCGACATCTGGATGTATTACGGCCCGCAGGTTGACGACGTGACGATCAACTAATTGTCACGGCCGATTAACTAGAGATTGATCGCCTGAAGCGATGCCCCCGGGACTCCGGTCCCGGGGGTTTTTTATGCAGGCGCGACGGGCGATATCGGTATAATAGGATCTATGATGTGTGAATGCCGGGAATTAGCGCAATTGGTGCTGGCCGTTTGCCTGATGCTGTTGGTTGGTGCTTGCGTCGATCAGCACTCGCAGTCGCCAACTACAGCCGTTGACAAATCAGACAGCGGAACCCCCTCCCTGGACGCGCCGGTGATCGATTACCCCACCGGTCACAAGCAAAGCTGGGTTACCAGCCAGCAGCCGCAGCCGCCTAGCAACCCCGCGGCCGTTGAAGAATTGGCTAAACTCGGTTGGGAGTTCACGGGAAAACGTTACATCGAGGCGGCAATCGCTGGTGATACTGCCGCGGTGCAGTTGTTTCTGGATGCCGGCATGTTTGTCGATACGCGCAGTCTCGGTGGTCAGTCGGCCTTGATGGGTGCCGCCGCCACTGGTCAGCGGGAAACCGCCCGGTTGCTGATCGAGCATGGCGCCGATCTGGAGTTGCGTGAAGCCCGCAGTTCGGAACTGACACCGTTGCTTTATGCCGTCATGAATGATCAAGCCGATATGGTCGCTTACCTGCTGGAGCAAGGCGCCGATCCGGATGCATTCAATAGCCACCTGGAAACTCCGTTGTTTATTGCTGCAACCCGGCAAAGCGAGCAGATTGTCCGTCTGCTCATGGAACATGGTGCGTCCGTGAAGCTAGCCAACATACGGCATACAACGCCCCTGATCTACGCCGCAGGCTATCCCAACCTGGAGATCGTCAAACTGCTGGTCGAGCATGGCGCTGATGTTAATGCCACGGATAGCTCGGGATCGACGCCGGTACTGGTCGCGGCCGGATTCGGCAAGCTGGAGAACCTGCGATACCTGCTGGAGCACGGCGCTAGTTGCGACGGCCAATTGGAGTTGGGTTTCGATGTAATCCACCTGGCCTGCCGCGCAGGCAGTACCGCGATCCTGGATTTGGTCTGGCAACCCACCCTTGACATCAACCGGCCCGACAGCCTGACCGCGAAAACCCCGCTGCTGCTGGCGCTGGAGAACCGCCAACTGGAGGCGGCGCACTGGTGTCTCGACCACCAGGCCGATCCGCGACGCGTTTGCGTCTTCGGTTATTCAGCCCTTGATCTGGCAGAGTGGCTGAATACTGACGCACAAAACTACAACGAAGCGGAGCGCGCTGAGCAGGGCCTACCCGACCCGGTCGCGGTAACACGGCTAGTGGAGCGAATGCGCGAGGCCGCGGCGGCTTGCGCGGCAACCGGTGGACCGGCAGCGGAAATCACGACCGGGGACAGCGTAAACGCCACCGCCGGAAACGGCGAGCTTTCCGACAACAACAACCACATGCGGCCGCATCTGGCGGTAGAGCTTCCGCTAAGTCACGAGTTGACAGCGGAATCGCGGGCAACGGCGGCAGCCTTGTCCCGCGACGAGTTGGCCGGGTTGTCCAAAACAGCTGCACGCGACAAGCTCAGCGAACTGGCGATCCAGTATTCCATCGAACGTTGCGTCGAGGCGGCAGCGGGTGGGGATCACAACGTGCTGGTCTTGTTCCTGGCGGCGGGCCTTGATCCTAACGCGGAAACCCGCCAGGGCGTCACCGCGCTCAGCGCGGCCTGCTGGGCGGGCGACGCGGAAGCCGCACGTATCCTGCTTGCCGCGGGTGCTCCGCCGGATGGGACTTTTGGCCAGAATAAAACTCCAGTGATACAACTGGCCATTTTCAGCGGCAATCCAGAGGTGGTTGAGCTGCTGACTAGCCGCGGTATCAGCCTGGATGCGCCGGATGCGACCGGTAAAACCGCGCTGATGGAAGCCGCACAACAGGGTCAAGCGGAATTGGTGCGCAGCTTGCTCGATGCCGGAGCGAAGGTGAATGTTGTTGACGGCGACGGCAGATCCGCTCTGCATCGGGCCATTGTAAGTGGCTCCCTCGAAACCACGCAGGCAATTGTTGAAGGGGGAGCGGACTTGGAATTAGCCGACCTGACGGCAGGTATTACGCCGCTGGCCGTCGCGGTGATGTTCAGTTCTGACGACCTCGTCGCCTACCTGCTGTCCCAGGGCGCGGACGCCAACCGGCGGATTGCATCCAGCGGAGCCAGCCTGCTACATCTGGCCTGTATCAGCGGAAACATCAAGATTGTCGACCTGCTGCTTGACCAGGGTTTATCAATCAACGCCACGGACGACCTACGGCACAGCACGCCTCTGGTTGCGGCCATCGAGAACCTCGACGCCGATCCGGCGTTCATCAAGGCGCTGCTCGAGCGCGGCGCTGATGTCAACGCGGCGGAAACCGACTTCGGCTACTCGCCCTTGCTGCTGGCGGCGCGGTTAGGTCATTTTGAGATTTGCCAGTTATTGATTGCCCACGACGCCGATCTCGCGTACACGACCCAAGATGGATCGACCGTTTTGCACGCCGCCGTTGCCAGCGATAACGCGCAGCTCGTGGCGTTCCTGCTGAGCTTGCCCGTCGATCTCTGGGCCACGGATAAAGAGGGTAGAACTGCGCTGGATCGCGCCGAGGAGTACAACTGCAACCAGGTGCTTCCGCTACTGCGAAAGGCCCAGGACCTGCCGACGGAGTAGCCCGCCACCGTTCATTTCAATCTCCGCGATACTGGCTTCTAAAACCTGATTTACGGGGACTTCTGCTGCAAACCTCTCGACTCAGTAAGTCGACAGCCGATCACAGTGGCGCGGTTGGCGACTGAACCGCCTGCCTTTGCGATGAAGGCTACCTTCAGTCCCGAGTTCTTCACAAACAGAAAGCCCCCGGGACCGGAGTCCCGGGGGCATCGCTTCAGGCGATTAATCTCTGGTCGCTTATTGGCGCTAGGTCGCCGGCAATTGGTTCGGATCGATGGCGTTGATGATGTTCAGCAGCAGGTTGGGACGGGTGCCCACCGAGCTGTTGAAGTATGCCGTCGTGTTGTAGTACATAATGCCGAACCACACGTGGTTACCGCCCTCAACCGAGCCGTTAGCATCGGTGTGCAAGCTCGTAACGTACAGGTTCCAGTAACTCGACGAGGTGTACGGCCAGCAGGCCCACCGGTCGACACCGGAAACGATGTACTGGCCGGGGATCAGCGCGTAGTAGTAGTACGGGTAGCTCGAGGAGTAGTAGTACCACCAGTTGGCGCCGTTGCCGCCCGGTCCGTTGATGATCGGTGACGCCGGATATCCGTTGCCGGCAAGGCCGAATGACAAGTAACCGCCCGCACCGAAGTGGTTATAACCAGTGGTCCGGTTAAAGCCCACGTAGTTCAACTGGTAATCGCCGCTGTCGATGCTGTAGAAGTAATAGTCGTACGTGATGAACAGCACGACGTTACCACCGTTGTCGAGGTAGTTCTTCAGGTACGTACGCTCAGTGGTGGTCAGCTCGGACGGGGAAGTACCGAAACCGCAGACCCAGAAGACCAGGCTGTAATCCTGCAGCGTGGTCGAGCCCACCGCGGTGGACTGGATCAACGGAACGGTGTCGCCCCAGACCGTCGTCAGGTCGGCCTGCAGCTGCGTCGGGCAGGAGTACGCCGTATCGTCGATGACGACATAGGCGGTACCCGGCCACAACGGGCACAGATCCGGCCATACGAACACATCAACATCACCATTGTCGTCGGTCACGCGGATCGCCGGGATGTAGTCGCCATCCGCCAGCGTCGTAACGTTAATGGTCGTCGAGTAAGTGCCGGAGGCCGTATGCGTGGCAATACCGTACTGCGTCTCGCCACTGCGCCCAAAGGCGTCGATCTCGGTCTCACCCAGACCGATGTCGTTGTAATCGAAGCCCATCTGCAGGTCAACCGTGTAATTCGGCTGTCCGTAGCGGATCAGGTAGCTAAAGGTGACATAGTAGTCGCCGGAGTTACCTTCAACCGTTTCGTATGGGTCAACCGAGTTCTCATCGTCCGCAACCTGCAGCGGGTAGACCGCGTCACCCTCGTCGAGGATGTAGGCGCCGCCTTCCAGGTAATCCGGAATGTTGTAGAGCGGATCCAGCGGATCCCAGACCGGGCCGCCG
>JAFGCY010000058.1 GCA_016932385.1 bacterium | reverse complement strand
GCGAGGGCGAAGCATGGCTTCGCCCCTACACATAAACCCGTATGAATACAGGGCGAAGCATGGCTTCGCCCCTACCCAAGTTTTGTTTCATCAGAGTTAGAAAAAACCACACCGCCACCTACCCCAGCGTCAGCACATTCGCCTCGATGCCGGCTTTCTTGGCCAGCCAGCCGTGGTGCTGGGTATGGCAGGTCGTCATCAGGATCTGGTGGTGCTTGGCCAACCGGCCCAGGTAGCGCAGGCAGTCCACGGCGCGGTCGTCGTCCAGCTCGGCCAGCGGCTCGTCCAGCAACAACGGCGCCGGGCTCTTGTCGCTCAGCGCGCCGGCGACCGCCACCCGCAGCGCCAAGGCCAGCTGCATCTGCGCGCCCAGCGACAGGCGGCCGATCACCTCGTCGCCCGACAAGCCCGCCGGCGCACCGTCCACCTCCAGCAAAAGCTCCAGCCGCCCGCTCAGCCCCGCGCGCCTGACGCCGGCCACCGGCGCGGCTGCCAGCACCCGCTCCAGTTCCTCGGTCAGCTGCGGCGCCAACCGGCTGCTCAGCTCGGAGAGCACGCCGCCGAAGACTTCGGTCAGGAGTTCCAGCGCGCGCTGCCAGTTGCGCACCGCGGCCAGGTCGCGCTTGGCCCGCGCCTCGGCCAGGATCGCCGCCTCCAGCGTGTCGCGCACGTCCTCGTCCTTGACCACGCGTTCCCTCAGCCGCACCACCTCGGCCAGCTGCTGGTCAACCTGGCGCTGGCTGCGCTCGATCTCCGCCTGCAGCACGCGGCGGCGCTCGGCGGCCTCGTCGTAGTCGGCCTCCGTGCGCACCAGCGCCTCCAGCCCCTCGCGCTCGGCGGGCGACGCGGCCTGCCAGCGCGCGGTGTACTCGTCGTACTCCAGCTGGATATGGCGCAGCTGGTCCTCGGCTTCCTCCAGCTGGCGCAACGTATCCTGGTAGGCCCGCGCGCGCTCGCGGCGCAGCTCGAACTCGCGCAGGGCCGCCGGGGGATCCTGCTCGGCCAGCTCGGCCAGGCCCAGCGGCGCCAGCAGCTCCTTGAGCTTGGCCAGCATCTCGTCCTCATGTGCTTTGAGCGCTTCGACCTCCTTGGCCTCGCGCAGCAGCTGCTTGTATTGCCGCGTCTCGGCGACCATCGACTGGAAGTACTCGATCGCCCCGCTCTCGTCCTTCTCCAATTGCGGGCCCAGTCCCAGCGGTTCCAGCTCGCGCTTCAAGCGCGCCAACATGTCCTCCTCGTCGCGCCGGAGCCGCTCCAGCGTATTCTGCTCGTCGCGCAACTTGGAATACTCGTCGATGCGCTGCCGGCGCTGCTCGCCATAACTTCTGAGCAGCCGGATGCGCTTGTCCACCCAGTCCAGGTCCGCCGCGGCGGGCGTGTCCATGCAGATGATGCGGATGCGTTCCCAGGCGGCGTTGTAGCGTTCGGTCGCGCTGTCACGGGCGCTCAGCGCCTGGTGGTACGACTCCAGGCTGGTGCGCAGCCGCTGGTATTCCGGCAGCACCTCGACCACGTGGTCCCAGATATTGGCGGCGACTTCGAATTCGCGCCGGATCTCGATCACGTGTTCGTCGAGCATCTTCTGATGGCCGGTGATCTCGGCCTCCAGGGGCTCGAGCTCTTCCTTGATCTTTTGCTGCGCCTTGGCGGCGTGCTGGTTCTTCAAAAAGCCCTGGTAGCCCAGCCAGCCGGCGACCGCCACCAGCACACAGACCACCAGGATGGCCACGACGGGCTGCACGGACAACAGGAAGAACAGCCCGATCAGCGCCACCACCAGTACGATGCCGGCACTGGCGAAGAGCGGCATGCCCTTGGCCTCCAGCGCCGGTTTCAGCTCGGCGCGCTGCCGCGCGGCTTCCGCCAACTCGGCGCGCAACCTGTCGCGGCGCTCGATGTAGCCGGCGATCTCCGGCAGCAGGGCCTGGTACGGCTTGATCACGCCCTTGAGCTGCTCCAGCCGCTTGCGCTCGGTCTCGTCACGGCCCTCGCCGTACTCGCGAACCTCCTTGTCCGCCGCGCGCCGGTCCTTGCTGGCGGCGACCAGCGCGGCCTGCTGCTCGATGAGCTCGGCCAGCTTGTCGGCCTGCATCGCCAGCCCCTCGTGCTTCGTAAGATAGGCCTCGATCTCCTGGACGCGCGACTGCGACTGCTGGTGGCGGCCGGCGTGGTCCTGGATTTCGCTTCTGGCGTTGCGCAAGCGCTCGGCGTAGCGGATCATCTCCTGCTCGGTTTCGATGTGGACCTTCTCCACATACGGCGCGCGCAGCTTCAGCGCCTCGGCCTCGCGCAGCTGGCCGGCGCTGGCGTTGATCCGCTCGCGCAGGCCGCTCCGCTCGGTCTCCCAGCGGTCGACGGTGCGCTGGACGTCGGCCGGGAAATCGGCCAGCCAGGGCTCCTGCTCCAGCTGCGGGTTCCAAGACGCCACCGCGGTGTGCAGCTGGCTGACGCGCGCGTAGCGCCAATGCGCCGCGGCCAGTTCCAGCCGCCCCTGCTCGTCCACCAGGTCGGACAGCCGCGCCTTGACCTTGGCCAGGGCAATCTCCTTCTCATCGCGCTGCGCCAGCAGTTCCTCGAGCTCGGCGTAGCGTTCGCGCTGGGTGTCGACCTCGGCGGTGGCCATCTGCCAGTGGTTGGTGGCCTCACGGAGCAGGCTGCCGACCTGCACCGGGTTCTTGCTGAGCTCGCCGAGCCGGAAGCTGGGCTTGTCCAGCTGCCTGAGCGCCGCGTCGAGCGTGGCGCGCTCGGGATCCTCGACCCGGTTGGCCAGGTCGGCGGTCAGCAGGCCGCGCAGCCCCTCGTGGTCGGGATTGTTCGGCAGGTTCAGCAGGTTGGTCAGCTGGCCCTGGTGGGCGATCAGGCTGGCCTGCGCCGCGCCGCGGCTCAGGCCGGTCAGCCGCGCGCCAATGTCCCAGCTGCCGTTGCGGTCGAGCTCGAACAGGCCCTTCTCGCCCAGGTCGGTCAGCGCCGTGGCGGCGGTGGCGCGCGGGGCAAAATCGGCGAAGTCGATTTTTAGATTGACGAGCGCGGGCCAGTTGGGCAGCTGCGGCGCCAGCTTCAGCGTGGCCTGGGGCAGCGTGCCGTCCCAGGGCGACCAGCGCTTGACCTCGGCCTGGTTGCGCTTGCTTTTGGACGGCGGGACACCGTAGAGCGCCCACTCGATCAAGGTAATCAAGGTCGATTTACCGGCCTGGTTGGGCGCGACCAGGATATTCAGGCCGGGCCCGAACGCCAGCGGCTTGGTGATGCTCAGGGTTCCGAAGGCGGCGGATTCAACGCTGATCAGTTGCATTACGCCACCTCCTCGGGCAGGCCCTGGCCGGACAGCAGCCTGAGCCCCAGGTAACGGGCCAGCAGCCAGGCCCGCTGCTCATCCGCGTCCCCCTCGGGCACCTTGGCCAGCCCCTGCTCGCAACGGGCCAGGAAGTTGTCTACGGCCTCGGAGTCGCCGGCTCCGACCAGCGGATCGAAGAACTCCGTTTGCGACCAGTCCACCGGCCGCGTGAACCAAGCCCGTTCGCCGATCCGCCCCACCAGCTCGACCAGCTCGGAGCGGCGACCGGCGGGCCAGCGGCCGCGGACCGCCAGCTCCAGCAGGTCGTCCTTGCCGACCTTGTCGTAGATCTCCTGGACCACGGCCAACAGCCGCGCCTCGGCGTCGTCGGCGTAATCCGGCGGCAGTTCGACGGCCTGGCGGTACCAGACATGACGCGCGGCAGGCACGAAGTTCAGCCGCGCTCCGTCCGGCTCGAGTTCACCGAGTAGATAGCCGCGCGGCCCGGGCTCGTCCCAGCCCTGGCCCTGCGGGCAGCCGGCGTAAGCCGCCTGGGCCAGTTCGCTTTGCGTATGCGACCAGGCCTGGTGGCGGTGGTAGTGCCCGAGCGCGATGTAACTGTAGCCCGATTGCTGGAGCGTCTTGACCGCCGTCGGCACCACCGTGTTACGCCCCAGCCGGCCGTCGCCCGTCCCCAGTACCGAGGCATGGAGCACCATCAGCGTCGGCTGCGACCGGTCGCCGACCGGCGGCTGGATCCAGTTCAGCGACGCCGCGCCCTCGCCCGTCTGCACGGCGCGGCCAACCACCGGTCCGAGCGGGGTATGGTGCACCAGCAGCTCGCCGGAGACGAACAGCGTCACGTTGGCGGGCACGGCCTCGGTCAGGTACGGGCTGCCGGGGAAGACCGGGTCGTGGTTGCCCGGCGTGATCACCACGTGCGTCGGCGCCAGGGCCGCGGCCTGCTCGTAGATGAAGCGCAGCTGCGCCGCCGGGTCCTGGCCGTCCTGCTCGAACAGGTCGCCGGGCAACAGCACCAGGTCCAGCTTGTCGCGCCCGGCGCGTTGCAGCGCTTCGGCGAAGACGTCGCGCGCGGACCGCCGCAGCGTCTCGGCGATTTCAGGGGGCAGCGCGGACAACGCTGCGCCAAGATGTGTGTCCCCTATCTGCAAGAACCGGATTGCCATGGTTGAAGTATATCCTTTGCTGAGCTCAACTTCCAGACAATGTTATAGAGTCGCACGGACCGGTTTAGGTTTCGCGGGGCAAGTTCGAGGTCCTGAGTCCGCTAGCACCGCGCAAGCTACATGCGACTGGCCAGCAGCTCAGCACTCGCCAGCGGCAGGTTGCACGCGTGACGGTAGCCACAGCAGGTATTCGCCTGGAGCTGGAAGCCTCCGAGCGTGCGCTGGCGGAAAACCAGACCACGGAAGCATCCCGGGTGGCCGAGTGGCTGCCGGAGACCTCGAGGACTTGGCCCCGGGTGTGAAGCGAAAGCTCAAGGGCGCGCTAGGGGGACACAGCCGCAGTCGATGGTAAGTCCTGATGGGGCTTATCGCTTGGATCTCGAATCGCTCGCCCTACTCAGTTTCTCCCGGAAAGGGCCCAGTAAAAACTCGCGTTTCCAGTTGCGCACGATGAAGTAACCAGCTGATCCCAGAACATCGTTGAACCAAGATCGGTACCAGCGCTTCCAGCTGGCTTTGATATTGACCAGCGGCAGCATCGCGAACGGGAATCGCAGGGTGTGCAGTACTACGCCGATCAGCCGGGGAATCCCGTAGAAACTACTCATCAGCTGTTGGATCGAAGCGTGCATGCTATCCGGCGTCAACGGTTCGTCGGGTATAAGGATTGGGAAATTGCCATCGTAATACTCCCAACCGATCTCCTGGCTGGGTAATACCCGACCGTCTTTCTCCAACCGCGCGCGCAATGCGGAGCCGGGGATCGGGACCGGTGTCAGCACCTGCACGGAATCCAGGCGTGCTTGCCGGAAGAAGCGCTTGAAGCGATTGACGCGCTCCCGGGCCGGCATGTTGAAAGTAACGCCAGGTTGCATTGGGTAACCGAAGATGAACATGCCGTGGATGTGGAAGCCGAAGCGGCGGTAGCGGGCTGCCAATTCGACCATCTCCGCGGCCTTGATGCGCTTGCCCATGGCCTGCAGTTCTTCATCGATGGGCGATTCGATGCCGATCGCCACGAACCAGATTCCGCACTTACGCATCGCCCTCAGCAGCTCTTCGTCCCGAGCGCAGTCAAGCCTGATCTGCACCACCAATCGAAAATTGACCCCCATGCTCTTCGAGTATGAACTGAGCAGTTCACAGAACCTGATTGTCTCGCGACGGTCCTGCGCAAATTGGTCATCGACAACGAAAAACTGGCGTGCCCGAAAGGTTTCCGCCAAATAGCTCAGCTGCGACAGCAAGCGTTCAGGGGTTGCGCTGCGCGCCTTCCCCTTGACCGAGCAGAATTCGCAGTTCATACCGCAGCCCCGGGTGCGGTTGATTGGGAATAACTCCAGACGGGCGAAACGCAATAGCCCGAAATCAGGCAATGGCAGTTGGTTGAAGTCTGTGATCGGCGGCCGTGCTGCAGTATTGATAAGCTGGCTATCACGCAGGAATGAGATTCCCGCGATCGATTCAAAACCGGAGCGCTGCTCCCATGCTTTGATAATCTCGGAGGCTGTTTCTTCTCCCTCACCGTGGACGATTATATCCAGGCCTTCTTGCAGCGCCTCGTCCGGCAAGAAGTCCAGATGGTGGCCGCCGCCGATCGTGAATACACCATCATGACGATACAGCCTGGTCAGCTCAAACAAGCGCGGAATAGTGCAGGAAAGCCCGCCGTAGAATCCAACCACGTCTGCCGGACGAATCCGTTGCAGTGCCAGGTGGTCGGGCATACCCAAGCGGTCTACCGGTCCCGGGAAGTAGTAATTATTCTCATCAATCACTTCCACGTCCCAGCCTGCCAGCCTGCTGATCGCTGTCGCCACGCAGATCGGTCCCAGAGCGGTGGTTTTATGCGCAACCGTGCTGAAAACGTTGAATGTAGGGTACTTGGGCAATACCATCCTGAAAAGGCGGCGCCTGGCCTGGGCACTCATGTCAAGACCCCTCCATTGCTCGCGTTCCTTTCCATCTGCTGACCGCAGGCCTACTTCTGGGATTTGCGTCCTTTGAACAGCGTGTACAGAATGAAAATTACCGCCAGCACAAGCAGCAGGTGAAGCCACCAACCAATCGATTTATACCCAAGCAGCAAAGCCAGCCAAACGATAAAAAGCACGACAGCAATAATCCATGACCATCTCATCTGGCTTCCACCTTTTTAAGGGACATAGCGGATATTCCGGTCTCTTTCTCGTGCGCGCCGCCTGCCCGCGAATCAGTATGCTGTTGGTATTATAACTTACGATCGTGATGGCACTTCAGCCAGTGTCAATAGCTGCAATGAATACGGCTCCTCGGGCTGTAAGCGGCGTGCCTATGCCAGGCCTTGAGCGACCAAGTAGATTCTTGCTACAGCATAAGCTGAGTAGCACTGCGGAAAGGAAATGGCAAATATACGGCTAGATCATCGCGACGCCAACTACCGTTCCATTGAGCGCAGGAAAAACCCCACTCTCTAATAAGTCTTGTCCTGCCTCATCCGGCACGGATTCTGGTGCTGAGGCATGGGGACTAACTGGCCGTGGCGGGTCAAGCCCCTGCCGATGGACCGGCCAGCTGGTAACCAGCATCAGCGGAGCAGGTCCCTGACTTGCATTGGTGTGCTTGGTGCTTCGCTCTTGGGCTTCGGCCTGCGTCGATACACGCCTCGGACTTGGCGCTGCTCTAGATATAGCTGGTCGAGGAGTTGCTGCTTGGCTTTGGGATCGATGTCCGAATGCTTGTGCTGCGCGGCGATGTCCTGGAGTTCGCACGGGATCTTGTTACGAGCCATCACCCGCTTCTCCTGGCTTCCTCGCAAAGCTTCCTGCCCCAGGGGTGGAATCGGTCGAGCCCTTCGGCCAGATGGCCGAACGTGACCGCCGCGTAGCGCTGGACGATCGCGCTGCTCGAATGGCCCAGTTCCTCCTGAATCAGACGCAGTCCGGCGCGTATAATCCGAACATGCGCGTGGCGTGGGATCTGCAGGCTGTCACGGGGCCGGGGCGGACCGGCCTCGGCGTCAGCGTGCAGTTCATGCTCGACGCGCTGACGGCACATGCCCCCGAGATCGATGTCGTCGGGCTGCGGCCGAACTCCGCGGACGTGGCGCTGAAAACCGTCGCCGACCGCCTGGGTTGGGAGCAATGGCGCCTGCCCGCGGCGTTGCGGCGGTCCCACCGTTGCGCGCCTCTGGACTGCGCCTACAGCCCGGCGCTGGGCGCGCCGCTTGCTTCCCCCGTGCCGGTGGCCGTGCACGTCCACGACCTGATCCCGCTGATCTACCGGCGGCAGTTTTCCGGCATTTTCGCCCGCTGGTACTGGAGCCGGCTGCTGCCCTACACCTGGCGCCGCTGCTCTGTGCTGACCGTCAGCAACGTCACCGTCGCCGAGGACCTGACGGAGCGGCTGGGCATTTCCCGCGATCGGATCCACGTCGTCCCTTATTACGCCGACCCGGCCGTCGCCGCGGCCGCGCTGCGCCTCGCCCCGGACTATCCCGGCCGGCGCGCTCCGCTGGACGATCCGCCCGTGTTCGTCACCCTGGCCAGCCACGAGTCGCGCAAGAACCTGGAACTGCCGATCATCGCGCTGCGTCTGTTGCGCGAGCAGGGCGTCACGGCCCGTCTCGTAATGATCGGCGGGCTGACGGAGTACACCGCCAGCCTGCGCGAGTTGGCGGCCCGGCGCGGGGTGGCCGACCTGGTGGAATTCGCAGGCTACCTGCCCCGAGAAATGAGCACACGGCTGCTGCTCAACTGCGCCGGCCTGCTGTTCACCAGCCATTACGAGGGCTACGGCATGCCGCCGCAGGAGGCTCAGAGCATCGGCTGCCCGGTCGTGCTCAGCGACATCCGCTGCCATCGGGCGGTCTACGCCGACCCGGTGCGGCTGGCGCGGCTGCCGGAAGATCTGCGCCTGGTCCCGCCCTTCGTCGGCACGGAGGACAGCGAAGCGCTGGCCGCCGTCATGCGCCGGCTGATCGAAGATGAGGATTACCGCCAAGGGTTGAGCCGCGCCGGCCTGGCTTACTCTGCCACGTTCGGCGCGGAAGCAACCGCCCGGGCGCTGGTGCAGGCCTTCACTGCATGCCGCGGCTAGGAGCCTACGGATCGACGCGGATCAGGTACGTCTTGGGATCGCGGCTCTGTTCGCTGATGACGCAGTAGTAATAGCGGCCCGTGCCCGCATCGTAATCGGCGTAGCCGAACGCATCCGTGCCGCTGACCAGTACTTCGCGGATACCGAGCATCGGGTCGATCACTTCCAGGCTGAAATTGTGCGTCAGCTTGCCGCCCGCCGCCGCCTGTTCCTTATAGACCACGGCGTAGACCTTGCCGGTGATCCCGCGCCAGTCGAAGTGCAGGATCTCCTCGCCCGCCTCCAAAAACACCGGAATCGGCGCCAAGAGCTCCTGGCCCTGCCAGCCATAGACGCACATCTGCATCCGCGGCTGCGAGCTGCTCTGCGCCAGCATCGCGATGCGCTGGTTGGCGGCGTCCACGCGGATCATGCCGCCGGCGTCAGCGGGGTTGACGTACTCGAAGTACATCGCGTTCCAGACTTCCTCGTTGCGTTCGGTGCTCCAGCCGACGAAATACAGGTCGCCGGTGTCTTCCTTGTACAGCGGCCAGAAAATCTCCAAGCCGTCGCTGGCCATATCGTAGTCCGAACCGATGTTGGCATTGGCCGGCAGCGCGTCCATTTTGTTCTCGACGGGATCGTAATAGTTGAAGCTGGGAATCGTACCTTCGCCGAAGGTCGTCGTACCCTGGTCGACGGTGCGGTGGAATACGATCGAGCCGTCGTCGGCAGCCAGCGGGTCCAGCTTGAAGGTCTCCATGAAGTCGCGCAGCTCGATGATCTTGGTCGATTCCGCCGTGGTCGGGTCGAAGCTGTAGTACACGACGCGGTAAAGTTCCATCTCACTGACGTACTGGCCCTTGCAGTAGAACAGTTTGTTGTACTTGGGAATCCAGCAGTAGCCGCCCGGATAGGCGCTGGTCGTGACTTCCTGCTTGCGCCCGTTGTTGGTATCCACGACCCACAGCGTGTAGCTGCCGTCGGTACCCTCGGCCCAGGCCGCCAGCCAATGGCTGTAGGGCGCGGTCTTGACCACATCGGCGCGGCCGGGCAGTTCCGTGACCACCTGTGTACTGGCGGCCAGCGCCGGCGCCGCGACCAGCACGTAAACCGCACAAACCGCAACCGCCAGGGGCACGATGATCATGTTCTTGGCACACAGGCCTGCTTTCATATTCCGCATAACGACCTCGATTCTAGCTGATTGCCGCCCCTTCGCATAGCAAGGGGCGAAGGACTTAGCTGGCGGCAGGACGTCTCCGGCAGCAGATTGTTCGCAACCGGCGGTATTATGAAATGTATCGGCGGCGAGCCACCGCGGTAGACTTCGAAAATCCCGCGAACATCCGCGGGGCAACCTGCGTCAGACGGGGCGTTGGGAGCACCAGAGGTTATCGACATACCATATTGGTCGATGGAGGCACATATGGAATATCAAAAGAATCGTGATGGTTTCTGGAAGGCTTTATCAGCGGTGCTGGTAATCGTGTTGATCGGCATCGTGGCCTACACGGTCTGGCAGGCGCAACAGCCGCGGCATATCTATTACGAGCGCGTGACGAACGCGCCGCGGAATGACCTTGTCGCGCTGGCCGATCCGCCGGCGGTCGACCATGAAAGCATCTACTGGGTAGCAGATCTGGCGGAACAGGCCCTGCCCTTTGTTGTCAATGTCGAAACGATCATCGAGTATGACCAGGACGAAGAAAACAAGATCAAGGACCTGCATGAGGAATGGCAGCAAAACATGCCCGACCTCTTCAAGCAATTCGAATGGCAGGGCGAGGACGTGCCCGAAACCCCGCAACGCAGCGGCGGTGAAGGCAGCGGGTTTATCATCCGCGAGGACGGCTACATCGTCACCAACTCGCACGTCGTGGCCAACGCCGATAAATTCATGGTGCACATGTACGACGGCACCACCCACGAAGCGCAGCTGATCGGCGTCGACAACTTCAAGGACATCGCCGTCCTGAAGATCCAGACCGACGAGGACCTGCCCGTCGCCATCCTCGGCAACAGCAGTGACACCCGCGTCGGCGAGCCGGTAGTCGCGATCGGCAGCCCGTTGGGCTATCAGGCCAGCGTTACCGCCGGCATCGTCTCCACCAATTACCGCACACGCGACGACCTGGGCCGCCAATCAGACGTGCGCCGACCGCAGGCCTATATCCAGACCGACGCCGCGATCAACCGCGGCAACTCCGGCGGGCCGCTGCTGAACGCGAACGGCGAAGTGATCGGCGTCAACCAGGCGATCGTGCGCTGGGAAGGCGACGCCGTCGGCATGGGCTTCGGCCTGGGCGTGCCGGTGCCGGTGGAAGGCATCGGCTTCGCGATTCCGATTGACGACATCAAGCCGACGATCGAGCAGATCGTGCAGCACGGCAAGGTGGTCTATCCCGGCATCTCCGCGCAGATCGCCTCGCTGGAGGATTACCTGCGCGCCGAGCCGAACCTGGAGCTGAGCGTCGACAAGGGCGTCTACGTCTCGAGCGTCGTGATCGACGGACCGGCCGACCGCGCCGGCATCGAGGCGGGCGACGTGATCCTCTCGATCAACGACGTCGAGGTCGAAACCAGCAACGACCTGATCCAGGAGATCCAGAACTATAAGGTCGGCGACCGCGTCAAGCTGCGCGTGGCCCGCCAGGGCGGCGACCGCCAGGAGAACGTGTCGGTCGTCCTCGGCGAGTTGGATATCTCCCAGATTCAAGTGGAATAAGCACCAACACAACGCAGCCTTCCGGCTGCCAGGAATCAAGCCGAACCCCGGGGCGACCCGGGGTTTTTTTGCACCTTGATCCCACGGTGTTAAAATGCCGTATGCGCAAGATTCTCTTCGTGGCCATAGTCTGCCTGGTCGCCTTGATCGCCGGCTGCAGCGGCGGCAATCCGTTCGTCCCCCCGCTGGGCCCCTATACCGGCGTGTTCATGGATGGCGCCACGCAGGTCGGCGAGTTCACCTTTACCACCGGTGACGGGCTGCTGGCGGGCACCGGCTATATCACGCACGGCGGCAACCAGATCATCGTCTCGATCTCCGCGGTACTCGACGAGCAGGCGATCGACGGGCAGATCACCAACGAGCAGCTGGGCTACGGCTCGATCACCGGCCAGTTCAGCAGCTCCGAGCGCTGCAACGGGGCGTTCATCTTCACCGACACGCTGCAGACGTCCGAAACCACCGGCACCTGGAACGCCGTCCTGGATTAGCGTCGGATTAGCGCGCCCAGACTTTGTGCATGGCCATCATGCACAGGTCCAAGGGCACGATCCCGGCCTCGCGGGCCAGCTGGCTGGCTGCCGGATTCTCCGCCCCCGGCTGCATCACGATGTACTTGGGCCGCGGCTCCATGCCGGCGACGGCCGCCACCACCTCGGGCACGAACGGCGGCGCGCGAAAGACGTCGATCACGTCCACGTGCGTTCCGGCCGGAATCGCCGCCAGGTTGGCGTAGCACGTGAGCCCGTTGACCTCGTCGCCGAACTTGGGGTTGATCGCCAGCACCTCGTAGCCCGAATCGGCCAGGTAGTGGGCGACGTAATGGCCGGCGCGGTCGGGCTTGTCGGAATAGCCGACCACGGCGATCGTCTTGATCTCCGCGAAAAACTGCTTCAGATCGAATTCCGCCGGGACAGCGGCGTGTTCGTGGTCCATCGTGCACCTCCGGTGATAACAATACCGCAAGCGCGGGCAAAACCTTTGATCCGCGGCCGGGCGACGCCCCGGCGCGGGATGACAGCCGGAGCCATTGACCAATCCATTTCTTCTTTGAACCGCATTGCTATAATTACCGTCTAGCTGGCCGTGGGGCAACCATACGGCTGGTGGCAAGGAAGGCGGTATATGACGAGGCGTTTCTCAGCAATCACGGGCCTGCTGGCGGCCGGCGTACTGGCGGTGCTGTTAGGCACGCTGCCGGCCTGCCAGGGCGACGGCCCGGGCATCCAATCGCCGCAACCGCGCTCGCGCGAGGCGGCCGCGGACAAGGACCAGCTGCCCGGCGAGGCCGATACGAGCAACCGCTACGCGATCAGCACCGACGGCGGCGTGGTGGAATACCGCAAATGCGTGGTCTCGATCCCGCGCGGCGCGTTCCCCGAGACCGTCTTCGTCGAGATCTCGATCCCCGCCGAGCCGCCGCTGGACATCCTGGCGGACACGGCCTTCCAGGTGAACCCCGACGGCCTGGAACTGGCCAAGGACGGCGTGATCGCGATCGGCTATTACGACGACGAGGTCCCGCCCGGCAAGGACGAGGAGAACCTGGTGATCGTCCACCAGGTCAACGGCGTCTGGGTGGAGCTGACCGACAGCAAGGTCCACGTCTACAACAACACGATCGAGGCCCCGATCCATTACCTGGGCCTGTACGCCGTGCGCGTCGCCAACGAGGACCCGCGGCGGCTGAATTCCGAGCCCGTCGCCAGCTTCCAGTTCAGCACCGAACCGTTCCCCGAGATGCTGGGCAAGCCGTTCGAACAGGCGCAGGCTGAGACCGCGCCGGAAAGCACCGCGCCCGCCGACGAAGGCAAGGTGAACATCAACACCGCCGAAAAGGAAGACCTGCTGAGCGTACCCGGCATGGACGAGACGCTGGCCCAGCGGATCGTCGACTACCGCAACCAAAACGGCCAGTTCGGCGAAGTCCGCGACCTGCTGAAGATCAACGGCATCGGCGAGGAGACGCTGGCCGAGATGGAGCCGGCGCTGACCATCGGCGCTGCCCCCGTGCCCTCCAACCTGGTCAACATCAACACGGCCACCCGCGACGAGCTGCTGAAGGTCACGGGCCTGACCGACGTGCTGGCCGACGAGATCATCAACTACCGCAACCAGAACGGCCCGTTCGCGGAGCCCGGCGACCTGCTCAAGATCAGCGGCATGCGCAAGAACATGCTCGATCAAATGCTGCCCGAGATCACGACGGGCACCGCCGCCCCGGCCGAAGAGCCGGGCGACCAGGCTTTGATCCTCGAGCGCCGGCTGGTGGCCGGCCCGGCGGACGCGAATGTGACGGCCGGCAACGTAGCCGAGGGCAGCGGCCCGCTCATGACGGACGTGGACAGCGAAATAGCCAAAGCCGTCGCCGCCGAGACGCCCGAGGTCAAGGTCTATTTCGACGCCTCGGCCAGCTACGATCCCGACGGCAAGATCGTCCAGTACGACTGGGACTTCGACGCCGACGGCATCTTCGACTACACCAGCCATTCCACGCCCTACGCGGAGCACGTCTTCCGCTACAACGGCGACTACACGATCGTGCTGAAGGTCACCGACAACGGGCGCTATGCGCGGAGCGGTTTCGGCACCGGCGTGATGAAGGTCAGAAACGCCAACGCTGAGCCCAAGCCGCTGGCGGCGAACATCTCCTGCTTCCCGCCCTACGGCCCCTCGCCGCTGACCGTCAATTACGCCGCGGCGGTTTCGGGCGGCGTGCCGCCCTACGCTTTCACCTGGACCTTCGACGACGATTCGAAGAACAACCTGCCCAACCCGCTGGCGACCTATCCCGAATGCGGCACGCACAGCGTCCGCTTCAAAGTGGTCGACATCGAGGGCAACGAGCTGACCGGCAGCCTGATGGCGCAGGTCTGCGACCCCGAGCGGCCCGCCGAGATCATGCCGCGGATGCAGCTGGACGTCACGCCCTACGCCGAGCAGGGCTACGCGCCGCTGACCGCCAAGTTCTCGCTGAAGATCGACCGCGCCACGGCGCCGGTGACCTACCGCGTCACCTTCGGCGACGAGGGCCCGGACGAGGACGAGCTGGTCACCTACGACACTTACCTGACGCATTATTACGGCAACAGCGGTTTCTACCTGATGAAGATCATCGCCACCGACGCCGACCTGCGCACGGCCACGGCCTTCGCCACGGTGCATGTGCTCTCGCCGGACATCGAGCGCGATTTCACGGTCAGCGAACTGGGCCTGGGCAGCGACCCGTTCAGCTTCGGCCACACGATGCGGATCCAGACCGACTACACCTCGGCCAGCCCGCGCACGGTACGCTTCAAACCGGCGGACACCCCCAAGCTGGAGGACGAGCTGGGCTACCAGTGGGACTTCGGCGACGGCACCTACGCCACCGAGTCCAAGCCCGCGCACACCTACGCCCGCGACGGCGTCTACGAGGTGCGGCTGACGGCCAGCGACGGCCTGCAGCGCTGGCGCCACCGGATCTGGCTGCCGATCTCCAGCGAGGACCCGGCCGTGGCGATCCAGCTGCCGTCCTACGTCGAGGGCCCGGCGCCGTTGCACCTGGACCTCGACGCGATCGTCACGCGCGGCGAGCAGCCCTTCCGCTACGACTGGATCATCGGCAACAACCGCCGCAGCGAGGCCTCGACGCACTTCGCCTTCCAGCTGCCCGGCGATTACGAGCTGCGGCTGGACGTGTACGACAAATACAACGAGCCGATCCACTCCCCGCCGGTCGAGGTGCGCGTGCGCCCCGGCCCGGTGGACTATCGCGTGCCGCTGGCGGTGATCGAACCGCTGACCGGCAGCACGCGCGCGGTGGTGGTGGACTACAACGCCGCCAACCCGCTGCCGCTCTCCAGCCCGCACGTCGAGGGGCCGGTCCGCCTGCTGGACCTGTCCGCCAACGGGCGGCACCTGGGCATCGTCGGCGACGAGGGCCTGCTGGTCAAGCGCGTCAGCAACGCGACGCCGGTGCTGGCGTTCCTGCCCGCGGCCGGCGAGATCGTCGCGCTCAGCGTGCTCAACTCCGACAGCGCCTACGTGACGCTGGAATCGGCGGGCGGCCTGGCGACCTACCTGCTCCGCGCCGACCACGACCCGGCCTTCGTCGGCAACGGCCGGCTGCTGACGGCCAGCGGCGACGGCGACCGGCTGGTGCTGGCCGGCCCGGCGGATGGCAACGGCGCGGCCAAGGTGCGCCTGATCAGCGCGGACGCGGACGCGGCCCAGTTCAGCGAGCCGGCGGAGATCGCCGGCGTGGTCGAGGCCGTGCTGACCGCCGACGGGCGTTCGCTGTTCTACCTCGACAAGGAGATGCGGCTGGTCCGCGCCAACCTGGCGTCGGACGAGACGGTCTATTTAAGCCGCGGCGAGGACAACAAGCGCCACCTGGCGATCAGCGCCGACGGCTCGGCGGTGGCCTTCGTCAGCGAGCTGGGCACCGGAACAGAACTGATCTACGGCCGCTACCTGGACACGGGCGAATTCCGCCTGGCCAGCGTAACCGATACAACCGGCTTCTTCAGCGACTATCCGCGCCTCAGCGACGACGGCCGCTACCTGCTGGCCTACGGCTCCCGCGATGAGCTGTTTGCGCTGCTGGACGCGGCGGAAGCGCCGAGTGAACCCGCCGACGCGGGCGAGGCCTTCGAGGACGCGCTGCAAACCGCGGCGAGCAATGATGTCATCGATGAGGCCGACGCGCCGGACGGCGAGATCGTGCGGCCGCGGCCGCCGGCGCGCCGCGAGCGCCTGGGGGTCATCCGGCTCAACCTGAGCCGCGCGCCCGACAGCTGGAAAATCACGACAGTCAGCCCCGAGTTCGTCACCGAGGCCGAGGCGATTTTCGACACGGCCGGGCCCTTCGGGCACTAGCCGCGGCAGTTAACCAGGTTGTTGAAGGCTCGCTATTCGCGGGACGCCAGGTCGAGCTGACCGATCAGGACGCTCGCCAGCCGGGCCTCGGCCCGCACCAGGCCCACGTCCGGCGCCAGCCAATACCGCACGTCGACGTCATCGCCCCAACCCAGGTATGCCCAATTCACCGCGCCATCGATCCGCAAGCTGTCCTCGTAAGTCACGCCCTGCACTTCGATATCCTCAACCGCGGCGATCTCGAAGTCGGCCTGGATCAGGGGAAACCAGACGTCGGCCTCGTTGATGCTCTCAAACTGATGGAAGCGCTGGACCGCCTGCCAGGTCTGGCCGACGCCGGTCAGCGTCGCGGGCAGGACCTGGAAGCTGCGGCCCTCCACGTCGACCCAGGTCGCGGACCAGGCGCCGTCGCCGTGGTTCGCCGTGCCCAGGAAGCTCAGGCCGTCGAAGACCGGGCTGGAGACGTCCGCGCCGACCGCCTCGAACGCGAAGCCCGTGCCCTGGGGGCTGGCAATCGTCTGGTAGACCAGATCGTCCATCGCCCCGTGAATCGGGTCGACAAGTGTGATCGGGCGGTAGGTGTAGGTCACACCGAGCTCGCTGGGGAAATACGCCGCGGCCTCGCGCAGGCCATCATCACCGGTACCGTCATCACCGGTACCGTCATCACCGGTGCCATCTCCGCCGGTGCCGGGAGTATTCATCGCGATCTCATCGGAATCCAGTGCGCCGGTGCAGCAACAGCTGACAATCCAACCGACCAGAATCGTAACGACAACTAGCGCCAGAAGCAGTAAACGGGTACGCATGGAACCTTCCTCCAAACTTGGTAGGCTTATCTTACAATGCGCGATAGCTGATTGGACCTAGCGCCGCGTAAATGAGCCTGAGTATCACTTGGCCGCGCCTGGGCCGCGCCGGAAGCGATTTTCTGAATCTGGTAAAAAGGGTGCAAAGTCGCGGTTTTTCCTGTATACTACCGTGCCCCTGAGGCGGCCTTGCCGCGATCGGGGGAATACCGCGTCTTGGCAACTGAGCGCTGAGGTGCTATTATCTTTTGCCTTCGCGGGGGCGTGGTCTAGGGGCCTAGGATGTCTGCCTGTCACGCAGAAGGTCGCGAGTTCGAATCTCGTCGCCCCCGCCATTGGCGAGGTAGCTCAGATGGTAGAGCAGGGGACTGAAAATCCCTGTGTCGGCAGTTCGATTCTGTCCCTCGCCATTTTCCTTTTCCAACACCGCCGGCGCGGCTGCGCGCGCGGATTGAGAACTCCGCATATTGATAGGGCCGACGCCTGCGTCGGCCGGAACGGTTGCCCTCCTAAGGTAGCACGGGCCGCCGCGCCCGCATCTTCAGTAGAGCAACCCCCCGTGCTTGCGGGAATTAGTGAAAGTAGAAAGTAAAAGTGCAAGTTCTCAGCAGGTACAACCTCGATGTTGTGGGGAGGATAACAGCTGAAGCTGTTTCTTCACTTTGACTTTCCACTTTACACATCGACTTGTTGATTTAGGCGCGGCAGTGGGCTTGCACGCACAACCAGGGGCGGTTGTGCTACTGGACCCACCACGCCACGGCGTGGCCGCGCTCCGCGAAAAATCCGGCGACAGGGACGTCGCCGCTGCGGGAGCCACAAGTGGCTCTCCTACTCCCCTACCACGGATAGCAGACCTTCACGCGGCCTTGTGCACCCGATCCGAATTCGATGGCGGCGCCGATCGGGTTGCCCGCATCGTCCAGACAGTGCTTGGGCCAGCCGCCCTCCAACGTGCTGTACCATGTATACGCCTCGGTCCAGCTGCCCGGGCCGTCGGCCAGGAAGAAGCCGATATCCCAGGTCGGCGCGGTGGGATTCATGTACTGGATGGAGAACGACGGCTCGCCATTCCAATAGTCGCCCAGCGCCGCGAAATCCACGTCCGCGACGTTGGTATCGATCTCCAGGAGCTTTTGGGCCGGTGAGAATACGAACCCGCCCGGCGCGGCCCGATAGACGACCAGTTTGACGATGTCGGTACCGTCCTCATGCTGGTTGATCAGCACGCGCGGTTCGCCATTGGCTTGGCTGTAGCCCAGGCCCTGCACCTTGAATTCGGCATTCGTCCCGGTGAGAAAACCGACGGTGGCTGGCCCAACCCAGACGCCCGGCGCGGTCTGCTCGTAGTAATAGGCGTAATGCTCATCCGAGTCATTGCAGGCCAGGCCCCAGTGTTCGTTGGCGGCATTGTAGGCCGGGTAAACCGACTGGTAGGAAGCGAGGCTGTTGATGGTTACGGTTTCATCGTGGTTGCCGCCGCCCGCGGATCGCCCTTGGCGAAAACCAGCTTATTCTGCGAGTTGATGCTGACCTGCCGGCCGATCGTCCCGATCTCCGCTTCGTCATCGCCCACGTTGGACCAGATGCCAAACGCACCGATGAAGGGCACAGCCCGCCAGTCCCCGCCGCCGGGCGTGCCGGAAACGACATAGGTTTCCGCGGCATCCATCGGGAACACCGTCAGATACAGCAGGTTTTTCTCTTCCAGGTAGCCGGCCCCCGTCAAGATATACGGCAGGCAGCCGGCGTCGAGCAGTTCGTTCTCCACCACCCAACTGCCGTTTTCGTTGACGGAGTGCGCGATCCGCATATGCGCCAGGTCCAGACAGAACACGTGCAGCTGCCCGGCGGCGTAAACCGGCCAGGCCACGTAGTAGGACATGCCGGCGGACATGCCGCCGTTGTCGACCAGTTCCCGCTCGAGCGGAGCGGACGGTGGGCGCAGGAAATAATAGAGCTCGCCGGTTTTCATATTGAAGCCGGCGATATGGACGTTGTTCGCGTCATCGATCGCCAGCGAAGAATGGTAAGCATCATACGGCTCGGCGGCCAGATACTCCGTGAAGTACGCATCGCCGGAACCCGTCATACCCCAGTGCAGCGCCGGCAGGTATTCGCCGTAGAGTCCCAGAAACACGGCGCGCCCGCTGGAAAAAGCATCCAGGGACAACACTGGTATCACGGAGGTCGTCACACTGTCCGCGGCGCTCGAGGTCCAGGTTGTTCCATCGAAATAGCCCAAATGCACGATGGCCCGGTCGTCACCGAGATAACCGCCGATCAGGCCGCCGCCGGGCCGCTCGCGGACGATGACGCCCGGGGTGAACGACTCCCATTCCTCGACGTCTTCCAGCGGACCCCACTCCTCCGCCGCCGGGAAATTCCACGCGCCCGGGGTGTAATGCCCGACGCGGCAGATCTGGTCACCACCGTCCTCGTCGGAAATCGCCACGATCGCCTGCCGGTCGGCGGTCGGCGTCAGGGCGATCCGGCCAATCGTCTCAGATGCGGCGGGCAACACGTTATCTTCGGCCACCAGCGTAGTCCCGTCGTACGTGCGGTAGGCTACCCGGATGTCGCCGCTGTCCTCATTGCCATAGACCGCCAGCGCCGTGTCCAACTCACCGTCGGGCAGGCCCGTGCCGTTGACAAACGTCAGTCCGCCCATCGTCTCATACTCCACTCCACCACTGAGCACCTTGCGGTCGTCGAAGACGCCGTCACCCGTGTCGAAGTAGATCACGGCGTCGTTGTTTTCACACACCAGCAGCGCGCGGCGTCCGCCGCTGCCCAGTGCCAGCCGGAACCACTCCAGGGAGTCCTGCGGTTCGACAGAGGTCTTCTCCCATGTCGCGCCATTCTTCGCGGCAACGCAGATTTCCGCCTGCGCCTGTCCCTGCACGATGGGGCTCAGTTGGTAAGCAATCTGCGGGTTGCCGTCCGGTGCGAGTTGGAGATCGCATAAAGCGCCGGCGGAACGGCCGGGAATACCGCCAAGGGTTACCTCGTCGTAGGCTTCACCGACATCGCGGCCAACCTGAACGCTATTAATCTGCACGATGCCGTCAACGACGACAACCGCCGCCGCCAACTTGTTCCCGGGGCCGAGTAGGCCGGCGCCGGCCGGGTATTGCACGCGTGCCTGGCGTCCGGTATACGGACCGCTCCACTGCCAGAGCTCATTGTCATAATCGCCCCAGCCGACGTAATAACCTTCCTCCGGCCGGGCCAGTAGCGGATCAGGATCGAGATATTGCACGTCAACGGTCAGCGCGGCCAACTCACCGGCACCGACCGGATCGGGCACCTGGTAGACCACCCAGGCCAGCTCGTCGCCGGGAGTGGTGGCATCCAGCTGTAGCACGCCGGCCGCGGGGATAGACGTGTTGTATTCCGCCTGGATCACGGCGGCATCGTCGCCCGTGAACACGGCACCCTCGACCATGCCGGACTGCTTCGCCTCGGTGGGCAGCGCCGGCCAGTCCGCTGCTGTTTGAAGTCCCGCCGACTGCTCCTCCATCGCTGGAGGCACCTGTGACGATCCACCGCAACCGGCAAGCATCAGCACGAGCCAAGCCAGTAAAATCCAAGTCGCTTTATGCATACAGTACTCCTTCGCTCCGCGGCTGTTTTGCCACGCAAACGCTACGCACCTGCCGAGCAGGCTGTCAGTTCCAGCAGGTTTTGCGCTACTGCTTTACCAAGGCCAGTGCACGAAGACACCACCGTATTCGGCCGCAACGTGAGACATTTCGATCACCGTCATCATCGGCTGTCCGTCGGACATCGCGCCGGACCACGGCGAGGGTTCCCGAAACTCAGGTTCCCAGGTGTTGTACAACGCCCAGCTGCCGGGCCCGTCGGTCTGATAAAGGTCGAAGTCCATATAGGTTTCTGCGTTGGCTTTATACATGACCATAACCACCGGCTCCGGGTCCGGCCCTTCCGCCAGATGCGTGAAGTAAAGCATGTCCGTGGCCGTATCCACGGCCTTGATCGTCGTGACCGGCGAGAATGTGGTGCCGCCGAGGGTGGTTCCATACATTACGACTTTGACATCCGTCTCGCCGCTCTTTTTCTGCAACACCAACACGCGCGGCTCGCCGGTGTCCCGGTTGTAGGTCAGCCCGCGGAATTGCAGTTCGCCGCCGGGTCCGTAGTCCTCGGCTACGACGTACGGGCCGAGCCAGTCTCCCGGTGATACGCGGCGGAAAAAGACCACCTGGTCCTTATCAGCGTGCCTGGAGGCGAAGCCCCAAGTGTCTCCCACGGCGTTATACGCCAAATCGTAGAAGTAGTTTATATAATCACGGTTGAAAGTGATCGTCTCGGAACTGAATTCCCCGGTCCGCGGATTGCCGGTCACAAAGAGCATGCGGGTCTGTTCCAGGAAGTTGGGCATCGGTGTAACCGCAGCGATATTCGTTTCATCATCGTCGCAAAATGCCACCTCGCCAATGGCCAGGCAGATCGGCCGAACCTGCCAATCAGTGCTGCCAAGCTCCACGGTGGCAACCTTGAGCATCAGCTCCAGGTAGTCGATATAACAAACGTACAAAAGGTTGGAGTTTTCCAAGTAGCCGGCGCTGCACACAATATAGGGAACGCCCTCGCTGGTAACCACTTCGTTTTCCTTGGTCCAGACACCGTTGGCATTTTCGGAGTGCAGAATGCCGGGGTGCGTCGAGTTCACGTAGAAGACATGCAGGATGTTGTCCACGCAGACCGGCATCGCGTAGTACGCTGAGCCGCCCACTTCCATACCCCCATTGTCAACAAGCTCAACCGTCGGTTCACCGGAGGGGGGGCGAATAATGTACTGCAATTCGCAGGTGGCGAGGTTGGCCACGGCGATATGCACGTTATTCGCCGCATCAACGGCATGGCTGCTGTGCATTGCGAAGTAGAAATTGCCCTCCAGGAACTGCTTGCCGTAATTCTCTCCGCTGCCGGTCAAACCCCACATCAACAATGGCTTGAAATCGCCATAGACTCCTAGGGCCACCGTCCGGCCGCTGCCAAAGGCGGCCAGGTCCAGCAGGTTCTCGACTCCATAGGGCAAAACATCCTGACCGCCGGTCTCCCAGGCGCCACCGGTAAAGCGAAGCAGGCGAATACTCATTTTCCGGTTCAGCGCGTAGCCCGAGACCAGATCACCCGTGGGGGTCTCAAAGGTGTAAAGATCCGGCGTACCGTTGTCTTCATCCTCGGGATTGTCGTCCAGCGGCCCGCAATCGAGCGCGGCCGGGAAATCAAAGTCGCCGGCGACGAAATCCCAATTGCCCGTGTAAATGTACCAATCCGAGCCGTCGTAATCGAGCAGGCCGACCATGACACCCTTGCTGGCGGTGGGCGTTAGGTTGATCCGGACCAGTTCACGCGTCGGCGTGCCGAATATCTTGCTGGGCGGCGCCAGCGACGTACCATCAAACACCCTGTAAGTTGAATCGATGTCGTCGCCCATCACTGCCAAGCCGTAACCCACCATCACCCGGTCGTGAGCCTGCGCCGGATCTCCCGCGCTGTTGAAAAAGACCACGCCGGCCTGCACATTCGTATCGATCGGATCGTCAACCATTACCGGGGTAAAGGTGCCGGCGCCATCATCGTAAAGCAGCCAAAGCTCAGTCGAGTCTTCAGGATGTACGACCAGCGCGCGCTGGTTGTTGTCGCCCAGGGCGAAGTTGAACCAGCCAACGTTGTAGCCCAGTTCCAGATCCTCATGCGCCCACTCGCCGCCGGTGCGCCGCGCGATGCGGATCGCCGCGGTGTGGTCGTTCATCGTGAACGGCTGGTTGAAATAAGCGATCTGCGGCTCGCCGTCGGAACCCAGCTGCAGATTACAACGCTGGCCGACGTTGTGTCCCGGCGGGCGGGCCAGCTGGTATGTCTCATAGCCCATGCCGTCGTAGGCCCCGACCTCGATGCCGTCGACACGCGCAGAGTTTTCCTGGCAGGCCAGGATGATTACGTAGTAGTTGCCGCCGGGACTGGTGATATCGGCTCCGGCCGCAATGTTCAGCCGCGTCTTGTAGGTCGTATACGGCCCGTCGAACACCCACGTATCCTGGGCATAATCGCCGTAACCGACCCAGTAGCCTTCTTCCGGCCGATACTCGACGGGATCCGGATCCAGGTATTGCACGTCGCAGGAAATCATGCCGGGCGTATCCCCCGGCGATTCCGGAACCTGGTAGATCGCAAAGGCGATGCGATTCCAGGCATCCGTGCCGGATTCGAGGATAAGACTGGTCCCGTCCGGCGTGCCGTTGGCGGAGTGATACGCGGGATGGCCCGACACCGGCATGCCGTCGAAGTTGGTCGCCGCGCGCTCCGCGGCGCCGGTGGGCAACATCGGCAGTTCCGCCGCAGCCAGCGTCTCGGCGTCCGGTCCATCCACCGCCGTAACGGGCGACGCGCCGCCGCAGCCGCAGGCGAGATAGGCCAAGCCAATCAAAAGCAGCACGAGCATACTGCGCAAAGTCGTCATCTCACTCTCCCATGCGAACAGGTCCGGCCCGGGGGCGACGCCCCCAAAACCAGCTAATTTACCCAAGATCAAATGAAGCTAACATACAAGGATAACACTTCGCGCGCGCGCGCGTCCCCGCGCCGCCATTCCGGCCGGCGACCGCAGGCTGCGCGGAAACCGGCCGGGCTGACCGGCCGGCGAAAATCGCCTTGAACTCGGCGGGGTGCTTAGCCTTCCGGATCGGCCTCGTGTTCGTTGCCGGCGGCCTCGCCCAGGTGTTGGGCGGCCTCGACGATATGCTCCTTGACCTCCGCCAGCCTCTCGCCGATGCGGCTCGAGTATTCACCGGCGCGGCGGCGGCCTTCCTCATAGGCTTCGCGAGCCCGCTCACGGCTGCGCTCGTAAGCCTCCCGCCCTGCGTCCTTGGCCTTGTCCAGATAATCCTTGCCGTACTCCGCCAGGTCCGCGCGCAATTCGCGCCCGGCCTTCGGGGCCACCAGCAGGCCGATTACCGTACCGACCAGCGTGCCCAGGCCGAATCCGGCGATAAGGTAAGAGAGTGCCCGTCCGTCGTCGTTGCTCATGCGTTGCCTCCGTTTTTCCTTCCCACATTATATCCGCTGGTTCAACAAAGCAAAACAGTTCAACGCCGGGTCAGGTTTCACCGGGGGCCAGCAGTTCCGTATAGCTGGCCACCTCGTAGCGATTGCCCTCCTGATCGCGACAGACCAGCGCTAGACTGGCCGGATCGACACCCATGGCCACGACGGGACGGTCGCGGCCGTCGCGGCGCAAGAAATAGCGAGCGCCAGCGGTTGCATCCCGGCTCAACCACTCCGCGGTCAGGCGCTCGAGCAGATCACTGCCGCCGTCCGTCCCCACCGCGACCAGCAGGTTAAGGAGCACCGTCCCCAGTTCCGCCGCCAGTGCGGCACGATCCGCGGTCCGGCCGGCGCTGTCATGCAGGGTCGCCAGCCGGCCGGCCAACTCGGCCGGGAACTCCGCCGCCGTCGAGTTGACGTTGATGCCGACGCCGGCGATCAGCAGCCTGCCGGCGGCAGCGGCGGCCGTTTCAATCAGCGTGCCGCTGGCCTTGAGCAGCGGAGCCGCCTCCGCCGGACCGGCCGGCACCAGCACGTCATTGGGCCATTTCACACGGGCGGCGATGCCCGTCACCAACTCGATCGCCCGGGCCGCGACGACGCCGACGGCCAGACTCAGCCGGCGGTCGACCGGGCCCTCTCCGGCCAGGGGCGCCGCCACCGACAGCGCGATGTCGCGCCCGCCGACTTGCGACCAGTCGCGCCCACGGGTGCCCCGCCCGGCGGTTTGCTCGCCGGTGAACACCACCAGCGGCCCGTCGATCCCGCCCGCGGCGAAGCGCTCCTTCAGCCAGCTGTTCGTCGAGCCGGTACGGGCCAGATACACGACCTCGGCAGCGGCCGCGACGCGCTGTTTGAGCAGCTCGGCCGCCCGTTGGAGCTCCATGTCGATTTTGGCTTTTTCCACAATTTATCCACGAACTTTGACCAAGTCCGTCCGTCTCTTTATAATAGACTAGATTAGAAACTACAGCGCGAGGGGCGAGACCGTGCGTGGAATCGCAAAAACGGTGATGATTTTGCTGGTCGCAGCCGCGCTGTGGCCGCAACTGGCTTGGGCCGTCGGGTTGACCAGCTTCGAGACCGACGACCAGGACAAGAAATTCCGGATCGTCTTCGGCTTCGACGAAACCGTCGAGGCGCAGGTGGTCAGCAACTACGCCGCCAATTTCGTCGACATCGGCATTGCATCGCTCAAGGTCGGCCGCGATCTGACGCGCCAGGACCACGAACCAGCCAACGAGGAAACCCGGCTGTTCTTCCGCTACACGCGTTTCCAGGAAATCGAGGGCGAGCTGCACATCCGCCTGTACCTGGGCAAGTACGCCGATCCGGCGGACGTGCAGGTGGTGCAGCTGGACAACCGGATCGAGGTCGAGTTGGTCAAGCCGTTCTGGAAGGTGCCGGCGGACCTGGGCGTGGAAGAACCGGCCGTCGAGGATAACGGCTTCATTCCCGATGGACCCGCAACGGACACACCCGCCGTCACCGAGGCGGACACGCCCGATGAAACCGCACCGGTGGACAGCGCGCCCGTCGACACGCCGGCGGAGAATACCGGCCGGCCGGACACGGGCTGGACGACGCCGAGCTTCTACCAGGACAGCAGTCCCGAAACGGACACCACTCCCGCGGACGATACCCAAGCGCCGGTCGCGGATACGACCGAGCCGGACGGCGACAACGTCTCGACCACTGGCGACGTCTACGGCACTACGAGCCTGGACGACCTCGCCGCCGGCCGCCAGCCGGGCCCGTCGGATGCGGCGCTGGCGATGCTAGAGGACGATGTGCCGGATGTGGTTTCGCAGCCGGTGCACGACGTGGCGAGCGAGCACAGCTACCGCCTGTTCGACCTGGAAGACGTCGCCGTGGCTCAGGTGCAGCTGCGCAACCAGCCGTTCAACGAGGCGCTGATGGAACTCGTCGCCGGTTCGGGCTTCAATGTGATCGTCGACAACGACGTCAGCGACGAGGTCATGACGCTGGACTTCCGCCAGAAGGACCTGTCCCTGAAGCGCGCGCTGGATCTCCTGAGCATGGTCTACGGCCTGACTTACAAGGTCGAGGACGACGCGATCATCATCAGCGGCAAGTAGCTGCCCCCGGCTGACATCTAATTGGTCTGTCGACGCCGCTTGCGCGCGCGTATTACAATAATCCGCAAGTGATCTTTTGGAGAAAGGCAACGGCAGCCCAGGACAGTGCCCGTCACGGGGGGGCCGCCCACCGCCGGTAATGGAGTAAACGCATGCCCAACACGCACGACCCGGTCGAGTTGATTCCGCTGGAAAAACTGCTCGGCAATCCCGACAAGTTCTCGCCGCGTATCTCGCCTGACGGCAAGTACCTGTCCTATCTGGCGCCGCTGGACGGCGTCGTCAACATCTGGCTGAAACCACTCGGCGGCGGCGAAGCCCGGCCGCTGACCAACGACACGCACCGCGGCATTTGGAATTATTTCTGGGCGCATGACTGCCGCCACCTGCTCTACACGCAAGATACGGACGGCAACGAAAACCATCGGATCTACAAGCTGGATGTGGAAACGGCGCAAGCGACGCAGCTGACGCCCGCGCAGGCCAACCCCGACCATCCGGTGCAAGCCCAGATCCTGGCGCTCAGGCCGGCTTATCCCGACCTGCTGGTGATCGGCCTGAACGACCGCGACATCCGCACCCACGACGCCTATCTGCTCAACATCCAAACCGGCGAGTTGAAACTGCTGGCCGCGGGACAACCCGCGATCATGCAATGGCTGATCGACCACGAGCTGAACGTCCGCGGCTACGTGCAGGAGGAACAGGACGGCGGCTTCGCGGTGATGCTGCGCGCCGGCGATAGTGGCGAGTTCAGCCGGGCGGGCAGCTGGCCGCTGGAGGACGCGATCGGCAGCAGCGCGCTGACGTTCACGCCGGACAGCCAGCGGCTGATCATGCTGGACAGCCAAGGGCGCGACACTGCCGCGCTGGTGGAATGGGACCCGGCCACGGGCAACCGGCGGGTGCTGGCCGAGGACGATGAATACGACATGGCCGGCGTGCTGGTCCATCCGGTGACCTACGCGGTCCAAGCCGCCAACATCGAGCGCGAGCGCCGGGACTGGGTGGTACTCGATCCGGCGATCGCGACCGATATCGAGCAGATCCGGAGCTTCCAGCGCGGCAATGCCACCGTCGCCAGCCGCACGCTGGACCAGGCCGTCTGGCTGGTCAGCTACAACAGCGATACCGGGCCGATCCAGTACTACACCTACGACCGCGCCACGCGCGAGTTCACGTTCCTGTTCTTCCACCGCGAGGGGCTGTTGAACCTGCCGCTGGTCGAGATGCAGCCGATCAGTTTCACCGCGCGCGACGGGCTGGCGATCCACGGCTATCTCTCGCTACCCCTCGGCTGGCAAGGCCCCGGGCCGCTGGTGCTCTGCGTGCACGGCGGACCCTGGTGGCGCGATTTATGGGGGTTCGACCCGGTCACGCAGATGCTGGCGAACCGCGGCTATGCCGTCCTGCAGGTCAACTTCCGCGGCTCGACCGGCTATGGAAAGGCCTTCGTCAACGCCGGCAACCGCGAATGGGGCGGCAAGATGCAGGACGACCTGACCGACGCGGTTAAGTGGGCGGTCGCCGCGGGCATCGCCGATCCGTCGATGGTGGTGATCCACGGCGGCAGCTACGGCGGCTATGCCACGCTGGCCGGCGTGACGTTTACGCCGGAGCTCTACGCCGCCGGGGTCAGCGCGGTCGGCCCGTCCAACATGGAGACGTTCCTGAACACGATCCCACCGTACTGGGAAAACTTCCGCCGGCAGATGGACTTCCGCGTCGGCTGTATCCCGCGCCACGACAACGGCGAGCTGAAGCAACCGGATGAGCTGAGCGACGCGGAGCACCAGGAGCTAGAGTTCCTGCGCAGCGTAAGCCCGCTGTTCCAGGCCGATAACGTCCGCGTGCCGATGCTGATCGCCCAGGGGGCCAACGACCCGCGGGTGGTCAAGGCCGAGAGCGACCAGTTCGTCGAAGCGCTCACGGCGCGCGGCCTGCCGGTGGAGTACGTGGTGTACGAAGACGAGGGCCACGGCTTCGTGCGGCCGCAGAACCGGCTGGACTTCTACCGGCGGATGGACCGCTTCCTGGCGAAGATCCTCGGCGGCCGCTGCGAGTGATGGCGGAGCTGACACCGGCGGCCGAGCTGATCCTCGTTGGCGTGATCCACAGTAGCTAAAGCTAATCGCCGTTGCTACTCAACCTGCTTCTGCTCACCGGCTGAGTTTTTTGGGCTTTTCCCGGAGTAGCTTTCCTAGCGCTTTGGGATTTAACCTTGATAGCTGCTTTGATTGTCTCGATCAAGATTTTGATACCATCTTTATTGCTGATAACCTGCCGAATGGAATCAACTACATTGGGATGGCCGTAGACTCTGATCGTGCCGGCCTTGTCCCTGATTGGCTCACCATAATTTTTCCAGACCTCGCATTCCCGCTGCTCTCCCGTCACATTGAACGTCGATTCGTTTCGACGCCTTTCGCCTTCCAGCACATAATGCAAGTTAGTCGCATTCAGGTACCTCGACCTTCTGCGCCGCAGTATATCGATCACCAGCCACGGCTGGTTCAACTCCTTGATTTGCCTTACTAGCTTATGTTGCTTGCATTTTCTCAGATGCTGTAGTACCTCTCTCTCAAGCTTTTCGTTAATCACGTGCATGTTGCTTAAGGTTGTTTGATCCCATAAACCTACTATCTCTTTCCACTTCCGCTGGCCATGGCTTTCCGTATTGCACAACCACAGGCGGTCATATAAGTTTCTCTCCTCGATATAGTCTATTAAACTCGCTTCCTTCATACCTTTCATACTTTCCTTTATTAACTTCAAGACAGCTACATCAGTTGGACACAGTCCTGAAGCTACGTAAGTGACCTCACCGTTTGCTCCTGAACTTCGGTTGCTGTATAAAATATCTGGAATCGAGTTTACGTATTTCAGAAACTTGGCTTTGAATGCCTTCCTAGCATTCTCATTCTTGCTCTCCAGGAGCGCTACTACGGCCCTGGTCAGCAGCGCATCCTGACAGCGAACGGCATGGTGCCAGTACACCTGTGAATACATCGCGTAACGAGCGAAGATCATCATCTCTGCCGCGACTCGCCCTTTCGCATGGATACCCATGCTTAAGTGCTCCACATTAACCCTACCGGTATCCTTCAATATAACAGTAAGGAACCTTATAATATTGTCGACATCAATGCAATCGGCATATCTAATATTAGCCTGTTTGGCATCTCGTTGCAGAGATTCTATTAGTTGGGCACTGGCTGGCCATCTAATAATTGACTTCAGTAGTATTGTCAAATATGGAATCTTTTCTTTTAGCTTAACCTGGTTCTCCGAAATCAGCTCAACAATCTGCTTCACGATATCTTTTTTTTCTTGATCATCTGTGATTCTCCAATCTTCGAATGTTTTACTTAATATGTATTGATTACTAACAATGTCTCTCTTAATAATATTAACGGAATTCTCTCGATGATTAAAGACTTCCTCTGTTTCAGGAATGTCTTCAAAATGAAAGGCTAAAGGATATTGTCCAATATCATCAATCAGTGCGGCCATGATTAGGCATCTTAAGTTTTGTTCGGTAATTATTTGCTTAAACAGCGGAGAGAAGGGATCATAGTACATGCTCTCAATTATTTTAATTGTGTAATAGTACTTCCCCAAGCTATGTTCGCGCCGCGAGTGCTTCACGCTTCGATATACTTGCGACATAAAGCCCAGCTTGGATATAGTATTTAATCGCTTGAAGTATCGATGTTCGATAATTGAGAGCAATGCATTTGTTCTTGGAACATACATGCCGGGTCCGATATAGAGAGAACCACAGCTCTTATCGCTGATTTCCTTGATGCCCAATAACGGATTTGAATCATCTTTCAGTCGCTTAAGGACATCATTTAGCTCTTCCGCCGTCTCGATCCTTATCGATTTTACGATATCCTCATTCAAACCAAGGCTTTTATATAAGCCAATCAATCCGCAATGCGCCAACAGCCTAGCGGCAACCAGCACATAGTACTTCCTTTCATAATCGGACAGGCTCCGGCAAAACGCGTTACTGGCAGTAGTTGGAGCGGCACTTCGTCGTGGGCCCAATGTTACTCCCAGCCAATCCAACAGCGTCAAGCCAAAAGAAGTTAGATCCCATTGCTTTTGTAATTGCTTCCGCTTTAAAACTCCCTTGATCCTGTTCGAATCATCCTTAGGTGCTCTTCGCCTATTTCCCTTTTGCTTTGTCTGGCTTGCCTTAATAATTTTTAAAAGGTCAGGATCCGCGAATTTCTCAGTTACATAGATGTTTATATTTTCTTGGCTTTCTCCGCGACGCTTGCACGTCCCCATATCGATCATAACGGCCCGGCCATATTTGTCGATTTTAATATTATCCGGCTTAATATCCAGATGAACAACGTTGGATTTACTGGAATGCAAGTGACACAGTACATTAGATACATCAACAACCATTCGATAGAACTGCGTAGCTGAAGTTAGATGGAGAATAGGTCTGGAAATCTCCTCACATCCAACTTTTTCCATCATAATATAGATAGCATATGGATACGAATCACGTAAGTTTTTTGCATTGATGATATTTACAATATTTGGATGGTTCAAATCAACGAGGTGGCCGATCTCTTCTTTTACCAATTCTTGAAGGTGCTTATAGCTTCGATTTGAAATAGGACGTGGAAATTTTAATGCACGCGGACATCCAAGTGAAATGTCTACCAATTCAAGAACAATTCCCGATCCCCCAATTCCAAGTACACCTTTGTACGTATAGAGATTTTCGAGATGTGGCCCAATAATCGCCAAAACACTTCTTATATCGCCATACTCCTTATCACTGAGAGCGACCTTTTCTTTATTATTTATCTTCTTTCTGATCTCATTGCTAATTGCTTCAATGTCCCAGACCATAGTGTAACCCACCTCGCCATGCTAATCGCAAGAATCCCAAAATAAAATCTGCTACAGGTTAAGCGAACACTACATCGAATATTCAAAATCGGGTACTAAGCGCGTAGCAATATTATACTCCTGTTCTGGCTTCTGACCAGTAGCGATTTATGTTTGAAGGCACCATCGCATGGATTACCGGCTGTGTATCCAGCGATGAATGGGTCAACCAGCAACCTGAAAATTGCATATCCATCTTCTTTCCTGAACGGGCCGTTCATGGTGTAGCCTTGGCAGGTGCAGGAAATCATTCTCGGCGGCGTGATCCTGTTCCTGGGCGGCGTGGTGCAGGGGCTGTCCGGGTTCGGGCTCTCGCTGACCACCGTGCCGCTGATGGTCAGCTTCGTGCCGCCGGTGGTGCTGACGCCGGTGCAGGTGCTGGTCAGCCTGGTCAACAACGTCGCCGTCAGCTACGAGGCGCGGCGCAGGATCGACTGGCGTCAGGTCTGGCCGCTGGTCGCCGGCGGCATCGTGGGCATTCCGCTCGGCATCTACCTGCTGAAAAGCCTCGACTCCGCCTGGATCAAAGCGGGCATCGGCGCAATCGTCGTCGGCATTGCGTTGTTCATGCTCTCCGGCTGGACCCCGCGGCTGCCGCAGAAGTTCGCCGTGATGCTGCCGACCGGGCTCGTTAGCGGCATCCTCGGCGGCTCGACGTCGCTCAACGGCCCGCCGGTGATCATCTTCCTGGCTAGCCAACGCCAGGTGAAGGACGCCTTCCGCGCCAGCATCGCCGCGTATTTCGTGTCGGTGAACCTGGTCGGCACCGCGATGTTTTTCGCCGGCGGGATGCTGACCGGGCGCGTACTGCTGCTGGCGGGGGTCTGGACGCTGTTTGTGATCGCCGGCACCATCACCGGCATCCGCCTGGCCAAACGGGTCAACGAGCAACTGTTCCGACGCGCCGTGCTGGTGTTGCTGGCATTGGCGGGCGTGCTGCTGGTGGCGGCGAATGTCAGCGTTGTGCTGTAACGGCGGCGTTTATATTGCCATGTAGTGGCGGCATTTATGCCGCCTGGCAGTTTAAGTCGTAAGTTTAAGTTTAGGGGAACCATTGTCCATCCAGGCTGGATGCTGGTTACTTGGGCAGGGTCGATCATACCTTGGTGTGACGTCGGTCGCGACATCGGCGGAGTTTTTATCGTGGGTGAAGCGAGGGTACTACGGCCGGCCCTGGCCGGGGGTACTACGGCCCGCCGTAGCCGTAGACATTTAAGGTCTGCAACCACGCCATGGCGGAGTTGAAGTACTCACGGGCGGGATGTTTGCGGTATCCGCCAGCACGGGGGCTTGCTCTACCCGCTTTGGCCTGATTGGGCGCACAGTCCCGCCGTCGGCGGGACGCCCCTACAACTGGTCACTTACAACTGAAACCACCTGTGTGGAAGGGCTCCCCGAGCCCGTCTCAAGGCCAAGGACGGTGGGTCGGGGACCCACCGCTACACCTCTGTCAAAACAGCCAATCCGGCGACGGGGACGTCTCCGCTACGGAATCAACCGCCACATGACGTAATGCGGGCCGATGTCGGGGACGAAAAACTCGTCGCCGAGGACCAGAAAGCCCAGCTTGCGGTAGAACTCCAGCGCCACGACGCGGGCGTTGCACCACAGCACGGTGCCACCGCGTGCGGCTAGCTCGAAATACGCGCGCTCGAGCATTGCCGTACCGATGCCCCGCCCCTGGTACTCCGGCGCCGAGCCCATCCCGCGCAACTGCCACAGCTCCTCCGCCGGCGGGTTCTCCGCGGCGGCCAGTGCCAGCTCATTTTGCAGGTTGTAAAACGACGCCGTGCCGACGTGCTCGTCATCGATAAACGCGCCGAGATGAAAGGCGCTCTCCAGCCGGTCCTGCGGGTAATCGACGACCTCAACCGGCCGGCCGGGCCTGAGCACGCGGTTTCTCAGGGCGTAGGTCTCGGGAGCGCTGACCAGTCTGATTTCCATTATTCAATTATCGCGCATTGGCGGCCGTTTACTTTCAGCGCTAGAATGGCTTGTACTTACTAATTCAGTAGGTAACAACGGGAGGAGTTTATGCGGATCAAGTATGCCTTGCTGATCGTCGTGTGCTGCGTCGCACTGCTCATGGGCACCGCCGCCCAGGCCGACGACTACCCGCCGGGAATCATGTACTCCACGCTGTTGAACGGCGTGGTGCTGAACTACAACATGGGCCTGTTCCGGCTGGACAACATCCAGGCGGTGTTTTTACCCGAGGCTACCAGCGCCGGCTCGATCTACCCGTACAACCCCGACGACGGCGGCAAGATCTGGGCGATCCTCTCGACCGCCGGCGGCCAGGAGCTCTACCGCTTCGACTTCTACGGCGAGAAACTCAAGCAGCCCTACTGGCTCCTGAACAGCTACAAGCTGACTGATCTGGCCAGCGGCGCCGACATCAGCGGCCAGAACCTCGAGCTGAAGACCGTCGGCGATTACGTGCTGGACTTTTACCTGCCGGCCGGCCGGTTCTATACGTTCGACTTCTCGGTCAGCAAGCTGCCCCCGCCCGACCCGTTCTCCGGCAGCGACTACTACTTCCTGGACGGCCCCTGGTCGGACTGGGGCTATTTCTATTACTTCGACGCCGACCCGACGCGCTCGATCCAGTTCAAAGTCTGGCTGCGCAACTACGCCCACGCGACCAACAAGTACGTCACGCCCGAGATCGAGGTCAAGCGCGGCGGCACGCTGGTCGCCACCGGCCGCGACATGTCGTTCACCCCGCAGCAGGAGTGGGTGCGTTACGAGTTCGACCTGATCTTCCCGATGGAAGGCACCTCCGGCGGCGCCTATTTCAAGGCCCAGGACCTGCTGAGTACCGACGGCGACTACACCCTGACGCTCAAGCTGGACGGCCAGCTCTATGGCGTCTGGCCGTTTAGGGTCGAAGGCGGCAAGCTCAACTACACCGGGCGCACCCTGCGCGGCAGTGCCGATCCGCTGACCTTCGTCGAGGGCGGCCGCGACGCCTGGTGGTACGAGAAGCAGTAGGCGTCTGAGATAAACCGCGAATAAATCGTCGGGGCGTAAAATTTCCCCACCACCGTTAGTCTTTATTGGCAGATGGGGATTTCAGCACAACAAGAGCAGTTTGAGCGGTATCTGAACCCGCAGGTGTACCAACGCGCGTGGAATTACGCCTGCCGGCTCAGTCCGACGCGCGAGGACGCGGAGGATCTGCTGCAAGACGCCCTGGCCAAGGCGTACCGCGGGATCGACGGCCTGCGCGAACCGGACCGGTTTGGCGCCTGGCTCTTAACGATCATCCGCAACAGCTTTTTGAGCCGCCGCCGTCCCGACCACATCCTGCTGAACTCCTACTGGCATGAACTGGTTGCCGCCGAGGAACCCGAGAACCCGCTCGCCGTCGCGATCCTGGGAGCCCTGGACCACCTGGCCCCGGACCAGCGCGAGTTGATCAGCCTGTTCTACCTGGACGGGCTGAGCCTGAAAGAGACGGGCTGGGTACTCGGTCTCGAGCCGCCGGCCGTCGGCCAGCGTTTGCACCGGGCACGCCGGGCACTGCGCAAGGTGCTCGTAGATACCCGCATACTGGGCCCTGAGCCCCAAAGGTGTAGACAATGAAGACCGAACGTGAAATCTTTTTAGAACGAATCGATGAACCGCAGCAGGTCGGCGCCGTCCTGGACTGGCTGGACAAGCCGGAACTGGGCCAGGCCGTCGCCGAGAACCGCGCGCTGAAGGATCTGGCCCGGATCAAGACGCCGGCCCCCAACCGCCAGGCGATGATCAGGCAGGCGGCCCGGGCGGTGGACGTCTACGGCATGAACGGCACGCCCGTGGCCCCCCCGCTTAGGATCGTGCGGCGCCCGCGCTGGATGATCGCCGCGGCGGCCAGCGTGGCCGTGCTGCTGGTGGCGGCGGTCGTAGTGCTGTCGCTGCCGCAACAAACCCTGAGTTCCCGCCACGGCCTGCGCCTGCCCGGACTGGAACCGGCCTGGGCCGCCGAGCCCGGCTTCGTGATCAACCAGGACCTGGGACCGCTGGCGACCGACGATGCCCGCGGGCTGCGCTCGCAGGTGGAAGAAATCGCCCGCGACGTGCTGAAGAAGCACGGCGGCGCGCCGGCCAAGCTCAACGGCGAACTGAAGAACTCCGAGGACGGCTACAGCTACAGCCTGGCCCTGCCCGGCCTCAAGCGCGACGCCGCGGAGGAGATCCGCGAGCAGCTGGTCCAGGCGTTCAACAACCGGATCAGCGCGGAGATCGGCGGGCTCGACGGCGAGCTGGAGGATGCGATGTTCCTCCTGGAAGGCACGGGCTCGCCGGATGCCTGGCGGCAGATGGACAGCCTGCCCGACCCGCTCTTACTGGACGAGCGCTTCCAGACGCTTTTGGCCGAAAACGACGGCAACAGCAACGTGCAGATCGACGTCAGCAAGGTCGGCAACCAGGTGATGCTGCAGGTCAACAGCGACGAGGACCTGGATTTCAGCGGGCCGCTCGGCGACTATGACGGCCGTGAAGTGCTGGAACTGCGCGAGTCGTCGGAGGGCGACGAGACCGGCAGCTACCACGTCAGCCGCAACGAGTCGTTCAACCAGAGCTTCAGTATCAACGGCCAGGAAGTCTCGCCGGCAATGCTGGAGGGCGTCGATCTCGAGGACCTGCCCGAGTTCATGCGCGAGATGCTGAAGAAGAACGGGAAGAACGGCACCTGCTCCTACAGCATGCAGATGTCGAGCTCCAGTTCCAGCTCCAGCAGCCACTCCAGCCAGAAATCGTCGTCCAGCTCCAGCCAGGACGGCTCCAGCCGCGCCACGGGCGGCGGAGGCGGCGGCGGCAACTGCGGGGGCGGCGGCGGCGGCGGCGGCAGCTGCGGCGGAGGCGGTGGCGGCGGTGCCAACGGCAGCCCCAGCGACTCCTCGGGCAATCAGACCTCCTCATCCTGGGAGGAGTACTTCGACCTACCCAATGGCGGCAAGGGCGCCCGGGGCGGCGGCAGTGGCTCCGCCAGCGGCAGCGGTGGCGACAGTGGCTCGGGCGGCTCCCGCAGCACCTCGTCCAGCGGCGAGAACAGCGGCAGCGGTGAAATACCGGAGTTCACGATGCCCGACTTTAACGCGGGCCAGCAGTTCCCCACCGATGGGCCCTACGCCGAGCATTACAAGCTCCTCGAGCAGTATATCGACGAGCATTTCGCCGGCCAGCAGATCAACAAGATGAGCACCAGCAGCAGCGGCGATTGTCTGGAAGTTGAGATCACTTCAGGAGAAGCGTCACACCGGCTTCAGATCAAACCAGACGAGTCCGGCAACCTGGCCGTGCTGCCGATGTAATCACCCGCGGACGCGCGCGGGGACAGGGAGGTAGAGGCTGGGGACAGCCTGGGATGCAATCACAGGGACGGGTCCGCCCGTCCTTGTTTTTCAGCAAACCCGGCCATTATGTACCGCAGGGCTAATAATTGGCACCGATCCGGTGCCGGACATGGTATAATCCCACGCGCCAAACCCGTTTCAGTCACGGCGGGCGCGGCGAGTCTAATCCCCTCGACGGAGGTAAATGTGGCGTTAATCAGCTTACGACAGCTGCTGGAATGCGGCGTTCACTTCGGCCATCCCACCCGTAAATGGTGTCCCAAGATGGCGCGCTTCATCTACACGAAGCGTAATGGCATCCATATCCTGGACCTGCAGCAGACGACCAAGTTCATCGACGAGGTGCACGGGTACGTCCACGATCTGGTCAGCCAGGGTAAGAGCATCCTGTTCGTCGGCACCAAGAAGCAGGCCCAGGACGCGATCCGCGAGGAAGCGACCAAGTGCGGCATGCCTTATATCTGCCAGCGCTGGCCCGGCGGCCTTTTGACCAACCGGCAGACGATGCGCAAGCGGATCGAGCGCCTGCGCGAGCTGCGCAAGCAGAAGGATGAGGGCTATTTCGAGGAACTGACCAAGAAGGACGCCAAGTTCCTGTCCGACGAACTGGCCAAGCTGGAGAAGAACTTCGGCGGCGTGGCGGACCTGGAAGGCTCGCCCGACGCGCTGTTCATCGTCGACGTGAAGAAGGAAGTCAACGCGGTCAGCGAAGCCAAGAAGCTGGGTATCCCGATCATCGGCATCCTCGATACGAATTGCGATCCCGAGGACGTGGATTACAAGCTGCCCGGTAACGACGACGCGATTCGTTCGATCCGGCTGTTCTGCCAGATCATCGCCGACAGCGTGATGGAAGCCAAATACGGCTATCTGCCGCCGGACAGCGTCTTCATCCGCGCCGCGGAGGAAGAGGATGAGGCCACCGAGGACCAGGCCGCGCTTGGTACGGATAAACCGGCAGCACCCGCACCGGCCGAGGCGCCGGTCGAAGCGCCGGTCGAGACCGCCAAGCTGGAACTTGGCGGCGCCACGGTGGAGGTGGAAACGACGGCGGCTCCGCCCGTGCTGACCCCGCAGCCCGCGGAAGTTCAGCCAGCGGATGAACCGCCGGCGGCTGATCCGGAGGAGACGGACCCGGAAGTCGATTAGTCACCCCGGCAGCAATCGCTGGGATCGGGAAGAAACAGGAGAAGACAATGGCTGAGATCACAGCAAAAATGGTAATGGACCTGCGCAAGGCCACCGGCCTGGGCATGATGGAGTGCAAGAAAGCGCTCAGCGAGAGCGACGGCGACGTGGATGCGGCAATCGAGCTTTTACGCAAGAAGGGCCTGGCCAAGGCCGCTAAAAAAGCCGATCGCACCGCCAACGAAGGCCTGATCAGCATCAAGAAGGCGGACGACCGCCATGGCGTGATGCTGGTCATCAACTGCGAGACCGACTTCGTCGCCCGCAGCGACGACTTCCAGGCGCTGGTGGCCGGACTGACGGACTTCTTCCTCAACGCGGATGTGCCGTCCACCTGCCTGGGCCAGGCGGCGCCGGTCGAGCACCTGGACAACGAGATCAAGGCGATCCCTTACAAGGGCCAGACGGTCGGCGACGAGCTGACCGCGGCGGTAGCCAAGATCGGCGAGAACATCCAGCTCGGCGGCCTGGTGCTGGAGCGCAGCGACGACGCCAACGACTACCTGCAGGAATACAAGCACGGCAACCGCGTCGGCGTGCTGGTCTGCCTGACCACCGGCAAGCCCGAGACCCACCAAAACGAGAAGTTCATCGAGCTGGCCAAGGATATCGCGATGCAGGCGGCGGCGGCGATGCCGCGCGTGGCCGAGGCGGTCGACCGCGACGGGCTGGACCCGGCGGTCGTGGAGAAGGAAAAGGAAATCCTCACCGAGCAGGCGATGGCCGAGGGCAAGCCCCAGGAGATCGCCGAGAAGATGGTGATGGGCCGGATCAACAAGTTCTTCGGCGAGGTCTGCCTGATCGAGCAGCCCTATATTAAGGACGACAAGCAGACGGTCATGGACATCATCAAAGCCGTGGAAGGCGAAATCGGCGATACGATCAAGGTCGCCCGTTTCCACCGCTTCCAGTTGGGCTCGTAACCGGCCCCGCGGATAACTACCTGGTAAGAAGAAGGCGGTCCCGCGGGACCGCCTTTTGTTTACCGGGTTAGCGCCCATGCGCCGCTTCAGTCTTCTTCGTCCAACTCGGCGTCCTGCATCATCATCAGGCGCGGGAAGTCGTTCTCGAAATCCATGAAGAGGTAGTGCCAGCGCAGCACCTCGTCGCTCTCGTCGGGCTCGGTCTCGCGGTGCAGGTCGCTGACCAGCTCGCGCACCATGCGGTCGGGCGAGGTGGAAGCGACGCGGGCGATGAAGTCGTCGGTCAGGAAGATCGGGCGTGAAGAGTTCATCGCCTTGGCCAGGAGCTCCTCGGGCATCTTGGCGTCGAACTCGAATTCTTGCGCTAATCTGTACTGGTATGTCTTCATAACTACGACGGCCTGAAAGTATAGCCTAACTCGCTCACATCTGCCAGACCTGGAATCAGACTCGACCGACCCCGGGTTGGTTCCCGGCTCCCGTACCCAATGGCCCGGCACGGAAGCGTACGGTCCGATCAAAATATAGACGCTTCTTGATTGAACAAGTTACAGCCGTAAGCGGGGCTGGATGTGATCAAGCAGACGTACACAATCGCGGACAACAACAAGCCGCTGTTCGACATCCTCGACCCGCCGCCGTTTGCGATCTGGGCGCGTGGCGATCTGGTGGGGATTGCGACGGGCGATTCTGCCGCCGATTAGCTCTTGAATCGGGTTTGTAACAAGCCAGTAGTACCAGCGCAACATCCGCGCAGCCGCGACCATCTTGGTGCGGAAGCTGCCGATCGCCCGATGATTAGAGCGGCACGCTCGCCGGCTCGGACTGGCTTTTTTCGGTGTCGCACTTGCAGAACTTGTCGAGCCCGAGTCTCACTATTAGCGACGCCGCTGTCACGGGCGTGAATCCTATCTGCAGGCCGACAATAATATCCGTGACGGCGATGATTATTGCCGCGGGTGTGTTGAACCTCGGATCATCTCGTTTCTTGCAGTACTCCCATTTGACGCAGACCGCCTGGTAGATGCGATCGGTAATCAGGTCCCAGATCTGCCTGCCCAGTTCCGCCATACGCGTAATGTCTTTTCTTTGGTCACTCTCGTCTTCCCGGCCGAAGCTGATGTCATGCCGCGGCCAGACCCAAACCGGTGCGATGAATCCGGTGGCCTGCTTGAATTGCTTCCAATCCGTTGAATAAGCCAAGGCCGCAAAGAGCTGCTCCTCCGACATATTAAGGTGGGCTTCAATTACCTCGGCCGTGTTCTCGTCATTCCAGTCTGCTTTATTCCAATCCATTTATCCATCCTGCTATGTTGTGTAACGGCAGTGCACTAATATGCAGTATAGCCTAAATCGTTTGCTGAATGAATATAGCAATAGTTATGTTCGAAGGTTCACAAACATTTGCTAGTCGCTGTTCAGTATCAGATCAGACATCAGCACTGTAATAAACAAATGTGCTCAGAGTTGAAGGTCAGAACCGGCACCCAACCAGGTCGAGGAAGTTCATCAAAACCATTACATGTGACAGCCATTACCCATAGCAATATTTAGCGAGTATTTCCGCCTGTCGCTGGCAATACGGATAGGCTTTTTCTTCATACGCGTAGTCGCGCAATCGGCGCGCCAGACCGATTGGGGCGGTGACGATTTCCCGATACTGCTGTTCCACTATCTCCAAACGTTTGAATACGGCATCCCACCTTTGATCGCTGGGTGGATGTGATTTGGAGACCGGCTGCCCGGCTCGGATACTGTAGTGTTCGACAATGGAATTGACGGCAAACCAAAACGACAAGCAAACACTGACATGGTATGGATGAAACAGCTGCTGCAGCCAGGCGGCCGCCTGACAATCCGCCGCCAACTCCTTGTTGCCCCTGTGCTTTAATTCAGTGCTTTCGCTGTTCGGCGAGATCCGCAATCTGCTGGCTTGGTTGATATGATCCAGGTGCAGATGGGCGAGTTCATGAAAGAGAATGAAATGATTAATGATCCTGACATAATCCAAGAAATGCGGACGCTCGTCGAGCGGCAGATGTAACAGCGGAGAGGTAACCAAGTCGGCATGCACGCCCTGGCGCTTCGCCATGTAGTAGCTGGACAAGATCACACGTTCGGCTTCCTTGGCATACGTGCGCCACGGTACTTCCTGCTGCAGATGGCGGATGGCCCGACTCGCCAATACCGCGCATTTGGCCGCCAGTCCTCCTAGAAACGTGTCGATAATAACCGCGATCTCACCAGTGGGGCCTTGAGTAATGAAAGTATCAATTCGATATGTCGGTATCATGCAGATTGTTAAGTCCCGAATCGACAATCGCTCGATTTCGTCGATTGCCAAGGCGAACTTATAATCATCGTACAGTTGAGCACAAAACCGGATTGGCTCTTGGTGCGGGCCCTTGGTCAAGTTCATGATTGCTTCAATCTGCGCCTTGGGATAACCGATTTCGCGGAAGTACGCCGTGAGGTCAATGCGCGTCCGGTGCAGATACTCAATATGCCGGATCGCCGCCGGATCGGCCACCTCGGCGTAAAGTTCCCTAAATTGTTCTGGTGTCAGCTGTCTTTGACTCGACATCATCGGTCGTTCCAATTACGCAAGTACCTTGCTGGCCGGCTGAAGTATAAGACTTCTCTGATCGGCTGTCAGGAAGGCGCTGCTGTCTGCGACCGTCACAATCCGCGGCTGGATAAACGGTATGCGCTTCGCGATCGGCATGTGGCAGTACCCCTGATCCTACACGGCCAGCTTCTGGGCCAGGGCGCGGCGGACGGCCTTGGCCAGTGCCGTCTTGGTGACCGGCTTGTTCAGGTACTCGCTGATCCCGAGCTGTTCGGCGCCCTCGGCATCGATTACATCGCTGAAGCCGGAGCAGAGGATCACGGGCAGGTCCGGGCGCGCGTCGATGATTTTGATCGCCAACTCCCGCCCCGTGATCCAGGGCATCGTCTGGTCGGTGACGACAATATCGAAATCGCCGGGCCGGTCACGGAAGGCCTTGAGGGCTTCGCGAGCGCTGGTGAAGGCTGAAACGCGGTAGCCCAGGCTGACGAGGATCCGCGACATCACCTTGACGATCGCCTCCTCGTCATCGACCAGCAAGACGTGCTCGCCGCCGGCCGGCTGCGGCTGGTCGATCTCACGGTGCTCCACCGGTTCGGCCGTCGAGCAGGGCAGGTAGATGCGTACGGTGGTCCCGGCGCGCGGCTTGCTGGTCACGGCGATCGCGCCGTCCATCCCGGTCACGATGCCGTGCACGACCGACAGGCCCATGCCGGTGCCCTCGCCCTGCCCTTTGGTCGTGAAGAACGGGTCGAAGATGTTCTGCAGCACTTCCGGCGACATGCCGTGGCCCGAGTCGGTGATCCTGAGCAGGACGTGCGGGCCAGGCTTGAGCTGCGGGTAGAGTTCGACGACCTCCTGGTCGACCAGGCACTCGCTGACTTCGACTTCCAGCACCCCGCCGGTGTCACGCATCGCGTGGCCGGCGTTGGTCGCCAGGTTCATGATCACCTGGTGCAGCTGGGTCACATCGCCCAGCACGCGCGTGTTCGTCATGTCGCCGACGCGGCGGATCGCGATGTTCGCGGGCAGCGTGGCGCGGATCAGCTTCAGGGCATCGGCGACCACCGCGCTCATATCCAGCGGCTCGAGCTTCAGTTCGGTCCGCCGCGAGAACGACAGGATGTGGCTGACGAGGTCCGCGGCGCGCAAGGCGGCCTGCTCGATCTCGCGCAGATAGCTGGCCAGTTCCGAGTCTGCTTTGACTTCGTCCAGCGATAGCTCGGTGTTGCCCAGGATCGCAAAAAGGATGTTGTTGAAGTCATGGGCGATCCCGCCCGCCAGCGTTCCCAGCGCTTCCAGCTTCTGGGTTTGCCGGATCTGCTGCTCCAGCCGCCGCTGTTCCGAAATGTCCAGAACCATCGCCACCAGATAATCCACCTGGCCGGCGGCCGTCCGGTCGCAGCTGACGGACACGGCGGTGTGGACCGGCCGGCCGGCGTTGTTAACAAAGCGTTTGTTGATCTGGTAACCGTCGATCTCGCCCGCCAGAACCCGGGCCCACTGCTCCTTGTCCGCCAGCAAGTCCTCGGCAAAAGTCAGTGAGTCCCAGTCGCGTCGAACCAGCGCATCGTGTTCATAGCCCAGCAGCTGGCACAGCCGGCCATTGGCATCCAGCCAGCGTTTGTCCGGCGATAGCTTGGCCATCCCGACCAGTCCCAACTCGAAGTAAGTCCTGAACCGCTGTTCGCTGGCCTTGACCTCCTGTTGCGATTCGGCCAGATCGTCATAAGCCGCCGACAGCTCTTCATTCGTAGCCGACAACTCCTCATTGGTCGCGGTCAGCTCCTCGTTGAGCGCCATCAGCTTTCCTTCAGCTTCCTCGTGCGCCCGGGTGCGGCTCTGGATTTCGGCGATCATGCTATTGATCCCCAGCTGGAAGGCTCCCATCTCGTCCTGGGCGACGGGATCAATCCGCGCGTCCAGATCGCCATGGGCCACGCGCTCGACGCAGCGCAGGGTACGGTCGAAGCGAACAGCCAACCGTTTGGCGAACACGTACGACATCGACAGGCTGACCAGCAACAGCGCCGACGAAATCAGTACTACGGCAATCAAGTACTCATTCCGCTGCCGGTACATCACCGCGTGATCGACGGCGTGGCAGACCGTCCACTGCCAGGGATCGAACCGGCCGTAAACGCAAAACATCGTTTGGCCGCCCTGCAGGTAGGAGAAATCCCCGTCCGGCTGCCGCCAGACTTGGTCCGGAAAACCGCTGAGATCCGCGAGGGTCAGTCCTTCGGTTGTGTGCACGAGCAGTGCGTGGTTTGAAGAGAGGATGAAAACCTGCCCCGTGACCTGGTAGTCATTTTCGGCAACCGTTTGAAATATCTCCTGTTGGGTCTGGGAGATGTAATTGGGCACATGATCGACGCCCGCCTGGACTAACGCGTCGTAATCCGATTCCATCGATTTCAGCACATGGTTAAGTTCGGTATTCAGCAACCGCTTGTTGAGCCGATAAACGATGCTGTCGATCGTCAGCGTGCCGATAATCAGCGTCAGCAAGGCCAGGCCGGCGGGAATCACCAGCGCCAAAACGTAGAGCCGGTTACGGATTGTCATTCGCCTGTTCACCCCCGGCCAGATCGTCGACTGGCCTGATAACCGTAGCCTCTTTCAGCACCGCCGTATCGAACACGACACCCAGCTTATCCGCCACGTTCATGTTGATCTGCAACAGGCCGCGCTCGTTGGCCGACGTGGGAATCTCCGCCGGCGAGGTCCCGTCCAGGATGGTCAGCGCCGTGGTGCCGGCCCAGGTACCGACCTCGGTGGGATCTTTAAGCACGCCGACCAGGCAATGCTGCATGAACGTCTCATTCCAGGTGCCGCTGGGAATCCGGTAGTTCTCCGTGACGAACCGGATCCCTTCGGCTTCATCCATGTCGGGCAGGCCGACGTTGCTGGCAATCAAAAACATGTCGACCTCGTCCTGCAGGCTCAGGAAGCCCTGCTGGTAATCGGCGTAGGTGCCGGCGATGTACTCCTTGGCGAACTCGACGCCGAAATACTCCTTGATGTAATGGATATTCTTGCGCGCCGTCAACGTGTCGGTGCTCAGCAGGCCCAACCGCGGCCCGTCGGCGTACTTCTCCAGCAGCGCCAGGATCTCGTCGATCAGCGCGATCTCGATCTGGCAGCACACATTCTCGGCAGGCAAGCCGTAAATGCTGGCATCCCAATTGATGCCCACGGCCACGACCGGCGTATCGGTGCCCAGCAGATAAGGAACGACCAGGTCCTGCACGGCGATGTCGTCCGATACGATCACGACATCCGGCTGGACTTCCTGAATCGTGGCCCAGGCTTCCGCCGCCGCCTGTTTGATGTACTCCTCCTCCTGGTGGCGCTTGGCGTCGAGGCGAATCACCTGCAGCTCCACGCCCGCCGGCTCCAGAACCTGGCGGACGGCTTCCGTCAGCCGATTGGTCCAGGCGTAGTCATCGTTGTAGGAATCCACCTCCAGCACATGCTTGCCAACGTACAGCGGCTTAACCGGCTCGGCGACGGGTGTCATCGGCTCCTGTTCAGTCGTGGTCGCCGCCGGCCTTGTAGAATCCTCATCGGGTGGCTGTTGGGGGCAACTCACGCAAATGGCAGCAACGATCAGTACCAACAACGACGCGACGCAATGTTTGACAGACATTGGTAGCTCCTTTGGTCTGGCATCCGGATGCCGCAACCCCACTTATAAACAATTATAAGTTCTAATGCGGCGGATGGGCGGTTTACAAACGGGAGATCAGATTAAATTTGAATAAACCAATCCGGCTAATTCGAGTACCTTGTTGGCCGGAATACCAAGGTGGCGGCCAGCGTATTTTTGAAACGAAAAGCTGAAACCAGCCACGGCCAAAAGGCGTCGCTATAATGTGTAAATGGCGCGTGGGCGGAAAACCAGCGGAAACCAGGACGATCGCAAGCGAATCGATCGGCGCACCGGACGTGAGCGCCGTCGGAACGCGAACCCAGTCGATCCGGTCACGGGCGGCATCCAGCTGTTGCTGGCCCGGCTGATTTCGCTGTTCATCGGCGCGCTGCTGGGTTTTTTAGTCGCGAACATCCTCTCGCGCGAGTTCATTACACCGCTGGAGGACCTGGTCAGCGACGCCCGGACTTCCGTCAACCAGGCGACGAACGAGCTGTCGGGCATCGAGCCGCAATACAACGACGCCCGCCAGGAATACCAGCGGTTGAGCGGCGGAATCATCTCGGATGTCGAAAACACCTCGGGTGAAACATCCGACGGAGAACAGGTCATAACCCCGCAGCCGGCTCCCGCTGAGCACGAGGCCGAGCCGGGGGCCGACAATGCAAACGCCAGCGACCATCCGGCGGCGGACAGCAATCCGCCGGCACCCGTGAACGACGGGGAGACCGCCGTCACAACCGGGCTTGCGAGAGATGCCACGGATGACAGTGACTTGATCGCCGCGGCCAAGACGCGATTTGACCGCCTGCGAGCCCATCGCCAGCGGCTGAGGGATCGCATCGACTTCTGGGAGCAGGAATATGCCAATTACCGGCACGATATCGATGTGCTGAACTTCCTGGGCATCGACGTGGTGCTGGTCTTCGTGCTGCTGGGCTACCTACTCTATCCGCTAACCTACCGCGGTCTGTCGCGGCTGTCCGTGCAGCTGGACAACCTCACCGCCGGCCTGGAGCAGCGTACGGCCCAGGCCACCGTCGGCTTCTTCGCCGGGTTGGTGATCGCGGTCGTCATCATGCTGGCCGTATTCAATACATTCAGCGTCGATTATTCCTTCCTCAGCTATGGCTGGTTTAGGCTGTTGTTCGGGGCGTTCATCGTGATCGTCCTCGGCCTGAGCGGGTCGCTGGTCGGCATCAACTACTTCGCCCCCGCGACGGAGGACGATCCCTACGGCGAGTTCCGCCGGACCTCCCCGCCGAAGCTCTTGGACACCAGCGTGATTATCGACGGCCGGATCCACGAGATCGCCGCGACCGGTTTCCTGGGCGGCTTGCAGATCGTCACCAATTCCGTGCTGCACGAGCTGCAGCTGATGGCCGACAGCGCCGACGAGCGCAAGCGCAGCAAGGGCCGCCGCGGCCTGGAACTGGTGCGCAAGATGCAGGACGATCCGCGCCTGGACATCGAGGTACTCGACGACAGCCGCTTCGACCGCCAGGCCAAGGGCACGGACGAGCAGCTGATCCTGGTCGCCAAGGCGATGAGCGCCCACGTCGTGACCAATGACTACAACCTCAACCGCGTCGCGGCGATCCGCGACGTGCGCGTGATCAACATCAACGCGCTGGCCAACGCGGTCAAGACCAACCACTTGCCCGGCGACCTGATCGACATCGAGATCATCGACCGCGGCAAGCAGCGCGGCCAGGGTGTCGGCTATCTCGACGACGGTACGATGGTCGTGATCGAGGACGGCGAGCCCTGGATCAGCAAGTTCAAGACGATCAAGCTGACCAGCGTCTCGCAAACCGTCCAGGGCCGGCTGCTGTTCGGCCGCGTGGACCTAGCGGAGGGCTATCACAACAATGGCGGGTAAACTGAGCGCGATCATCGCGGTCGCCGGACCGGCCGAACGCTTCGGGGGGCTGGACCAGCTGAAATCGAAGGTCGGCGGCAAGTCCGTGATCTGCCACAGCCTCGACCTGTTCGAGGCCGACGACGACTGCCACGAGATCATCCTGGTGGTCAGCAAGGAATCGCGCGCCTGGATCGAGGGCGATCCGTTGACCTTCGCCAGCGGCAAAATGAAGCTGGTGGACGGCGGAACCAGCCGGGCCGAGAGCATCGCCGCCGGCGTGAGTGCGGCCAGCGGCGAGTTGATCGCCCTGCACGACGGCAACCGGCCCAACTTCCGTGCCGACCTGGTCGAACGGCTCAAGCAGGTGGTGTTGCCCGAGCGCGGCGTGGTGCCGGCGGTCGAGATGCACAACGCGCTGGCCTACGTCACGCGGATCGGCGCCGGGGAAGGCGACGCCGCGGTGACCGATTTCTTCGGCGGCAAGAAACAGGATCCGCGGATCGGCCACCTGATGGAGCACATCGACTCCGAGGACGTCTTTGTGCTGCAAACCCCGCAGCTGTATTACCGCGCGAGTTTTCAGGACGCGATCGCCCAGGCCGGCGACAAGCTGGCGGACTACAGCGACGACAGCGCGCTGTATCTGGCGGCGGGCTATGAGGTCAGCGTGATCGACGGCTGGCTGGGCAACATCAAAGTGGTGACACCGAAGGAGTTCAACCTGCTGATCAAGCTGATGGGCGGCGGCACGAAGAAATCCAAAGACAAGTACGGCGGGCTGGGATGGTAGACGAGCACAGCCTGCTGGCGGGACTGCGCGTGGGGTTCGGCTTCGAATCCGGGCGGCTGCTCGCCCGGCGCGAGCTGAAGCTGGGCGGCGTAATGATCGACCATCCGGCCGGGCTGGCCGGCGCCGGCGACGGCGATGTCGTCTGCCGCAGCGTGCTGGACTCGCTCCTGGCCGCCTGCGGCATGCCCGACCTGCGCACGCTGTTCGAGGACGACGACCCGCAGCTCAAGGAAGCCGAGTCGCTGGTGCTGCTCAGCCAGACGGTGACGGCACTCGCGCGCCAGCAGTTGCGGAGCGTACTGAACCTGAGCGTGCGGATCCTCTGCCCCGCGGGATTGAACCTGGCCGAGGACCGCCAGCGGATCGAATCCACGCTGGCCGCGGCGCTGGCCGTCGACCCGGGCCAGGTGACGGTGGGCTTCGGCACCAGCCACGAGTTCGCCGCGGTGGAACACGACGACGTGCTGGTGGCCTTCGCCAACTGCCTGATCGTGCGCCGCACCCAGCCGGCCGGTAAGCAACAGCGGCGCCAGGGCGAGATCTTCGCCAAGGAGCCCGGCGCTCCGCCGGCCGACGACGAGGCCCTGCCCGAGCGTGCCAAGAAGTTCGAGAAAGCGCTGGCCAGCAAGCTGCCGCCCCTGCCGCCGGCCCCCAAGCCGCGCGAAGGCGCGACGCTGATCGTCTACACCGACGGCGCCAGTCGTGGCAACCCCGGCCCGGCGGCCAGCGGCTGGGTGATCCTCGACGAGACCGGCCGGCTGGTCAAGGAAGGCGGCAGCGCGCTGGGCGAGCACACCAACAACCAAGCCGAGTACCTGGCGGTCAAGGAAGTGCTGACCTGGATCGAGGGCAACCTGGGCCGCGAGTTCAAGCTGGAGTTCCGGCTGGACAGCGAGCTGGTGGTCAAGCAGCTCAGCGGCGACTGGAAGATCAAGGATCCCGACCTTAGGCAGATCGCCCTGGAAACGATGAACCTGCTGGGCTATTTCCTGCATGTGAACCTGAGCCACGTCCCGCGCCAGGAAAACCAGCGCGCCGACGCCCTGGCGAACAAGGCCCTGGGCGCGAAGTAACGGAGCGCTGGCGCTTGCTCCTGCACCGGACCCCTTGCGGCAAACCGCGCCGCCTGCGATACTAGCGCGAAAGGGGGTGCAACATGGATTCGCAGCCGTCTTTAGAAACTGCCGCCGAGCCCGCGGCCAAAGACATCGCCCACAACTCCCGCGGAAGGGTGATTGTGCTGATCGCCGTGGCAACCCTGGTCTTGGCCGGGTTGGTGTATCTAGTTTCCTACTGGGTGTCTGCCACGCTGTCAAACATGAACATCGGCATCGCCACCGTGCATGTCGGCAAGCGGCTGTCCTGGCGGAAGCTGGCCGGCGAGGTGGGGCCGGCCAATAACCCGACCACCTTTGCCGAAATTGTCTGCGGGGATTTCGATGGCGACGGCGCGGATGAGATCCTGTTTAGCACTTACAAACACGGCACCTGGCTCTACGAGCTCGATGGCGAGAAACGGGAGCTTACTTGGCCTTCGCAGCTGACTCATTTGGGCTCACGCGGCTGGGATTACGATGGCAACGGCTGCGACGATTTAATAACCGCAGGCGGCAGCACCGCAAGTGTGGCGATCTGCGATTTCACCGGAAACCGGCTGGGGGAGTTCGACCTGAAGTTTTACCTGGATAAACCAGTGATCGCCGACGCAGACGGTAATGGTACCAAGGAGCTGTTGGGCCATCTCGGTGCGGATTACAAAACGACGGCCATCGGTCAAGCCGGCGAGGTCATTCCGCTGGCGGAAATGCCCTGCGGCTGCTACAACCCGACCTTCGGCGACATCGACGGCGACGGACTGACGGAGCTGTTGGCGATCGATTTATCCAGCCGTAGCCTGATGGCATGCGGGTTGGGCCAGGAACCCACATCCTACCCGGGCTTTCCGGTAGGTCGCGATCCGCTGCTCTGGCCCGTGGGCAGCGCGGACCTGGACGGCGATGGTGCCGATGAAGTGTTCGCTTCGGACCAGGGCTACCTGAATCCGGCAACGGGGCTCTACACCAAACTGGCCTATCCGCGGTCCAGCCAGCGCCAGCGCGAGATTTCCGACGCCGGCTCCTGGGTGGCGGACCTGGACGGCGACGGGCAGCCGGAGATCATCACCTGCGACATTCCGGAGCCGTACATGGGCCTGAACACCAGCGGTTTTTATATTTTCAACCCGGACGGCAGTTGCCGGCATTACGCGGAACTCGGCTCGCCGATCAAGACCTGCGCGATCGTCCACGACGCGGAAAGCACGGCACATGTTGTGGTACTGACGGAAGCTAAGCTGTCGATCTATCCGTGAGTAAGCCGGCTCATGGTTTAAGGTAGAAGGCTCAAGGGCTTGAAGGCGCGGCTTGCATCCGCCGGGCGCATGCGCTACATTCGTGGACGCCGATGGTGGAGTCGCAATTATCCAGGAGTTCCGAACGATGAAGGTTACGATCACCTATTGCAGTGAATGAGACTACCGGCCCTTAGCCGCCAGTTTGGCGGAGGCGATTGAAGCGAATTTCAAGGCTGAGGTTGAGTTGATTCCCGGCAGCGGCGGCGTGCTGGACGTCGTGGCCGATGGCAAGCTGATCTTCTCCAAGTTCGAGAAGTTCTACAAGCCATCGCCGGAAGAAATTGTTGAGCTGATGAAGAAAGCGTAGGGAAGCTTAAGTGATAAGCGTAAGCGTAAGAGGGGACGGTATTAGCTAGCTGCGTCCGGTAACGCTGGGGCCGAAGCCCGAGTCGGCCGCGGCATCGGCTTATGCAAGCGTGCCCGGCAGTTGTGTACTGCAACCGGCCCTGGTTGCGGGTACTGCAGGCGGCTCTGCCTGCAGACATTAAATGTCTACGGCCACTGCGGGCCGTAGTACCCTTACTTCGTCTGCCATCGAGATTCCACCTATGTCACGGCCGACGTCACGCCATGGCGTGATCGGCCCTGCAAGTCTCATTCCGGGGATGGTGGGCGCAACAGGATTCGAACCTGTGACCTCATGCGTGTGAAGCATGCGCTCTAGCCAACTGAGCTATGCGCCCAAGGGCTAGTGAATATACCACGCACCGCTGGCCGGCGCAAGAACAAAGTGCATTACTCCGCAATCGGCTTGCGCCATGCCTGTTAACTGCTGTGCCTGACGGCCATTAGTTCACTAGCTGGCGTTATCCTGCTCAATATCTTCCGGGTACAGCTGCCCCGTCAGAAACACGATGTTTTCCGGTGGATCGGGCAGAACCTCATCCAGGTCACCTAAAAAATAGCCCGTCAACACTTCTGGTGGTTTAACAAATACACCGGGCCTGCCTATCACGAATAGCAGGCAGTTTTCCAGCTTCCCCGGTTCGAGATGGAAATATCCTTTCTCGACAGTTGGATAAGCGCAATATATAACATCGCCCGGTAAGCCTCCATCCGCTGGCGCTTGTGTAAAATATCTGGAGTTCTCATACGGGGAATCGGGAAGGTAATCAAGCAACCCGCTTGTGACCAGTTCTTCAAGACTCGGCGGCCATTCGTAATGCAGGTGTTCGGATTTCTCATCCTGAATTGCTGCCATTAGCTCAGCGCTATTGTCTGAGTAATCAATTGGACCGCATAAATAATACGCCTGAATTGCCATATCAAGAATTTCAGCTCGAGTTCGATTAATCTGGCCTTCAAACGCTGGATCATTAAACTCCGTGTTTTTCAGTACATCCATGCTTTCGCTATATATTTCCAGCAATCCCCTAGCGGTTAGCACTTTCTCAAAAGCCAGATAGCGCATACCGGCTCTCGGTGATCCGCAATTTCCTCCGGCGGTACAAGACTCCTCTATATACTTGGAATCATCTGCTCCTACAACTGATACGTATAGAATTGCAATTAGAAATAGAACTATAAAACCAGCTTTCCTCATGAACTACCCCTTAATAAAACCAGGATTGCTAATCGGTAGCTTGATATTACCCCAGCTCGATGATCAGCAGCTCCCCGAGTTGGTCCAGCGGCAGGTCGCCGATCAACAATATCATGTCCCCGCCGCCGGCGCCGGTCGGCTTGGCGCGGCCGCCGTAGCGCCTGGCCCAGGCCTCCAGGCGCGCGTGCACCGGCAGGCGGTAGCTTAAGCCCGCCGCGGCCGCCAGCTCGTCCATCACCGCCGCGTGCTCGTCGACCAGCGCGAACAGCTCGTCATCGGTGGCGCCGAACCAGGCGGGCGCCAGCCGGTCCGAGACATCGGCCAGCCGCGCTAAAAGCGCCGCGTCACCACCCTGCTCCTGCCAGCGATAGTAGCGCTTGAGCATGTCCCTCGTATCCGCCGGCCGGCCCGTCCAGGCCAGGCAGAGCGGCACCCGCGGCTTGGCCTCTACCGGCAGCACCGCCTTGTATTGCGGCTCGCGCCGTTCGCCGTCGAGCCGGTACCAAAGCGGCGCGCGGAAGGCGCAGGCGGCAATGTCGGCCCCGCTGCCCCGCCCACTGGCGGCAATCCCGTGAGCCATTCGCGCCAGCGCGGCGATGCGGCGCCAGTGCTGGATCCAGGGCAGCCCCGCGCACTCGAAGCGCAGGGCGACGGTGGCGACGGCCTCGGCGCTTGAGCCGCCGATGCCCAGCTTGACCGGCCGGCCGTTGGCGTCGGGCGTCTTGAACGCCGCGTCATCGAGGACCAGGTGCGGCACCCCGCGCCCGGCCTCATGCGCCGCGGTCTCACTGATCGCCAGGGCGCGCGCGCAGTTGACCACCGGCGCATAGCCTGCTTCGGGGGGGCGCTCGGCGCGGCGGGCCGTCAGCCAGCGGTCGAGTGGCAGCAGGGCCGCCCAGGCACCCGCCAGCACGGCGTACTCGCCGCTGAGCATGACCTTGCCGGGAATGCGCACTTCGTTCATCGCTTTACTTATCGCGGATTATAGGCGCCGCATTAACGCCGCGCGTGCGTAGCGTGGAAATGCTCAGGTAGCGGAAGCCGGCGGTTACTCGTCTTTGGCCGCGGCCTCGTCCAGCACGGTACGGACGGCGCGCGAGAGCGCCTCGGGCGTGTAGGGCTTCCTGAGGAACCCCTCGGCCATCTCCTTAGTAATCGATTGCGCAGTCTGCTTGTCGTAGCCGGAGATCACCATCAGGGGGATGCCGGCCGCCGCGTCGCGCAGGCGCGTGATCAGCTCGTTGCCGGACAAGCCCGGCATCAGCAGGTCGGAGATCACCAGGTTGATCTCGCCACGGTGCTCGTCAAGTACATTGAGCGCCTCCCGCCCGTCCTTGGCCAGCAGCACCTCGTAGCCGAGGTTGGCCAGGGTTAAGAGCGCCAACTGGCGGACGACCTCCTCGTCGTCGATCAGCAGCACGGTCTCGGTGCCCTGGGCCTTGGGCAGCGTCGGCGTTTCGTCCTCGTCATCCACTGCGGCCAGGTACGCCGGCAGGTGGATCAGGAAGCGCGTGCCGACGCCCGGCGTCGATTCCACGCTGATGAAGCCGCCGTGGTTGCGCACGATGCCGTCGACGGCGGCCAGCCCCAGCCCGCGCCCGGCGAACTTGGTGGTGAAGAACGGCTCGAAGATCTGCCGGCGGGTCTGCTCGGTCATGCCGATGCCGTCGTCCTCGATCCCCAGCACGACAAACTGGCCCGGCAGCACCTCGTCCTCGACCTCGTAGTGCACCAGCTGGCTGAGATCCAGCCCGTAGTGCTGCGTGCTGATCTTGATCCGGCCGCAAAAGCCGGGATCGCCCAGCTGCTGCTGCTTCTCGCGGATCGCGTCGCCGGCGTTCAGGCAGATGTTCATGATCACCTGCTGCATCTGAACCGGATCGGCCAGCACGTGCGGCAGGTCCGGCGCCAGGTCGAAGCGCACGTCGACGCCCTTGGGCAGGTTGGTACGGATGATGTTTAAGAGCTCCTGGGTCTGCTTGTCCAGCCGCAGGATGACACTTTGGTACTTGCCGCCACGGGCGTAGGCCAGCAACTCGCCGGTCAACGCCGCCGCCCGTTCGCCGGACTGCTCGATGATCTCGACCATCCGGGCCGCCTCGTGCTCCGGGCCCAAGCTGTCCTTGATCAGGCTGGCGTAGCCGAGAATGCCCATCAGGATGTTGTTGAAGTCGTGGGCGATGCCGCCCGCCAGCAACCCGACGGACTCCATCCGTTCACTACGCATCGAGCGCCGCTCCACGCGCAGCTTTTCCGTGATGTCGTGGGCGATCAGCAGGTAGCCGGTCAGCGTGCCGTGCTCATCCTGCATGCCCGTGACGTTGATCTCCAGCGTGTGGTAGTCCCCGCGCGGATCGCGCACGTCGACGGTGGTGTTATAGCCGTCCTCTTCGAACACGGCGGCGACGATATCCTCGCTGATATCGCCGGTGGCGGACTCCAGGATGTCGAGTTCGTCCAGGCTGCGCCCCGTTGCTTCCGCCTCGGTGTAGCCGAACACCGCCTCGGCGACGTTGTTATAGAGCAGCACGCGGAATTTCAGGTCCGTGGCGATCAGCACGAAGTCCTTGGATGAGCGCAGGATGCCGGCCAGCAGGGCGTTGACCTGGCGCGTAGTCGTGTCGGCAACCACGCGGCCCAGCGTCGCGCTGACCGTGTTGGCCACGGCCCTGAGCAGGGCCACCTCCAGTGCGCCGTCCCGCTCCTGCTCCTGGCTGGCCTCCAGGCCCAGGCAACCGACCCAGCGGCCATCGACTATCAGCGGCATCACCGCCAGCCATTGCGCCTGGAAGGCCTTGAGCAACAGCTGCTCGGGCTCCGGCAGGTCCGTGACCCGACCGACGATCTCATGGCCGGTCGACAACAGCTCGATCCAGCGCTGGCAATCGGCGATATGCTCGTCGCGGCCAACCAGCGCCAACCCGCCCTCCGGTTCGGCGCTAGTCTGTCCCAGCGCCTGGAACCGTTGCCCCGTGTGCCAGAGACCATCCTCGGTCCGCCGGCACTCGAACAAGTAGCAGCGACTGGCGGCGGTAACCTCCTGGACGCAGCTGACGATATCGGGAATCAGTGACCACGGATCCGGCGCGGCCAGCAGCTGCGAGGTAATGCCGGCCAGGCAGTCGAGATAGCGTGCGGCCTTGGCCTGCTCCGGGCCGGCCTGCGCGGCGTGCGCGCGCGATAATTCATCGTGTTTAAGTGCTGACGTCATGCGCTTTGTCGTCCGGTTACCGCTTGGCTTGACCAACCCTCCTCGAGATCGGTTTAGCGTGCACCGCTCATCCGAAGACGCTAGATTATATCCGCGCTTAGCGCTTAATAGATCGGTTTAACCTGTACTTAGCCTCGCCTTTGCGAATCTTTTGTGCGTTCTTCTGTCAGTTTCTTTCGGCGCTGTTCGATAAATCGCTGCGTGTAGGGGTCAACCAGAAAGCCGATCCAGGCGAGCAAAACCACGACCATGGCAGGGATATAGTAGCCGGCCCCGATCGCCAGGCCCACCCCCGCCATCAGCCAGATCGTCGCCGCCGTCGTGATGCCCTGGACGTGTGTGCCGTGGCGCAGGATCACGCCGGCGCCCAGAAAGCCGATGCCCGTGATCACCGCCGCCGCCAGCCTCGCCGGATCACCGACGATCCCGCCGCTGCTCGGCAGCTTGTAGGACAGCTGCATAATCAGGGTCGCCGTCAAGGTCACGAGCGTGATGGTCGTGATGCCCGCCGGCTTGTGGGCCAGTTCGCGCAGGTAACCGATCAGGCAGCCCAGCACCACAGCCAGCACCAATTGGGCCAGGTCGATCCAACTCCAGGCCAGCTCAGGCATCGCCGTCCTCCGCGTAGTCGGTCTGCTCGGTGAACCGCGCGCGGACCAACTCGGCCTTATACCAGCAATAAACGCGCTCGCCGCCCTCGGCCACAATCACCTGCGTCTCGGGATTGTAATAGCGCGGATCGAACTCGACCACCTCCGTCGCCGGATTGAGGCGCGCGATCGCGCCGCGGAGTTGATCGAGAAAGACGGCGTACTGCCCGTGCGGCTCCAGGCCCATCGGCCAATACGGCAAGCCATAGAAATTCAGCAGCTTCTGCATTTCGGTAGCCGGATCGATCAGCGCCAGGCGCAGGACGCGCTTGTGCTCCGTGTTCTTGTTGGGCAGGCGCGAACCGTGAACCAGCCAGGGCTCGTTGATGATGTCGTTGCCGGCGATGTCGTAGACGACCCAATCCAGGTCCAGTTTGCGCAGGTATTCACCGCTGGGCAGGTCGATCACGCTGACATTGCACCATTCGGGATCGACGCCGCCGATCCGCCACAGCGACAGGTACAGCAGATCGCGGTCCTCGGCCGGCGGCCGGCCGTCCAGCGCCAACCCGGTGAAGCCGGCGGTGCCGTCCGGGTATTCGATAAACCGGCCCGTGCCGGTGGCGAGTTCCAGGATGCAGAAACCGCGCTCCCACAGCGGCACAATCACGTACCGCCCGTCCCAGGAAAAGGCCGGCTCGAGGTTATAGCAGGCATTGGCCGACAGCTGGCGCGGAAAGCCCTCCACCTTCCGGTAGTCCAAGCATCCCAACTGGTTATTGACGCAGCGCCACAGCACATCGCAGACCGGCTCGCCTGCCAGTTGCTCGTGGGAAATCAGCAGGCACTCGTCCTGGCTCGGATGCGCGCGCACCCAAGCCCGATACAGGGCGGTGGAGTCCAGTACTACCCGCGTCGCCCCCAGTCCGTCTTCGGCCAGCTCATAACGTACCACCTTGCTGCCGGAGGTGTTCGTCCCCGCCTCCACCGTGTAGAAATGCGAACAGGCCCGGTCCATGTCCAGCGCGAATGGTGGATGGTGCTCCAGCTCCGTTCCGGCGAACAGCGAGATCGCCTGGGCTGAATTGGCCGTTGACTGTGTTGTCGCTGACGAAGCGCCCGCCCCACCGGCAGCGGCCTGGGGCGTTGATTTCGGATTCGGCTGGGGGCAGCCGGCCAGGATCAGCAGGACGAGGGCGGCGCCGATTGCGCCCAGGACGGAATGCAGTTGTCGCGGTTCGTACATAGTATGATTTTACCGATCGCTGTGCGCTCGGGAAACACTATGGCAATGCAGCCCCACCAGACCGCCGACCGCCCACTGGCCGAACTCCTGGCCGGCGACGTGGTCGAGGCCGCGGCCGGACTGATCGGCTGCGTGCTGGCGCGGCGCCTGGACGGCGGTCGCATCATCCGCGCCCGGATCGTCGAGGCCGAGGCGTACCACCAGCGCGAGCCGGGCTGCCACGCCTACCGGGGACGGACGCCGCGCAACGAGGTGATGTTCGGTCCCCCGGGGCGGCTCTACGTCTACTTCACCTACGGCATGTGGCACTGCGCGAACGTGGTCTGCGAGGCGGCCGGCACCGCCGCCGCGGTGCTGCTGCGCGCCGCCGAGCCCCTGCCGCCGGACGATCGGCCACTCGACGACACCGAGCCTTTACGTCTGAACGGACCGGGCTTGCTGTGCCGGGGGCTGGAGCTGGACCGCCGGCACAACGCGCTTAATCTGCTCGACCGGCGCGGCGCGGCCTGGCTCTACCGGCCGGCGGACTGGCGCCCCGTGGAACTGACCTGGACGACGCGGATCGGCTTCAGCTTCCCCGACCCGCATCCCTGGCGCTGCGTCTGGACGGACCATCCCGCCGTCAGCCCGGCTAAGACCGGCGTACTCAAGCGCAAATCGCGGCGGTAGAGCTAGGTCGCCATCCTTTTTTAACCGCGTCCCTGGCTAGTACCGGAATGCGTACCAGATTTCTTGGGGTCCCGTGTTGCTTAGCCGGTAAGCGATGCCGGGACGCCCGTCCACTTCTATCAGACTCAGGTAGTTACAAACGTTGTTCGTTGCGTCTACCGTCTCGATCGCTCCCCAAGCGCTCCCATTTGCATCAGTAGCAGCGATGTACATCAGCGCATCGTGATTTGGCGCGACTGTGCGCTTATACGCCACTGCTGGCTTGCCGCCGATCGAAGCCAAACAAGGTTTCAGGCCGTTATCGCCCCCAGTCACCAATTGCTGCGTCGTACCCCAGTTGAAATTGGTGCTGTCCGTGCAGCGCAGGTAGTTCAGACCCGGCACGCTGGATTGGTCAAGACCGAAGAATGCGACGGCGGGAAGCGCGTTGATAATCGCCATCGAGACTGAATTACCGCCGTCGCCGATCCCACACAGTGCCGCCGGGGTTTGCCAACTGGTGCCGGTAGCATCCGTCGCGCGCTCAAACAACACCTGGCTAGTGAAGTTGTCGTAATGCGCTATCAGCGGGAATGCGGAGGTTGTCGCAAATTCCAGCAAGGTCGTATACCAACCGAGATCCGTGCCATCATGAACAGATGACGGCGCAAACCAGGTGCTGCCAACCGAATCCTGGGCCCGGACGTAGAACAGGTCGCCGAAAGACAGATAGCAATAGCTCAGAGCGGGATGGCCATCCACAACCGCCAGCGAGCAGTGGCCCTCGCTTACGTTGCCCGTGGCATCCACTGACAGTGGCATGGCCGGCCAGTTGCTGCCATCCTGGTCCGTGGCGCGGATAAAGAACAAAGCGCTGGTCTGCGAGTCGTCGAATCCGAGCGCCGGATTGCCGTCGACAACTGCCATTGAGATTGAATGCCCAATGTGCATACCCGCGCCGCCGTCGTAAACGTAAGTACCGGAGCTCGGCCAACTGGTTCCGTGTACGTCATCCGCGCGCTTGTACGATACCGTGGTGTACCCGGTCATACCGTTGTAAACTAAGTAAGCAACAGCAGGACGCCCGTTAACTACCGCAGCAGAACACGATTCCCGGTACAGCGGATAGCTGTTGTCAGCTAGTACATTCACCCAGCCATGAGCCGTGATACCTTCCGACGCGCTGTCCGCCGCCCCCCCATCGTCGGTGACCGTGACCGTAGCCAGATAATCGCCCGGCGCGCTGTAAGTGTATGACGAAAAGGCCACAGCAGTAGTGCCGTCGATCACGCTGTCGCCGTCGTAATCCCATTCATACTGTTGGATATTGCCATCGGGATCGGAACTGCCGCTGGCATCGAAACTCACCACCAACGGCGCGTCGCCTTGTGTGGTGCTGCACGCTAAAACTGCCGTCGGTGCTTGGTTGCCGCCCGAACCGCCGACGAACACCGAGGCAAATGCCGTGTCCGTCAGTCCGCCGTCGTCGGTGATGCGCACGTACTGCTGATGTTCGCCACCGGTGTTGTACGTCATCTGGTACGAAGGCGTCGCTCCGGAATCGTACTCCCAGGTCGTCGGATCGCCGTCCATATCCCACTCGTACTTTGCGATCGTGCCGTCCAGATCCGTGCTGGCACCGGCGTCCCAGGTGACATTCAGCGGCAGCAAACCTTCCGCTGGATCGCCGCTCAGCGCCGCGAACGGGGGCAGGTTGCCGCCGGGATCGCTGACCGCGACCTTGAGGTGCGTCGTCGCCGTGTGCCCGTCGTCATCGGTGACGCGCAACCACTGATCGTGCGTGCCGGTCGTGTTGTAGGTCATCGCCATGGTCGTATCCGGCGTCGAGTCGTATTCCCAAGTGGCGGGATCATTGTCCGTGTCCCATTCATAGCGCACGACGTTCCCATCCGGATCCCAGCTCGGCGTCGCGTCGAACAGCACCGCCAGCGGCCGTTCGCCGTGATCCTGGTCGACCGCGAGTACGGCCAAAGGCGCGGTCATACCTCCGCCGCCGGCGCTCAGGTCCGCCTCCCGAACTGGCGATGACGGGCCTTCCGCGTTCGTCTCGGCATCGTAGGGCGCCACATAATAGGTGTACAAGCCCTGCGTCGCGCTTAGCTGCTCGTCAGTGAATGTGAAGCACAACGGGCGATGGGGATCGGGCGCCGCGCTGCCGGCGGGAAAAGCCGAGCTGTACCGGACGGTATAGGGCAGTCCGGCGTCGGCCGGATTGGGCAGCCAGCTGAACTCGGACTCGCCCGGCAGCTGCCGGTAAACGCGATAGCCGTCCAAGTGTTCATTCCAGTGCTGGCCGATCGGCGTGATGTCGCTGACGTTGATCAGCCCATCGCTGTTGCCGTCGATCTGCGCCCGACGCCAAGACCGGGCTCCGCAGTTCTCCGGTGGCAGGTTGCCCAACCCCACTCCGCCGTCGTCGGTGGGCGAGCCCAGCGGCCAGTGCGTGATGGCGTACGGCGCGGCGGGATGATACGCCGCTTCTTCCAGGAAGTGCTGCCCGAGCGGCGTCAGGTCACTGACTCCCACCAACCCGTCCTGGTTGTAGTCGCCGATGGTTCGTGCGGTCCAGGCCAATTCGATGGATACCGGTGGATTCGGCCCGGTGCCGTCTGGATCATTGACGTTGAGCGACAGGTCGAACGAGCGATTGCCCGCGCCTTGAGGCGCTGCCTGGGGGTGCCGGACTGGGTCGATGCCGAGACGGTCCAACTCGCTGGACAGCACGGCTTCCAGCTGATCCAGACTCGGCGCAGTTTCCCGGGCCAACGGATCCACCGTCCGGCTCAGGGATCCGCTGCCGTTGCAGCCGTACAGCAGCGTGCCGAAAACGATGATAAAGCAGAATACAGCCATCAGACGACGCATATCCCTCTCCCCACAGTGTTGGTTTAATCTGTGCAGGTGAATACCGGCGGATGACAACGCGAGCCGTTAGGTGTATAGCGCTTTCAGGATCCAGTGAACTAGTTCAGAGCTGGTAACACTTAACATCACCTGCCTTGATTTTAACCGTTGTTTAAGGAAAACGCCGCCAGCGGCCCAGATTGCGAACCCAACGAGGGATGTTCGCCGCGAACAAGTCCGCGCTTCTTGACCGCGGCAGACCGGCAAACTGAGATGAAGCCGGCTAATGCCGGATGGCATACCACAGTTCGCCGGGCGTATCGTTCGTATATGCGATTGCCGGCTGGTCATTCACCTCGATCATGCTCAAATAGGGACCGATGCTGTTGGCTATATCAACAGTCTCGACCGCGCCCCAAGTATCACCGACCTTATCGGTGGCTTCGATGTACATCAGGCGGTCCGGGTGGCCAAGCGGGCGGTACTTGTATGCCACCGCGGGCTTATAATACACCTCAGCCAGGCACGGGCGCATACCGTTTTCATTGCCGCTGACCAGCTGCCGCGCCGTGCCGCCCGAAAACACGCCGTCCGTGCCGCGGATGTAATTCAAACCGGTGGCGCCAAACTGGCTCAGGCCGAAATACGCCAGCGTCGGCAGTCCGTCGACCAGGGCGAACGCAACCGAATCGTAGCAACTGCCGGAATTGCTGATGCCGACCGTGGCCCCCCACGTCACGCCAATCGCATCGTCCGAGCACTCGAACAGCAGCTGCGAAATCGCATGGTTGTAATGCGCGATCATCGGCACGGTTTTCGAAGTCGTGCCTTCCAATAACAAGCTGTATGCCCCTGAGCCGGCATTCGCATTCACGGCCACCGGGGCTCCCCAAACCGTCCCGTCCAGGTCCAGCGCGCGGATATACCGCAGGTAGTCCAGTGTCATATGGCGGTAACTGACCGCCGGGAGGCCGCCGATCACAGCCAGCGAGCAGCCATCGCCGGCCATCGCCGCGCCGCCGCCGTCCAGCACGTTCAACTGCGCCGGCCAGGAGGCGCCTTCCGCATCACCGGCGCGGCGGTAGAGCAACATGCCGGCGGATGCATCGTGATAGGCGATCGCGGGCCGGCCGTTGACTTCGGCCAGGGATAGCGAGGTACCGACCAGGTACTGGTTGCCTCCATCGTAGACGACGACCGGACTCGCCGGCCAGTAATCGCCACAACCTTCGGCCGCACGGATATAGCGCAACTCCATATCGTTGCCGAAATCGTTGAGCGAATAGGCGATGGCCGGCCGGCCGGCGATCAAGGCCAGCGAAACATCGAGGCCGATATACGGGCCGGCGTCGACCCGGATGGTTCGCCAGCCATGCACCCAGGCATTCTGATAAGCTTGACCCCGAGCGCCTTGGTCGTCTATCACTGTTAGTGTCGCGGTGAAGATACCCGGAGTTATATAAACGAACTGAGCGATCGGTGATTGGGATGATAAATCGGTGATATTGTCACTGTCGAAGTCCCACTCGTACTGCTGGATCGTACCATCAAGGTCATAGCTTTGGCCGGCATCGAATTCTACCGTGAACGGCGCTTCTCCTTCGGTCACGCCGGCGGTGATGACGCCGAAGGGGGCAAGGTTCAGACCAGCGCTGGTAATCACGGAGCCAAAGGCAATATCGCTCGCCCCCGTGTTATCGGTCACGCGCACGTACTGGAAATGCTGGTACGGTTGGTCATAGGTGATCACCAGCGTAGGCGTGGTACCGGTATCTTGCTCGAAATCAATGGGATTGTCATCCAGATCCCATTCGTATTTGACGATGGAACCGTCGTAGTCCAGACTGGCGCTGGCGTCCCAGGTAACCTGCCGCGGTACTTCACTCCGTGCCGGTGTGCCCGCGACCTTGGCCAGGGGCGGCAGGTTGCCGCCGGTGTCCGCCACCGCCACCTTTGCGCAGGCGGTCGCGGTCAGCCCGTCGTTATCGGTCACGCGCACCCATTGATCATGGACGCCGGAGGTGTGGTAAGTGATGCCGGGCAAGCTGGGATCCGTCTGCGAATCCCATTCGAAGGTCGCAGGATCGTTGTCCGTGTCCCATTCGTATTTGAGGATATTGCCGTCGGCATCCCAGCTGTTGGAAGCATCGAAAGTCACGGTCAGCGGCAGGACGCCATGGTCGACGTCGACGGTCAGGCTCGCGATGGGCGGCAGGGTACCGCCGCCACCGTTTAACACGTAGACCAAGGCCGGCGTGGAGCGAACACCTTCCTGATCAGACTCCGCGTCATAGGGAACCACGAAGTATTCCCACATGCCGAGTGGTTGCTCGCCATAGTAATCGTGGAAGACGTAATGCACCGGGCGGCGCGGGTCTGGCTCGGTGGCACCAGCGGGAAAACCGAGCTGGCGCGGTACGGTGTACGGCAGGGCCGGATCGTCCTGATTCTTCACGAGCATATAGCCCTGTTCGCCGGCGCATTTCCGGTAAACCCGGTAGCCGTCCAGGCGCTCTTTCCAGTGCTGGCCGATCGGCGTGATGTCGCTGACATTGATCAGGCCGTCGCCGTTGCCATCGACGCGCGCCAGGCGCCAGCGGTCGGCGGGACTGCCGTCTAGGGGGGGATTACCCACACCGGCGCCGCCGTCATCTGTCGGGAAGCCCAGCGGCCAATACGGAATCCCGAAGCGGTAATCCGCCGGGCCGTAGTCCACGGTTTCCAGGTACTGCTGGCCAAGCGGGGTCAGGTCGCTGACGCCGACCAGCCCGTCCTGGTTGTAGTCGCCGACGCACCGCTCCGTCCAGGCCAGGATGATCTCGCTGGGAAAACCCCCTCCATGCCCGTCAGGATCGACCACGGCCGCCTCGAGGTTGAAGACGCGGTTGGTTTCGCCCTGCGGCGCCGCGGCAGCCGCCTTGGCCGGATCGACCCCCAGGCGCGCCAGTTCGGCGGCGAGCAGTGCTTCCAGTTCCGCCGGCGAGGGTGCTTCGGTTCCGCTGGGCATAACCGGAATGCCGGCGCCGCCCGATTGCCGCGAACCGCAACCGGGCGCAGCCAAGCAGACCATTGCCAGCAGTATCAACAAGCCTAAGACCAACAATCTTCTCATGGCCAGCTCCATGTCATCCTCGTAACAACCCCAGTGCCGCTGCTCTGCTTGGCTGTCCGGACTGGGTGCAATTCAGCCAGGCTCCCGCGCGCTAGTACAGCGTGGCACACCACAATTGGCCGGAATCGCTGTCCGTATAAGCGATGAAGGCTATGCTATAGAACGCAACCAGGCTCAACGAAAAACCGACATTGCGAGTTGTATCGACGTACTCGCAGGTATGCCAGGTGCTTCCGCTATTTTCAGCGGACGTCTGGTATGCCAGCTGGTCCTGCAAGGTCAGGTTACGCATCTTGTAGGCAACCGCCGGACCGGATTCAGCCTGAGTCAAGCACGGCCGCAGGCCATTGTTGGCGCCGACAACCACCTGGTGGGTCGGCCCCCACGCCGGCGTGCCGTCCAGGGCCCGCACGTAATTCAGCCCTGGCGTGGCGAACGGGCCGGTACCGTAGTAGGCCAATGCCGGCAGTCCGTTGATCAAGGCCAGGGCGACGGAGTCGGTGCATTCGCCCGCACCAGATATAGCGACCGGCGCGGCCCAGCTGGCACCGGCAACATCAAGCGCCCGTTCGAATAGCAGTTGCGCATTCAAGCTGTTGTAATGGGCGATCAGCGGCGCATTGGAAAACATTGAACCGCCGGCGAGCAGTTGCGTGAATCGACCCGACCCGCTGGCGGCATTTACCGTGACCGGCGTATCCCAGGCATCTCCATTGGCATCCAGCGCCCGGGCAAAGCGCAACTCGTCCTGGCCGACATGCAAGTAACTCAGCGCGGGACAGCCGTCGATCATCGCCAGCGAACAGAAGTCACCAGCATCGGTGTCAACCAGATAGGAGGCCGGAGGCCAGGCTGCGCCTGCTTCATCACTGGCGCGGCGGTAGAGCATATAAATGCCTGTGGCGTCGTGGTAGCCGATTGCGGGCCGACCGACTACCTCGGCCAGCGAGACAGTAGTGCCCACATGGTGGATTGCCCCGCCGTCATGGACAATCACCGGCGTATCAGGCCAGGCTTCGCCGAAAGTGTCCTCACAGTGGATATAGCGCAACTCCATATCGTGACCCCAGTCATCGAGCGAATAGGCGATGGCCGGTGTACCGTTGATGATCGCCAACGAAACGCTGTCCCCGAGATACGGGCCGGCGTCGACCAGGACAGGCTTCCAGCCTTTAGCCTCAATGTAATGAAGGGTATCGTCCATGGCCCCTTGATCGTCGGTCACAGTCAGTGAAGCTGTGTAATACCCCGGAGTCATGTAAGTGTGGGTTGCGGTCGGTATGGTAAACACATCGTCGACTACCGAGTCACTGTCGTAATCCCATTCGTATTTTACGATCGTGCCGTTGGGAGCGTAGCTGCCGCTGGCATCGAAATTGACCAGTAATGGAGCATCACCTACTTCAGTATCCATAGTAAATCGCGCCATCGGATTCAAACCATCGCCAAGCACTAAAACATTACTGGAAGCTGTATCGGTCAGGCCACCGTTATCGGTAATACGCACATATTCGGTGTATAACCCCCCCGTCGGGTAAGTACGCTGATAGGTCGGCGTAGCGCCGGTATCGACTTCAAATGTACTTGGATCATTGTCCGTATCCCATTCGTATTTCACGATCGTGCCGTCGTGGTCGGCGCTGACTGTGGCATTCCAGGTAACTTCCAGCGGAGCCTCGCCTTGGTTCGGCTCGGCGACCACCGAAGCGACCGGCGGCTGGTTGCCGCCCGGCTCGCGGACGCTGACCTTGGCGCAAGTGGTAGTCGTGAATCCATCGTCGTCAATGATCATCACCCATTGACAATGCGTCGCCGCCGTGGTGTAAACCACCTGCCGTGTCAGGTCGGGAAAAGTATCTTCCTCAAGAAAGACGGGATTCTCGTCCGTGTCCCATATGCAAGCCTCGATTTCACCATCGAAATCCAGACTCTGCTCCGCGCTGAAGTTGACCGTCAGCGGCAGTTCGCCCCATTCCACATCAGCCTCCAGCACCGCGAGCGGAGGACTCTCGCCATAGCCTCCAAAATCCAGGTCCGCTTCCACCCCATCACTAGCGGTGCCTTCCTCGCCGGACTGGGTGTCGTAGGGTGCAACGAAATAAGTGTATTCGCCACTCGGAACAGCAAGTGCCGTATCCGTGAAGCTGTAGACAACCGGCCGGCGGGGATCCGCCGCCTCCGCCCCGCTGGGAAATCCCATCGATCGAGGCACAGTGTAGGGCAGGCCCGGGTCGTCCGGATTCTCCAGCAAAACGTAATCACCGTCACTGGGGGTTTTCCGGTAAACGCGATAGCCGTCCAGGCGTTCGCCCCAGTGCTGGCCGATCGGCGTGATGTCGCTGACATTGATCAGCCCGTCGCCGTTGCCATCG
>JAFGCY010000057.1 GCA_016932385.1 bacterium | reverse complement strand
GGTAAGGTTCTTCGCGTAGCATCGAATTAAACCACATGCTCCACTGCTTGTGCGGGGACCCGTCAATTCCTTTGAGTTTTAATCTTGCGACCGTACTCCCCAGGCGGGGCACTTAATGCGTTAGCGGCGGCGCCGAGGGGGTCGAAGCCCCCGACACCTAGTGCCCATCGTTTACAGCCAGGACTACCGGGGTATCTAATCCCGTTCGCTCCCCTGGCTTTCGTTCCTCAGCGTCAGCAGGACCCCAGGCAGCCGCCTTCGCCACAGGTGTTCCTCCCGATCTCTACGCATATTACCGCTACACCGGGAATTCCACTGCCCTCTGATCCGCTCAAGCACAGTAGTTTCGGATCCAGTTCCAGGGTTGAGCCCCGGGCTTTCAAATCCGACTTACCGCGCCGCCTACGAACGCTTTACGCCCAGTGATTCCGGATAACGCTCGCCACTTACGTATTACCGCGGCTGCTGGCACGTAATTAGCCGTGGCTTCCTCTGGAGGTACCGTCATTATCGTCCCTCCTGACAGCACTTTACGACCCGAGGGCCTTCTTCGTGCACGCGGCATGGCTGCCTCAGACTTTCGTCCATTGGGCAAGATTCTGAACTGCTGCCTCCCGTAGGAGTCTGGGCCGTGTCGCAGTCCCAGTCTGGCTGATCGTCCTCTCAGACCAGCTACGCATCATTGCCATGGTAGGCCGTTACCCCACCATCAAGCTAATACGCCGCAGGCCCCTCCCTCGGCGGCGGACCATTTCCTTCCGAGGAATATATCCGGTATTAGCGGGGCTTTCGCTCCGTTATCCCGGTCCGAGGGGTAGGTTCCTACGTGTTACTCAGCCGTTCGCCACTCTCCGCCGGTGCAAGCACCGACTTCCCGTTCGACTTGCATGTGTCAAACCTGCCGCCAGCGTTCATCCTGAGCCAGGATCAAACTCTTGGGTATATGAATCACACTTCAACCTCAGCACAAGGGCTGAGGTTTGGCGTTCGAAATTGACGAGAGAGTGCATAACTCTCTTTTGATAACTTCCAGCTTTCAAGGTGCCTTCCCGTCAGAAGCGAAATCGCCTCTGAATTTCGGGCGGACAATGAGCTTACCACTCCGCGGCAATGCTGTCAAGCATCGCGCGCAAGTATTTTGGGAATTTTCCGCAGGCGCGGATTTCCCAGGTGGCCTTCCTCTTAAATGATCCATACCCGTCGCCAGTTCGCCGGCTTAAGGGCGGCGCTTACCGTCGGGTGCATACAGTTTAACGCAGGATCGCCGCTCGTCAAGTGCACGCACGGTCTGTTCCCGCTCGATGGCAGTCCCAGCCTACAGGGCAGTCCCTTAACAGCGCGGCGCAGCTGGCAGCTGTATCCTGAAATTGGACTGGAAGTGTAACCCTTGTCTTCGGCGAAAAGCAGTTAAAATCTGGCTGGACAGTCAATGATCCGGCTGATCGACCATGGAGGTGGGATATGACGCATGCAACCGGCGCCCATCGCGGACCAGTTGGTTTCGCCAACTGGTTGACACCAGTCCTGCTGGTATTGATGCATCTGGCGCTGTCCGGCTGCGCGGGAGCCGGGGCAGGCAGTACCGCCCTGGGCTCAATGCTCAACCCGAACGCGGCCGCTCAGACCCGGCAGCTGGCCGATGTCCTAGCCGAGATCGATACAACGCCGTTGCCGAACGACATCGATGCTGCGTTGAGCGCCGAGTTGAAGGCCGAGCTCAAACGTGTACTCAAGGCACGCGGTACCAGCCAGATCGCCATCGCACCGCCCAGCGGCCAGAAAAACGCCGTCCAGGACCTCGAGGTCGCCTTTCCGCCGGGCAGCAATTACCGCCTGGAATGGACCTACGTGAACGTTGGCGACTACAACCAGGACAAGCTGGTCAGCGTCAACGATCTCACGCCGATCGGCCAGCACTACGCTAAGAGCACTGAGTCCGCGGACTGGGAGTCGGCCAAAGTGGCTGACGGCGACAACAACGGCCTGATCACCGTCTCCGACATCACGCCGATCGGGCAGAACTACAACGCCATGCTGGCGGGTTATCACGTCCAGCGTGCGGACAGCGCCGACGGCCCCTGGGCTACGGTCTACACGGTGGATTTCAGCGAAGCCGACGACAACGCCCCCCGACGCTTCATGTACCTGTTCACCACACTCGACAGCGCCTATTACCGCGTGGTGCCGACGGACGGCAGCACAGACGGCGTGGCCAGCAATGTCGTACTCACGCCCGGCCCGCCGGTCGCACCCGAAATCACCGCGGTCTCACCGCTCAGCGGTATTTCCGGCGAGGCGACAGTATTTTCGGCAACGGTAACGGGCAGCGAGCCCCTGAACTACTCCTGGGATTTCGGCGGCGGGGCTACACCCAATACGAGCACCGAGAGTGAGCCCGAAGTCACGCTGGGCGCGATCAACACGTATTACGCCACCCTGACTGTCAGCAATGCCAGCGGCGATGACGAATTCAATTTCACGCTGGATGTTGTCGGCGAATTCGCCAAGCCGGTTGTCACAGATGTCGATCCGCGCGGCGGCATCACCGGCACAAAGATCACCATTACGCCAACCTACACCTGCGAGGGCCCACCGTCCTACCATTGGGGATTCGGTGACGCCGCCACGCCCAGCGAGTTGACCACGGAGACAGCGACGATCACGCTGGGCGAACCTGGTGAATACGAATGCAGCTTCATCCTGGGAAACCCCAGCTATACAACCTTTGCCACGGTTTACGCCTTCACGCTATCCGTGTGGGAACCCGGCCATCCGCCGGAGATCACCGATGTCACACCGCGTGAGGGCTATAGCGGACAAGCCATCACGGTTTATCCGGTACTGGCGGCCAACGGTACGCCGAGTTTCAGCTGGAACTTCGGCGGCGGAGCCACGCCCAACACCAGCACCCTGGAAAACCCGGAAATCGCGCTGGGCAATTACGGCGCTTACTCCGGTTCACTGACCGTGGACAACGAGTTCGGCTCGGATACGTTTCCGTTCACGCTCACGGTTCTCAATCCCCAGGGCCCGCCGCAGATCCATTGGGTCTCGCCCTGTGTTGGTCGAATGGGCACTGACCTTGAGATTGCAGCCTACATCACGGGCACTGAGCCGTTTACCTATTCCTGGAATTTCGGCGGCGGAGCCACGCCGAATGCGTCGACGGCCGATTCGCCTACCATCGAGCTGGGGGATTACGGCGGTTACGAAGCCAAACTGGTTGTCACCAACGGGGAAGGCCATGACACATATAAGTTCGTGCTTTACTCCGTCGACAACACCGGTATCTGGGATGCGATCCTGGCGCTGCCTCGAATCCTACAGGCTATTCCGGGTGAGTCAGTTCCGATCACCGCGTATTGCAGCGCGACGAATCAAGCGTTCTCAGCAGGCATCGGTGCGCGGATTTCCTTCCCGACCGGCTGTGCGTACGTGCCGGAGAGTTTCAACGCGGGCGTACCCGGCGGCGATCCCGCGGCGGTGGATGGCCCGGTCTGGAGCGAGGTGGCACCGGAGTACCTGCTGGTTCCCGAAGAGACCAACCTGCAGGAACTGGTTGACCTGGGCGGCGGTCGGTCGGCCACGGATTTCTGGATTCAAACGTTCAACGGCACCGCGATCTGGCATGCCACCGGTGAGTTGTTTACGTTTGACATAAAAATTAATGAGAACGCCAGCGATGGCGATGAAATCAACCTGTCTTTCGAGCGCTGGAATAGCGAGCTGGGCGAGTTCGCAACCTATTACGCAGACCCCGGAGGAAGCCAGCGGATCTGGGAAAACTATACCAACGAGATAATCCCGCCGATCATCGTGATCCGGCCCGTGTTCACGCTGATCGACCCGCCGGCCACCGGCAGCGGTACTCCCGCCGATCCGTATGAAGTCGGCAACGGCGCGGATTACCACTTCCAGGTGACCTCGACGACTCTGGGCGATCTGACGACGAGTTCGAAAACCAGCTATCACGTTTCGCCCGCGGAGGCGGCAGCATTCAGTGATGGTCTTTTGACTGTTTCTAGCACGTATGGCGAGCCCTTTTTCGCCAGTATTGATTACGACGGTTATTACTCACAAGTATGGTATTTCACCATCGAGGGCGGTTCCACCCGGCCGAATGACAGCCTGGCGGCGATACCCCAACAGACCATGGTTGCCTACGGCACGGATGTAACCGTAGTTGTCGCGGCGAATGCAACGGCCTATCCGTTCCAGTACCTCAACGGCTGCGGCGTAACCATGGAGACCGGCAACGATTACGTCGCGGGTTCCCTGAATGTCGGCTCACCCGGCGGGGCACAGAAAGACGCCGATGGCGTCTGGGCGGCGATTGCTCCGTTGGATATCCTGCTACCCTACGATTGGCAGATCGTCGGCAGCGATATCGGCGGCGGCCGCCAGCGAATCGACTTCAATGTTATCCCGATCGGTGGTACGCAACTTACATTTGCCACCGGCGACCTGTTCAACTTCCAGCTGCATGTCACCAGTAATGTCACGCTGGGATTCCAGGAATTCGAGACTGTCAAGCGTACCTATTACAGCGATGGGGATGCGACCGAGTATAACTGGGGCAATATCACCAACAATTACTCGGACGTACCGAACTCGATTACGGTGATCCCGCCGCCGTAATACGTACGTCCGCTGCGCCGGTCTCGCGGGACGCCTGAGTCGCTTGCCATGGGCTCGGGTGCCCCGCACCTAATCGGCCCGTTTCACCAGGGCCGCCAGCAACTCCGGCTCGCGCGATTCCAGGATCCGCGCGGCATAGGGCAGGCCGAACCGGTAGGCCAGTCCGGCCAGCAGGATCGCCGCCGCGCCGCCTAAGGCTACGCCCGGCCAGCCGAAGAAGATCGCGCCGGCGCCGACCAGGAAGGTTCCGGGCAGGACCGCCAGGTTGCAGGCCTGGAACACCAGCATGTAGATGAACATGTAGCCGCAACCGGGCTGGGGCATCACCGGCCGCATCCGCCGGCCCTGACGCTGATAAGTGAACGGCAGATAAATACTGACGAAATGGCCGGCCACGTCGACGATCGCCGTATTGGTGGCCACGATCACGACGGCGGCGACGGCGAAACTCAGCGGAGTCCGCAGGATAATCCCCAGGCCAATTACCAGGGCGATATTGATACCGGCGAAGTGCAGCATGTAGAAGGTGCTTTTCGCGACCAGCAGGCGCCGGCGGTCGACCGGACTCAGCAGCACGTTGGTCAAGAGCCCGCCTTCAAACCCGTACTTGTTGAAAAGCACGCCGCTTTCGATGAACGAGAGCATCAAGGCGACGCCCAGCAGAGCGTACTGGCGGAATCCCTCAAAAAACGGGATGCCGTCGTCACGGCCGCGAAAACTGATGAATACCGCGACGAACACGAAGTACAGCGCGCCGAACAGCGACTGGATCAGCATCATTTTGAACAGCGGATCGCGGGCCAGGTAGATCCTCTCGCGATGAAACAAGGCCCCTTCCGCCACGCCAAACAGGCCCGTGCCGATCACCCGGCGTCCCGTGCGCCGGACTGTCCGCACCGGTTGCGCCGAGCCGCCGCTGTCCAATTCACCTTCGTAAAAAGCCCGTGCCGCCGATTGCGCCAGCCAGGCGCAGACCGCGGCCTGGCCTGCCAGCAGGATCAAGACCAGCGCGGCCTGCAACCAGTTGCCGGCGGAAGCCTCACTCACCAACCGTGCCGCCAGGCCGGGGAACAGCCAGCTGATCAGCGGTTTGAAGATAACCGCGACCCAATGCCAGACCTCATGCAACCACGGCGGCAGGGATAACTGGTCCGAGCTCTGGAAGGCCAGGTTGATCCCCTGGATTATCAAGAACAGCACGACGCCGATCGCGATGCTGGCATCGGCAAAGCGCCGGCTCTGCAGCAGCTTGTTGGCCCAGAGGTAGATCGACTGGCCCAAGCCCAGCCAGCAGGTGACCAACAGCAGCAGGGCCACGACCATCACCACCGCGTCCAGCGCCGTGAGCGACAACGCCACCAGCGTGATCAGCAGCACCGGCAGGAAGAACAGCCCCAACGGGGACAGCGCCGCGTCGAGCAGCACGGCCAGCGTAAAAGACAGCCGGCTGAGCGGCAGCAGCCGGAGGCCGTTCAGATCCAGGCTGCGCTGGACGTCAAACTGCAGCACGGGTGAGCTGATCCAGATGATGCTGGTGATCCAGGCGATCCAGAGAAAAGCCGTATCGCGGAAGCCGGGGCCCTGCTCCCGGGCAAAGACAAACAGAAAGGTCCCGCCGGCGACGGCGACTCCCAGCAGCACCAGCAAGGAAAAACCCATCGCCAGCGCCGTTTCCCAACGCCGGCGGTAATGCCGGATGGTTAACAGCCATTTCAGCCGGGCAATAACGGACAGGACGGTCGTGGTGCGCACGCCAATATGATGCCACAGAACAGGCCGAGCGCTTACAATGGCGTAATGCCCAAGCAATGGATTACGGATCGAGCGGCGCTGGACGCCTTGCTGGCCAGGGCGCAGGCGGGCTGCCTGGCCACCGTCGGCGCCGACGGACTGCCCTACGCCACGCCCGTCAATTTCCTGTACGCGGATGGTTGCGTGTACATCCACAGCGCCCTGACGGGACGCAAGCTGGCGAACATCGCCAGCCAGCCGGTCGTCTCATTCAGTGTCTTTGAAATGGAGCGTTTGGCAATCGGCGACAGCCCGTGCAGCTGCTCGACGCGCTATCAAAGCGTGCTGATCGAAGGCCGGGCCAGCATCGTGGAGGACGGGCCGGCCAAGGCCCGGCGACTGGCGGAGTTGACCGGGAAGTACGCCGGTCGCAGCCTGGGTTTGCCGTCCGACGAGGCCTGCCGGCGTACGGCGTTGATCGAGATCCACGTAGAGCGGCTGACCGGCAAGCGAAACGTCGACTGATTAACCGCAGCTGTTTTGGGTAAAACATCCGGTTATCAAGGGGTTAAACCGGCGAATTTTCTGGCGGATGCTGTTAGTATTTGTGGGAACAGGCCTGGGCCTGGCAACAGCAGATGAATATGAGGGTATTAGTAGCAGGGGTGACGGTCATTGTCGTTTTGGCGTGCGTCGGCCTCGCCTGGTGGGGCGCGAGCCCGCCGGTCGAGCCGTCGAGCGTAGCGATCAAGCGCGACCTCTTCGGCGCGCCGGTCGATCCGGCGGACCGGCGCGAAATCCAGCCGTTGACGCCGCCCGAGCCACCGCAAGCTCCTCCGGCCGATGCGCCGGCCGACGGCTTGCCCGTAGAGGCCGGATTAGCCGAGCCGTTTATCCCGCCGGTGATCACGGCTTACGCTTGAGGCAGCGCGCCGATCGCCGTGCGCGATATCGGGGATCCCTCCAGCCCTTATTTTGAACGATACGAACCTTGGGATATCTGGATGTTCATGCACGAGATGTCCGTGCTGGAAAGCCAGGGCGTAGTCAACCCGTTCATCGAGCGGCCAAACTGGGAAACCTACTATATCGATGTAGATGAAAACGGCTTTGCCGTCCCGGTCCTGGAATCGGTCCGCCGAGAGTTCGAACGGATGCATAACGGCGGCGACGCGGTCAAAGATGAAGCCGCCTGCACGCACAGCTTCCAAAGCATCGGCCTGATGGATCCTGACATGCAGCGCACAATGCAAGACGGCATCACCGCCATCAAGGCCGAGTTTCTGCCCCAAATTCCGGACTGGCTGGCCGAGGCCCCGCCGGCCTGGGCGATGGTCCTGCCCGACGGGAGGATCGTGACCCAAGGTCCCGTGGGCCAGTTGGGAATGTTCGTCCCGCCGGAAGACACCTTTCAGTCTTTCCTCTATGCACCGGACGGCAGCCTGCTCAAGCGGACCGAAGATGCCATATACTGGCAGGAGTTGTTCTTCGATGCCGGCGCCGTCTTTGACAAGTACAACCACGACACTACATATATCTATGAGGATAACGGATACCTGGTCGTGATCGACAGAGAAAATAACCGGCGGGCGGCCGTTTACGATTTCGACGGTAAGCGCTTGTCCAAGGACCACAACACCAGAGATCGAGATGCTACTCGCTTTTACAAAATAAGTGCCGGAGAACTGAATTCCATCCACCACTGGCGAAACTTTCTCTCCGGCAGCGCGATCTAACCTTTAGACCAACCAAAGCAACCGCCCGGCGCAAGCCGGGCCTTTTTCCTGCAGCATCGCCGCCGCTAAGGTATAAACAATGTACCGGGGAATTTACGGAGGTACATCATGATTCGTCCCGTACTGATTTCATTTATTCTGCTTGCCTTGACCGCCTGCCTGGGAGCCTGCCGCTCGACGGGTCCGACCCAGATGGAAACCCAGGGCGTGCTTGAACCCACCGCCAACGAGGACCTGACCCTGGCTGACGGCGCGACCCTCGGTGGCATCACGGCGCCCGGGGTGGAACTGGCCGACACCACAGTGACGGACGGCGAATACCAGGCGGATAGCCTGTATGCGATTCCCGAGCAAACCGAAGTCAGCGTCGGTGACCCGGTGCGGATTGTCGTCGCTACCGGTGTGCCGGCGAACGCATTTCATTTCATGAACTGCGTTCGCGTCACGTTCAGCGGCGGCGACCCCGAGTTCGTGGAAACCTCGCTGAACGTCGGTGCACCCGGCGGAAGTCCCAAGGAAGCCGACGGCATCTGGGCCACCAGCGGTGCGGAAGGGTTCCTGGTGCCGGATGACTTTATGATGGCCGTCCAGCAGGACAGCAGCAACCGGTCCGTTATCGACTTCAACGTTACGCCGATCGTCAGCCGTACGCTCGATGGCCTGGAAGGAGAGCTGTTCAACTTCCAGGTGCGGTTTAACGCCGCCGGAACCGTCCGCTTGGGCTTCTCGCGGTTCGATGCGGTCAAGCGCTCGTATTACAGCGATGCCGACGGCTGCGAGTATTCCTGGGGCAATATCGGCAATGACTACGGCGACTACGACAACGCGATCCGCGTCTTGGAATAAACTGGGCCTATGAGTCGTCCTTACGGCTCCAAATATTGAAGTAACGCGGCTTGGCGCTCCCAATCCGTTTCGTCGTTGTAATCATCTCCGTTGAATGTCACTGCGCCGAAATCGTGCTTAAGCGCATCGCCACTGTCGAAGAGCTGCACTGCAACATCGAGCGTGGCCGGTGGCGTACCGGCGTAGTCCCAATACCAGATGTCTATATCGTAGTAACCGTAATCCCCGCCGATAAGCAGCTTGGCCCATTCCACCTGCTCGCCACTTTCGGCGCTGTCCGGACTGAACTCGACTTTGCCACTGAGCATCTCCGGACTACCTGGTAGTCCGGTATTATCATTGGGGTCGGTAACAAACAGGTCGAACTCCGCGTTGGCATCCGTCCAGCTGATTTGCAGATAATCCCCCGGTGCCCATTCCACGCTCGAACCATCGTCGTAGAACAGGTCCGCAATGTCGTGCTCAGAGCCGGGGCTGATCGTGATCGTCCCCATGTCCTGTATGGTCGCATTCGTCTCATCCTGCAATTCCAGAGCGACATGCAGGTCGGCGGTGCCCGTGCCGGAGTAATTCAGCATGGCCGTATAGGTTCCCACCGGAGCACCGGCCAAGAGGCGCGCCCACTCCACCGCCGAACCACTGGTCTGGCTGTCCTCGCTGAACTCGATCACGCCGGCGAGTTCGTCCGGATATCCGGGCCAGCCCTCGTTGTAGGACGGGTCGACGACGATCAGCTTGAGATCGACGTCGGGATCGTCCCAGGTAGCGATCATCCGGTCACCGATCGTCCAGTCCAGGCTGTAAGGATACGGATCGGAGCCGGGTACGCCGGTGGCTTCCAGCATCTCCAGCCAGCCCGTGTCCTGGTTGAACTGCAGCGGCCGGTAGTCATCCTTGTATTCCGCCAGCTCGGTCTCGGTCGGTTGGAAGATCGACGCGCCCGTGGCCCCGCTGTTACCGATGTTGATGCTTTGGCTGCTGTCGTAAATGTAATCCTCATACGCCGCCAGGGCGCTGTCCAGCAAGCCCTGCACCGCCGGATCGGTCGTGTTCGCGCGATAGTCTTCCAGGAACCCGCCCAGGTCCCGCGCGGCGGTGCTGCCCAGCGGATCATAGGCGGCCTGGATCGCCGCAATTACGTGTGCCCCCTCGGCGGACGCCTTTGGCGTCACGCCCGTGGCCAGTGCAGCCAGCGCGTCCGTCATCGGGTCGATGTTTTCACTGCGGAACACGGCCATACAGCCTTCCTTGCCCTCTACGCCCTCCCATTGGTTCACCGCAAAGCTGGCGGTAAAGGCGGCTAGCACCATTGGCGGAAGTGGAAACTGATCAGTCCACCCAGATATTAGGGTGTCATATGGCAACTCCATCGGCACCAGCCCCTGGCTGGCGATATAGTAATCGGCCAGTTCGTACTCGTTCAATTCAGCTAAGACCGAAGCCTGGGCCATGTAGCTGGCGTCGAAGCACAGGATGTTGAAATGTTCGCCGTCCAGTGCGGCGGCCAGGTCCGCCACATTGGTCAACCCCGCCCCGTCGGCCTGGTCACTCAGTACGCCCCGTGCCTGCCGCCCGTCGGCCGCGGAAGCCGACCGTGAAACCCAGCCGTCGCCGACACCGAACAGCACCAGCATAGTATGCGAAGCGTAAAGGAAATTGCTGTCCGCCCAAGCGATGAAATCGGCCAGCCTTGCCGGATCGGAGCTGTCGAACCCGGACCGCGTGAAGCTCTGGTTGGCCGTATCGCCGTCGACGACGATTGCGTCGGGATCTTCGTCTTGGACTACGCGGATATACCGTGCTTGGTCCGTACCGGTGACCGGACTGTCAAGCTGCGCCGGATCGATGTCGAAGCCGGCCAGCAGGCGGATCTGTTCCGTGGAACCCACCGTCTCCAGGCGGTTTAGGGCATTCAAGGCGTCCTTGGCGCGCCAGTTGTCACCGGCCAGCCAGACCATCACATTCCAGGTCTCCACGGTCAGGTCCACGCTGACCTGCAACTCGGCGGCCTGATCGTCCTCGCAAACGAGTACCAGATGAAAAACAGCTCCGCTTTCGTCAAGGATATCCGGCGGCAATGTCTCCACGTCCAGGTTGCCGGTAAAGTCCCCAGCGCGCCAGCGCCAGCAGTCATGGCCGAAATCGCTGACACCCAGCCAGACGCCGTCGCTGGTCCCAGTAATATGGATCGCCGTCGGCCGCTGGTCTTCCGCCATCGCCAGCGAAAAAATCGCCCAGCTTAACCCGGTAGACTGCAGCGTGAGATTCGTTCCGCTCATGCTCGCGCCGGCACTGTCGTGTAGATCGCCAGCCACCAGTTGATGTGTGGTCGTAGCGGCAGCCAATCGCGGCAGGTCCGCGACTTCGGGCCAATGTGGCAGCTGGCCAACCGGTGCGGAGTGACCAGCTTGAGGTGCCGCGGAGGAAAGGGCATCTTGCCTTCCACCACAGGAACAAACCAACACCAGCAACAACGTTAGCAGTGCAGTGAAAACGCGCATATTCATCTCCCGAGTCCGGTACCCCAGTATTTTACTGTAATGTGATGAAACCAGATTGGTAATCGCGTAACCGTTGGGCGGTAACAGCGTCTATATGCCTGTGATGCGGCCACGGTCTAAATGGCGCACAACGGGCTGGGCCGGGCTTGGCGTTTACGCCCAGGCTCGCCCTGTGGTAATAATTAGTTATCCGGCTTAATGCCATGATAGAATAACGTCTTTACCAGTCTTAGGCTGGGAGATAGATAGGGTTGAAGTCGCAAATCTACAGCGATCGGTCGTTGCAGGCGGTGCTTGGCCGCTTGGATAGCTCTGCGTTCTTACAAGAGCTGGGTATTGGCAACGGCGATTATGCACAAAACGAGTCCGAAACTCGCTGCTACTGCCCGGTCTGCCACGATCGCTCCAAGATGAGTTTCGTCATCGAGCACGATTCCGGTCGCGCCTATTGCACCAACCTGAGTTGCCAGGCCAGCAGCATGAATTCTGGCGGCGGCAATCTGCTGGAGTTGTACGCACTGGCCAAGGGCGGTGATCTGGATATGGTGGTCGAGGAGTTGAGTGCCAAACTCGGCATACCGCTGGAACGGCGGACCAGCGACGATTCGGTGGTAATCATCACGATCGATGATTTCAGGTACATCGAAGTGGGGCACATGGTCAAAACCGAGGACGAGGACCACCCCCTGCAACCCGCCTTATTCAGTTTCGCCAACCAGCAAGGTCATGGTCGCGGCGTAATCATCTCGCACGACCAGCAGGATGAGTTCGTCAGCAAGTACCGCACGGATGTCTTCCGCTCCCATTTCATTTACAGCTGCGCCGACAAGGCGCTGATCGATACCCAGGCCGAGCAGGGCAAACTGATGCTGCTCGGCGATTTCTACATCGTCTTCAATGCCAGCAGTAGCGCGGAGATCGTCCACGCGATCAACCAGGCGATCGAGCTGGTTGAGCGGATCAAAGAAAACTACGATATTCCTTACGACGCGGTCACCGTTTTTTACACCAACAGCAATATCCAGGTTCACGTCGACTACACGGTTTTTGGGATCCAGCCGACGGAAAACCTGCACGAAATTTACCGCCGGATGGCCTGCGCGATCATCGGCGTCGATCCGCTCAAGCCGGAACGCAGCCCGTCGTTTAGCCAGATCGACCTTGACGTCTACCGTCACGATTTCCTGTACAACATCCCTGGCACCGTCGTCAGTACGAGCGGCCGCGACATCTACAAGATCCGCATGAGCTATGCGGCCTTCAAGAAGATGTCCTACCAGCGGCTGCATGAGTTCAGCCTGCGGCGGCCGGACCTGCCGGACCGCGAACGCTGGCCCAAGGCCCCGGTCAAGGCACGCGAATTCTTCAAGTCGGTCCAGACCAGCCTGGTGCGGGACACGACGCTGGACGAAAGCGACAAGATCGCCTCGTTGTTCTACCGGGTCAGCGGCGATGCCGGCGGTATCGCCACCCTGAAGGAACTGGCGCCGACATTGCTCAGGCGCTTGTTCGACGAGAGCCGCCAAGTACTGATCGCACCGAGTGATCACCTCAATCGGGCCTTGGCCGGCGGATTCTATCCCGGCCAGTTGTATGTCGTGGCCGGTTTTCCCGGCAGCGGCACGTCGGATTTCGTCCTGCAGATCATGAATCACGTCGCCGCGGAACAGGATGCGCATTGCCTGTTCGTCGGCTTCCAACACGGCGTCGAGGAGTTGTTCAAACACAGCCTGTCCGCGATTGGCCGGATTCCCACGAAGGAGATCGACGAGAAGCGCCAAAATCCGGCGGACCTCTATGACGACAAAGAATTCAACCGTCGGATCTTCGCCGCCTACGAACGCTACCAGCAGTACGCCGACAACATCACGATTCTGGAAGGCGCGGCGGCCAGCAACCTTGCGCAGTTATCGCAGTTGGTCCAGGATAAAAAGGAAGAACTGCGCAACCACCCGGGCAGCACCGGCAACATGCTTCTGGTCGTGGACAGCCTGCAGCTGATGGTTGCGATGATGCGCGCGCGCAATGCCGAAGCTCCGCAAACCAGCGAAACAGCGCTGGGCGAAACCACCAGCTGGGACGTCGACATCCTGACCAGCCGCCTCAAAGCGATGGCCCGCGAGCTGGATATCGCCGTGCTGGCGACATTCGAGCATTTCATCAGCCACCGCGGTCTGTTCAGCGAACTCAGCGAAAACGATCCGGCGGCGCGCGACCTGCTGTTCAGCACGCAGTTTGCCGACACGGTAATGGTGCTCGTCCGCCAGGGTAACTCGCTTCTGAACCTGCGCGACTACTACAAGACCCATTTCACCGGCACCCCGCGTGAGCCGGAGATCGAGCCGATTGTGGCCGAGCTCAACCGCGTCGAGGAAGAATGTAACAAGACTCGCGATTTCGAGACGTTAAGCAGCGAGTTCGCCGTTTTCGACATCGTGAAGAATCGCAGCGGGTCGCGCGAGAAGGTGTTGTTTATCCATCACCGGCCGGTCTCGGTGTTCGAACCGCTGGACTACCTCAAGCCACCCAACGGCCGCTAGCCCGTGCGGTTTAACCCGCGATCTCTCCCGTGGCAATCGCGGAAACATAGGCATTCACCATCGGCACGAGTGTGCGCCGCGCCTCATTGATCGGCTCGACGGATCGCGAGATCTTCATCTGCATCAGCACGCCCTGCAATGCCACATAGATCATCGACGCCAGGCCGTCAGCGTTGTCGACCAGCCCCGGAATCCGCGCCACCGTGGCATAGGCCCAGATCTTCTGCACAACGACGTCATGCCAGGCCAGCTGGATCGGCCAGAGCTTTTCGATCACTTCCGGGTGCGTGTCCGCCAATTCGCCCATCCGGCCGGTCAGGGGGTCGCCTTGTTTGAATTCCAGCGCGCCGAACAGCTCTTCGTAGTGGTCAAGAAGCTTGCGCACCAGCTCGCCCGGCGGTAGTGTTCCCTCCAGGACCTTGAGGCGCAGATGGGTTTCGGTCTGGTAGCGGATCGGCATCAGGCATTGGACCAGCAGTGCCTCCTTGGAGTCGAAGTAGTTGTAGACAGATCCCTTGGGTACCCCCGCGTCCTGAGCGATATCGGCGACACTCGTCGCGTGATAACCCCGGGCCCAGAACAATCGCCACGCGGAATCGATGATCCGCTGGCGGTTATTTTTTGGCTCTTTTGCGCTCTTTGCCACGCATACTCCGGTTGTCATGCTTGGATTTCTGCACTGAATTTCTTAAAAAGCACCGTGTTCCCGGCTATCCAGATTACATGACGACCGGTCATATTGTATCACGGAATCCAGAACTGATCTAGCCTAAGGTGAATCCTCGCCGTTTGGGTTGTTTCTGAGTCTCCTAAATCCCCTGCAATATCGCGAAGTTTGTGGAACAATCTTACGTAGTGGGTGGTCTTGATAACCGTCCACAGCGTTTACCTCCATCCTTTCTGGTTAATGGGAAACTCAGGGGGGGCGAGCGGAAAACCCGCCGTCCCCCTTGAGTTCTTTTATAGGCTGAAAACCCCTGAACGATGGTCACAGTACCCGGCTGCCCGACTCTGGTTTCGCTGCGCCAACCTGTTTCCTGGCGCGGCCTGTGGAATGATAATCGATTCTCAGCCCTTTACTGATCAGGCCCGAGCTTAAGACAAAACCTCCAGTCCAATGTTATAAAGGATAGCGTGAGCGCGTTTATCACCGAATTTTGGCAGGTCCTGGCCGAGATGTCGCCGTACCTGCTGCTGGGCTTTTTATTCGCCGGCATGCTGTCCGTGTGGGTACCGGCAAACCTGATCGAGCGGCACCTGGGCGGTTACGGTTGGTGGCCCGTGCTCAAGGCCAGCCTGCTGGGCATCCCGCTGCCGATCTGTTCCTGCGGTGTGATTCCGGTGGCGGCTTCCTTGAAGAAGCACGGCGCCAGCCGCGGCGCGACGACTTCGTTCCTGTTGTCGACACCCCAGACCGGCGTCGACAGCATTTTCGTGACGCTCAGCCTGCTCGGACCGTTGTACGCGATCTACCGGCCGGTCGCCGCGCTGATCACCGGTGTCGTCGGCGGCGTGATCGTCGATGCCGTGGACCGCACGGACAACAACGGATCCCAGGTCAAGGAAGTCTGTACCGACGCCTGCTGCAATCCGGAGAACCAGGACAGCGCCTTGAAACGGATCTGGGAATACGGCTTTATCACCCTGCCCCGCGATATCGGTAAAACGCTGTTGGTGGGCCTGCTGATCGCCGCATTGATTTCCGCGATCGTGCCCGAGGGCTTCATCCCCGAGTCGTTGAGCGGCATCTGGGCGATGCTGGCGATGCTGGTACTCTCAATCCCGATGTATGTCTGCGCCACGGGCTCCGTGCCGGTGGCCGCCGCGCTGATCGCCACCGGCTTTTCGCCGGGCGCCGCTTTGGTCTTCCTGGTCGCCGGCCCGGCCACCAACGCCGCGGCAATCACGACGATCTGGAAAATCCTCGGCCCGCGGGCCACGATCACTTACTTGGCGGTTGTCGCCGCCGGCGCCTTCGGCGGCGGCCTGGCGCTCAACGCGCTGTTCTCCGCCACCAGCCTGCCCGTGATGCAGCACGGCATGTTCATGCTGCCGGCCTGGATCAATCACGCCAGTGCCATCCTGCTGCTCGCGTTACTGGCCTACGTGCTGTGGCCGCGCCGCGCCAAGGAGATTACGGTGGAAACCAAAGACGATGAACAACTGCTGGTGCTCGATGTGAAGGGCATGAACTGCCAACATTGCGTGAAAAGCGTCCAGACGGCGCTCAGCGGCCAGGCCGGCGTGAGTAATGTCCAAGTGGACCTGGGCGCGGCCCAGGCGTATGTCACCGGCCGCGGTTTCCAGGTGGATGAGTTGATCAGCGCCGTGTCCAGCGCCGGTTTCACGGCCAAGCCCAAAGACTAGCCACGGCTGAAACACCTGGTTTACTGGCTGGCTGCATCCTGTGACTTCTGCATTTCCTGCTGCAGCCATGCAGCCAGTTCATTGAAGCTGTGCTGGACAGCAATATCGTAGGCGGTTCGGCCCGCCGAGTCCTTCTGCATTATGTCAGCCCCGGCCTGCAACAGATACTCAACCACAGCCCGTTGGTTCGTTGACACCGCTTGCTGCAATGGCGTCATACCATATTCGGCTTGTGTCGAATTAACGGATGCGCCGGCCTCCAACAACGTTTTGACAAGTTCGACATTGCCGAAAAACGCCGCCAGATGCAAGGGTGACTTTCTTGCACCAGTTGGCTGAACCTCTGCTCCGGCAACCATGAGATCCTTCGCAATCTCAGTGGATCCAAACATTGCCGCTACGCAAAGTGGTGATAACTCGTCCTGGATGTAATTGACGTCCGCGCCTCTAACAATCAAAGCCGCTACTTTGTTTTGATCGTTGTATTTGATCGCGTCGATGAGCTGTTCGTTACGCTGTTCCGGGGAAATGCAGCCGTTGATGATCGAACAAATGAATACCAGACAACTTAAAACCACAGTCCCGGTTCGCACGCGCAAACGATAACACACCCCAGGGTGTCTAACAAACAAGCGGCAAACGGAGATCAGCGGATTCAGATCCGGTTGTCGAGCATCGCGCGGTCCTGGGCGCTTTTCTGATAGCGGCCGTCGGCGCCGTAGCGCGGCTTGGTCTCGCCGTGGGTCACCACGTTCAGGATCATCGCCGTGTAATCCAGCAGGTTGCGCGCCAGGTGGCTGTTGTCCGCGTTGATCCAGGCCAGCTCGATCAGCGCCGGCTGGAGTTCCCGCGCTAGTCCCGCCAGCACGGTATACGGCTCGCCGTCCGGCAGCAAATCCAACAGCTCGATCAGGCTCAGTCGTTGACCTTCCTCGCTGTTGATGGCATGGGCCCGGCAGACCTCGCCCACGGCGAGAATCCGCTGGGCTTCCAGCGCCGTCAGCTGACCGGCCAGCGCCTGCTCACGCTCGGCCAGGCTCTGCAGGCCGTCAAGTTGGTTTTGCACCAGCGACTCGCGCTTGGCCTTCATCGCCGGCTGGAGCTCGTCGCGAACGAGCGCCAGCTCCTGCCGCATCAACTCGATCAACTGGTTTAGGCTATCCGCCCTCGATGATGTCATCGAACAATCCATCGCTGACCATTGCTTCTGCCGTTGCCTGGGCATCCGTCGCCAGCTTGCCGTTTTCGTAATCGGCCTTGAGCTTGGCGACCACCTCGGCGCGCGCCCGTTCATCGGTGCGCTCGGCGGCCAGCTTGTGTACTGTTTGCCCTTGGCTGGACAATTCGACCTTATCGGTCTTGCCCGCCTGATCCGGCACCTGCCCCGTATGCTGTGTGGCTTTCGGGTCCAGCGTGCTTCGGGCTATCGATACCAACCCTTTTATATCTGGAATCTTCATTTCGGTCACCAACCCGTTTCCAAGCAATTATGGCCCAACCAAACCACGTTCTACCCACCGAACTTCCCGACGGATACCAAGGACGCACCCTGATCCGCCGTTAGCTTATATATCGGCCCCTCGGGCCCCGGCTTGAGCCGGAACCACCGGCCCGAGAAGATTCTACACGCCGCCCGCTGGGCCATGGATACAAGGCGCGCAAACCTTCTCGTCTCGTATATCGGCGCCTTCGGCTGTGACTTTAAGGAATTTAACCGGCTTTTTACTAAAAACCTTTTAATAGTGTGATTTTGCCGAAAAGCCGATTAGCGGCGAAATCCCGTTTGCGCGACCATCCACCGGGGTAAAAGGATGGATTGCCACAAGGACGGGCTCTTTGAAACAAGGATGAATTGCCGAGGCAGCAGTAGGACTCGGTGGCAAACCCCAGGCGTGTGTATCAACCGGAGCGAGGTGTGAAATGCTGAGGTTAGTGAGATATTTCTTGATGGCAGTGCCAGCGGCATTATTAATGCTCGCGATGTGCTGCATCTCCTGCGGTTCAGCGGAACCGGACGCGCAGATCAGCCGCGCCGACGATACGCTGACCTACGGCGACATGATCGGCAAGGATACGGACGAGGTCATGGAGATGATCGAGAATGGGTAACACTACGGTCACCGACCGTCCGCTATCCTGGCTACATTACCGGGGCACTAACCAGCTGAATACCACGGCGCAGACAGCGCGCCAACCGCTACTGCTTACCGCGTAACACGTCCGGCCCGTGCCGGAATACCCACTGAGCCAACCACAAACAGAACGCAGCAGGCTAAAGCCGCGCGTCGAATTCGTAATGCTTGCCGGGTTCCAGTTTATAGGCGTTGTTCGGCACCGCACCCACCACGCGCAAATAAATGAATGGGTACTGCGCCCAGGGGGACAGATCGACATTATCTATCGAGTCGCCGTAATACAACGGGCCGTAGCTCTGTTCGTCCAGGCGGTCGTTCTGCATCGGAACCATTCCCCGCGCGCCGAGATCGGTATTGCTGCCGAACACGTAATACGTCACGCTGACCGCCAGCGTTGCGATCGGGCCTTTGAGCGTCAGTTCCGTGGCATCCGTACCGAGGTCCGTCGTCGTGAAATACACATTGATCGTCAAGGCGTTGTTGTTGCCGTCGTCATTCCCGCCGCCGCCGCTGCAACCGGCCAACAGGCCCAGAATCGTGAGCAGGACCGCAAATGTAACTTTTCTCATCATCATTAGTTCAACCCTCCGCGAGGCTTACGCGTAATGATACTACAACGGCTCCGCTGGGCTTTTAAAAAAAGGCGAAAATCCGAAGCCACATCGCGGCCTGACCAGCGGACTTGCGTTATCATTAACTCCAAGGTGGTAGACATACTTAACCGAGTGTAATTCTGATTGGCCAGGTATTAATTACTATGCAGACGAAGCCGACGAAAACGCTGCTGATTCGCCGAAGCGAGGAGCGGGGCCATTTCGATCACGGCTGGTTGAACACCTATCACACTTTCAGCTTCGCCGGTTACTACGACCTGGATTGGATGGGCTTCCGCGCGCTGCGCGTCCTTAACGAGGACCGGGTCCAGCCCGGCGAAGGCTTTGAGCGCCATCCACACCATGAAATGGAAATCATCAGCTACGGCATCAGCGGTCGGCTGGCCCACGTCGACTCCACCGGCGCGCGCGGCACGATCTGCCGCGGCGATATCCAGGTGATGAGCGCCGGCACCGGCCTGACGCACTCCGAGTTCAACGCCAGCAACCACGAGCCGGTGCATTTCATCCAGATCTGGGTGCTGCCCAACCGGCGTGAGGTGGCGCCGCGCTACGATCAGCGCCAATACCTGCTGGAGAACCGCACGGACAAGCTGGTGCCGCTGGTCGGGCCGCTGGGCGCCGCCGAGCAGCAGGGCGCGCTGGGCATCTATGCCGATTGCTGGCTCTACGGCACGCTGCTGACCGCGGGAAATTCAGTCACGCACAAACTCAAGCCGGACCGGGCGGCCTGGCTGCATGTCATCAAAGGCGAGATCGGCGTACTCGGTGAGACACTCAAGACCGGCGATGCGATTGGCATCGCGCAGATAGATGACCTGACGATCACCGCCGCCGCCGACAGCGAGTTGTTGCTGTTCGACCTTGATTAGCGCTGATGTTTAAGCCGGTGGGCGGCTGAGTATGATGCGCTTGAAACTCCGGCGTGTCTCGCCATCCATGATCTCGGTTACATGCGAGGAAAACACCATTTCCCGGTCGTCCGCGTCAAGCAGAATGTGCATACAGCGCGTTTCGCTGCCCTGGCGGAACCACTCCAAGTCAAACTTGTATGACTGCGGACGGGCGATTGCCCACTTGTTGAAGCTGTCTTCACCATAGTCTTGATAGTTCCATTCCAAGAGAATCCGCGGCTCGTCCGCGGCGGTCAAGCACAAGTCAGCGTCAATGTATGTTTCTGCCTGGTACGGCTCTGGCACATGGTATACCGCGCGCCAGTCATAAACCAGTGCCGTGCCCACCGGTTCGTACCATTCCGAGTAATCCGCCAGCTCGTACAGGGCACAGATGTAGCCGTCCGAGTCCAGCACCATGGCTTTGAGCCAGCTGAATTCATGCTCGATCCGGAAACCCCAGCCCCCGCCGCTACGCTCGGCAACAAGTATCGCTTTGAGGTCATCGTGGTAGTACATAATCACGGGTTGATCATCGGCGGTCAGCCGCAGGACGGCCTGGGTCGCCGGTACCCAGCTTAGGGCATCGATCCAATCGCTACCGTCATGATAGTGGTAGCTGAAAGCACCGTTGCCCTCGTGATAACCATCGCAGCCGTCGATCACATGCGGATGATCAGCCGAGTCCAGGAAAAAGCTAAGCATATTCAAACTGTACTGGGATTTAAACGCTAAGTCCGGCCGTTCGGTCCAAACGCCGCCGGTGCACGAAAAGAACCGGATAGTCATCTGCCACTCATCGGGCAGCAGACCTGCAAAGGCAATCCAGGGCATGCCAGTGCTGTCGATAGCAATACACGGTGGCGCAAACGAGATGCACTCCGACGTGCCTACGGTCTCCACCTCCCAACTGCCGGAAACATCGCTGGCGTATGACAAGTTAAACCAAGGTGATGGGGTTATCTCCTCGTAGAACGTCAGATGATTGTGAGAATCGGCATCCTGAACAACGCTGAAATCACCGTAGTATTCGGCGTGTGCGATCGTCTCGGCGGTCCAGTCATTGATCGTCACGCACTCGGTCATGGTGGTAAAGGCTCCGGCATCATCGGTGACACGGACACCAATCGGATACTCCCCCGGTTCCGGCAGCTCGATCAGCCGGTACCCGTTATCGCCGTTATCCGTCTCAAAAAGATCGTCGCCGTCCAGGTCGAACTCGTAATGCAGGCCTTCGTTCTCCGGATCGTCGCCGCTGGCGCGCAGATACACTTCGCCGGCCGGTCCTTCCACCGGATCGACGTAGAAACTCACTTCCGGCGGCTCGTTGGCGCCAATCCGCACGTAATCAAGCTCGGCGGCGAACTTGCCCATCACGAGCACGCCGAAGATCACATTTCCTTCCGGGGAGACCACGTCCTCCGGTTCACCCAGGTAGTACGGGCCGTAACTTTTCACTTCCTGCCAGCGCCACATGCCTTCGGTGTAATCTGCCACGCAGATCCAGGTGTCCGGCCAGTCCGGCCACAGGTGCCAGTCAAGGGTCAAATTCAACGGCTCCGCATAACCGGCCAGCTGCATCACGTAAAAGCAATAGGCATACTCATCCCCATCGGGCATAAACGTCAACCGTGTGTCGCCGGAAACCCGCGCATGCGGCAGGCTTGGCTCATAATCGCCCGCTGCCAACTGGCGGTCCGTGGGCGGGATATCGGCCGCCAGCTCCTTCCAGCCGTTGAAAACATCTGCCAGATCGGCTCCGAATGGACTAGCTTGAGCAGCTGACTCACCGGTCGCCGCTGTTTCTTCCAACGTCTGTTCCGAAATTACCGAACTGGGACCACACGACGCCAGAATACACAAAATGGATAAGGCCAATAGGGCAACGATAGTCTGCGGTCGCAAGCCACGCATGACAGCCTCCTACCAACGTTCCAATTCCCCCGGAACGCTGTGCCGGTTATACAGAAATGATAACCTGTCCCCAAGCGCAGTACAACCAACGAATGGCTATTTCGGCTTTTCCAGCTTCTCGACGCGCTTGAACAACTCACGCAGCTTGGGCAGCAGTTGCTGCAGCTTCATGTATTCCATCAGCGGCAGCGGCAGCGTGCCCATCACTTCCACGCCGTCGGGCAGGCTGCGGATCGTGCCGCTCTGCGAGCCCATCTTCACGCCGTCGCCAATGTTGATGTGGTCGCCGATGCCGACCTGGCCGCCCAGCACGCAGTTCTTGCCGACGTGGCTGGAGCCGGCAATGCCGGTCTGCGCGGCGATCACCGTGTCGCTGCCGACGCTGGCGTTATGGCCGACGTGGACGTGGTCGTCGAACTTGGTGCCGCGGCCGATGCGCGTCACGCCCAGCGTCGCGCGGTCGACGGTCACGTTACAGCCCAGTTCCACGTCGTCTTCAAGCACCACGCTGCCGAGCTGCGGGATGCGCTGGTAGCGGCCCTCGACGGGCAGGTAGCCGAAGCCGTTGCCGCCGATCACCGCGCCGCTGTGCAGCGTTACGCGGTCGCCCAGCACCACCTGGTCATAGAGCGTCACATGGGGATACAGCACCACGTCGTCGCCCAGCCGGGCACGCGGCCCGACCACGCAGTGCGCGCCGATGCGGCAGCGCGCGCCCACAACGGCGCCGGCCTCGATCACACTGTACGGGCCGACGGTGATGTCAGCGCCCAACTCAGCCGTCGGATCCACCACCGCCGTCGGATGCACGCCGGTGGGAGCCGGGGCGGGCGGCGCGAACAGGTGCAACAGGCGCAACAGCGCCTCGGGCGGCTTGGCCACGTTGATATAAGGCAGCTTGGAGTCCAGGTTCTCCGGCACGACGACGGCACTGGCCGCGGTGGCTTCCACCTGGGCCAGCGCCTTGGCGTTGAAGGCCACGGCGATCTGACCGGCTTCGGCCGCGGTATGCGGGCCGACTATCGTGATTTCCAGCTCCGCCGGGCCGTGGAGTTCCCCCTGCAGGGCGGCGGCGATTTCGCTCAGCTTTGGCATCCGGCCATTATAGGCGCAACCGGCGCAATGGCGCTTAGCTTGAACCGCTCGTATCGAAGCCGATCAGCAGCCCGTCGCGCTCGCCGGCGCCGATATCCTCGATTATGCCGGTAGCGTCTTCCTTCGTGCCCACCGCGTTGTACTTGGTGGCATCCGTCGCCGTCAGCGCGCCCGTCAGGTCGCTCTGCTCTCCGGTGACCGCCTCGGCCTCGCCGGTCAGCGGCATCCAGTCGCCATAAGCGCTGTAGGTATCGCCGATCGCGATGAACATCGATCCATCCTGGCCCCGGCCGTCCCACAACTCGGTGTCGCCGACGGTATCCAGGAACCAGGCGCTTTCCAGGTCCCCGCTCAGGCTGAAGATCAGCATCAGGCCATAGACGTATTCGCCGGAAGGCTGGAAGATCCCGCAGGCGTAAAGCTTGCCGTCGTCGCCGATGTGCACGCCGGTCAGCACATCGGTATATTCCGTGTCCCACTGGCGCGCCCACTCAACGTTGCCGGAACCGTCGAGCTTGACCAGCAGCGCGGCCTCGTCCGAGCCGCCGAAGCTCATCGTATAGCCGACGGCGTAATAGCCGCCGCTGCCGTCGGGTATCGCGCGGTAGAAGGCGTCCTGGTAGTCGCCGCCCCAGGCGCGCTGCCAGCTGAGCGCCCCGGCGGAGGTGAGATGCATTACCAGGCCGTTGATGCCGCCCATCGTACCGCTGTTCGTGCGGCCCGAGACCAGCACCCCGCCGCTGCCATCGGCGACCAGGAACGGATCGTTGTCGTTCTCACCGGAGTTGTAGGTGTACTCCCACAGGATATTGCCGCTGGGGTCGTATTTCATAAACGCCAGGTCGTTCATGCTGGTGTAAATTTCGTTTCTGGTGATCGCGGCGCAGAAGATATTGCCGAAGTTGTCCAGCGCCACGTCGTGCGTCCAGTCGTAGAGCTCGCGGCCCCAGGTCCGCGCCCATTGCCAGTTGCCGCTGGCGTCGTACTTGACCAGCAGCGCGTCGTCCTTGTGGTCGCCATCCGGGAAGCTCCAGGTATAGCCGCCGCCGTAGACGTTGCCGGATGAATCGGCGATCACGCAGGTCAGGACGTCGATCGCCCCGCCGCCCCAGGTCCGCCCCCATTTCAGCGAGCCGTCGGCGTTGTGGCTGGTAATGAACGCATCCGAGACGCCCGCGCCCCAACTGCGCGACGCGCCGGCGCAATACAGCCCGCCGCTCCAAACGCAGACGCCGGAGAAATAGTCGTCGGCGGTCTGGCCGAAGCTGCGGCTGAAGCCGGTCACGGTGATCGGCCCGGCGCTGGCTTCGTCGGTCCGGCCCAGGTCGCTCGTCACGCGTACGCTCGGCGTGTAATCACCCGCGCGCAGATAAACATGGCTGGCCACGCCGGTCGTGCCGGTGTCCTCGTCCCACGTGCCGTCGCCCTCCCAGTCCCACTCGAACTTGGCGATGCCGTCCACGCAGGTCGAGGCGGTGGCATCCGCGGTCAGGAACGCCGGGGCGTAGCCGTCGTTGAACTCGATAGACAGCGCGGCTTCCGGCGCGAAGCCGACGTTCACCGCTGCTTCCGCGGTGTCCGTCGCGCCCTCGTTGTCCGTCACCGTCACCACTGGGATATAGGCGCCGCTGGCGGTGTAGACATGGCTCGTCGTGGCCTCGGCCGTCGTGGCATCGATCGTTTCGTCGCCCTCCCAGTCCCAGCCGTAGGAAACGATCGAGCCGTCGGTGTCTTCGCTGGCACCGGCATCGAAGCTCACGGTCAGCGGCGGTTCGCCCTGGCTGGGATCGACACTCAGCGCGGCCGCCGGCGGGTTGTTGGTGCCCGTCATCACGTTGAGCACGACCGTATCGGTGGCCTGGCCGCCTTCGTTATCGGTGATCAGCAATTCGATCGTATACTCGCCCGCTTCCTCGTAGGTGTACGTGGCCTCGGGAACGGCGGTATCGGTCTCGCGCGTGCCGTCGCCGTCGAGGTCCCAGGCGTAGGTCACGACCGTGCCGTCCGGATCGACCGAGCCCGCGGCGGAGAACTCTACCTCCAGCGGGATGCGGCCCGCCTGAGGATCGGCCGCCAGGTCGGCCGTCGGAGGAACATTGCCGCCGATCCTCAGCCAGTTCAGCGTGGCCGGCTGCGTGCCGGCGATCACGATCACGGCGACCAGCCGGTTGTCGGGGGCGATGTAATCCGCCAGCGAGAGCGGCGTAATCGGCAGGCCGGCGGCGGGTACCGGAAACCACTGCCAGAAATCGCCGACCTGGTTACCCAGGCCGATGAATCCCGTGCCCTGGTCAGGCATCAACTGCCAGCCGAGGTCTATGCGCGGCGGATCGTCGTAGTCCGGCAGGTTGAAGGTGAAGAACGCATAGGCCAGGTCGGCGTTGGTCGCGGAACCGCTCAGCGACCACTCCGGTGAGAAATACAGCTGCGGTTCCTCTGCGTCTACGTGCGCCGCGGGTAGCCCGTCGTCGTACTGCGAGCCGAGTAGCAGGCGGTCGGCGTCCTCGGCGCTGGCCTGCCGTAAAAGCTCCCGCGGGCTGGCCAGTCCCATCCACGGCCCGGTGGTTTCCACCGCTGGATCAACCTCACCGCTACTGGGTCCGGTGGGCAGACCCGCCGCCGCAACGCTCTCCCCGCCGGTCGCGGCGGGAGTCTCGCCGGTTACCGGCGCCGTACCGCCGCAGGACCACAATGCAGCAGCGGCCAGCAGCAAGGCTGCGAGTCCGGGAATCCATTTCGTCACGCTGTCGCTCCCCATATTTGTCACTCCCAGATTGTAACTGGGAGCGCGCCGATTTGCCGGAATTCGCGCTGATTAAACGGTTCCACCGGCCGCCTGCGATAATAAGTACCAATGATCTATCCCAACACCTTCACCAAGCTCCATATCGGCCCCTCGGGCAATCCGGCGGAAGCGCCGGTCAACGACGGCCAGCCGGCGGTGATCGAATGGTGCCATGAACAGGGCTGGGATACGATGGAGCTGGCCTTCGTCCATCAGGTGTACCTCAAGGAAAAGCAGGCCGAGCAGGTGGCGGCGGTCGTGCACCAGCACGGCTTCCCGCTCAGCGCGCACGGCAGCTATTACATCAACCTGGCCAGCCTGGAGCAGCCGAAGATCGGCGCCAGCCGCGGGCGGATCGTCCAGGGGGCGCAGCGCATCCACCAGGCCGGCGGGCACAGCCTCGTCTACCACAGCGCGTTCATGAGCAACCGCGACAGCGCCGAGGTGACGCAGATCGTGATCGAGCAGACGCGCAAGGTGGAGGCCGAGCTGAAGGAGAAGGAGATCAAGGTCTGGCTCAGGCCCGAGCTGACCGGCAAGCCGACTCAGCACGGCGACGTCGCCGAGCTGATCAAGGTCGCCAACGCCGTCGAAATGGTGCTGCCCTGCATCGACTGGTCGCATTTGTATGCCCGCACCGGCGGCGCGTACAACAGCTACGAGGAATGGTGCGGCGTCTTGGACCAGCTCGAACGCGGTATCAGAAACAAGAACGTGCTGCAGCGGATGCACATGCACTTCTCGGGCATCGAATACGGCCCGCGCGGCGAAAAAAGGCATCTCCCGCTGATGACCAGCGGCCTAAGATATAAGGAGTTGATGCAAGCGCTCAAACAGGCCGGCGCGGCGGGCACGATGGTGATCGAAGCCCCGCGCGAATGCCTGGTGGAGGACGTCGACCGCGTCCGCGACGCCTGGGAGAAAGCGTAGAAGCATCCCGCCATGGCGGGACTGTGAGCCCTCTTCAGTAGAGCAAGCCCCCGTGCTTGCGATCCAATCGTTGTCCCGCCGCAGGCGTGTCTTTGGCACATTGCCACGAAATGCCATGAATATCGCGTGAATACGCCACATTGACGTTACCTGCATG
>JAFGCY010000056.1 GCA_016932385.1 bacterium | reverse complement strand
TCCGCAACCCGGCGTTGGCCGACGCGTTGTTCGAGCTGGCCCAGGCGCCGGCGGCCGGGCTCAGCCTGGCGTTCATTCCGACGGCGGACGCGGGTCGTGGGCGCGTTCCCGGACGGGCAGTCGGCATTGATGTTGTGCGCGGCGCGGCTGCGGCACATCGCCGGGACGAAGTGGGGAACGCGGAAGTACTTGGACATGGAACCGCTGTATGCACCGGTACAGGAGGATGAAGCCGCATGATTCCCGCCTCACTGAAAGTGCGCAAGATTCTTGACACTACCTCCGCGAGTGGTCCGGCGCGTGGTTGTGGAGCCACTGGTTGCGCCGACCCAGGAGGAAAATGGCGCGTGATCCCGCCTCACTGATAGCGCGCAAGATTGTTGACACTACCTTGTGTATTGGTGAAACGCACCTTGGCACATTAGTGCTATAGGTAGCGGTTTGATGTATGTGAACGCAAGTATTAAGCTAAGTGTGCTGTTCGATTAACGAAGTATTAGTCATTGAATACTAACACATTACCAAACACAATAAACATTACAACAAAGTCCTACTTTATTATCAGATTCTGTAAATATATATCCGTAAGCTTTTCATCTCTTATTCCTATAATAATACCTGTTCCTATTAGGTAATGCTGCTCAGCACTATTAAGGCTGAGTTGATATCTTAATGTGTTGGATTTCTCGTTGTACTCCTCAGAGATAATGGTACCGCCGCTGAGATGATCGTATATCTCAACTGGATTACTTATATTCAATGCTCCTATCTCTGTAATTTTAGGAGTATCAACACTAGTGCTTTTCCACAATTTCATATTTGCACGTGCCTCAATGCTTATCAATATTCTGTGGGCACCGGCAAAGCATAACTCTAGATTAGCGAAGTATATGTAGCATCTCCAATCTGTGGAAACAAGGTCTCCAAAGCCAGGATCAGTATGCTTAGCCAATTCTGGAAAATTTACTCGTTCTAAAGCTGACAGGTCAACTTTATAAACTCTCTCATACTTTAGATAATACTCACTTGAATAATATGCTACTAGACCGTGTGTTCCGATGTTACCTTTGACAAAATTGAAAACGATATTATTGCCTGCCATAGATTTGCATCCCTAATGGTTATATTGGAAATGTTGAACTTGATGCGTAATTGGATTATACACTACTTCAAGATAATACTCTGTGCCGTTTCTTACCATTGTTGTCACATACTTATAATATCCTTCCATTTGAAGTGGATCGGCTATTTTTTGTCCAGTAACAATGGCCTCTGCCTGCGTATATATGGGGACACGCCGCCATTTTTCACTCATGTGCTGTGCGGCAGAAGGGTTGAATCTCATCAATCTAGCTATTCTGTCAACTTTGGCGTTCAGCAGTGTCGTTGTGATAGCGCTCGCTGCAGCTGCGGTTTGAGCACTTACCCATCTCGTCGCAGCTCCTATACCAGCTGCAACAACATCGGCAGCTCCCGTTACTATTAATGCTCCTGCCGCAACAGCAGAAACAACAAGGGCAATAGCCGCAGAGCCAGCTGCGCCGGCCACGCCGGCCAAAGTATGGTTCTGCGCCATCCAGTTGTTTATGTTAGCACGATGATCTTTATTGAACAATTCGAAAAAGTCGTTGATATTCCGGCCGACAATATCGCTGCCAAGGAAATAGCCCCATACGGCGTCGGCGGGATCATCGGGCTCGCCGTAGTCGATGGTGAGGTCACGGTTTACCCAGTCCCAAGCTCGTTGTAGCGAAGTCTTGTTCGCTTCCTTTTCCTTTAATTCCTCGCGCTGGCGGTCATTGCTGCCATTTTCATCGTACTCAGCAATCAGCGCGCGTCCCTCGGAAATCTCCTGCATGGCTTCGTTGTACTTCTTGACGGTATCCTCTTTGGGCACACCGCCGCCACCACCACCGTCGCCGCCGGGATCTCCGCCATCGCCTTCACCGCCAGGATCACCCTCGCCTCCTTCACCGTCTGGATCACCACCTTCACCGGCTGGATTACCACCTTCGCCCTTTGGTTCACCGCCGGGATCGCCGCCGACGTCACCGCCGCCGCCTCCATCGCCACCTGTGCCGCCGCCACTGCCTTCACCGCCTCCTCCGCCGCTGTCGGGATTCGGCAGCATCGGCCAGGGGCCGGCGGGGGGAGAGGCCGGCAGGGGCTGGGGCACCGGCGCGAAGCGCGACCAATGAGGGCTCGAATCAAAGCCGGCGGGGCCCGTCGTCACACCCACCGGCGGCGCGGACGGCAGGGGCTGCAACATGTTGCGGTAGTCGTCGGTGAAGCGCGAGCCGGTCTGCGTGCCGGGCTTCGGCCCCCAGAACTGCTGCGCCCCCCACATGCCGCTGAGTCGCTTAGGGGATAGCTCGCTCCGTTATGTCGCCAGCTCATCTTCAGCCGTTGCCGCGTCATCCGCATCGGCGCCGTCATCCGTATTGCCGGAGGTGATGCCCAGGGCGGGGCGGCGGGGGTCTTCGGGCTCGTCTGTGGTCTCGTCGCCGGCGGCAACCGACTCGCTTGCTGGCACCGTATCGCCGCTCGCGCCGGACTCGTCGAGCGCCAGGGCATCGCCATTGCCCGTCCCAGCGCCATTGCTCGCGCAGACATCCGAGCCCGGTACGGCATCCAGACCCGGTGCGCCCTCGCCGCGGTCCAGCATCGCGTACCAGTGGATGAACTCCAAGAAGCCCAGGTTGTAGGCCGCCGTGTCGAAGTCGGCCGGGAATTCCAGTACGGCCTCCAGCCGCTCGCCCAGGTCGGCCATCACGTCTACGCGCCGGACATCGGGGTTCGCCCCGAGGCGGCAGCGGTCGGTCACTAAAAGGCCGTAGGCCACCTCGTTGGGGGTGAGCTCCACCGCCGGCACGGGCAGGCCCGTCGCAGTATGGTGCGCGGCAGCCTGGGTTTGATCCGCCGGCGGCTGCGCGGGCGACTCGAACGCCTGCGCCAGGGCCAAGAGCAGGTTCGCGGCGCTGTCGGGCTCGCGCGCCTCGGCCTCCATCGCGGCGAAGGCGGCCAGTTCCTCCAGCCCCTTGAGCTGCAGCTGCTTCAACTGCGGCGCCAGGCGCGGCAGGTCCGTCCACTCCGGCAGCCGCTGCGATTCGATCAGCCGCGTGGCGTCACCGAGCTCGGCCAGGCGCTCACTGAGCATCTCCTCCTCGGCGGAGTTGATCACCAGCCGCGCTTCCAGCACCAGTTGGTTGAGCTCCAGGTCGTCGGCCGGCGCGACAGTATCGTCCTCGGGGAACCAGGAGTACTCGGGCGTATCGTGCTGCGGGCCGCGGAATTCCTCGATCGGCGTGACATACGCCAGCGGGCTGGCGGCGGTCGCCAGCGGGTCGCCGGGCACCGTCTGGCCGAGGCGCGCCAGCACCTGGCGGTCGCCGGCCAGCAGCGTCGCCAACTCGTCGTAACGCGTGGACCAAGCCTCGTTCAGGCGGTCGACCGCCTGCTGCATGGTTTGGTTGACCAGCTCGGTGTCGCCCAGGCTCAGCAACTCGTCGATCTCCGGTTGGGGCAGACGGGCCAGGGCCAACTGCAGCTCGTACTTGCGCAGCATCAGCGCCAGCCGCGCCGCCTGGCTGTCGTAGTACAGGCGCTTGAGCCGCGCCTGGTGCCGCGCCAGGGCTAAAAGCTCCGGGCCGAGCGCGGCGATATCGCGGTTGCCGGAATCGACTTTGCCCGCCCAGCTGTCAGGCAACGGGCCGTCCAGGCCGGGGCCGAGTTCCTGCTTGAGCGCCTCGTAGAGCTCCGCGGCCTGCCGGCTGACGACGGGCTCGTCCAGCCGGGCCAGCCTGAGCAGGTTCTTCTGGCGGTTGACCTCGTCCACCTGCGCGCGGATGCCGTCGAGCTGCTGGTCGAGATACAGCTCCGCCTCGGCGGGCGCGGCGATCTCGATCACCAGCACCTCGCCGCCGCGCCGGCCGTAGATCAGCCCGCGCGCGACCTCGGCGCTGTAGATGAAGTTCTTCTCGGCGTCGAAATAGCCCAGGCCGGCGGGCGAGATCGCATAGTCGGTCGCCGGCAGTCCCAGGCTTAAAAGCACGGGCGCGCGCTGGTCCAGTTCGACACGGGCGTAATGCACCGGCAGCGACAGGTCACTCGACGGCCCGGCCCAGACCGGAATCGCCACGAGGAGCAGGCACAGCCAGCGTGCCAGCGCCAGCCACCGCTCGAGCGAAAGCCGCCCTGTATCCGCGGGATACGTCGGGAATGGTGCTGGCCGGAAAGGCCCCGTCGCGGTCCGGCGTCGAAACATGTATTAATTATGGTACCGCATTGCCGGCGAAGCTACTCACCTTCGCGGATGTGATCTCGGTTAAAGCGTATTCGCCTACCTTAAGCCCCGCCGCCGGCAGGTGTACGGGCTTGTTGAAGGCGGTGCGCGCCACGGCCGCGGCGCCGTCGATGCGCTCGACGATCACCGCCAGGCGCTGGCCGACATAGCGGCGGTTGCGGGCCTTGCCCCAGGCGCGCTGGCGGGCGATCAGCTCGTTGAGCCGGCGCAGCTTCTCTCCGCGGGGCAGGGGGTCGCCGTACTTGCGCGCCGCCAGGGTGCCGGGCCGCTCGCTGTAGGCGAACATGAAGGCGTCGTCGAAGCCGAGTTCCTCCGCCGCGTTGAGGGTGGCCTGGTAGTCCTCCTCGGTTTCGGTCGGGAAGCCGACCAAGAGGTCCGTCGTCAGGTAAAGGTCCGGCCGGCACTGGCGCGCGTAGGCGACGAGCCGCCGGTAGTGGCCCAGGTCGTAGCCGCGCCGCATGTCGGCGAGCACGCGGTCGCTGCCGGATTGCAGCGGTAAGTGCAACAGCGGCGTAACCCGCGGGTGGGCGACGATGCGCTCGCAGATCTCCTCGGTCAGGTCACCGGGCAGGCTGGTCAGGTACGTGATCCAGCGGAAGCCGGTTTCGCCGAGCAGTGTTTCCAGCAGCTCGACGAAGCGCCGGCGCTTGTCGCCGGAAGTGGTGCCGTAGGCCAGGATGTTCTGACCCAGCACGGCGAGGTCCGGCGCGCCGGCGCGTTCCAGCCGCTGAGCCTCGGCCACGATGCGGTCAAGCGGCACGTCGCGCTGCGGCCCGCGCGCCCGTGGCACCACGCAGTACGCGCAGGCGTGGTTGCAGCCGCGGATCGCGGTCACGAAGCGCAGCGGCGAGAGGCCCGTATCCAACGCCGGCGTGAATTCAGCGTCCAGGTCCAGCGCGGTCAGCGGGGCGAAGGATTGCCGCAGCGCGGCCAGCACGCCGTCGGGATCGGAGAAGTCCAGCCAGAGGTCCAGGTGCGGAAAGCGTTTGGCCAGCTCCTCGCGCTGCTTGTTCACGACGCAGCCCATGCCGACCAGCAGCGGCCGCGTGCCGTCCGTACGCCTCAAGCGCTTGAGCTCGCCGAAGAAGCTGTAAGCCTTTTCCTCGGCTTTGGCGCGCACCGTGCAGGTGTTGACCATGATCAGGTCCGCCCGGACGGGATCGTCGACGGGTTGCCCGCCGGCCGCGTCGAGCCGCGCCGCTAGGTCGTCCATGTCGGCGACATTCATCTGGCAGCCGAAAATCCGGCTGTAATAAGTGAAAGGTTTTTGTTTTTCGCGGATAATGAATTATAGTGTGCCGGTGGATGAAACCTTTTAGGTTTATTGCAGTCTTAGTAAGTAGCCTCAGGACACGTTTTCTGATCGTTTTGCGGAGGATCAAGCAGACCGGCAGTCTTGGGGTATAATCTGCAAGGATTGCTTGAAAGCTGGGTGATCCGTTGATGGGGACGCTTGACGCCTGGAGCGGATGGACCCATACTGGTACTTAATTAAACGACGAAATATGAGGTAAGTGATATGCGCTGTAATACAGTGTTAGGCTTGATCGCGGTCCTTCTGGTGCTTTCCTGCCTGGGCTGCAGCACAAAGAACATCGGTTCTTTGGGTGATCCCGGCCGTGATACGGCCCGGTTCACGATGACCGTTGACGACGAGAGCTTCTTCAATGGCGCCAGCGCCGATGAGTTCTACCTGTCGACGCGTGAATACGACACCCATGTGCTCGTTGATATCAATGCTCGGGGAGCGGACAGCCTGAAGGCCCTTTACTTCAAGATGGAGTACGACGCGGAGACCTACCGGCCCGAAGTCGTGCAGCCATCGGATGCAATGGGCGACACGAGCGACATGCTCAAGGTGCAGATCTTCCGGAATCCGGGTGAAGTTGCCTATGGTCAGATCGTGACCAACCCGGACTGGCGGACGGGCGCCAACGGCGATGTGACGCTGGCGACGGTCTCCTTCCGCAAGGAAGCCTTTTCGGAAGGCCATATCGTCAGCACGCCGCCGAACAAGCCCGCCTCCGCCGTGGGGGACTTGGCGTTCGACGGCACGGATACGCTGACCTGGCACTATGTCAACATCGGTGACTACAACCAGGACGGCGAGGTCGGCGTGGCCGACCTGACCCCGATTGGCGTCAATTTCGGCGAGGATGTAACGCCGAACCAGTTTGACTTCAACACGGCGCTGTCGGTGATCGACGGAAACAGCAACGGTCAGATTGAGGTAGCCGACATCACACCAATCGGCCAGAACTATCTGTTCAACATCTTCGGCGGTTTCCGGATTTACGGCAGCCAGAACTTCAGTGACTACAACGTTGACGGCAACGGCGGCGCGACCCTGATCGACACGGTGACGATCGGCGACGACGCGATCGGCACGGCTTCCCAGGTTCGTCTGTCCTTCGAGTACACGATCGGTGCGCCAGTGGCCAATGACTTCTACTGGGTGCGCCCGACGGATGGTGCCAGTGCGGAAGGCGTAATCAGCAACTTCTGCGGCGGCGACCAGACCCAGTTCCCGGTGCTGACGCTGACCAACCCGCCGAGCGGCGCCGGCACCAGCGCCAGCCCGTACCAGGCGAACATCACCACCGACTACGTCTTCAGCCTGGTCGACCCGACCGACGGCGACGTGACCAACGACGCGAATACGACCTACACGGTGTCCAACCCGGCGGCGGGCTCGATCGCGACGGCCGACGCCACCCTGAACATCGAGGACGCCTTCACCGGCACGTTCTTCGTGACGGCGACGTACAACGGCACGCCGAACCGTTCGGACACCACGCGCCACTTCAATGTCGCGGTGGTGACCACCGGCCTGTACATCATGCAGGATACGACGGACACGGATTGGGCCAGCGTGACCGGCACGGGCGTCGACGGCGATCCGTACATCATCCGGACGGCGACGTTCAACGACGACTACTCGGCGGACTTCACGCTGATGGCCAACACCGAAGATGATGGCAGCGGCACCGACATCGATGTGAGTACCCTCGACTGGGCGGCCTATCCGCCGTTCTGCATCGAGGATCCCGCCTGGGGTACGCCGGGTGTCTTCCAGGCCAATAGCGTGGGCTTCACCGGCAACCCGAGCTACGTCTTCGCCAACGACGGCGATGGCGACAGCAACGAGATTCACATTCGGGCGACAGGCACCCTGCCGTAAGGCCGAAACGAACTACGGACTTACAGCCTCCCGCTCCGGCGGGAGGCTTTTTTCTATTGGAATACAGCAGCTTGCGGGAAGGCGGCACGGCTAGATGGGCAGCCGCCACGTTAAGCGATAATCTCGCGGTATTGCTCGGCGATCCGCTCCGTCTCCAGCTGCCTCAACGGCGTGCCGGCGGCGCGGCGCAGGCCGTCGAGTTCCTGGGCCAGATCGCCGCCCTCACGCTTGAACGCGGCCAGCAGCGCGGCGAACATGCCGCGGTAGTAGGTGTCAGCCAGCCAGTACATGTCCGAGTTATGCTCGCTGGCCAGGCGGTAGACGAAGGGGTACTCGTTGTAGGCGACGCCGTAGCGGATCGCGTCGATCAGGCACTGCTGGCGCTCGGCGGCGGTTTGCAGCTTCTGGCACAGGTGGTAAAGGTAGTGGGCATCGATCGGATGGTCGGCCACCAGCGGGGCCGTATACCAAGCCTGGATGTACCACTGCCAGGACCAGTCGTCGGATTGGGAACTGCGCGCGCGCAGCACTTCCAGCTGGCTGAGGTCGGCCTCGATGTCGCGCTTCTGGTCCGTATGAACGTCGATCTGCAGCAGGGCCAGCAAGGCGTACAGGCGCTCGGCATCGCCGGGAGAATCATTGAGCATGGCCTGGGCGGTTTCACTCGCCCGAGTGAACTCGGTTTGCTCAAGCGATTGCTGGATATCCTGAATCATGAATCCGATCTTGCCGATTTACGGGATTACACCACAGTCTCACAATAAATTATACGGCAGCACACGCTATTATCTGCATAGTGAATCAGGATTTATATGTCTTAGTCGGCGCGGTGCAGGATCTCTACGACCTCTACCTGCGGATCGGGCCGCAGGGGCCGTACCGGCTGAGCCTGTTCAGCGACCCGGCCGAAATCAGCGCGGACTGGCCCGCGCCGGTCCAGGCCAGCGCGGCGCGGATCGATCAGCTGGCGCGGGGCGTCAGCTGCCTGCTGGCCAACGACCTGGCCGCCGCGGCGCCGGCCGTCATCGCCGAGCTGTGGCGCGAGGTGCGGCGGCTGGAGGCGCAGCTGAATGCGCCGGGTTGGCATGAGCCCGGCTACTACGGCTTCCTGACCGACGAGTTGCGCGGCGGCCGGCAGTTGGAAAGCCCGCAAGCCTACCGCTATTTCGGCGAGGTGTTATCGATTTATCTGGAGATCATCTGCGGGCTGCGTGACGGCGCGCAGGCGGATTACCTGGTACGAATTCAGCGGCTGCGCGAGACCGTGCTTCAGACCGGCGAGATTTCATCCCGTTCGACGGGCTTGGGTGCCTCCGGTGCGGTGGGTAAGGACTGACCGGCGGCCGTTTCGGCTTCCGCGGCGCCCGGTTCCGCCGCCGGCTCGGTGGCTTCAGCCTCTTCCCGCTTGACCTGCTCGCCGGCCAGGATCCGGGCCATCGCCTCCGTGTCTGCGACCATGCCATCGGGCAGGCGCTCCATCAGGATTCTCAGCGCTTCGATCGCCTTGCGCAGTTCGGCCAGGTCGTGGCGGTATTTCTTTTCTTCCTCGGCCAGCACTTCCGGGTCCAGTTCCTCGACATCCTCGATGTCCTGGCCCATGATGCGCTGGCGGCGCCGGCGCGCCAACTGCTCGATATATTTCGCCCGGACCTTGGGCAGCGCGCGCTGCAGGCCCACGGCGGTCCGCCAGAGCTTGATGCCGTCAGGCGTCAGCAGGAATTCCGCCGGCTTGCCCCAGGCATCCTTGGTGTCTTCCAGCATGCGGGCCAGGTTGCGGGTGATGTTCTTCAACTGAGCGAGGGTTTCCAGGGAATAGACCGTCCAGTAGTGCTCAGCCTTGACGTCGACCACCAGCTTGTGGCTGAGATCGAGGACCTCGTCCATCAGCGAATTGCCCTGGGCCAGCACCTTATATAGGTCATTCTGCGCGGTTGCCATGCCAATAATCTACCATGGACAGGCTGTTTGGGGTAGTGGCCGCGCGGTTACTCGCCGGCTTCATACAGCTCCTGTTGCTTGATCTGCAGGGCCAGTTTGTAAGCGCCGACGATATCGGTCCGCGTCAGGATGCCGACGGGTTTGCCGGCGGCGTCCACCACGGGCACGCGGCCGATGTGGTAGTCCTCCAAGAGGGCGATCGCTTTGTGGCAGTCGTCGGTTTCCTGGAGCGAGTAAACGCTCGAGGTGCAGACAACGCTGGCCGTGGCTTGGTCCGGCGCGGAGCGGTGGCGGATCAGGTCTGAGGTGGTGATAATGCCGCAGAGCGCGCCCTGCTCGTCAACGACGGGAAAGCCGTGGTGCTCGGTCTGCTCGAAGCGCTGGCGGATCGATTCCAGCGAATCGTGCGCGCTGATCGTCTCCACGCCCTTGTGCATCACCTGGCTGACCGGAATCGCCTCCAGGATGCTTAGGTCCTTGCCGCGGCCGAACTTGATACCGAGCCGCGCCAGCTTGTGCGTGAACACCCCTTCCTTGCGCAGCGAATAGAACACGACCTGGCTGACCACCCCCGCCGCCATCATCGGCACGATCAGCGTGTAGTTGCCGGTCATCTCGAAGACGAGCAGGATCACGGTCAGCGGGGCCTGGGCGATCGAGCCGAAGATCGTCGCCATCGCGACCAGCGAATAAGCCGCGGCGTCCAGCGAGGGATGCAGGCCCTCGGCGATGAAGCCAAACACGCCGCCGATCGTAGCGCCCATGAACAGGGACGGGGCGAACTTGCCACCGGCCGCGCCGCTGCCCAGCGTGACCGCGGTGGCGATCAGCTTGGCGAAGCACAGGCACAACAGGTAGAGGATCGAGATGTGCCAGGCCAGCGCGGTGACCGGCAGGTGGCCGTTGATCAGCACCTCGACGGTGCGGTGGCCGCTGCCGAGAATCTCGGGGAAGAGCAGGGCGATCGCCGAAACGACGATGCCGCCGATCATCGGCTTGAGCGGCGGATAGATCCGCCAGCGCGGGAACAGGTAGTCGCAGTACTGCAGGGTCTGGGCGAAGGCGTAGGCCACCAGGCCGCAGAGCAGCCCCAGCGGGATGAAGTTGAAACTTTCGGCCCAATGGCTTAGCGCATACGTCGGCAGCTCGAACACCGGTTCGCCGCCGGTCAGCGCTTTGAGCGTCACGTTGGCACTGACGCTGGCCAGCACGATCGGGGCCACGGCTTTTTTGCGGAAATCGCCGAGGATCAGCTCCAGGGCGAAGAAAAAGCCGGCGATCGGGGCGTTGAAGACGGCGCTGATGCCCGCCGCGGCGCCGCTGGCCAGCAGCACGCGCGTACGCGCCGGGCTGAGCTTGAAAGCCTGGGCGATGTTCGAGCCGATCGTGCCGCCGGCGACGACGATCGGGCCTTCCATGCCGACGCTGAGCCCGCTGGCGATGCTGATGCCGCTATTGAGCAGCTCCAGCGCGCCCTTGCGCAGGGTCAGCCGGCCGCCGCGCCGCGCGACGGACTCGATCACCGCCGAGACGCCGCGGAACTGCCGGTGGCGGCCCCACTTGCGGAAGATCAGGCCGACCAGCAGGCCGCCGAGTGGCGGCATCAGGTAGACCAGCCAGCGGTGGTCGTGGAACAGCGCGGACTGGCCCAGGGCGCTATCGCCGCGCAGCTGGAGATCCAGCCAGGCGAACAGGTGGTTGTAGCCGCCGTCGCCGCGGATCAGCTCGCTGCCCCAGTTGACGGCCCCCTTGAACAGGTAGACGAACAAGCCGGCCAGCAGGCCGATAACCACGGCCAGCAGGTTGAGGTAGAACGCATCGGTGACGCGCAGGTTGATGCGCGCCAATAGCGCCGACATTCGCCGGAACAGCTCGAAGCGCAGGAAATAACCGCCACGTTCCACGGCTGCGGATTATAGCTCGTGCAAATGCTAGGATATACGTTTATGCCCAAACTTATCCTCCTGCTGGGACTGGCGGGGTGCGCCTTGGTGATCAGCTGGCTGGCCACGCCGCTGGTGATCCGCACCTGCCGCCACCATCACGTGCTGGACAAGCCCAACCGGCGCAAGGTTCACACGAACGGCGTACCGCGGCTGGGAGGAGTGGCGCTGTTTCTGGCGATGAGCGTGGGCATGGTGGTGGTGCTGGCGCTGGACATGACGGGCCTGATCGACCTGTCGCTGACGCTGGGCCACCTGTTGCCCGTGGTTTACCTGGGCCTGTGCGGGTTCTTCATCATCGGCTTCGTCGACGATCTGCGCAGCCTGCCGGCCCTGCCGCGCCTGATCGGCCAGTTCGCCGTGGCTTTCGGCGTCGTCTGGTACGGCGAAGGCCTGATCCGGATCAACTCGCTGTTCGGCAAGTATCTGCTCGCCGACTGGCTGGCCATTGCGATCACCGTGGTCTGGATCGTCGGCATCGTCAACACGCTCAACTGGATCGACGGCCTGGACGGGCTCTGTGCCGGCATCGGCGGCATCTCCACGCTGGCGTTCGTCACGCTGGCGCTCATCAAGCCGAACCAGCCCAACGCGCTCCTGACGATCATTATCGGCGGGCTGCTGATCGGCGCGCTGATTGGCTTCCTGATCTTCAATTTCCATCCCGCCAAGATCTTCATCGGCGACGGCGGGGCGTTCAGCCTGGGCTACCTGCTGGCCGTGCTGAGCGTGGTCGGCCTGTTCAAGCAGGCCGCGGCGATCACCTTTATGCTGCCGCTGCTGATCCTGGCGCTGCCGATCACGGACACCGCGCTGGCGATCCTGCGCCGGCTGGTGGCCGGCCGGCCGATCACCAAGCCCGACAACCATCACATCCACCACCGCATCCTCGCACTGATGAGCCGCGCCTACCGCGCCCGCCTGTCCGAGGCGGAGCGGACGGCCCTCAGCCAGGAGCTGCAGGTCAATCCGGCCCATCGCAGCGCGGTGCTGGCGCTGTATGTGTTCGCGATTATTTTTGCGGCGGCCGCGGTGATCGTGGGGGTGCGCACATGATGAAACCGGTAGTCGTCTCGGTGTTCGGCACGCGGCCGGAAGCGATCAAGATGGCGCCGGTGGTGCGCGAACTGGCCGCCGATCCGGACCTGGACCACCGGCTGGTGGTTACGGCCCAGCACCGGCGGCTGCTGGACGACGTGCTCACGCTGTTCGCGATCACCCCCGACGACGACCTCGACCTGATGCAAGAGCGCCAGAGCCTGGACTACGTCAACGCCAACGCGCTGACCGGGCTGGGCCGCGTCTACGACCGGCTCGTTCCGCGCTTCGTGCTGGTGCACGGCGACACCACGACGACCTTCGCCGCGGCGCTGGCGGCGTTCTACCGGCGCATCCCCGTCGGCCACGTCGAAGCCGGGCTGCGGACCGCCTCGCTGGACCGGCCATTTCCCGAGGAGCTGAACCGGCGGGCCGCGGACCTGATCGCCAGCCATTACTACTGCCCGACGGCGGGTGCGGCGGACAACCTGCGGCTCAGCCGCGAGTACGAGGGACGCGTGTTCGTCACCGGCAACACGGCGCTGGACGCCGTGCGGCTGGTGCACGATCCGCAGTATACCTTCGCCGACGAGCGCCTGGCCGCCTTCGCCGCCCACGCCGGGCCGAAGCTGGTCGTCACGGCGCACCGCCGCGAGAACTGGGGCCAGCCGCTCGGCGCGATCTGCAACGGCCTGCTGGCCGTGCTGGCCGATTTTCCCCAGGCCCGGGCGTGCTTCTGCTGGCATCCCAACCCGGTGGTGCGCGAGACGATCGAGCCGATCTTGGACGGCCACCCGCGCGTGCTGCTGGTCGACCCGCCGCGCTTCGACGAGTTTGCCAACCTGATGGCGCGCTGCGACCTGCTCTTGACCGACAGCGGCGGTATCCAGGAGGAGATCAGCCAGCTCAAGCGCTTCGCCTTGGTACTCCGGCGCGAGACGGAGCGGCCCGAGGCGGTCGCCGCCGGCTTCGCCCAGCTCGTGCCGCCGGAAGTCAACGCCCTGCGCCACGCCGTCGGCACGGTGCTGCCGCGCTGCCTGGCCGGCGAGCTGCCGCCCGACGCGGTCAGCCCCTTCGGCGACGGGCATGCCGCGGCGCGGATCCACCAGGCCGTGCGGTTTGCCCTGGGACTGGCGGACCAGCCGCCGGCGGACCTGGTGCTCTAGCCGAAGCGCGCGCGGCTAATCTTCCTCGCGCTCGCGTTCGTCCAGGCTGCGCCGGACGCGGCGGATGCGCATCTCGCGCTTCAACCCGGCCTTGGCTTCCTCCAGCTCGGCGTCGCGGTCCAGGTAGCGGCGGATGTGCTCGGCCAGGTGACGGGCGATGCCCTTGACCGCGCAGAGCTCCTCCACCGTCGCCTCGCGCACGCGCTTGCCGCTGCCGAAGTGGTTGAGCAGCGCCGACTGCTTGGCCGGGCCCAGCCCGGGAATCGTGTCCAGCACGCCGAGTTTCATCGCCTTGTCGCGCAGGCGCTGGTGCTGGGCGTTGCCGTAGCGGTGTGCCTCGTCGCGCAGCGCGACCAAGAGCCGCAGGCCCTCGTCGGTGTGCGGCAGCTTCAGCTCGACGATCGCGTCGTCGTCGCCGTAGTGGTAGATGGTCTCTTCCTGCTTGGCCAGGCTGCAGAGCTTGATCGCTTCCAGCTTCTCGCGCTGCTCGGCGGAAAAGTCCGGCGAGGCCAGCAGGCCCTCGAACACCTGGCGCACGCAGTTGAGCTGGCCCTTGCCGCCGTCGATCATGATCACGTCCACCTCGCGGTGCCAGTTGGGATCGGTCAACAGGCGCCGCAGCCGGCGGCCGAGCGTCTCGCGCAGCATCGCGTAGTCGTCGGGCGTGTCCTTCAGACGGATGTTGAACAGCCGGTATTCTTGGGCCGCCTTGCGCCCGCCGACGAAGACGACCATCGCGCCGGTGGCCTGGCGTCCCTGGATGTTGGCGATGTCGTAACCCTCGACGCGGCGCGGCACCTCGGCCAGGCCCAGGTGCTCGGCCAGAGCGCGCTGGCCCGGCGTGACGACGTAATCGGCGTCGTCGCCCAGGAGAACGGTGTGCAGGCGTTCCTCGGCGTTGCGTATCGCCAGTTCGAGCAGCTCGCGCTTGTGCCCGCGCTGCGGATAGGTGAACACCACCTTGCGCGTTGCCGGCGGGACGTCGGCACTATTTTCCTCTTCATCTTGCCGGGGCGATTCACCGGGCTCGCGATCACCCTCGTCCGCCGGTTTCCGGGGTAGAGGTGAAGCCGTGCTTTGCCCTTCTTTTGCGGTTTTATCATCGTGGGCGAAGCTTGGCTTCGCTTCTACCCCGGGCTTTTTCTTTTCTTGTGGAAGGCCGAGATGTTCGATGTCCTTCTCGGCGATAAAGCGCAGGCGCATCAGCCACTCGCGCAGCAGCTCCGCCTCCTGCGGCTCGTGCGGCAGCACCAACTCGGGCGGCACGTTCTGCGGGTTGGCGTAGTGCAGCTTGATGAATCCCGCCAGCACGTCGTTCTCAGCGCTGTCCTCCAGGCGGTGGTCGAGGATGTACTTGCGGTCGCCCAAGAGCCGCCCGTCGCGCATCGGCATGATCAGCACGCAGGCGCGGTCCTTGCTGCGGGCCAGGCCGATCACGTCAAGGTTCTCGGCGGGCTTGCCCATCACGCGCGTGCGGCCGAAGCTTTTATCCACGGCGCCCAGCAGGTCGCGGTAGCGCGCGGCGTTTTCGTACTGCTTGGCTTCGCTGGCCTCCCACATCCGCGCGTTCAGTTCGTCGCGCACGCGGCCGTAGTTGCCGTTGAAGAAGTCGACGGCGTAGCCCACCAGCTTCAGGTAGTCCTCGCGCTTGATGTACTTCGCGCAAGGCGCGCTGCACAGCTTGAGGTGGTAGTCCAGGCAGGGCTTCTGCATGAACGTCTCGCCGTCCAGCTCCAGCTTGCAGGTGCGCAGGGTGAACAGGTTGGCGATGAAGCGCACGGCGCGGCGCACCTGCGTCACGCTGGCCAGCGGTCCCCAGTAGCGCGCCTTGTCGTTCAGGTACCGCCGCGTCAGCATCACGCGCGGGAAGGGCTCGTTGACCGTGATCTTGATGTAGGGGTAGGACTTGTCGTCCTTGAGCATCGTGTTGTAATGCGGCTTGAACTGGCGGATCAGGCTGCTCTCCAACGTCAGCGCGTCCAGTTCGGTCGGCACGACGATCCAGTCCAGGTCGCCGATCTTGGTCACCAGCCGCGCGATGCGCGGGTCGTGGCGCGCGCTGTCCTGGAAGTAGGTCATGACGCGGTTCTTCAGGTTGAGCGCCTTGCCGATGTAGAGAATCTTGCCGCGCGCGTCCTTCAGCTGGTAGACGCCCGGGCTGTCGGGCAGCTTGGCCAGCTTGGCGGCGGTTTTCTCCGTGACAGGCATTACAGAAATCATACCCGGTGCTCCGCGCGGCGATTGCAGACGGCCCAAGCGGCTTTTCGCCGGTGATGAACATATGCCGAAACGGGAACACCTTATACACTTGCGAGTCTAACCATCCGGTGCAGCAGGTGCTTTGGTACGGAGTGACAACGGACCGGGGCGCCGGCGCGGGGCTGAGATGAAAGGGCCCGCTTTTGCGGGAGGAAAGCACAGGAAGAGCCGCCGGCCGGTCGGGCCGAATGGCGCGCGTTCTTCCGGTCGGGAATGCACGCGGCGCGTGTCCGACGGCGGGTAGATTGAGATTACCCGTTGTTGGGGTACAATATTATGAGGTATCCGCGGAAAGGATGGATTAATATGACTCGGAAAACTCACGGCGACTGGACACGCCAAGCGTTTTCACTGGTCGAACTTCTGGTGGTACTGCTGATTTTCGGCATATTAATGGCGATCGCAGTGCCCAACCTGGTGGCCACCCAGCCGGAGCGCAATCTGGCGGCTGCCGGCGACATGTTCGCCAACGACTTCAACTACTGCCGCGCCAAGGCCGAGGCCAGCGGCAATCGGGTCTACCTGGGCTTCATGACCAAGCCGGACGACCGGCAGCTGGAAGGCGTCTGGGATCCGACGGCCACCGAGCCCGGTGAGCCGGTGGACACGCCGACGCTCAGCGGCAACGCGTTCATCAACCCGGCCAACCCGGGAGTTTCGCGCATTGCCACGGGCTATTACATCGTCGAGGCCCGCCCGCGCTTTCATCCGGATGAGGCTCCGTATTTCGGCGCGCCGATGACCTATCTCGACTGGCTGGATGCCTATGACCGCTGGCAGTACGACTCGGATGCCTATCCGTATCCGGTCGAGCCGATGTTCCCCTACAGCCTTGAGGATACTTATGCCTACGGCGTGATGCCGGACCCGAACCTGGGGCCGACCAACGCGATCATGGCGCCGTTGGCTTACTTCTCCATGGACATGCGCTCGGGCAATGAGAACACGACGTACGAGGACCGTTACCGCGTCCTGCCGCGCGATCTCAACGCCACGGGCGGCTGGGCCGACGGCCACGCCGACGACCAGCAGTACAAGATCTTCTGCGTCGCCGACCAGGCCGAGATCCTGGCCATGGACCAGAACCCCGACGGCGCGGGCTTCAGCCCGGGCAACGACGTGCCGCGCAGCTACGATCCGGTGGCCGGCGGTACCTACGGCGGCTATGCCGGCAGCTTCGGCGACCATCCGCGCCTGCGCGACCAGGTGGTGGACTACGTGCTGCTCAAGCGCGTGGAACTGCCCGAGGACTGTTATTTCCTCAACCCGTGGAAGAATACGTGGGTCGTCGGTTGGGAAGACGCCGACGCCAACAACGATCCGGATTATTACGAATACCAGGATATGCAGTTCCTGCAGTACCTGTGGGAATTTAAGCCGGTCGGCGAGATCTCGCTGGCGGGCTGGGGCTACGATCCCGAGCCGTATCCCGACGGTTCGATGACCAACCAGATCCACGGCACGATCGTCGACCGCCAGGGCCCGCCGACCGTGCGGATGATCTGGATGGTGCTCGAGGAATGCCTGAACTTCAATGCCAGCGTGGCCGAACCGAGCCATGTCGCCCTGATGGACAACCGCAAGAGCCAGCAATCGTCGTCGGGCCGCATGTTCTGCTTCTGGCCGCTCAACGGCAAGTATTACGTCAGCGATTACGCGCCCAACGACAGCGCGCGGGCGATCGCTTTTGACGACGCGCGCTTGAATCTGACCTACGGTCCGGGCGGCGGAACCGCCACCGAAGAGACCGATCAGATGCCCTTGGTGGCTCGGGAGTTCGGCTATACGCAGAACTTCCTCGACACCGGTTACTAGGAAAGAAACTTTGCCAGAAAAGCCAGCTCCCCGCGGGCTGGCTTTTTGTTATCGACGGGGCTTGTCGATTCCGCGGAACATATGGGTAAAATAAGTCATGGGACCGATGTCTAAGTTACGCCCGCGCGCAAGTCGGGCCGGTGTCCGGCGGGGTGGTTTCTCCCTGCTCGAGCTGTTGGTGGCGCTGACCATCCTGGCGATCGCGCTGGTGCCCGTCGCCTACTTCTACAGCAAGTCGCTGCAGATGGTGGAGCAGGCCAGTATCCGCACCCGGGCCTTGATGCTGGCCCGTGAGCGGCTGACCGAGATCCAGCAAATGCCTTACGAGCGCATCCACAGCAACATCACGCCGACCAAGGAACAGCTGCAGGTTTACGGCGGGCTGGGAACGATCGACACCTACGCCGACGATTGGTTCGGCTACGATTTCGAGGCCAACGGCGGCTCCTGGCGGGCGATGTTCACCTACCCGCTGCCCCTCGATTACAACCCCTACCAGCCCCAGACCCAGGGCTATAACAACACCATCGGCGCCCAGCATTTCGCCAATTACAACCCCGAAGGCATCAACGATCCCAACGTCAATTTCAACGCCGGCGGGGCCGAGCTGGATTACGAATACGAACCGATCGGCTTCTATACCGCGAAGATCTATCACCGCGACCGCCAACTGGGCTTCGCGGACCAACAGGACATCCGCATGGCCGATCGCCGGTCCGTGCCGGGGATCGAACCGTCCCTGGCCGGCGGCCAGGATTATTTCCGTTCCGGCACGCGCCTGCAGGTCGACAAGTACGAGATCTACGGCCGCCGGACGATTATTCTGGACGTCCTGCCCACGCCGCTGGACCTCGACGGTGGTGATTACACCACGACCAACCACGTGGTCGGATCGGACGGCTACGCGCCGGATGAGGACTTCGACGGCAACGCCAGCGCGGTCAATCCGTATCCGCTGGCCAAGGGCCCGGACAACAAGTTCCAGGTGCTCAGCCGCCACGGCACGCGCGGCAAGATGGTAATCGTCCAGGTCTTCTGGCTTCCGCGGGACGCCGATCAGCGTTATCTGCGGGCGGATGAGCTGAACGTGGTGGAGTTGCGCTCGTTTATCGCGGCCAATAATATCGACAGTTCGTTGGAGTCTGATTCCGGCGAGCTCAACCGCAACGACTACTTAATCATCACTCCGCCGCTTTAAAGTTTGGCAGTTTCCGTAACCTAACTTATAATTGAGCGTCTACTATTGCGTGGACGCGCAACAGCTTTTTTGTGGCGCTCGGCACGTGGCGGCGCTGCACGTATGAAAACAGGTACGTAATTACGGTTGGTGAAACCAGAGGCTAAGCTGGAAAGCAAGGCCGATGCATGGTGAAACAGCGAGGCTAGACTGCATGATGATGCGAAGAAGGTTGAGTAAGGGGTTTACGCTGGTCGAATTGCTCGTAGTGATGGGGATCATCCTGATCCTGGTCTCGATAGCGATTCCCACCGTAAACGTCGCACGGAATAAAGCCAAGGACATGGAAGTCAGGTCCGGCATTAACCAGATTCAGACCGCGCTGGAACAGTACGCCACGACGCACACGTCCTCCTATCCCGGCGCGCACTGGGAGGAGGACACCAATGGTGTCTTCTACGTCGGACCGGGCGTCCTGGGCGGTGTGCCGACCTACGACGGCAGTTCGCCGCACAAGGACTTCTATGTCGCCAAGAACGCCGCCGACCCGCGCGGTCCGTACCTGACGGACGGCACGCCGAATCCACAGTCGCTGGACTCGCTGGTGGTCGAAGGTTTCCTGACCGACTATCCGCCGAACCCGTTCTTGAAGGCGACGGACGGCAACAAGGCGCAGATGAGCAACCTGTTCCTGTTCAACCCGATCCTCGGCGACACCACGCCGATCATGGGGCGCTACGACACGCTCAACTGGAACCGTTACACCAACGTGCAGTCCGGCAGCGATGCCCGCAACCCCGGCGTGACCACGATGCGCAAGACCTACATGGACTTCGGGCGCGGCCACTTCAGCTATATCCCGCTGAATCCGGTGAACAACACGGGCTACGACTACGAGGGCCTGTGGACCAACACGTCGGCGAGCAACGGTGAGCCCTACAACGACCTGCAACGGTCCGGTTATTACAAGCGCTGCCGCAGCTACATGCTGATCGGCTGGGGCCATAACCGGCTCGAAGACGGTCAGGCCAAGGGCGTCAGCGAAAAGTACTGGAACAGCACCGAGGGCGGCTTCGACTTCGACAACAACCTGATGATCGACGGGCTGGAGCAGACGCTGACCGCCGGTACGCTGATGGAGCCGGAGTTGCGCGACAGCGACAACGACAGCGGTGCGTTCGGCGGCACGCTCATGGGCGGCGGTCCGGACATCGACCCGGCGTTCTTCGGCGCCACGGTTGTGCTTATTCCTGGGAGCTAGTAAGGCATGATACACAATAGCCAAAACAAATGGTTCCGCGAACGTGCGGGATTCACGCTGATCGAGCTGCTGGTGGTGATCGTCATCATCGGTATTCTGGTGACGCTGGCGGTGCCGAAACTGATGGACGCCCGTAACCGCGCGCGCGAGACGCAGACCGGGATCAACCTGCGCGATATCCACACGGCGCTGGCCGCGTTCGGGACCGACAACAACGGCAGTTATCCATTCCGGATCCGCTGGTTCGACGCCACGAACGATTTCGGTCCCGGGTTCGATCCCTATACGGCGACCGATACCGGCGCCGGCTTCCACTCGGACTCGGACTCCTGGTTCAGCCTCGGCCTGATCGGCGGCGTACGCACGGTGACGAACACCTTCGCCGACAACACGGGCCCGGGCGACGACTTCGACACCGAGTTCTTCGGCATGCGGGAACACAAGGTGATCCAGCCCAACGGCTGGACCTACAGCGGCTTCTACCGCGTCTTCAACCAGTACAGCGACCCGCTGGTGGCGCTGGGCTATCTGGATGCCTATCCGGAGAACCCGTTCTTACGGCGCCCGATGGGCAACATCATGTGGAGCTACGGCGACGCCAACTGGCGGGCCGGCGGCAGCCCGGTGCTGGACAAGACGATTCCGGATCCGCGGACGACGGTGACGCCCGGCGACTTCGTCTATACGTTCTTCTATGAGACGGACGGAACGACCATCTACGATCCGGAAGGGATCGTCGAGGCCAAGGTCAGCTACCAGGCGAAGTCGCGCACGGATACCCACGAGGGTATGTATTATCTGGACCTGATCGACAGCTACCATCTCTGGGCCTACGGCGTATTGCCGATGAACGGCGCGACCTACGTGGCTTATCCCAACAATGCCTACGGGATCAGCACGCGCGGGTTGACCGAGGCCAACAAGGATTTCGATGGCAGCGGCACGAAGGATTTATACGAACTGGGCATGATCGCTTATTTCAAACAGACTGCCAATTCAGCTCGGGCGACGGACTCGGGCGGGAACCGGACAGAGTTCTAAGCGGATGGCTGGCGCCTTGATATTGGAGGATTGCAAACGATGAAAGCAAGAACAGGTTTCACTCTGGTTGAGATGCTGGTGGTGATCGGGATCATCGGTATCCTGATCGTGGCCTTGGTGCCGACGGTCCGCTCGGCGCAGATCCGCGCCAAGGAAGCCGCGGTCAAGACGCAATGCGCGTCGATCACGGCCGCCCTGGCGACCTACGCGCAGACGCACGAGGGCCATTACCCCGGCGTGGCGCTGGATGTAATGGCGAAGTTTACCGATCACGCCCTCGGTGACCCGGCGATCTATTTGCCGGGCGGAGCCGGCAGCCTGGCGCCCCATTCGGGCGAACTGGTCAACGGCGTGATGGGCGGCTACGGCCATTACAACGGGTCGTCGGCCAACGTGTTCGAGCAGCTCAAGAACGTCAAGGACACGCCGCTCAACGGAGCCGCTTCGGACATGGCGCGGTATTTCGATTCGCTGATCATTTCCGACGCGATCCAGGAATACCCGCCGAACCCGTTCATCTCGACGGCGACCGGCGAGCGGGCGCGGATGCGCAACATCTTCGTGTTCTCGTTCTTCGTTGGCACGGGCTTTGACCCGGCGCACCAGTTCACCGGCGCCGATGCCTCCGCCGCGGGTTACGATTGCCGGTTGTACACCAACCGCACCGGCGTGGCCAACCTGTCCGTCTTCCAGCCGGACACGCTCTTCGATACCACCCGGGGTACCCTGGAGCAGTTGCCGTTGGGCGTGCCGCTCAACTCGAACTGGTCGACCACCGGCTTCTCGCAGGCCTGCGAGTTCGGCGTGGATGAGGACGACTACTTCGCCGCCGGCGATTTCGCCTATGTGCCGGTGCTCAGCGACAGTGCCTACAGCTTCGGCGACGTGGTGGCCACGGTGGAGAACGAAACCTACAAGTGGGGTACCAGCGTGACCGGTTACCTGCTGTTCGGCTACGGCCACCAGAGCCATAAAAAGCGCGAGTTCGAGGACGAGCAGCGCGAGTTCGTCAACAATGGCCTGCCCGGCTACGGCGGTACCGGTGTCGACACAATCTATGAAAATTACGTGTTGCAGTTGTTCGAGGGCGCGATCTACTTCCACAAGGAGTTTTAAGTCCGGCAAAAGCAACCGGATTGTGGACCGGGATACGCATGGCGCGCCGATGGGTATCATAACTTGGATACCAATGCGGACTCATTCTGCGCAGGTGGCTGTATGAGAAACAAGACAACCTCGGCGGGCTTCACCCTGGTAGAAGTACTGGTGGTGGTCGTGATCGCCTCGATCGTACTCGTGGTGCTGGCCAGCGTGCTGGGCTCCTCGTTCGAAGTGCTCAGGACCGGCGAGACCCGGGCCCAATTAAACAGCCAGGCGCGGCGCGCTCTGGACTATCTTGCCGATGACCTGCGCAACGCCTCGGCGATTCCGCTGTCGGCGGACCGCGACCTGAACGGCTATCCCGATGAGGATCCGATCTACGGCTACGACCACGAGGCCTATTGGCGCGTCGCCGGTTGGAATTCCGAGAACCAGCCGACGATGAACACCAGCTTCTGGATCTCCGAGGCCTGGAGCGACCGCCTGCGCACTTCCCACAGTTCGCAGACGATCCTGGCCGGCCAGGTTGTCCAGGACAGCAGCTTCGCCGTGCCGCGGGCCCTGCGCTCGGTGGCCGGCAACACGGCCAGCCTGGTCGAGTACGACAGCCTGTTGCGGCTGGCGATTCCGGCCAGCAACGACATGCCGTACTATCTGGCCGGCGAATGGGACCGCAACGGCGACGGCCTGAATGCCGCCGACCTGCGCAACACCGGCACGGCCAGCCCGGTCGCGGCGCTGGACGGCTTCGGCGAGATCCAGGGCTATCCCGAACTGGTGCCGGTCGGCCCGTACAAGGAGACCGCGGCCCTGATCCAGGACCTGTTCGGCTATACGCACGAGCCCGGCGATCCCGTGATCCGCAAGCGCCAGATCCCGATCGCCAGCAACATCACGCGCATCCATTTTGAATATCTGCACGAAGTACCGGTTTACATGTCGCGCTCCACCGGCACCAGGGTGGAGATCGCCTACCAGGACATGACCGACGGCTCGATCAATTTCGTCGATGCCGACTACGAGCGCTCCGGCGACATGGATGACTCCGTGCCGCTGATCAGCCACTATGAGCTGCGCCCGATCGACGTCGCCTACAACGCGCCGTTTACCGATCCCTACACGGGCCTGGAATACGGCGGCATCCACTGGCAGCTGGCGGACCAGTACCCCGAGGGGATGAACCCCGGCAAGCGCGACGGCACGCACGTGACGCCGAATACGTTGAACGGCCTGGGCGACCAGATTCCCGGCGGCTGGAGCATGTCCGTGTTCTACACGGAGGACGAGGACGGCGAAAATGCGCCGATCGACCGGTTCGCCTATGTGACCGCCAGCAACAGCAACGGCCAGCCCGTCGAGGGCGGCATCGCGATGCTGCGCCCCGACATGGAGGCGATCCTCGGCAGTGCCTATTACGACTACAGCGTCAACCCGACCGATCGCGGTGACCTGGGCGATGCCGACGGCATTCCCGACGGCGACGGCATTCCCGACGATCCGGTGCCCGGCTGGTGGCTGCCGTACCTGCGCGCCGTGCGCGTCACGGTGATCGCCACGCCGCGCCAGGTGATCGAGGAGCGCCGTTCGGCCAGCGGGCGCGAAGGCAAGAGCGGAACCACGGTGTACTACCGGCTGGACAGCCCGGTGCCGTACTCCGATCCCAACCGGCTCGTGCCGGAGTACAACCTGCAGCAGGACTTTATCGGCTCCGGCCAGGACATCGTGATCACCGAAACCGTGCCCGTGGACTATGTCTACGCCCGCGAGATGGTGACCGATCCGACCTCGGCCCAGTCGTCCTTCCTCAGGCGCGTGGAATGGAACTACATTTTCGGCGCGCAGGCGATGTACCGGGATCCGATGAGCCCCGACGAGCAGATCCGGGCCCTCAGCCCGATCGAGAAGCTGCTGGAGAAGGATCCGCAGACTTAAGGCGGCCCGTCCGGTATTCTTGACCCGATTCAGCTGGCAACAGCCCGTTTCCGGCGCGCCCGGACATCCCCCGGCGCTGGCGCGGGGTGCCGGGACCAGGTCGCTTCTCGATACTAATAAAGTGTTGTGATGGGTATAATACGGTGAATTAGGGCAACTAGCCCAGAGTTCCAGGATTCGACATGATGAAAAGATTGACTGGCGGACCGAAGTCAGGCGGGTTCTTGCGCGTCAATGCTCTCCATTTGGCACGACCGGAAACCGAGCGCCGCGGTGTGATTCTGCTGGCGGTTCTGGTCTTTGTCGCGCTGCTCTTGCCGCTGATTACGCTGGTGCTTACGAGCATCAACACGGAGTCGGTGTCGACGGCGGAGGCGATCAAGGGTGCCAAGGCCGAGATGGCGGCCGAGAAAGCGATCAATGACGCGATCTCGCTGGTGGTGCAGGAGAAATCCACTCCGGCCTACTACACCTCCGTCACGCAGCCGAACACCGCGATCATCGTGCAGGACCCCTTAACGGGCTATCGCCGCGACCAGATCCCGGACTCGGGCTCGGGCGGCGCCGGCCTGGACGACCTGCTGGGCACGTCCGACGACTACTGGCTCGGGGCGCGCTTCGATGGTTCGCATATCGGCAACTACGACACCGAGGACAGCCCGCGGATGTACCGCTGGGGCTTCCGCTTCCCGAACCGGCATGGTCCGACCTACCTTGGCCAATCCTGGAGCTTTGCCACGGACTACCAGCCCTATGCGCGGAGCGTGTTCGCCGACCAGGACATCTACCTGTTCAACTCCTACGGAGCGGTGCAGGTCGATGCCGACGGCGACGGCGTTGATGACGGCTACGATGTGACGGACCCGTTCGACGGCACGACCGAGGACGGCTTCCTCTACGGCCCGGGTTACTATCCCGGCGCGCCCGAGCCGCGCAACGGCGCGGTCGTCGAGCGCGACCTGATTGCCGGTTCCAACAACATCGAAGAGTACATGTACAACGCCAAGGTGAACATCTACCATTCGATCTACACCGACCTGGACCGGGGCCCGGTGCCGACGTCGCTGTTGAAGAGCTTCGCCGATGTGACCGACGAGGCCGGCCGGTTGAACCTGAACATCTTCTGCAAGAAGGTCCGCGTCCTGATGCCGGAATCGGCGGAGACGGACTACGACCGGGAAGGCTACGGCACCAACGATTTCAATGATAACGAGGTTGTCGACGAGGACGGCTTCAAGTGGATGGACAACCCGCTGTTCCCCGACCGGATGAGCACGCGGTACTTGGATTTCAATACGACAACCGGAGCATTCACGGACGATGGCGCCATCGACTGGGGCAGCTTCGATATCTATACGCAAACCTTCTCCGACACGCAAGACTTCGTGGCGATGCCCGAGTTCGGCGAGAACGTCCAGCACTACTACGAGGGCGATACCGACAATGACGGCGTGCCCGAGTCGATCGAGGCCTGCCAGAACTCGCTGGCGATGCTGATGAGCCTGCCGGGCATGACGCCCCTGATGGCCAGCGAAATCCTGACCTACCTGAACCCGCCGCATGACGCGGACAACGCTGATCCGACCAGCGATCCCTGGCGCCAGGGCCGGCGCGGCACCTATCCGACGCTGCACGCCGATCTCAACGGCCCGAGTTCGCTGCCCTACAATTCGGCGCCGCTGACGACGGATCCGACGGGCACCTATCCCGGCACGCGCGTCGACGCCTGCAACATCACGCCGGCGCTGATGTCCCTGGTGGTCGAGACCACCGGCGGCGGTGTCGTCGACGAGTACTACTGGGACATGGACTTCACGACGGAAGACGACATGCCGTTGCCCGTGCCGCATCCGGCGCTGGGCGAGCTCGACGAGCTGCGCAACCTGCCGTCGATGTCGGACAACGCGTTCAACCGGATCGCGCAGGCGCTGACCGTCCACAGCTATGACACCAATGTAATTGCCAACTATATCCAGGACGTCGGCCCCAACGCCGACCTGGTCAACGCCTATGCGCCGGGCGATCCCGAGTACAACGGCTCGGTGGCCCTGCGCGAGACGCCGGATTCGATGCAGGATACCGACGATGTCGCCGACCTGCGCTATGACATCGACCGCTTCGTCTTCGGCTTCTCTCTCGACGACTACCGCGAGTCCGCCAGCGAGATGTACGCTCATATCCGTGAGCACCTGCCGCAGACGCTGCGCTACAAGGTCACGCTGCCGGCGGTCGACCGCCTGGGCCGCGCGGGCGCCGAGGACCACCTCGTGCCCAACACCGATTCGCGCTACGACCTGAGCGACCCGGCCAACCCGTCGGTGCTGATCGCGCACCGCGACAGCGACGGCAACGTCGACAGCACGGGTTTCTCGCACCCCTACAATGTCGGCAGCTACGGCCACGAGGTGAACTGGACCGAAGGCGGCGTCAGCCTGCCCGGTGCCGGTTATCCCGCGCTGAACCCGGCCTTCGACCTCGACAGCTGCCTCTCGATCCTGATGTACCGCAACGGTACGTTCTTCGAAACAGATGACTACACCTACAACCCGGACAACGGCGCCTGGCAGAGTTCCAGCCGCTGGTCGGGCTTCTTCGGCCCGATCGGGCTCTGGATGAGCTGGACGGATTACCTGGCCTGGATCGAGCGGCTGCTGGGCAACAACAACCCCGATCCCGACGCGGGTGAGAACGTCGATCCGTGGATCCGCCCGCACGGCTCCGAGCTGATCGCCGGCTACGACGGCCTGCTCCGGCCGGGCGAGTTCGACTCGGTCGCCGACGTGCTGGACGTGCCGCGCTACAAGTTCGCCAACATGAGCGTCAGCCTGATGGCGGACCTGCCGTCCGACTTCCGCTACGACTTCAACGGCAACGGCGACGTGGACCTGGGCATTCCCGAGGAGCTCTCGGCGGTCAATTACTACATCGCCTTCAGCGACGTGGTGGACCAGGGCTGGTACATGCAGAACGTCCATGCCAACGGTCCCGACGACCGCGCGGGCACGGGCGACGAGCCGGACATGAACGCGGTGCTGTACTATATCCAGTTCACGATCGGCAACCGGCCGGGTCTGAACTGGGACGATCCCGCGACCTCCAACGTCGACTGCGTGATCCCGATCACGCCGATGCAGCTTAGAGCGGTCGGCGCCGGCGCCGACGGCACCAGCAACAAGATCACGATCGTCGCGCACGACAATTACAACAATTTGGATGTCTTGACCTACCGCTTCACCGAGGCGGCAGCCTTCGCGACCTACCTCGGCCCGCTGGACGGGCGCGGTACGCTGCGCCACCGCTTCGGCTGGGACGACGTGCCCGAGCCGGAAGCGACGCCGGGCGCGGACGCGGATGGCCGCCCGCTGGAAGCCGGCTGGTGGAACAACTCCGCCGCCGACGGTGACCCGGCTTACCCCGGCGAGCAGTTCACGACGGCCGCCGAGCGCCAGTGCTGGGCCTTCGATATGCGCGGCGACCCCTATCTCACCGCGCGCGTCGAAGTCCGCAAGTGGGATGACGCCGCCGGCGCCGAGACCGTTCCGGCCCAGCGTTGCGACGAGGTTTCGCAGGTTTACCTGCAGTACAACGAGGAAGCGGATATCCCGTTCCGCGTTGATACGCTGCCCGTCCGCGTGGCCGGCGACCAGTTCGAGATCCGGTCCGCCTACGGCGGCGCGGAGACCGACGGCGGCACGTACCTGCTCTACGACTGGGACTACAGCGGCGTGCCGGACAGCTACGACGGTACCTGGCCGGCCAGCAGCTGGCAGACCGGCGACCCGCGCGTGATCCGCATCACGCCGGACGCCCCGAATGTGATCCTGCGCCTGTACGACCTGCGCACGTTCGTCGACGCGCCGAACACGCTGCCGTTGGCCGCGGGCGACTTCAGCTCGCTCGATTCCTTCGGCATGCCGGTGGTTGTCGGCGACGAGGTCCAGCTGCCGCCGATGTTCCCGGCCGATCCGGTCTACGGCGGAACCTGGCCGCTGCCGGGCACGGTCGGCTTCGCCACCGACGCGGTGACCGTCAGCCTGATCACGACCAGCCCGGTCGTCGAGGCCCAGATCACGGCCGAGGAGCCCTCGATCTGGTCCGACGACACGAGCACGAGCTTCATCGCCAGCGCGGTCGGCGGGGCGCTGCCCTATACCTACCGCGTGCGGATCCTCGATCCGGCCTACGGTTCCGGCGCCGGCGGCGCCCAGCCGTATGTCGGTCCGGACGTGGCGCCGGGTTCCGGCTTCACGATCAACGACTGGCCGGGCAACACCGTGCCGCCGCGCCTGTCGCGCGTGACGGCGCCGGGCGTGATCTACGACACGACGGTGGCCGGTTCGGTCATCGCCACCGATTCGCGCTCGTCCAACGACATCGACGAAACCTTTACCTTCGATCCGGTCGCGCTGGGCCTGACCTCGACCAACGGCTACAACGGCCAGTACTGGGTCGAGTTGACCGTGACGGACAACGCCGGCACGCCGGCTTCCGACGTGGTCTATACGCAACTGCTGCTCAGCAGCGACACCGGCCCGGGCGGCTCGGCCGGCATTCCGCCGGACCTCAACGCCAGCATCGGCCTGCGCTCACTGGGCACCGGCCGGCGCGGCTTCGTCTGCTCCGCCGGGGTGGACGGCGGCACGGGCTCCTACAGCTACCGCTGGGAAGTCCACCGTCCGATGTACGACTCGGCCGATCCGACGACGATCATCGGCACCGAGATCGTCGACGCCAACGAGCCGTATGTCAGCATCGATGCGTCCGCGGTCGTCGGCCCGACGGCGTCCAGCTTCCAGATGGTCAGCAACGAGTCCAACCCGACGTTCGAGTTCAACACGCTGGACCGCTATAACAACGCCACCGGCGCGACCGGCGGCGACGGCATCGCCGACGCCGACGGCGTCTACTTCGTCCACTGCTACGTCTTCGACCACGCCGAGTCGCTGCCCGACGCCGTCAACGCGACCGTCGCGCACGACGTGGCGATGGTCACGCTGACCGACAGCGGGGCGACGACCACGCCGGCGACCTCCAGCCTGGCCCGCACGCCGATGGCCGTGCTGCTCGCGACGCCGCCGGGCAACGGCAGCGCCGTGATCGGCGACAACCCGCGCGCCGCCGGCGGCTCGAACATGCCCTACATCGGCGCGATCGGCACCAAGCCGGACGGCACCCTCAAGGACGCGCTGGAGCCCGACGTGGCGGCCAGCGGCGACGTGATCATCATCCGCGGTTACAATTTCGCGGCTCCGCTGCCGCCGGCGGTCGGCGGCATCCCGGCCCCGCATCCGACGGGCGTCGCCTCCGACAACGTGGTGACCTTCGGCGGCGGCGTGACGGCCGAAGCCTTCGCCGTGATCGACGACGGCGAAACCCTGACGATCGGCGGCACGACCTACGAGCAGATGGCCCTCTACGTCCGCGTGCCGGACGGCGCGCTGAGCGGCTATCTGACGGTCACCACGCCGGAGGGTACCAGCGAGCGCGTCTTCTTCCAGACGGGCTTCAACGTGACCTTCGACCTGATCGGCAAACTGTCGCCCAACGACGCGACCTACCTCAGCTTCGAGCTGGACTACCAGGGCGACGGCAATATCGACTACTCCTATAACACCATGGCCAACACCGGCGCCGAGGGCGTGATCAGCGGTTCCGACCGCGGCATCTCCCACGACTACGCCGGCGACGGCATCGGCAACTACAACGCCACGCTGGTCGTCCGCGACTTGATCAGTGGCCGCCAGGCCGTCAGCCACCAGCTGGTCATGATCCGCGACCTGCGCCCGTTGGAGGACACCTACGTGACGCTGGCGGTCGGCCAGGTCACCGATCTGGGCAGTGTCAGCGGCACCTATCCGGACGCCACGTTCAGCGACACGCTGGGCAACCTGTACGCGGACGGCGTGCGGGCGGGCGACCGGATCATCAACACCGCGCTGGTGCCCAACGAAACCGCCAGCGTGATGACCGTGTTCAACAACCAGGAGATCGAAACGACCTCCCTGAACGGTGGCAGCACCTGGGCCGTCGGCGATACCTACGAAGTGCGCCGTTACTACGACTTCGAAGGCGTCAACGGCATGCTGGCCAACATTTACCCGGAGATCGACCTGCGCAGCGAGACGTTCACCGCCGATCCCTCCGAGGGCGTGGCCTTCGGTTCGGCGACGGGCGGGGCCGCGACGGGCCTGCGTTACAAGTGGCAGGTCGACCTGAACGATCGCGCCAACGGCACGATCGGCGGCGGCGCGATCGGCAGCGGCACGGCGACCGCGACGGATACGTCCGGCGTGACCCTGACCGATGTCAACGCCAACTTCAGCCTTTTCGGCAACTTCGGCGTGCGCGAGGGCGACCTGGTGATCCTGCATGAGCGCGACGACGACGGTGCGCCGCCCTCGACCGGCAACGGCGAGGCGACCGCCGACGTATTCGCCGTTGACAGCTCGACGCGGCTGACGCTGCACGATCCGGCGGACCCGACTTACACGGTCGGCCTGAACAACGGCGCGGCGATCACCCGCCTCGGCACGATCACGGCCAGCACGCTGGAATCCGCCGGCGTGCATCCGGTCTACCTGGTCCAGCAGGCCAACTACTACTGGGTCGGCGACGGGCCGGGCCTGACCTACGGCAACCCGATGGGCGGCCTGATCCCCGGCGACAACATTACGAATCTGACCGACGGCACGCTCTGGATCGTGGTGGACACCTTCGCCACCGATCCGGGCCTGCCCGATTACAGCTGGATCCGCCTCGAGCACGTCTCGGGCGGCGGCGCGATCGCCGACAACGTCCTGGTCGCGATCCCCGATGCGGTGATCCCCAACGCCTACATCCTGACCGTGACCACGCCGGTGGCCGCGACCTGGGTGGGCAGCACGATCACCAACACCGCCACGGGCGATGTCTGGGACATCATCGGCATCGCCGTCGGGCCGAACACGGTCACCGTCCAGGATCCGACGGGCGGCACCTACACGCCCTTCGTCGGCGGCGAGGCGATCACGATCAACGTCCCGCCGTCCTGGGCCAGCCTGCACCAGTGGAACTGCGCGATTCCGGCCAACCAATGGCGCGTCGGGTTCGACTACGCGATCTACTCCAGCGACGGTTCGAGCTTCGCGTCCTGGGCCGATGCGACCTACGCCTCGGTCGGCGCGCCGGTGGACTTCACGATCGACATGCGCTACCCGTTCGATCTCGACGCCTCGGTCAACAACCCGTCGGCCGTCCGGATCGACTGGGATGACGACAGCGTGATCGACGAGGTATTCGCCGTCGGCACGACCTCGCGGCTCGACGGCGCGGTCAACGGCCTGGAAGTCGAGCAGCTCAAGGCCACGCACAGCTTCGTGGCGGCGGAACTGCTCGGGGCGATCGGTACGCCGGGCGGCGCGCCGACGCAGGCCGTGTATTATGTGGACATCATACCCGCCGAGGCGGGCATCCAGAGCACCTACGGCCCCTACGCGCTGCCGATCGTGATCGTCGGCGGCGACGATTACGACACCGACCTCGCCACGCTCAACGTGGAGAGCTGGGACCGCGACAGCTGGCACAAGGTGACCCTGGAGACCAGCTACTCGGTGGCCACGAACCTGATGGACTACCCGCTGGCCGGCACCTCCAACTCGTTGCAGCGCCATTACTTCGCCAGCGACCAGCTGCTGATCCCGCCGGGCATGCAGGACTACGCGGATACGCTGACCACCTGGGTCAGCTACACGCGCCCGTTCATCAGCAGCAACTCCTACGGCGTGACGACGATGCGCCACCAGGCCGTCCACGGCATCGGCGGAGCGCTGAACTGGCTCTCCGACGTCAATGCCGACACGGAATGGCTGGCCGGCGCGAACGAGTCGCCGCAGGGCGACAACCCGGTCAACTACTACGAATTCATGTTCCAGAACGGCCCGAACCTGATGAACGTGCCGGGTGCCGGCACCAGTGCGGGCGCCAGCTTCCCGGCGGCGGTCAACGGCGTCGGGCGCGTGAACGCCTCGGGCAGCTTCTCGTACTATCACGCCAACCGCGGCGTGTACAACGGCATGGGCTTCGCCGCCGACAACCTCGACCTGGACGAGCGGGCCTTCGCCTTCGACAGCCAAGCGCTGTTCTGGGGCGACCGCATCCAGGGCGAGCAGAACGAGCGCCGGCCGCTGGCCGCGGATTTCGCGGCCGAGCCGCTGGTCGGCAGCAACAGCCAGATCATCAGCCTGGACAGCTATGTCACCGGCGGCGCGGCGAGCAACCCGGTCTTCACCTACAGCTGGTACGTCGAGAAGTACAGCGGTGTCTCGACCGGCATGGTCGGCCTCGACGGCGACTACAACGCCGGTCCGAGCTCGACGGTGCCGTACCCGATCTTCAGTCCGCTCGAGGATATCTCGGACGAGACCTGGTACGACCCGACGGACGACGGTTCCGGCCGTTACTGGGTCTGGCTGGTCGTCAACGACGGCGCCAGCTCGTTCACGGCCTGCCGCCGCGACTTCAACATCGTAGCGCCGGCCTTGAGCATCAACATGATGGCCAACCCGCCGAGCGGCTCCGTCGGCGATGAGATCGAATACACCGTCTTCGTCGACGGCGGCATGCCGCCCTACACGCTGGACTTCGATTTCGACGGCGACGGCGGCATCGACACGACCCGCACGCTCCAGCAGGGCAACGAGACTTCGGCCTCCTGGATGTTCACGATTTCCGGGGCCTACAACAGCGCGGTGACGGTCACCGACAGCGCCGGCACCACCGATTCCGACACCACCACGGTGGAGATCGCCGAGACGATCCCGCTCAACGCCAACCTGCTGGTCACGCCGGCCAGCGGCATGGCGCCGTTCCTGCTGGAAGTCCACTACACGGTCTCCGGCGGGCGGCAGATGTCCGGCGGCACGTACAACGTGGCGCTGCAGCTGATCAACGTCACCGGCGACGTGGAAGGTTCGGCGACCCGTGAGGATCCCAACACCTTCGGCGCCAACGGCATTCTGGACGATCCGCGGCTGCCGACGGCCGACGATGAGCCGGTCGAGTTCATCGTGCCCGAAGCCGGCAACTACATCGTCCAGCTGGTGGTGATCGACAACGGCGGCGCGATGAAGTTCGTGACCGAGGACGTCTTCGCCAGCGGCTACCTGACGCCGTCGAGCTACGGCAACTCCGCCCCGCAGGTGGAGCGCGACGGCGAGAACCGGCCGATGCATGCCGTGCGAATCTGGACCGACCCGTTCCTCAACATCGAAGATGGTAACACCGACATATACCAGAACGTGCCCACGGGCGACTACGGCGGCGGCCGCCTGCTCGAGGCGGACATCCAGGTGCTGGGTGACCTGTTCACCACGGACCCGAACCCCTCGTTCCGCAGCCGCGGCTTCTATCCCACCAAGGATCCGCTGTCGCAGCCGCTGTTCTATGCCAATTACACGCTGGACAGCACCGCCGACGACGAGATCCAGGACTTCTACGACACCTTCACGATGGGCCGGATCAACATCAACACGGCCTCCGAGGACGTGCTGACCGCCCTGTTCATGCAGATCCGCGTTGAGCGCGGGTACGACACCGACGTCGATCTGGACCTCGACAACGACGGCACGGACGAGAACTACCGCGTGGTGGCCGATCCGACACTGGACCTCTATATGACGGAGCGCGAGGCCCGGGTATTGGCCCAGAAGGTCATCCGCTACCGGACGATGTACTACGACCTGCACAAGCCGGCGGTGCCGGACAGCAGCGACGAGTTCGGCTATGTACCGGGATCCAATACCGCCTTCGGCGCCCATCCGGAGCTGGGCGGCACGTTCCGCGTCGACCACCTGCCGGTGATCGGCCCCTGGGACGGCACCAACCCGCATGAATACGCCGTGGACGACCGCAACGCCGTGCTCGCCGACGCCGACAACAGCGGGGCCGACAACATCAACAACGCCTGGGACCACATGGCGGCGAGTTACTACAACTTCGACAACGCCAACAATTGGTCGATGTTCTACGCCCCCAGCGACGTCGCCGTGGTGCGCGAGCGCTGGACCGCCGACGTGAACCTGGCGATCCAGCTGCCGGTCGGTACGTGGCTGAACTACACGTACCAGTTCTACGAGCCGGCCTCCAACTACGCCAAGTACCTCAACGACGTGGCCCACAACGGCTTCTGGGAAGACAACCGCGCGGGCGAGATGAGCGACTGGGCCGGCACCGGCCTTTACCAGGTCGGCTCCGACAACTACTCGCGCTGGGCCTTCGACTCCCGCAACTACTTCACCTACAGCGGCGGCGAGTTCACCGTCGGGGTCAGCATCGACAGCGTCGGCAACGTCACGTTCACCGCGCCGACGCCGACCACGGCGCCGGGCGAGCCGATGGACGCGCGCAACGAGATCGCGATCATCCAGAGTAACGACATGACGGCCTACACTTACATCTCGAACCCGCCGTTCCGGCACCTGTTCGACCTCTATAAGGTGATCGACGCCGACGAGGATCCGCACACCTACGACCTTGATGCCACCGGCGCCAATCCGACCATGGAGATCAACGGCGACAACTTCGCGGCGGACAGCGGCAGCGGCATGGATCCGGACGACTGGAACACCCAGGTCTTCTCCGGTCCGTCGGCCTTCCGGTACGAGGCGTTCTGGGATGACCAGAACTGCGAGTTCATTCCGGTGGCCAACTACCTCGACGACATCGCGCCGTACGTGACCTGCCGCAGCTACGTGTTCCGGGTCGAGGCTTACGGCGGCGTGACGGCCAGCGGCGGCACGGGCGGTGCCTTCGTGGACACCGCGCGGATCAGTCGCGACCGGGCCAAGAAGGCGATCATCGACGTCGGGCCGATGTGGGCGCGGCGCAATGTGAATCAGCTCAACCAGACCATGCAGGCCGTCGGCCTGAGCGCTCCCGACCGCGAAATGAGCTACCGGGTCCTCTGGTACAGCGACAACGAGCAATGAGCCGGCGGTCAGCGTAAAATCGACTGAAAACCGAAAATCGAGCCCCCGTTACCCAACGGGGGCTTCTATTTGATTGACATATATGTGTGGATAACCTAGAATACGAGAATTCAAATGGTAGCTCTCGGGCTATTGTTTGGCGCCGCACAAGTGACGTCGCCCAATTTTGGGTGGCATAAGTATTGTTTAGGAGGATCCCTCCGTGAGGAGAATTGTGATGAAAAGGGGAGCGGTTGGGATATTCGCGTTACTGTGTGCTCTCTTGTTCGCCGGCTACAGTTGGGGAGCTGGGCCTGCTGAACTGACCGTGCTCGATCTGGCCGATCGGGACGCGGTTGTGATCACAGTCGACGGCGAAGCACTACAATCAGCTTTAGTTAGTCACAAGCTAAGTCCGAGTCGTCTTGAGGCGCTGTACACGTATGCCGGTCCTGCACCGGCAGTGCCGGCGGTTACGGGCGATCTGGTCACCGGAGTGGGGATTACCCCGGTAACGGAGGGCTTCTTGCTGACTCTCACCCTGGCGGATACGGTACCGGTCGACGGTGAAGCCGTATACCGCGAGGCGGTGATCGGGGACGGCCAGACAGTGGTCGAGGTGTTCAGCGCCGACAGCGCGCGGACGCCCTTCAAGCTGTCCTGGCTGAATCAGCAGACTGGCGACGCGCTGCCGGTGATCAGCAGCACGCCCGCGCCGGCCCCCGCGATCAGCTCAGTGTCGCTCGACGGCGTCGTTTACGACCCCGCCGACCAGACGCTGACGATCCGTGGTGTCGCCGGCAGCGGCTACCGTGTGATCGAGCAGAGCTATCCGGAGCGTGTCGACGTCCTGGTGCCCGACGCGGCGGCGGACCAGGCATTGATGGGTATGGTGCACAAGGACATGGCCGACAAGGTCACCTTTATCGAGGTGGTTCCTGCTAAGACGACCAATGGCCTGATGGTGCGCTCCAGCCTGAAGACCGGAACGGCGCTGGTCAGCCAGCGCGAGTCCGGTGCCGACCTGGTGCTGACCTTCGGCCAGCCCGTCGGCGAGCTGAGCAGCGAACCGGCGCCGATGCCTTTGGCGACCACACCCAAGCCGTCCACCACGCCCTTGGCGCCGAGCAACCCCTCCGTGGGCAACGCGCTGAGCGCGACCGCCGGTGGGTTCGTGCCGGAGCAGATGGCCGGCCCGCAGGGCTTCAACGGAACGCCGCAGAGCATTCCGTCGGTGGAGCAGATTCTCACCAAGGCCCAGGCGGATGCCTACCGGTATGGCAAGAACGCCCGTTCATCCAACGACGCCTATGGCACCTACGAGCTGCCTGGCTTCCCCGGCGAGGATGAACTGCTCAGCGACGTTCGGGTCAACCTGGAGGCGGCGGCAGGTTTCAGCCTGTACCAGTTCCTGATGTTCCTGAGCCAAATCAGTGGAATTTCCATCATCGTCGATCCCTATTGGGTTGACGATCCGTTCGGTGGCTACGACTATCGTGAACCACCGGATCCGGGCTATCTGCCGGGCGGCGGCAGCGGCCCCGGTTTCCGCAATGCCGGCGTCTTCGACCCGCAGTTGGGCGTCGGTGGCGGATCGGTCCGCGGCCGGTTCGACAACGTCCCGTTCGACCAGGCCCTGGATATCGTGCTGACCACGCACAACCTGCACAAAGTGGTCTACCGCAACGAGGACGATCCGTATGCGAAGCCGATCATCATGATCACCAGCAAAGAGCGCTTGGAGCAGGAGATCCCCGGCCAGAACGAGATCGACCTGTACCAGTTGCACTATGCGGATCCCTGGCAGCTGTACGACATCCTGTCACGCCTGAATCTGTTGCCTTCCCTGACTGTCGGCTGGTATGTTTACCAAGGCGGCGGTAACAGCGGCTATGGCGGCGGCGGCGGTGGTACCGGTGGCGGCGGCGGCGGCAGCGGCGGTGGCGGTGGCGGTGGCGGCCGC
>JAFGCY010000055.1 GCA_016932385.1 bacterium | reverse complement strand
GGGAGCCATCCCGCCACGGCGGGACTCCCCTATGGGTGTAATCGAAGATGCCGGCAGGATGCCAGCGCTCCGGGAGCCGCCGCAGGCGCTCAGCAACATCGCCAGCGCCATAGCCAGCAGTAAACAGATTGCTCGGCGGCTCTTGCGCCGGTCCAGCCACGTCCCCGGTCCCCGCGTCATCTTGGTCCTCCCGTCAGACAATCCACGGTCCAGCATACAACACGCGATGCGTTTGTTTTGACCAGCGGGCAGGCGGCGGGTTCCGGGGAAGGGTTTAAGAAAATCCGGTCTGCGACCAGAGCCGGTCGCAGTACCCTTCTCCTGGGCGACCGCGCTCCCTTTAAGCGCAAGCACGGGGGCTTGCGCTACTGCTCGCGGGGGCTTGCGCTACTGATCGCGGGGGCTTGCGCTACTGATCGCGGGGGCTTGCTCACTGGTAGAGAGGGCGGCCACGCTCCGGGCGTTAATCCTCTTTCAACCAGCTAAGCGAGATGTGGTTCTCGGGCTGGCTGCCGCCGGAGCCGATATTGACCGTGATCCGCTCGTTGCCGCTCTCATACCGCATCGTTACCACGATGTCCTTCTCCAGGTCGTCGGTCTGCGGCCAGCCCAGGTTCTTGTAATACTCGCGGTAATACGCGGCGACGGTCGGCAGGTCGTCCGTCGTCAGCATCTCCATCGCGGCGAAGTTCTTGCCCTTGACGAAGCCGTTGACGATCCGCGCATCCTGGTAGCGCGGCAGCAGCTCCTCCGGGAAGTTCGGCGGCAGCACGTCGAGGTCGATCGTCTGCGCCATCATCGGCGGGCTGAGCTCCAGCGCCAGCGGCGGGCTGACCATCAGCATCACCTCGGTGGTGCTGACCAGCTGGTTGGCGTCGACGGACAACCGGTAGTACGGCAGGAAGTAGGCGCAGCTGGCGCGGTCCTTCTTCAGCGTGTACTCGCCGAGGATGCCGCCCTTGTTTTCCGCGAAATCGCGGTAGTAATCGTTGATCTCGCCCGCGGTCGCCTCGGTGGTGAAGGCCGCGGTGTACTGCCGCGTCTCGGGCGCGCCGGTGGTCATCGTCGTCTTGCCCAGAATCGCGCCGGGGTAGATCAAGATCTCCTCCGGCCAGCCCTCGGGCAGCACCCCCTGGGCCGTGACCACGTCGGCTGACTCATCGCCGCCCATGTTGGTGATCGTCGTGGTCTCGCCGGACGGGTTCTCGCCGATCGTCGTCTCGGAAAAAACCTCCTCCGTCGAGCGCACCGGCGCCGGCGGCGGGTCCTTAGTCTGCGGCGCCTTGGCGGGACAGCCGCCCAAGACCAGCAGGGACATGAGGCCCACCGCGGCCGGACAGATTGCACGTATCAGGAAACGACCCCTGGTTTGCATGCTGAAATTATGACACAGAACGCTTAATCGAAGCTGTCCGGATAGATATCCACCTTGTAAAGGTCGACGGACATCAGGATTAGCTCCAGCGCCGTGTCGAACGGCACGTCCTTGAAGTCGAGCGTCAGCCGGCCGCGGCCCTCGCGCGGAATCGTCGGCGGCAGGCCGTCGGGCCGGTAGCCCGGGTTGTTGCCGTCGCCGCCGCCCGAACCGGGATCGGCCCCGCCACCGGGCGTGCGCCGCCCGCCGGTGGGCTCGTCGGCCCAGTACGGATCGAGCACGATGCTGACGCGGCCGATCTCGCTCATCAGCCACAGCACCTCGCGGAAGTCGGCGTTATGGACCTTGAGCGTGACCAGGGCGTCGCTGTACTTCACCGGCGGAAATTCGGGCAGCTCGTAGGCGCCGTGCGGATCCGCCTGGGGCGCCTGGCCGGGCTGGCGGCTGCCCAGCACCGGCGAGGTGTGGCGCGCGCTGGCCGCCGGGTCGAAGCCGAAGCCGGCGATCACCTGGGGCGTCTGGCGCCGGTCGGCCGTGCCCGGTACGGCAGTGATCATGTTGCTCAGGGGCGGCGCGCTGAACTCGATCGTGACCAGCGTCGCAGCGTCCGCCGGCTCCCAGGCGACGGTGGAAATGCCGCCCTGCGCCACGCGCTCGCGGCCGGCGGGCAGCTCGTAACCGAGTAGGCGGTAGGTCGCCGCGTCGTCGGTCAGCGCGAAATCGGCGTAGTCCTCGCCGGGCATCGCGCAGGTGATGTTCGTCGCGGTGACGTCCACCACCAGCTCCGGCGTGTCGATCAGGCGCTCGCCGGCGGCCCGGGCCACCGTCGCCGCCAGCAGCAAGCCCGCCACCGCCAGGGCGGCCGTGGCTGCGTAGATCGCGTTTCTATTCATGGTCCACCTCAGCTAGTAAACCCACACCTCGATACCGTCCAGCAACCACTCGGTGCCGGACACCGTGTTCAGGCCGATGTTGATCTGGTTTGCTCCCGTCTCGATATAGTGACTGACCGGGACCGTATAATGTTGCATTGCGCCGACCGGCTGGTCCAGGGCGGAGATCGTCACCACCGATTGGCCGTTGATCGACAGATCCAGCCAGGAGTACGGCGAGTCCGCCGTCAGCTCCGGCAGGTTGCCGTATAGCACCAGCTTGACGTCCGTCCAGGTGTCGGTCACGGGCATCTCGAACACCAGGCCCAGGTCCGTGCTCCAGCTCAGCGGCCAATAGCCGTAGGTCCCGTAATTGTCGAAGCCGACGCCGGTCTGGCCGAAGTACTCCACCGCGCAGTCCTTGGCGAAGACGCGGCCGTCCGCGCCGACCGTGGCCCGGCACCAGGCGTATTCCGCCGGAAAGGCCCAGTAATCGACGGCCGGCTCGTTGCGGAACACGTCCTGCCAGGGCACGCGGTAAGTCTTGGCGCCGCCGCGGGTGAACCAGCGCTCGCCGGTTACGCCGGGATATGTGGTGCTGAACTCGTTGGGCCGGCTGGCCAGGGCCGCCAGCACCGCCGACTCCAGCTGCCGGCTGGAGACCAGCAGCCGCGAGACGCCCGGCACGTCCGCGGGTACGAGCTGGCTGATCGTCAGTTGCCGGCCGGTGCTGAGCTGGAGACCGTGATGGGTGATCCGGCTCAGGCCGTCGCTGCCGTAAAACACCGCCGCCAGGTAGCAGTCCTCGCCGTTGACGCAGGTGATCGTCAGCAGGCTGTCGCCGTTGGTCAGGCCGATCTCGGCGTAGTCCGCCGTCAGCCGCATCGCCGGCTGCAGGTCGGGGAACAGCGTGGCGCCGTCGGCCTTATCGCCGAAAAGCTCCAGGTTGGGGAAGGTATCCCAGGCCAGCGTTTCGTACAGCTGGTCCAGCCCGACCGCGGCCCGGGCCAGGCCGGGCATCAAACCGGCCAGGATCAGCGCCAGTGCCGCGAGTATTATCCGTTTCACGGGGCGGTCCTCAGTCCGGCGAAGAAGCTGGACAGCAGCGCTGCGGACTGGCCGGCCAGCACGCCGCCGGTAACGCTGATCCTGCGCAGCGCTTCGTGATCGCGCAGGTTGAAGCGGCTCGTCAGCGCCCCGAACTTGGGCTCGTCGACGCCGTAGACCACGCGTGTGAAACGGGCCTGGTGGATCGCACCCAGGCACATCAGGCACGGCTCAACGGTGACGTACATAACACTATTATCCAGACGAAAATCACCGGTCGCGCGTTCCGCCGCGGCGATCGCCACCAGTTCGGCATGAGCGTGGACGATGCCGTCGCGGCGCGTGCGGTTCTGCCCGCGGGCCAGCACGCGGCCGTCATGGACCACGACGGCCCCGATCGGCACCTCGCCGGCCGCCGCGGCCTGGCTGGCCTCCGCGAGCGCCAGGGCCATGAACTCCTCGTCGGCGCCGGTGGGGCCTGATCTTAACCTGGATTGCACCCGCTGATTATAGACTGAACTCTGGCAGTCGGTTACAATCCTGGTGAGGAAGGAATACGGAATCATGAGTCCAACATTCATACGGTGTGAAGTTTGCGGAATCATCTTCCCCGACGAGGGTGAGGGACACACGCGCTGCCCGAAGTGTATGGCGCCGGAGGAACCCGAGGAAGCGGTCGAGGATCCGTTCTCCAAGCGCGAGGTGTTGCGCCTGCTAAAGAATGCGCTGCGCGACGCGCAGTCGGCGGGCCAGTTTTTAACGGTGCCGGAGCTATCGAAGCAAACCGAGATCGACGAAACCAAGATCTGGGACTATATCCAAAGCGGGGAGATCGACACTGCCAGCTTCGACGATCCGAAGGTGCGGGACTTCCTGGTAAAGAAACGCCGCGATCAACTGCAGAGCCTGGTCGGCGACAAGCCCGGGAAAAAGGACGCGCCGAAGAAAACCAGCGGTTTCCACACCCGCTCGCGCGATGACAAACGCTAAGTCGCGCGGGCCACGGCCTGACTATTACTTCCGCCGCGTGATCGACATCGAGCTCGGCTGGCTCAGTGAACTCGGCATCCACGGCGTGATCCTCGACATCGACAACGCCCTGACGCGCTGGGAGGAGGCCGAGGTGCGCGCCCCCGAACTGGCCTGGCTGAAATCGCTCAAGGACGTCGGGCTGCGCTGCCGGCTGCTCTCCAACGGGCTGTCGCACAAGCGCGCCAAGGTGGAGAAGCAGACCGGCATTCCGCAGGTGGGCGGGCTGGTGGTCAAGCCGCTGACGGCGGCCTTCAGCCGCAGCCTGAGTGAACTGGAGCTGCCGGCGGAACAGGTGCTGATGATCGGCGACATCATCGTCACCGACATCTGGCCCGCCAACCGCGTCGGCATCTGGACGGCGCTCGTCGATCCATTGAGCCCGGTGGATTTCCCCGGCACCCGCGTCTGGCGGTTTTTAGAGCGCAACATGGACTGGCGCAAGACGCTCCTGCCGGAAAGGGATATGCGGGGGAAGGGGTAAGGCAACTCGCCGGGATGGCAGCTATTAGCAATACTTATGAAAAAACCCCGGTGACGCTACCTCAAGGGCAGGGGGTAGCTCCGGGGACGACAAGGAGATAATACCATATAAGCTTGCGCACGACGTTCCAGCACATGCGCAATGTGGGGGAAGACGCGATGGGTGGACATTGAGAAATGTGTGGTGCGCTATTCGCATAACCGAACTCATTCTTCAAGCTAATCCAGGATTTCCATTCCGGTAACCATCGCAAGTACTGTTTCTTAGTTTATACGCAGTCAAAAAGTTGTAGTACATGATGCGCATATCGCTGGTAAACATGCGTGCTGTTATAATGTGCTGGTTAACTACGTATTAAGGCGTGTTGAGGTGACGGGGCTAGTCAAGGAGAGCAGCGGCGTTCTCAGGGTCTTTGGACCCGATGCTATTACGCACTTTGTTCCAGCGGAGATCCTCTCACGCGTTGTCCTTGGGATACAACAGATGGCTTTTGTCTTGGGAGGATACATTGAAGGTGTCCATCTAAAAACCCGCTTTAGACCATCTGATGAGCTTCGCTCAACTTATACTGTAAGGATTGGTACTCTTCAGCCCAATTGCCTAGCAATTCCATTCGAAATCGTGGACCTCAGGCCAGAGCCAGAGTTGCCACTGGATGACAAACTAGTAAAGGTCACACAAGGCATTCATAGAACTTTTGAGGTTATGTCACAACGGAACTTGGCGGCGCTGCACGAAGTTATTCAGGATACGGGATGGCGCGACCGTCTGATAAGGGCATCACTGAAAGCAGCCCCGCAGGCCGGTGAGGGCTGGCGTTTGGGTATCAGAGTATTCGAGCGAGATGAAGTTTCTATAGGTCACGATGATATTAGCGAATACGAGGTAATGAGAGCGGTTCGCGATGAAGATGCGGCAAAGATGACCGTTACCGGTAAACTTATTAGGGCAGATTTTGAAGGTCAGCAGCTTTGGATTAAGCACCCGCAAACAAACAAGGAAATTGAATGTAATTATCTGGCGGAGATTGAGGAACAACTACTAGATGCAAGGCGTGATTATATACAGGTCACAGGTGAATTCACTCTGGACCATGATGGTTTTCCCATGAGGCTTTCGGAGGTATCACTAGTGGAACCGCTCGACCTTTCAGTAATGACTGTAGACAGAGTAGTTATAGGTGATATGAACTTGCGCATTGCACCACCGCTCAAAATTAGACCTGCTTTGGATGAAGAATCCAAGCAATTGCTCATAGCAGAGGATGTTGATTTGGGAGTCAGTGTATATGCGTATACTCGTCACCAACTTCTCCGCGAAGTTGAAGAGTGTCTCGTTTTCCTATGGACCAATTTTGTTGAGGACGAGAGTGATCCGTTATCTGGAGATGCCCAATCCTTACGAGATAGACTAAGAGACCGCATTACCAGGGGGGGATAATGCCAAGAGACAAGAGAGCAGTTATAGGCGGATTGGAGCGAAAGGGATTCAAACCTAAAGACAAAGACCACAAATTCTATAATTATTTTGATCTCAGCGGTCACAAAACTAGCGTATTCACCAAGGTAAGTCACTCTGGAAAAGAAATTAGTGATAATCTATTGGGCAGCATGGCTCGACAATGTAGATTAAAAAGAGCAGATTTCGACGCATTGGTTGATTGCCCATTAGATCAGCCAAAATATGAAAAGTTGTTACGTGAGAAAGGAGTGATAAATTAGAGCGTTAATCACTTTATCTCTTCAGCTTCTTCACTTCGGCATGTAGCTGTTCAATTCACCTTTCTGACCCAACTCAAGCACCAGTTCAACCGTTGTATAGCGAGATCAGAACAGGTTCCCGGCCACCGGCTTATTCCAAATTCAAGCATCTGATGCGTTTGTTTTTTCGGCTTCTTCGCATTTCTCTCTCAGCATGGCTTTCTGTATGGCTTCCCGCAGATCACTTGCCTCTTCCGTTGTTGACCAATCGCCATGCGGATTATCCTCATAGTACTTTTCCGCAGCTTGTCCTGCAAGTTGCTGAAGTTCTTCCACTGTCGGATGAGAATCATCTGAACCTTGATTATTCAAGCAGCTGCCGATACCAATAGACAATGCAACGAGTATTATCAGCGTAACAACACGCATTTAGTTCTCCCTGTTCGGGTTTGGAGCGTATTGTGCAACAAACAACAGCACATCCGCCGCCGCTACTTGTAACCGCGACTTCCCCCCCTAATCATCCACCGCCAGCTGGTCGAGCATCTGGTCGAGCAGTTGGGTGCGCTCGAGCAGTTCCTCGACGCGGTCGTAGTCCGGCGCCAGGCCGTCGGCGACATCCATCAGCCGATCGATCGACAAGTCGCCGAACACCGCCACCAGCCACTCGTTCTCCTGCACCAGTACGTAGCCGAGACCGGGCTGGTTGTAGCCCTGGTCGCCGCTGCTGACCATGAAGTTATCCGACTGGGTCACGAAGATCGACAGCGTGTCGCCCGCGGCGGGATTGAACAGCTCGAACTGGTAGACCAGCGCCGGCTCGCCGTGACCGGTGTAGTCCAGCAGGTTCAGACTCTCCAGGTAGTAGCCCTCGGGCACGCGCGCGGGATACGGCGGCAGGGCGTAGTCCAGCGGCTTGACTTCGGCGGCGGCGGCACTGGGCGCACGCTGGACCATGAGGCGCGCCTCGTCGCGGTCGGCCTCTTCCTGCGGCACCACGATCGTCGCGGCCGGCGCGTTCTGCTCGACCAAGGGAGCCCGTTTGGCGGCCTGGCCGGAGCCCTTGGGCGTCTGGAACAGCTTGACCGGGATCTCGGTGGCCTTCTTATATTCGATGGCCTCCATCTTCAGGTAGACCTTGGCCACGCCGTCGCTGTCCTGCACCAACAGGAACACCGGGAAGTAGTTGCGCTTGTCCAGCCCGATCGTGATCGTATAGGGCTTCTCGGGATAGGCCAGTTGGCGCAGCTGGTAGACATCGATGAACTCGGCGGCGCCCTCCGGCCCGACCGCGCCGTCGAGCACCACCGTGCCCTCGTGACGGGCCAGGTCCTTCAAGAACTTGCCCGTCAGCGCGTCATTCAGGTAGAACGAGCGCTCGGGCAGCTCCTGGATCACCACCGCGTTGCCCTTGCCGTCGGTGACGATCCGCAACAGCTCCTGGGCGTTCTCCAGCAGGTAGTAGCCCTGGTAGGTCCACTCGCCGTGCTGGCCCTTGACCAGCGGCTCGACGTGGTAGAGATCCGGCGCGACGTGGTAGATATGGACGGTCTGTTCCTGGCCGGCGTCGTACTGGGCGTAGAAATGCATCCGCGCCTCGTAGCTGGTCGTCTTCAGCGCCTTGACGGCCTTGTCGACCAGCTCGCCGACCTCGGGCTGCGCCGCCCAGCTGCCGGCCGCCGGGGCCAGTACCAGCAAGATGGCTAACGCAATTGTCCTCAGCAACCCGCCTTACTCCTTCTCCGTATCGTTTATTACGTCTTCGTCGTCATCGACGTCGAGGATCAGCACCTGGCTGACCTCACCGTCGAGCACCAGGATCGCCGTCTTGATGTCCGGCCGTAGCGACTCCGTGGAGTTGACCAGCTTGGAGTAGCCGTGGGCCTCGTTGGCGAACTCTAAAAAGTCCTTAACGTCCTGGCCGGTGCCGGCGGGCACCTCGAGGCGCTGGTAGCCGCTGACATAGGGCATGCCCGCGGCGGGGCGCATCAGCTCCGTGCCGGGCGGCAGGGCGCCGGTCTCGGGGGACAGGTCGCTCGCCGTGCGTTCGGCGACATACATCGGCTGGGCCGGCTGGTTCATGTACATGATGCCGGCCACCATCACCAGGCAGAGCGTGAACCCGCCCAGCGCCGCGGCCAGCGTACGCCAGCGCCAGACCTTGGCCTGGTTCCTGTGCTGACCGATCATCCCCAGCACGCGCGTGTCCAGGTACTCCGGCTCCTCATACTGCGGCAGCTGCATCAGCGCGGCCTTGACCTCGCGCTGCGCGGCGAACTCGCGTTCCAGTTCTCTATCTTCCTTGAGCCGATTCGCCAGCTGTTCAGCCCGCGCGGCATCCAGCTCGCCGTCCAGCAAGGCTGCCAGTTCGGTGATATCCTTCTGCCGGTCCATTACGCCTCTCCTTCGAAAATAATACTCGTATCCAGGTGTTCCCTCAACTTGCGCCGCGCATAGAAAATCCGGCTCTGCACGGTGCCGAAGGGAATGTTCAGCACCTCGGCGATCTCCTGGTAGCTCAGCCCCTGTAAATCGCACATCACCAGGATCGCCCGCTGGTCGGCCTTGAGCTTGTCCAACGCGGCATGGATATGCATGGTTTTCGCGTCACCCACGACGTGATCCTCCGGGTTTACCCGCTCGTCGACGTAACTCTCGCGGATGTGCTCGTCGACGTCGACCAACTGCAGGCGCTTCTTGCGCAGCCAGTCCAGCGTGTTGTTGTTGGCGATCCGAAACAGCCAACTCTTGAAGCTGGACGGGTTCTGCAGTTTCTTCAGACTGAAGAACGCCTTGACGAAGGCTTCCTGCGTGATGTCCTCGGCCTGCTCCTCGTTGCGTACCATCGAGCGCACGAAGTTGAACAGGCGCGTCTGATAGCGCCGGACCAGCTTGCCATAAGCTATTTCATCCCCTTGGGCCGCCCGCTCGACGAGGATCTCCTCGCTGAACTCACCGGCGACCTCGGCACCCTGGCTCTTCGGCACAACCACTCCAGTCGTGAGAGTCATCTCCATGCATTAGGGACGGAGTCGGGACCGTTCCCTGTTCGGAATCCACGCCGATTTTATCAGCTGTGATTTTGGACGCGGCTGGAAGCTGGGATTAGGACGCGGTTCTAAAGGTCCCAGTTCAGGGTGGTCATCATCACGAAGTCGGGGGCGGTCTCGGGGTTGATATCCTCGGAGAAGCCGCCGGCCCAGACCAGCTTCTCACTAAGCCGGTGGTTGAAGCCCAGCGCGAGCTCCTGGCTGTCTTTGTCCGCCTCGTAATGGCCGGTCCTGAGCGCGTTCTTCTGCGTGCGGTACTGGGCAACCAGCGAGGTGCCCGGCGCGACGGCGTATTCCGCCGCCCAGAGCGTCGTCAGCGTGTCCTGGTGGCCGACGTTGTCCCAGTCCGGCTCGCCGACCATCACCATGTCGATGTTGACATAGCCGCGCCAGCGCTCCGAGAACTGCCGCTGGTAGAGCGCGCCGAGCTGGAAGTCCCAGTTGCCGCTGCCCAGCGCCTTGTCCGGCGAACCGAGCGGCACCTTGAGACCAGCCCGTAGCGCGGCGGCGTCGCGGCCCTCGCCGCGGTTCCACAGCGGGTATTTATAAGTCAACGCCAGGTCGCCGACGCCCGCCGTGTCGCCCTCGTCGTTGTAGACGAAGCCTTCGCGCGTGACGATCGTGTAGTGGTACATGTAGTCGGGCAGCAGGTCGCGGTGGCCGTTCTTCAGGCCGAAGGCGGTATGCCAGTCGGCGATGATGCCGTCCAGCACGCCGTGGCTGCGCGAGGTCAGCGGCAGGCGCGCGCTGAGCTCGCCGCCCATCAGCCCGCGGCGGTATTCCGGCGTGGCGATCACGCTTTCGAAGTCGTAGTCGACGATGATGCCTTCGGCCAGCTCGCGGATGATGTTGTTGACCCAGTCCAGCTTGAGCATGAACTCGCTGTCGCCGTCCGCCAGCACGGTGGCTTTCTCCGGCACCGGCGCCAGGAACAGCTCGTTGGAGGGGCTGTGGTTGATGATCGACAACGGGCCGAAGAACTCGAGGATACGGGCCTCGCCCTCGTACTGGCAGGGATCGCAGGGCAGGTTCTCATTGATGAAGCCGTCGGGCGGGTCATGCTCGTCCGCCGCCGGGGGCGGGTCGATCACGCCCAGGTAGGCGGCGTTGCCCGGATTGACCTTGCCGTCGCGCGACGCATCGGCCCACGCATAGGCCGGAATAAGCGCCGCGATGAGCAGCCACAGGAGTGCCCCGATCGCCTTCCTCACGCCTGGAATTATAAACCGTGGACCAGGATTGCGCTAGAATGCGAACCAGCCTTTGCGACGGAGTTATTGATGCTGCAACGCTGTCCCTGGCCCGGCGACGATCCGCTGATGCAACGCTACCACGACGAGGAATGGGGGGTGCCGCTCTACGACGACGCCAAGCTGTTCGAGTTTCTCCTCTTGGAGGGCATGCAGGCGGGCCTGAGCTGGATGACGATCCTGAAAAAGCGCGAGAACTTCCGCCGCGCCTTCGCCGGCTTCGATGCCGTCAAGGTGGCGCGGTTCAACCAGCAAAAGGTCGAAAGGCTGATGCAGGACGCGGGGATCATCCGCAACCGGCTGAAGATCGAGGGGGCGGTGGCCAGCGCGCGGGCGTTTCTGGCGGTTAAGGACGAGTTCGGCAGCTTCAGTGACTATATCTGGCGCTTCACCGACGGCAAGCCGGTGAACAACCGCTGGAAATCGCTGAGCGAGATCCCCGGCGAGACGGAACTGGCGCGGACGATCAGCAAGGACCTGAAGAAGCGCGGGTTCAGGTTCGTCGGTCCGACGATCGTCTACGCGCACCTGCAGGCGACGGGGATGGTCAACGACCATCTGGTCAGCTGCTACCGCTACAAGGAAGTGAAAAAACTGGCGCGGTAGATTGATGGAGCGCCGCCAGCCCGGCGGCAGTTGCCAGTTAGCAGTAGAGCAAGCCCCCGTGCTTGCGCATCTCGAACCGCGCAACCAGGGGCGGTTGCGCTTTGGAGCGCCGCCATCCTGGCGGCCCGGGGATGCCGGCTGGAAGCCAGCGCTCCACAGCTAGCGCAGGCGGCGGCGGATGCTGTCCTGAACGCTGCCGCCTATCCCCGCCTCCTCCAGCCGCGTGATCGTATAGATATTGATGAAGGTCCTGCCGCCGCGGAACTGGCCCGCCTGGCGCATGCCCTCGTCGCCGACCTCGACGGCGATGAAGTCGTCGAAGACCTCAGTGATCCGCACGCCGTTGTAGTGCGTGCCGCCGTTGCCGGTGATGTTCAGCTCGACGCCGTCGTTCATCAGCTGCTCTACCAGTTTCATCGCAAACGCTCCTGTGAGTTTTTGCTTACAGCTCCGTCCGATGTTCCAGCGCGCTTTGCAGGGTGGCCGGATCGGCGTAGTCGAGCTGCGCGCCGGAGGGCAGCCCGCGCGCCAGCCGCGTCAGCCGAAGCGCCGCGCCGCCGGGCGCCGTAAGTTCCACCAGCTCCTGCTTCAGGTACAGCGCCGTGGCCTCGCCGTCCGGACTGGCGTTGGTCGCCACGATCACCTCGGTCACGCCGTCGGCCTGGATCCGCTCGAGCAGCTCGGCGACGCGCAGGTCCTCGGGCAGCACGCCCTTCATCGGCGAGAGCGCCCCGCCGAGGATGTGGTAACGACCGTTATACGTCCCGCCGCGCTCCACCGCCACCGCGTCCAGCGCGTCCTCGACGACGCAGAGCACGCTAGCATCGCGCCCCTCGCTGGCGCAGACGTCGCAGAGCTCGCCGTCCTGGGACAGGCAGCCGCAGGTGGGGCAGTCGGTGACGCGCGCCACCGAGTCGTTTAAGGCCTGGCCCAGGGACGCGACCTCGGCCGGCTCCCACTTGATCAGCGCCAGCGCCAGCCGCTCGGCCGCCTTGGGGCCGATGCCCGGCAGGCGGGTCAGCTGGTGGATCAGATCGGCCAGGGCCGGCGGCAGTCCCAACATGGCTAGCCCAGCATGCCGCCCAGGTCCATACCCGGCGGCAGGCCCAGTCCGCCCTGCACTTCCTCCATCACTTCCGCCGCGCGCGCCTCGGCGGCGGACAGCGCGGCCTGCAGCGCGGCGAAGACGAGATCCTCGAGTGTCTCGACGTCCTCGGGATCGACGGCCTCGGGCTTGATCTTCACGCTGATGACCTGCTTGTGGCCGTTGACGGTGACCACGACCAGCCCGCCGCCGCTGGAGCCCTCGATCTGCTCGTCGGCCAGCGCTTCCTGCGCCTTGGCCATGTCCTCCTGCAGCTTGGCCTGCAGTTTCTGCGCCTCTTTCATCATTTTCTGGATGTTCATAAATGCCTCGCAGAGCTATTCTACCGTGCGTGGGCCGGCCTGCGCCGATTTCCGGGCTGCAAGACCGCTTGCCGCGCGCTCAGTCCGAGCGGATCTGCCCGCTCTCGTCCGAGTAATACTCCTGTTCAGCTCCGAGCACGTGCACCTGGTAGACCTGGCGAATCTCCGGCAGGATCAGCGCAACCGTCAGCCCCGGCTCCATCCGCGCGTGATTGCCCTGGGCCACGGCGTCGAGCAACCCGGCGTCGACAAGCTCGCTCAGGCTGCCGTACTCCCCGTGGTCCGCGTAATAGGCCGATTCGGCGGCGACGACGGCCCGGGCGGCGGCCTCCGCCTGCTCGTTGGTTGGCTGAGGGCTGGAGTGCATGAACAGGGGAATCACCACCGCGGCGATGATCCCGATTATGACGATCAGCAACGGGCAGCCGCAGGCAACGCCGACGATGATCCAGATCAGCTTGGAGTTTTTGTTCTGCGCCGGCGGCGGGGGTGGCTGGTAGTGCGGCGGATACGTCCCGGGCGGGGGATACTGCCCCGGCGGCGGTGGTTGCGTTTTGGACGGCGGATTAGCCGAAGGCTGGTGCACTGACCCCTGATTGTCCATGAGATTACTTTAGCATCAGCCGCGCATTGCGGCCGTCCGGCCCCCGCGCCTATTCGCGGATCTCGCCGGTCTCGTCGCAGGCGAAGACCATGCTGCCGGAGGTGACGATCGCCTCATAGCCCTGCCCGTCTTCTTTCACGCCGATGTGCAGGCTGATGCCCGGGGCCAGCTCGGACGAACCCGGCGGCAGGTCGAAATCCAAGTAGTTGCCGTCGACCAGGTCGTCCACGCCACAGTACTCTCCGTGAGTGGCGTAATAGGCCGCCTCGGCGGACATGACGGTCCGCAGGTAGGTACGGGCCTGCTCGTGCTCTGAGTTGTCCTTGGCCGCCAGGAACATCGGGACCGAAACCGTCATGATAATGCCGATGATCACGATCAGCAACGGGCAGCCGCAGGCCACGCCGACGATGATCCAGATCAGCTTGGTGTTGTTGTTCTGGACGGGCGGAGGGGGCGGCGGCTGGTAGTGCGGCGGATACGTCCCGGGCGGCGGACCGGGGGGCGGCTGGTAAGGTTGCTGGTATTGCGGTGGTTCTGGAGATTGCGGCGGTTCTCGGTCCATCGTAAGCCTCGCTAAACAGATTTATTTACCGTTCTCTCCGGCGCGCGCGGCCAGGACGCTTTCCCAGTAGGCCTGGAAGGCCGCGCCGCGCTCGCGGTAGAGCTGTTTCTCGGCCTCGTCGTCCGTCAGCCGGGCCAGTTCGTAATACCACTCCGCCCACATCGGGTTCAGCTCGTGCCAGGTGGGCCGCACGTGGTCGGGCTTGATCGGATGGTGCGCCGGAATGCGCTCGAGGCCCAGCAGCAAGCGCCGGCGCTTCTCGGCGTCGTCCGGCGCCAGGTTGGCGTAGATGTAGTAGTGCTCGGGATAGTTATACGGGTCCAGCTCGAGCGCGTGCTCCAGATCGGCGTTGCCCTGGGCGGGATCGTCCGCCAGCAACCCCCTGAGGGCCCAGGCGGGCGCATAGCGAGGGTTTAGCTGAAGGCAAGTGTCAAGCTGTTCAAGCGCGGCCTGCTTGTCGCCCTTGGCGCCCGGTTGGCCCAGGATCGAGGCCAGCTGGTAGTGCGTCTTGTGGTCGAAGCGGTTGTAGCGCAGCGCCTGCTCCAGCAGGTCGAGCTTGATCGCCGGATCGAGATTCGGGTAGTCGCGCAGGTGGTCGAGCTGGTAGCGCTCCAACGTCAGCATTTCGCCCGCCACGCCGGCGATCACCAAGAGCGCCACGGTCAGCGTGACGATGATCCGCTCGCGCAGCGGGGCCTTGTGGGGCTCCGGCTCCTCCGGCCCCGGCGGCGCGGTTTTGCTGGTCACCAGGTAGGTACCGTAGGCTAACAGCACGCCCAGGAGCGCCGTCGTGCTGGCAAAGGTGTAGTCGAAGTCCACCGCGGCGTGCAGCAGGCTGCCCACCACCGCGACGATCAGCACGATCGCGATCGCCGAGCCGCCGGTGGCCCGCCAGAGGCGCCGGATCCACCAGCCCGTGCCGGCGATCACCGCCAGGACGATCAGCAGGCCGAACAGGCCCAGCTCGCTTAACAGCTGCAGCACCCAGGAATGCGGATCGACGCTGTAATAGATGTAATCGAGCTGGTATTGCGGGTAGACGAAGGCGAAGTTACCCGGGCCGACCCCCAGCCAAGGATGGTCGCGGAAAATCTCCAGCGCCGCCTGCCAGAATCGCAGGCGCCCCTGGAAGCTGTAGCCCTGGAAGTCCAGCAGCCGCGCCAGGGCCGCCTGGACCGGCGGCAGGAACAGCAGGCCGAGGCAGACCGCGGCGATCGCGCCGGCGCTGATCCCCGCCACCCGCTCGACGGCGGGCTGGCCCGCCAGCCGGCGCCAGAGCGCCCAGCCGGCCAGCGCGAAAAGCTGCAACAACAACGTCAGCCAGGCCGCGCGGCTGTAGGTCAGCACCAGGGTCGCCACCAGCAGTACGGCGGACAGGGCGTAAGCCCAGCGCCAGAGCTTGCGCTCCTCGGCCAACAGCGCGATCAGCGCCGCGGGCCAGGCCAGGAGCAGGTAGCCGGCGAAGGCGTTATGCAGCCCGAAGGTGCCGATCAGCTGGTAGCCCAGGCGCCCGGTTACGGCCCACAGCGCCCAGGCGTAGACCGCCACCACCAGCGCGCCGCCCGTGACCACGGGCCAGAGCCAGCGCGCGCGGGCCGGCACCTGGTTGAGCATCACCCAGGTCGCGATCCAGGCCGCCGGCAACGCCAGCAGGTAGTACCACAGCTCGCGCCCGCCCTGGACCCACCAGGGCAGGACCAGCACGCCGAGGCTGTAGATCAGCAGTACAATCAACGCCAGCGGCGGCCGCCGGTGGCAAAACCACCAGGCCAGCGCCGCGGCCAGCGGCAACAGGACGAAGGCCGTCTGGAATGCGCCGCCGGAGGAATAACCGCCGCCCATCAGCGGCAGGAAGAACAGGGCGATCAGTCCCAGGGTTACCGCCAGGCCCGGACCCGCGGGATCGTCGACCGGCGGACTGGCGTCCTGGCGTGCCACTAGATGCTCAGCCCCTCGGTGTACGACACCAGGAACCAGGCGTTCTTGACGTAATCAAACGGCACGCTGACGAACAAAAAGCCCAACAGGAAGATCAGCAGCACCGGCACGAGGATCGCCAGCCGCACGAACAGCACGGGCTCGAACGAGCGCGCCTGCTCGTAGACCGGCTTGAGCACCCATATCCGGTAGGCCAGCATCATGTAGTAATACGCCCCGATCACCGTCGTGATCGCCGCGAAGACGACCAGTACCAGGTTCCAGGGGAGCGCGATGTACGTCGTGATGCTGTAGAACACGAAGAACTTGGCCCAGAACCCCGTGGTCGGCGGCAGGCCGATCAGGGCCGCCAAGAGGATCGTGATCAGCACGCCCATGAAGGCGTTGCGGCGGATCAGGCCGTTGTAGCTGTCCAGGTGGTCCGAGCCGCCGTAAGTCTCGACGGCCATCGCCGTGAAGAAGATGCCGAGGTTGAGGAAGAAATAGATCAGCATGTAGTACATCGACGAGATAAAGCCCATCGATTCCGTCGCAGCGGTCGTGGTCAGCGCGGCGGCGACGATGCCGATCAGGATGTAGCCCATGTGCCCGATGCCCGAAAAGGCCATCATGCGCTTGAAGCTGGTTTGCCGAAGCGCCATGACGTTGCCGATCGTCATCGACAGCACCGACATCACGATCAGGATCGGGATCCAGACCGCCTTGATCGAGGGCGCCGAGAAGGGGATGAACAGCAGCCGCAGCAGCACGGCGTAGCCCGCCACCTTGGGGAAGACGCTGATGAAGGCCGTCACCGGCGTGGGCGCGCCTTCATAAACGTCCGCCACCCATAAGTGGAACGGCGCCAGGCCGACCTTGTAGCCCAGCGCGACCAGGATCAGCACGATCGAGAACACCACCGGCGGCAGGTCCGCGCCGCCCTGGGAAAGCAGGTCCTGGATCTCGTAGAAGTTGGTGGTGTTGAGCGTGCCGTAGAGGATGCTCATCGCGAACAAGAGCGCCGTCGAGGAGGCCGCGCCCGTGATGAAGTACTTCAAGCCGCTTTCCAGGCTGCGCAGGTCCTTCTTGTAATAGGCGGCCATGATGTAGGCGCACAGGCCGCCGAACTCGGTCATCACGTAGACGGCCAGCAGATCGGAGCTGCCGACCATCAGGTCGAAGGCGATCGTGCCGCACAAGAGCAGGATCAGGAATTCGACGCGGTATTTCTTGATTTTCGGGTAACCGATCAGGGCCAGGATCAGCAGGATATCGCCCCAGTCCATCAACTGCTTGAAGAACAGCGCATAGGGATCCAGCGTCTCCAGGCCGCCCCACCACATGCCCAGCGCGTAGGTGTAATACCGGCTGGTGTAGTACATCATGTGGATCGTCATCATGAAGTTGGCCAGCAGCGCGATGATGCCGATCCAGGCGGAGAGCAGGAAGGTGTTGCGCTTGGCGAAGATCTGGATCAGGCAGATGATCAGCACGCCGATCAGCAGCGAGATCTCCGGGCTGAGCAGGTAATAGGCGGTGTGCTGCCAGGCCCATTCGCCGAACTGCTGCGCGGGCAGGCCGACCAGATAAGTAATCCGGCCCCAGATCACAAACAGCAGGTCCAGCAGGGGGTTCATCGACGAGACCTATATATAGCACACGGCGGAGGAAGTGCTTCCTCCGCCGCGGTAGATGCCGTTACGATCGGTTTAGTATCCCGAGCTGGGGATGTAAACCGAGTTCTTGCTGACCGAGGTGGTTGTTCCCTGGCCGGCCGCCGTGATACCGATCACCACCTGGTCGGTACTGACCGAGTTCACCGACAGCGTGACGTCGATCCGGATGCCGTTGACCACGGCCTGCGTCCAGATGAAGTTCGCGCCTTCCTCCAACGGGAACACGTTGGAACCGTCGAAGCTGAGGTTGACGTACTTGGTCAGGCCGATCTGGATCACGTTGTAGACCTGGATCGCGGCGGCAATGCCTTCCACGATCTGCGAGGCCGTGGCGGCCACCAGATAGGTGTCGATCTCGTTCTCGTCCGTCTCACCGGCCCGCGGTGGCTTGAGCTCGTCCGGGACCTCGGAACGCACGCGGGTCAGCGGGTCGACGCGGCCCGTGCCCGGAATGAACCACTCGCTCTCGGGGTTCCAGGGATCGGTGTTGCGCTCATCAAGGTCATCGTATTTCTTGAGGATGATGTCGCGGGGATCGAGGTTCTTGAAGTTCTCGATCGGGTCGACGGCTTCCTCGTCGGTCGCCTCTTCACTGGCGGGAACTTCGGCCCCCGGCGGCAGCAACTCGGGCGGAACATCGCCTGCGCCACCCTCTTCGCCGCCTTCCTCGCCGCCTTCGTCACCGGCCTCGGCACCCTCGTCGCCGCCGGCTTCTTCATCGCCACCGGCTTCTTCGTCGCCGCCGGCTTCCTCGCCTGCCGCGCCACCTTCATCACCGGTGTCCTCGCCGGCTTCGGCCGGTTCGTCACCACTCTGGTCGTCGCCGGAGCCCTCATCGGCCGCCGGCTCATCGCCGGACTCGTCCGCAGCGTCGTCCTGAGCGAAGAAGGTCGTCACATTGCCACCGGCGGTCTTCACGGAGGACTTCAACGGCTCCAGGTTCCCCAGGTTAAAGGAACTGGCGACAAAGAAGACCGCCACCGCGATCACCACCAGCAAAACAATCCATAAAACAGCTTTATTCCTCATGCCGCACCTCTTAGCACGAATGCGATCCCGGTGGATCCGGCGGCGAGTCGCCCTGCGCCGATGCCTCGGGATTCATGAAATAGACTGTCAAAGCCATCGTCCAGTTCGTTTGGGTTCTGAATAATCCGGCATTCGAACCTTCGTCGTTCTTGAGACAGTGTACCGTGATTAAAACGTCGTCCTTGGCCTGCTGAAGGTCCTCGATAAAGCCCTTCACATCTTCATATGTACCACGGAAATCGACGAGTGTGATGTTGTACGGAGATAAAAACGCGCCCGGCCGCGTGTCCAACGGGGTCGTGACCGGTACGCCGTTGATCTCACCCGAGTAGTCGATCGGGAAGATATCCTGGGCGTTCTCGAACCACATGCTCGTCGGCAGCGTATTGAACGGCTCCATTGCCATATTGATATGGAACATGTACTCGTCCACCTCGATCGCCGTGGAATCGGTCCACGACAGGCGGCTGGACTCGATAATCGGGAACAGCGAGTCCTCGAAGAACGGCAGCACGGAGTCCTGGTTGTACAAGAAAAGATAGTCGATCAGGTTCAACTTTTCGCGCAGGGCTGCGTTGACCGCGGTCGCCTCCGGCAGCATGTCGATCTTCTTGTTGTAGGTTGCGATCTGCTGCTGCTTGGCGGCGATGGCGTTGTTCGTCTCGTTCATCTTGTTGTTGAACTTGGAGATCACCATCTGGTAATAGACAATGCCCGCAATCACCAAGATGATACCGAACACAATGGCCAGCACCTGCGGTGTGATCATCGGGCCCGCCACGGCTTTGCGCTCGGGCGGGGGACCGGCGGGCCGCTTCTCGCCTGGCTTGTTACGTGTTGATGACATTCTCAATCACCTCTTCAATCTGCACAATGTCAGCCAGCGCTTCCTGCTGGTTGGTGATCTCAGATTGCAGATCCGTCGTCAGCTCGAATTCCCAGCTAATCTCGTAGTACATCGAGTAGTCGGAGCGGAAGAACTCTTCGATCGACGCGCCGGGCTGGAAGTCGAACCGCGGCAGGCGGTAGTTCTGCATCGGCCGCTCGACCGCGTTGATATCGATGTCCGGTCCGCTGGGCGCATCAGCGCTGGCTCGTCCGGAAGCACCCCGGCTGGCGCCACCGCCGCGCTGGCTGCCGCCGCCGCCACCGCCACCGCCACCGCCGTCGGCATTTTCGCCGATTACGGTGTTGGTGAAGAAGGGTGACTTGTCCAGGTTGATGGCAAACTGGTAGATGTCGACGCGGTCGACACCGATACCGGTCATATTCACGGAGTTGCTGCTGCCTTCGAAGTCAACCTCATAGAGCCAGACGCGGTCGTTGGTCCGGTTGCCCAGCTCGTCCATGATCTCCGGCCAGATGATCTGCGTCTTGAGCAGGTTGAAGATCTGGTTGAAGCGCGGACGCTGCTGGACGATCTCGCTCTTTTGCTGGTCGAACTTGTCGGCATCCGGCTTGAGCCGCTGGGCGTCCTGCTCCAGGGCCTCCAGCTGGTCCGTCTGGACCTTCAGTTCCTTTTCCTTCTCGCCGTTGTACCACCAGCCGATGGCCCCGAGAATGATGAACAGGACCACGGCGAACTTGATGATCGTCGCGTTGATCGCCCGCGTGTAGTAAGCGGGCGGCATCAGGTTGAGGTCCTTCTTCTTCTTGAAATGCTCCATGGCCAGGCCCGTCGCCACCGGCAAGCGGGCCGACACCTCGGACAGGTGCTCGATGCTGTACACGCCCTGGCGGTACTGCACCAAGCTGCCCAGGTTGAGCAGGTTGACCTCGAGACCCGTCTGGTCTTCAAGATACTTATGGATATTGGGGAACATCTCCACCGATCCGAAGAGCAGCATCTTGCCCACGCGCTCGGCGCGCTGGGCCTGGCTCTCGTAATAGCGGATCGAGCGGATCAGCTCGGACACGAACCCGGAGAAGACCGACAGCAGCGCTTCGCGCAGGCGGTTGTCCTCGGTCGGGTCGATCTCGTCCTCGGGAATCGTCAGGTCGACGGGGTCGGCCTTGAGGTATTGCTCGGCCTCGCCCGGGGTCACGCCCAGCAGCTGGGCGACCTTGGCGATGATGGTATTGAACCCGAGCTCGACCGGGCGGCTCAACCTAAAGGACCCGTTCAGGAAGAACGACAGGTCCGTCACGGTGTCGCGCAGGTCGATGATACCGACCGCCTGGGAATACCCCTCCAGGCCCAAGCCGATGATGTTCCAGGCCGCCAGCGAGGTGATCTTGATGCCCTCGGCCTCGATGCTGGCAGCGCGCAGCGTGGCGATCAGGCTGTCGACGGTCGTCGCCCTGGTCGCCACCAGCAGCACTTCCTGCATGGAGGCGTTGCCACCCTCGCGCGGCGGCAGAACCCGGTAATCGTAGACGGTATCGCCGGCCGGGAACGGCACGTATTGGTTGATCTGCAGGCTGATGGCCTGGCGCGTCTGCGCCGCGCCCATCTTGGGCAGCTCGATAATACGCGTGATCGCCGCTTTGCCGGACAACGAGATGATCGCCCGACGCGCGCTGATCGCGTTCTCGTGCAGGATTTCCTTGAGCCTGGCTCCGAGCTCGGCTGGCTCGGCCACGCGTCCCGCGGCAAATACCGAGCTCGGTATCTCGCCGATCGCGAAACGCTCTAACGTGATCTCCTTACCCTTGCGCTGCAAAGCAACGCAACGGAGTTCGTTGGAGGTCAGGTCAAGGCCGATATCTACCTTTATTGATGGTGCCTTTTTCGCCATCGTTCCCTCCATCAGCGGCGCCCGTGATAATGACCCGCTGCCCCAGGAAGATGTTCCAGCGGAGAAGGCATACCTAATTTCTTAAGTATGCCAACTCCGCCGGCCTTATTCCTACTTATCGTCAATGATGTTGGCCTGGATCGTAATGAAGATGTGACCTTCACTTACGGTTTTCTCCGTACGACCAAAGAACTTGCCAATGATCGGAAGCTTACTGATATAAGGTACTCCCCAGAACTGGTACGAATCCTCGGACGTCGTCAGACCGCCGATCAGCACCGTCTGGCCGTCGATGATCCGCAGGATCGTGCTCAGATCCGTGCTGACCGTCGGCTGGAACGTGACTTCGTTGCCGCCGGCGGAGGCACGCTGCGGCGGACCGTCGAAGGACGTGATGCTGATGTCGATACCCAGCGTCACGCGCCCGCGGTCGTCGACCTGCGGCGTGAAGTCGAAGTCCATACCCGCGTCAACCTCGTTGAACTGCGGCTGGTTGACGACCTGGCCGTCGGCCGTAATCACCACCGTGCCGGTCAGCTGGCCCCGCGTCTGCGTGCTGCTGATGCTGGCGGCGAAACCGTCAATCACGGCGACCTCGGTCTCGGTCAGAACCTTGGCCTTGCGCTCCTGCTGCAGGAACTCGAAAGCCGCGGAATAGTTCTCATCGAGCATGACGCCGCCCTTGGGCTGGATCAGCACGCCCAGGTCACCCAACTCGTAGGTGGACTGGATCCGGTCCTTCTGGGCCGTCGCTGAGATCAGGCCCCAGACGTCCTGCGGGTTATCGGTTACCTGATAGATCTTGATCTTGATGGCGACCTGTTTCGGGGGCTTGTCGATCTTGGCGATCAGCGACTGCACCGTATCCAGCGTCTCGCGCGTACCGCGCATGACTACCAGGCCGGCCTTGGCCGTCGGCAACGGAATCCCGCCACCGCCGATGCCACCGCCGCCGCCGGTGCCACCACCGCCGCCACCGGTACCACCGCCGCCGCCGCCCCGGCCACCGCCGCCGGAGCCGCTACCGCCGCCGACACCCTGCAGAGGAGTGCCGACCTGCAACGGATCGAAGTACTGGTCGCGAACATCGGAGGACAGCGCACTGCCGCCGTAGGAGGCGCTGTTGCGGTAGCCACCGCCACCGCCACCGCCGCTGCC
>JAFGCY010000054.1 GCA_016932385.1 bacterium | reverse complement strand
TTTGGGCAAGCAGTGAGTTTCAGGTCACTTTCACTTTTACTTTCCACTTTCACTTGCCCGGACGCAAGCACGGGGGCTTGCGCTACTTTTTTCTGATAACTGACAACTTCTAACTGCTGTGTGGAAGGGCTCCCCGACGCCGTTGCAAAGCCGACACGTACAACGGCCCCGCCCAGGCGGGGACGCTCGCGCCACCGAGGATGCGGACGAGGGCGTCCGCGCTCCGGAGCACCGCCATCCTGGCGGCCCGGGGATGCCGGCTGGAAGCCAGCGCTCCTTACCAGCTCAGGCGGCCGCTGTCGTTGATCCAGATGCCGGGGTCGTCCTCAGAGCCGATGTCCTCCGTACCTGGAATCATCACGCTGATCGACCAGCTGGTCCGCGCCACGTCCTCCGCCGCCGGCACGGTGAACTCGTAGACCGCGTCGGCGAACTCGCCGAAGTCGACCAGCGTTTCGATGTCGGGATCCTCGTAGTCGTTATACTCCGCGTCGACCGGCCGGTTCTCATGCTCCGGGTCGTCCTCGGCATAGATATAACGCGTGTGCCAGTAGTCCACCTTGAGCTTCAGCGACTCGTGCGTCGGGCTGCCGAGCTCCACGCGCACCGTAACCGTTCCGTCGTCGTTTTGCGTGTACGACGAGCGCAGGCCGATCGGCTGGTAGGGCTTGTCGCCGCCCAGGAAAAACTCCAGCGCCGGCCCGAGCTGCTCGCCGCGCAGGTTGGTGGCGGCGATCACCCCGTCGGGATTGACCAGGAACGTGGCGGGAATGCTATGGATGTTCCACTCGGCGGCCTGGACGGTCTGCCAGCCGTTGCCGTCGAAGATCACCGGGTAGCGGATGCCGTGCTCCTTGAGCACGTCGTGGAGGTCGTCCACCGTCGTCCAGGCGTCGAGGCTGACCGTGAACAGCGCCAGCTCGCCGGACTTGATCCAGGGCTTCGTCTTTTCGATCATGTTCGGCAGCTCGCCCATGCAGGGCCCGCACCAGCTGGCCCAGAAGTCCATGAATACCCACTGGCCGTTCAAGTCCTCCAGGTGCAGCACGGTGTTTGAATTGATGTCGCGCCCGTACAGATCGGCGGCGCGGTCGCCCGCGTGGGGGGTGTAAGCGTAGGCCGGCAGGGCCAGCAGCAGTAATACAAGCGTCAGGATGATCGTCCGCATTGCCTTCCTCCTCGATCATATGAGTATAGCGGATGCGCGGCGGGGATATAATCGCCCTGGAGGTGGATATGCGCGCGATGGTGATGCACAAACAGCGTGAGCCGCTGGTGCTCATGGACGTGCCGCGGCCCATGCCCGAACCGGGCCAGGTGCTGGTCAAGGTCAGCTGCTGCGGCGTCTGCCGCACCGACCTGCACGTCGTCGACGGCGACCTGACCGAGCCCAAGCTGCCGCTGATCCCCGGGCACCAGGTGGTCGGCGTCGTAGCGGAGCTGGGCGGCGGCGATGTCTACGGCCTTAGTGTCGGCGCCAAGGTCGGCATTCCCTGGCTGGGCGGCAGCTGCGGGCAGTGCGCCTACTGCCAGCGCGGCGAGGAAAACCTCTGCGACGCGTCGCGCTACACCGGCTATCAACTCGACGGCGGCTTTGCCGAATACTGCGCGGCGGATGCGCGCTTCTGTTTCCCGCTGCCGGCGGGCTATCCCGATTTGCAGGCGGCGCCACTGTTGTGCGCCGGGCTGATCGGCTATCGCAGCTATCGCATGGCATGTCTAGATGACGATGAATCAGGCGTAGGGGCGAAGCCATGCTTCGCCCACTGTCAGGGCAGCGAACCAGAAGGGCGAAGCATGGCTTCGCCCCTACCCCACCATGGGAATCGTGTGCCGCCATTCCAACGGCTCGGCCTCTTCGGCTTCGGCGCGGCGGCGCACATCGTCAGCCAGGTGGCGCGGTTCCAGGGCCGCGAGGTCTACGCCTTCACCAAGCCGGGCGACGCATCGGCCCAGGTATTCGCGCGCGAGCTGGGCGCGGTCTGGGCGGGCGACAGTTTCTCGCCAGCGCCGAAGGAACTCGACTGCGCGATCATCTTCGCGCCGGCGGGCGAGTTGGTGCCGGCGGCGCTCAAGGCGGTGCGCCGCGGCGGGCGCGTGATCTGCGCGGGCATCCACATGTCGGACATCCCGAGCTTCCCCTACTCGATCCTCTGGGGCGAGCGCAGCATCAAAAGCGTGGCCAACCTGACGCGCCGCGACGGCGAGGAATTCCTGGCGCTGGCGCCGGAGGTGCCGGTTCAAACCACCGTCCATCCGTACCCACTGGAACGCGCCAACGAAGCGCTGGATGATCTCCGCGCCGGCCGCTTCAACGGCCAGGCGGTCATCGTGGTGGATGAGTAGGTTCCACGCCCGCGTGGACTGTAACACTCAATCTACTTAGGCGTCGGTTCAAGCCATATTGGGCAGTTGCTGGCTGGAATGACTGCCCGTCTGCCCCACCAATCGATTGCGTCTACCAACGCCGCGGTCGACGCAGGCGTCGACCCTACGAAAAAAAACGGGCCGGTTGCCCGGCCCGTGCTGTGTGTCTAATCAGTTGGTTTACCAGCGGCCGCGGCCCCCGCCGCCACCGCCACCCATCCGACGCTGCGGGCGCTCTTCGCGCGGGCGAGCCTCATTGACCTTGATCGTCCGGCCCATCATTTCCGAGCCGTTGACAGCGTTAATCGCCGCCTGCGCTTCACCGTTATCCGGCATCTCCACAAAGGCAAAGCCCTTGGAGCGGCCCGTGTCGCGGTCGGTGATCAAGCGGACCGAGTCCACTGCACCGTGCGCGGCGAACATCACGCGGATGTCCTCCTCAGAACAATCAAATGACAGATTACCGACATAGATATTCATGCAAAACTCCTAAACGTTCTTGATGACTGCCACGGACAGGACGCAGCCTACAGCTTGGGAACCTGGGAAGCTACACGTAAGGAGTAAACAATCCGGTCGGTCAACCGCTATCGGCAGCAATCACACTTTTCGCCTCGCGCCTCCCGCGGCGCGTCATCACGGTGAGTATACCGCAAAAGGAGAAAAAAGCGCGTATTTGGAGGAAAATAATTTTAAGTTGTTAGCGCAAGCTTAAGCCCGGGGAAGTCCGGAGTCCGAGGTCCGGAGCCCGCGTCGAGTCAATTTGAGCTTGGTTTCGGTCCAAAGCGCTAACATAGATGGTACTTCGGCCCGCCGTGGCCGTAGACGTTTAAAGGTCTGCGACCAGGGCCGGTCGCAGTACCCTTGCTCATCAATTCTGCTTCATTAATCCCGCCGCTCCATCCCGCGGCCAGCGGCGGCCCCACCACAGGCGCCGGCCGTCCCGCCCTTCCGTCCAGCCGCGGGCGGGCTCGCACTCCAGCCAGTCGGTCAATCGCGCCAGCTGCTGCTCCCAGTGCGTGCGCCGGTAATTCCAGACCCAGTCGATGAACTCCCAGTCAAGGCTCTCCGGGCAGCCCGGTCCCATGTCCTCGCGCACGCGACCGATGTTCGTGACAAACCGCCACAGCACGCGCGCCAGGCAGGTCGTGCGCGGTACGTCGAGCCAGATCACCGCGTCGGCGCGCTCAAGGCGCAGCGGCAGCGTGCGCGAGTAATTGCCGTCCATCACCCAGGCCCGCGCCTGGGCCAGTTCGATCACCTTGGCGTCGAACTCGTCCTTGTCCGACTCCACCCAGCCCGGCTGCCAGAAATAGCGGTCGAGGGAAAACAGCGGCACATCGAGTTCGCGCGCCAAGCGCCGGGCCAACGTCGTCTTGCCCGAGCCCGCACAGCCGATTACCAGAATGCGCATCGCAGTGGATGTTATACCCCATTGTCAGTGGCCAGTGGCCAGTGGTCAGTGGTCAGTGATCAGAAGGAGCGCGAGCGCCCGTCAAGGAAAGGTTAATGCTACTCTCTTGAACCGTGCCGTCCAAATGCCCTGGAATCAACAAAGGTTTTTCGGGGCCTGGGACACGTGTGACTGACAACTTTCCCCCACCGCGCTATGATTACCCCATGCGTAAGATAGTGGCGGTAATTGCTTTGTTGATCCTCCTGCTCCCCGTGGCCTCCGCCTGGGCCTACGACGCGCAGGAGCTGCCGGTGCCCGCCGGTCCGGACTTCCCGCGCCTGGCGATGTGGCACCCCGACTTTAACAAGAACTCGCTGGAGGAATGCGCGCGCTACGACATGGCCGTCGGCAACTTCCAGGTCTATGTCTACGACGATCCCTCGCGCGGCACCTTTTACGAGGCGCTGAAGATGCGCAACCCGAACATCAAGCTGATGACCTATTTCACCACGTCGGTGCTGAGGCATTCCGCGCTCTACGGCGGTACCCGCAAGTCCAATCCGTACATGCCGGACTGGCCCGCCGAGTGGTTTTTGACCGAGGCCGGCACCACGCTCAGCGAGGGCGTCGACCGCCGCGCGCAGTTCATCAAGGTCACGGACTGGCGCCAGACCGGCGAGTCCAAGGGCAACAAGCCCAAGGAGTGGGACATCTTCCGCGCCGGCACCGCCACCGCCGACCGCGACGTGCTGGTCGACGGCGAGATCATGAGCGTGATCGCCGTCGACGCCGCCACCAAGACGCTGACCGTCAAGCGCGGCATGAACGGCACGCGCGCCGTGCCCCACCCGGCCGGCGTCCGCATCGCGCCGATCCTGCGCTTCTGGGCGGGCAGCTACATCTGCAACCTCTCCGAGACCTGCCCGCGGGCCCAGCTGCACGGCGCCTCCGAGCCCGAGCTGTTCAGCGAGTACAGCTTTCGGATGAGCAAGACCGACGCCGCGGACTGGTTCTGGTATATCGGCGGCGAGCAGGACGGCTTCTGCCTGGACCTGATGGCCGACACGATCACCTGGACGCTCTGGGCCGACACGCGCTCGATCGACCTCGACCAGGACAACAAGTCCGACAAGCTCAGCGAGCTCGACGCCAGCTGGAAGGCGGGCATCGACCGCGTCACGGCGCTGTTCAGAGCGGACTTCCCCGGCAAGGCGGTGATCCGCAACAACTGCCGCGGCCGGCGCTACGAGATCAACGACGGCGAGTGCTTCATGTCCTGGCCGCACTTCCAGTGGGCCGACTGGGACATGGAGGACACCAACGGCAAGACCAAATACTGGCACCGCTTCTTCTTCGGCCACGAGGCCGAGGAGCGCGGCGGCATCGTGCAGTTCGTCGAGTTCGGCGGCCAGCCCAACTACACGCACATCGAGACCTGCGACTTCGAGACCGACCTGGACTTCTACGCCCACCCCGAGCTGAAGAACCCCGACAAGCCGGAGTGGTACAAGCCCAACTACCAGAAGATGCGCTGGGGCCTGACGTCGGCGCTGATCAGCGGCACGTACTACGTGTACGTGATCCACACCGACGGCCACGGCCAGCTGGGCCTGTTGTGGTTCGACGAGTACGACGACAGCCACCTGGGCAACGGCCAGGGCCGCGGCTACCTGGGCCAGCCGATCACTGGCATCCAGAAGCTGGTCACGCACAAGAAGAACAAGGCCTGGGGCGTCTGGGGCCGCGAGTTCGACAACGGTTTCGTGATCTGCAACCCGCTGGAGTACGACGCCGAGGTGCCCCTGCCGCCCGGCCAGTGGCAGCGGCTCAAGGGCAGCCAGGACCAGGACGTCAACACCGGCGCGGTCGAGGAAGGCAGCGTGATCGTGCCGGCCTACGACGGGTTGATCCTGAAGCGCTACGTCGAGGGCCAAGAGGAGGAAGTGCCGGTGGAGGAAGCGGCCGCCGCGGACGAAACCGGTTACGACCGCAACAATCTCGTTCCCGAACGCCGCCCCGGCGACAAAGTCCCCCCGCCGGTCAGCTAGCGGAGCGGCGAAGTTGCCGCCGCCGGATTGGTCCGGTACCGCGGTCCGTCCAGGCATGATGCGGGTTGCCTGGGCAGGGGTGAAGTCCCGCCATGGCGGGACTTCGCGCCACCGGGGATGCGGGCGAGGGCGTCCGCGCTCCGGGAAATGCCGGCTGGTAGCCGGCGCTCCAAAAAATCCGGCGACCTGGAGGTCGCCGCTACGGCCCTTGAACCTTCGCCCTTGAACCTTGAACCTGGCAATCGACGCGGGCGTCGACCCTACCCCTACCCCACTACTCCCCGCGTCCCGACGTGTTCGGCCTTGAGCTTCCGCTTCAGCTTCTTGTTCAGCTCGTCGACCTGGTCGCGGACGACTGCTGCCTTCTCGAACTCCAAGAGCTCCGCCCACTTGAGCATCTGCGCCTCCAGTTCGGCGATGAACAGGCTCAGCTCGGCGATGCTCATCCGGTCGAATTCGTCGGGCTCGCCCTCCTTGCCCCGCTGGCGGATCACCTTGAGCCCCTGCTCCTCCAGCCCGTCGGTCAGGTCCTGGATCTTCTTGACGATCGTCTTGGGCGTGATCCCGTGCTCGTCGTTGTAGGCGACCTGCTTCTCGCGCCGGCGGTTGGTCTCGTCGATCGCGCGCCGCATGCTGTCCGTGATGCGGTCGGCATACAGCACCACCTCGCCGCCGACGTTTCTGGCCGCGCGGCCGATGATCTGGATCAGCGATTTATCGGAGCGCAAAAAGCCCTCCTTGTCCGCGTCGAGGATGCCGATCAGGCTGACCTCCGGCAGGTCCAGGCCCTCGCGAAGCAGGTTGATGCCGACCACCACGTCGTAGGTGCCCAGCCGCAGGTCCTTGAGGATGCGGATGCGCTCGACGGTGTCGACGTCGGAGTGCAGGTATTGCGTCTTCACGCCGGTCTGGGCCAGGTAGTCCGCCAGGTTCTCGGCCATCCGCTTGGTCAGCGTGGTGACCAGCGTGCGCTCAGAGCGCCGGATGCGCTCCTGGATGCGCTCCGTGAGGTCGTCGATCTGGTGGCGCGTCGGTTGGATCACGATCTGCGGATCCAAAAGCCCCGTCGGGCGGATGATCTGCTCCACGACGCGCTCGGAATGCTCCAGCTCGTAGGGCCCCGGCGTGGCGGACATGTAGACCGCCTGGTTGACGTAGCGCTCCCATTCCTCGAACCGAAGCGGCCGGTTGTCGAGCGCCGAGGGCAGCCTAAAGCCGTAGTCGACCAGCGTCTGCTTGCGGCTTTTATCGCCGTTGTACATGCCGCGCAGTTGCGGCAGCGTGACGTGGCTCTCGTCGATGATCATCAGGAAGTCGTCGGGGAAGTACTCGATCAGGTTGGACGGCGTTTCGCCCGGCAGGCGGCCGTCGAAGTGGCGGCTGTAGTTCTCGATGCCGCTGCAGTAACCGACGTTCTCGATCATCTCCAGGTCGTACTTCACGCGCTCCTTGAGCCGCTGGTGCTCGAGAAGCTTCCCATCCGCCTCGAACTTGGAAAGCTGGTCTTGGAGCTCCTTGCGGATCGATTTCAGCGCCAGCGACTGCTTGTCCGGCAGCACGAGATAGTGGCTGGCCGGGAAGATCATCACCTGGCTGGGCCGCGCCAGCTCCTCGCCGGTGACCGGGTCGACGATCGCGATCGCCTCCAGGTCGTTGCCGAAGAACTCCAGGCGCGTGATCTCCTCCTTGTCGGCGGCGTAGATCTCGAAGACGTCGCCCTTGACGCGGAAGGTGCCGCGCTTGAGCTCGTAGAGGTTGCGCATGTACTGCATGTCGACCAGGCGGCGGATCAGCCGCTCGCGCTTGACCGAGAAGCCGGGGTAAAGCCTGAGGCTGAGCTTTTCGTAGTCCTCGGGGCTGCCCAGGCCGAAGATGCAGGACACCGAGGCGACGACCAGCACGTCGCGGCGCGTGAGAAGCGCCTCGGTGGCGGAGTGGCGCAGGCGGTCGATCTCCTCGTTGATCGCCGAGTCCTTTTCGATATAGGTGTCCGTCTTGGGGATGTAGGCCTCGGGCTGGTAGTAGTCGTAGTAGCTGACGAAATACTCGACGTGGTTCTCGGGAAAGAAGGCGCGGAACTCGGCGCAGAGCTGGGCGGCCAGCGTCTTGTTGTGGCTGATCACGAGCGTCGGCTTCTGCACGCGTTGGATGACGTTGGCCAGGGTGAACGTCTTGCCGGTGCCGGTGGCGCCGAGTAGCGTCTGGTGCTTGAGCCCGGCACTCAGGCCGTCGACCAGGCGGTCGATCGCCTGGGGCTGGTCCCCGCCGGGCGAAAACTCACTGACCAGCTTGAACTCGCCCTCGCGCTCCCAGTTGACCGTCAGGCTGTCGCCGTCATCGCCGCCGGCTTCGCCGTCCTCGATCTCGAACGAGGAATGCCCGTGCGGCTCATGCTTGTCCAGGGGTAACCACGGCATAACAGAGGCATTATACCCGCTATACGGGTGTTTGGTAGTTCAGCGTAAGCATAAGCGTAAGCGTAAGCTCTCGACGCGCGCGCCATGCTCAATCCGAATTGCTAGCTTACCGGAAGATCGACCTCTATCTCGGCTATTTCCGTATTCATCGGTATTCCCTGCTCCCCACGTACGAGCAGTACAGCCTCCGCGGCTTCCGTGATGTTGGAAAGCGCTTCCTCCCGCGTCCGGCCCTGCGATACGCACCCAGGTAGCTGTGGACACTCCGCGACGATCCGATCAGGCTGCGCGGCCTGCGCCGTCGCGCGATGATTTTCGCCCTGGAAGAGGGTATCGACGGCGCTGATGCTGACCAGCCGCAGACTTAGGCATGACGGCCGACAAGGACTCCCCTCACACTGCTAGTCGAGCGCCGGCGCATACTTGTCCAGGAGTAATCACGGCCGAACGGAAGCATTACACGCGATATACTTATGTTTGGTATTTCAGCAGAAGCTTATTTTTTACAGATGTAGGTTAATAGTATTTTCTAATGCGATAGAATCCGCCACCCTTTTGAATGAGAGTCGTCACACCCCAGTAGTAGCATGCAAATCCGCCTGCAAATATCCTAAATGAGATTGTTCTCAATTATGATGCATGTTGCCATTATTCACTATTTATGGAATAATGATCACATGAATGCTGAAGAAGCCTTGAATAACGACCCAAGACTGCAGGAAGCGCTGAGATTAATCCCAAATATTTCGCTTGACATTGTTGGAGACTGGACGATTCTGAAAGAACAGCTCTTATCGTACTATATGGCTATATACAATACTATTCTTAGTCAAGCCAAAGGACCAGCTAATAAACCGATATTCACAAGATGGTGGATTGATGCATGTTGTAGTTCTGGAATTCATGTTTCGAAAAATAAAAATCAGCATCTACCGGGTAGCGCTTATCTAGCAACACATATAGATCCGCCATTCGACAAGTACATTTTTATAGATGAAGAAGAAATTAGTCTTCGATTCTTACACAGCCTGCTTGGAGATAGTGAGAATTTCTCCTATTATAAAGGCGATTGTAATTCTCTGCTGGGACCATTATTGGAGAAGTACTTCCAATGGAATTCATATAATCGAGGACTTTGCTTTGTTGATCCGTATAAAATTAATATTAATTGGCAGACTATCAGACAACTCGGAAAAGCCGGAAAGGATAACGGTGGTAAAGGAGCTATTGATTGTTTCATCAACTACCCTCAACACGATATTCAAAGGAATATATTTCGGAAAGCAAAAGCTGATATTCATCCTATGGATAAAAAAAGAATGACAGCTTTCTGGGGTGATGATAGTTGGCTTGATATTGTGTACAGAAGGGAGCAGACGCTTTTTGAAGACATGGAGTTTAAAACGTCTGATACTAAACACAGCATGCTTGAGGCATATAAGCACAAACTCCAAGCAGAAGCTGGCTTCAATTATACTATTGATCCATTTCCATTGAGAAATCAGATTGGTGTTGAAGTTTTTTATCTATTCTTTGCAACAAATGCAAAGACAGCAGTTCGTGCCGCGAAAGATGCTTTTAAGAAATTTAAGCATGAACTAAAATGAAACAATGTCTCTCTCAGCAATAGAGTGGACTGAATCGACGTGGAACCCGCTGACGGGTTGCACGAAGATCAGCGCGGGGTGCGCGCATTGCTACGCCGAGCGGATGGCGCGGCGGTTGCGCGCGATGGAACTGGCGCGCGGCGATTTCACAGGTAAATACCGCGATGGGTTCAGGCTGGCGATGCATCCGGACGAGCTCGACCGGCCGCTTTCCTGGCGCAAGCCACAGAACATCTTCGTCAACTCGATGAGCGACCTGTTCCACGAGGACGTGCCGCTCTCCTTCATCCTGCGCATCTTCGACACCATGCTGATGGCCTCCTGGCACCGCTACCAGATCCTCACCAAGCGCGCCGATCGCCTGCTGGCCTGCGACCCGGCGCTGGTCTGGGCCGAGCAGATCTGGATGGGCGTGACGGTCGAGAACAGCGAGTACACCGGCCGCATCGACGCCCTGCGGCGGACCGGGGCGCATGTGAAGTTTTTAAGCCTGGAGCCGCTGCTCGGGCCGCTCGACGACCTCGACCTGACAAACATCGACTGGGTGATCGCCGGCGGTGAATCCGGCCCCGGCGCGCGGCCGATGGACCCCGGCTGGGTGCGCTCGCTCCGCGACCAGTGCCAGCGGCAGCGCGTGCGCTTCTTCTTCAAGCAGTGGGGCGGCGTGCAGAAGAAGAAAAACGGGCGCGTTTTGGACGGACGGACCTGGGACGAACTGCCGGCGCCAACTTAAGCCCTTTGCTTCCAATTCTCGCAAGCTTCGAATCCTTCTAACTTATGATCAGCCCCGCCGGACCAATCCTCGGTCCGCCCATCACGGGTCCATCACCGCCACGCGGATCTCGCCGTCGACCGGGTCGCCGTAGAGGATCGCCGGGCGGTTGTCGGCGGTCAGCGCCAGCGCGTTCGCACCCATCGCGCCGGCGTGGTTGTCCACGCGCATCACGCACCAGTCGCCCGGGCCGCCGGGCAGCGTGCCGCTGAACCAGGCGTACATCAGCGAGCCGTCGCCGACGGCGTCGCGGTAGGTGATGCCGATGCCGCCGGGGATCGGCAGCATGGACACCGCCGAGATCCCCGCGCTGTCCGGATCGGCAATCTGGCTCTGCCAATCCAGCAGCGTGGAAGGCGGGTAGGTCCCGGTGCAACAGGACACCACCAGGTCGTCGAAGATGGCGCCGGAGTGCGTGACCAGCGGCCGGTCCTGCCACCAGGCCCAGCTGCTGTAGGTGCCGCAGGCTGAGGATTCGGTCAGCGGCGTGAACAGCCAGCTGCTCGGATCGACCGGCGGGTCCACCGTGGCCGTGGCGAAGCAGACCTGCTCGGTCAGGCTGTGCCAGAAGCTGAAGCACGGGTAAGGACCGTCAGCCAGCAATTGCCCGGGCCGGAAGTGCTGCCCGCTGGCACTGTTATTCGTCGCCATCGTGGAAACCCAGTCCGTGGCGTCGTCGGGTTCCGCCTTGGTGCCGTAGGCATAGCGCACCTGGAAGACGTCGGCCACCGGCTGATCGACATAGATGATCGCCGGCACGCCGTTGATTTCATACAGCGACTTGAACTGCTCATAGTAATGAGTGGTCAGGTCCATGTTGACCCAATCGGTTGCGGAAGTTGGCGTAAGTGACGTGGCCCGCACGTAATGCAGCGTGTTGCCTCAACCCTCTGAGTAGATCAGCGCCGGCAAGCTGTTGACCTTGTGCAGGTCAAGTCCCTCCCCCCCGTCGCTGGCCGTGACGGTGGACTTGTCCCACTGGCCGGTCTCGTTGGGTACAGCCTGAGTAGCCCGGGCCAGACGGATCTCCTCGGTAACGCCCGGGTCGTAGATCTCATAGGCCGCATAGAGATAGCCGTTGATCAGCACCATGTCCGCGTTGTAGCCCCCGATCCCCGCTGTGCCGTCAACAACATGGGACTGCCAGGTGGGGAGATCCGGCGCCACGGACACATCATGCACCGTCACGACTGTATCGTCCCAGGCCAGCACGGCGAAGTAGGCGCAGCCGTCCGGCGCGTGGGCGGTGGGATAAGGCGGCGCAACGGACGTGATGCCATCCGTGGCCGGGGTCAGGGCCCAGAGGCCGGCGCTGTAATCGCCCACGGCGAACCAGGCCTTGGCCGAATCCGCCATGTCGACGCTGAAGCTGATCTCATCATAGCCGAACCCGTTGACCGGCAGCGCGTAGATCGCGCCGGCCAGCGCACCCGCCGGCGGCGCAAGATCGACCGAGCCGGCGCCGTAGGCCACCGTGCCGAAATCGTCGCAAGTTCCCACGCCCAGTACCGTCAGCGGCCCGATCAGGCTGGTCGTCCGGCTCGTGTCGCCGGGCGGCAGCGCGGGCAACTGCGCTGCGAGTTGCTGAGGCGATGCCTGCTCAAGCGGCTGTGGGGACCGGATCGCCGCGCAACCAACCAGGACCAAAGACGCGGCTAATACTAGCGAGTAAACATACTTCATATAACCCTTACCCAATTACAGAATGGAAGAAATCTCGAGCTTCTAATACTGTTCTTTATAACAGAATACATCGACAAAGCCTATACTTACCAGTCAGCACCTTCGAATTAGCCAATCTAAAACAATTTGCCCGTTTCTCGGTTATTTATTACAAGCCACCTGGGCTACAATACTGCCGTGGTTTCCCGCGATGCAATCGATAGGTGGTGAAGTCTTAGAACCGCTAGATACGATTGGTCGTCACGAATTCACGTGCAAGGTGCAAACACTGATGCAATTGCGAATGCTGCGATGGCTATTGCTGATTCTCCCAATCCTGGCGATGCCCTGCTCCTGCTCCAACGGCGCGGCCGTTTCGCGAACCGCCGTTCAGCCGGCCGGTGCGCTGGCCAGCCTGCCGCCCCCGCCGGCCCAAACGCCGCGTGACGCCCAGGCGCTCACACCCCTGGTGCTTGAAGGAGCGGACACCTTCCAGACGGGCGGTATGGCGATGGCGGACGGCACGGCGCTGCTGCTGCCGGCGAATCCCGGCCAGCTCAGCTACGCGATTTATGAGTTCGCCACCGGTGCCTTTGCGTTCGACCGGATCAACCTGGACCTGGCGGACATCACCAAGGCCGAGCACCTGTGGTTCGGCATCGCCAACTATTCGCACCTCCCCCGCTGCTGGGACTGGGTTCAGGGCAGCCCGGGCCTTTCTTACCTGGACACGCCGTCGACGGTCAACCGTAATGCGGACGGCTATGCCTATCTGGTGGTCGCCGCCTTCGATGACACGCTCGTGCGGATCAACAATCTCTGGCTGACGCTGGACCTGCCGGATGTCACGATCACGCGCCTGGCCAACGGTAACAGCGACGGTCTGCTCTGCGATATCGCCTGCGTCGGCTCCAAACCGGTGGTGGCCTTCCAGCAGGCCAACGGCATGAGCACCTTCGATCTACGGCTGGCGATCGCCTCGACCGAGGTGCCGACCGCGCCTTCCGACTGGGTGCTGGCGGACCTGTACCTGGGCTATCCTGGCGCTAGCCAACTCAGGTTGATCGAGGCCAACAACGTTCCGGGGCTGGCGGTGGTCTTTGACGGTTTCCAGGTCTGGTACGCCTTCGGCGATAGTGCCGCCCCGCAGGATGCCGGCCACTGGACCTGGAGTTCACCGGCCACGGCGTTGAACGGCGAGTGCCTCGACCTCGCGCTGGTGCAAAACAGCCCGGCGCTGGTGTATATCGGCCAGGATGCCAATGGTGGCGAGCAGGTCGTCTACGCCCGCTCCAATATCCCCGAACCGACGGGCACACCCGACTGGGACAAGTTCGTGATGGGCGAGGCCTGGAGTCCGGCCCAGCAGTACAGTTTTGCGCGGCTGGCTTCGCTGGAAGGTGACCAGCCGGCGTTGACGTTCTATGACAATGAGACAAACCTGCTGACCTACGTCTACTCGCCCAATGCGCTGCCGCTGAGCAGCGCCGAGCTGACCGTTGTCACGGCTGACACCGAGCTTTACATGGGGCAACCCAGCGCGATCTTCCAGTTCTTCGGCGCTCCCGGCCTGGTCTATCACGCTTACGGCGATGACCTTTACTTCGCGCGCTGTCTGATAAAAACGCCCGCCGGTCCGGAAGACTTCATCAACCGCCACGTGGTGGCCCGCGGCGCTACCTTCCCGGAGCTGGAGGCCGTGCCGATTCCGGACGGGATCGGTGTGGCGTTTCGCGAACATGCCAGCGGAGCAGTGAAGTTCGCCTGGACGCAGGGCGGCACAGTGGATAGCTCCGCGGAGTGGAAGGTGTTTACCGTCGATGACCGCGCAACCGAAGGCAACATCCGGCTGGAGCTGCTGGATGACGGGTCAGCCGCGATCATCTATCGGACAATCGTCGACGACAGCCTGAATTACGCACACGTGCCGTTACCATCCGCCTAGATCCTTGCGATGATCCTGGATAGACGGCTTCGGTGTTTGCCGCATCGGGCAGCCTGCGCGGATTCTGCCTGTTGAACCCACATCACAAATCGTATATTTCAGACTAAATTAATGCAATTCCCACCAGGTTTTGCTATGCTTAAGCCAGATGCGTGGGGAATAAGCCCGTGATGGAGCTGGCGATGCTGGCATGGCTGAAGAAGCGCTGGAAGGTCTCGTGCCTGGTACTGCTGCTGGTCTTTGGCGGTTGCAGCTGGGCGATGCTGGAGTACACGCACTACCCCGGGTTCTGCAAGACCTGCCATGTGATGGATCCATATTACGACGCCTGGGCGTCCTCCAGCCACAACATGGTCGGCTGCGTCGACTGCCACTACGAGCCCGGCCTGCGCCATGAGTTTGAGGGCAAGCTGGACGCGATCAACCAGGTCGTGGCCTACTGGACCGGCCGCTACGATACCAAGTTCTACGCCGAGATCGGCGATGCCTCCTGCATGCGCTCGGGCTGCCACGACAGCCGGCTGATCGAGGGCCCGATCGAATACAAGCGCGGCATCAACTTCGACCACGCCGGCCATTACGGCCACGAGATGCGGGGCATCCGCCTGCGCTGCACCAGCTGCCACAGCCAGATCGTCCAGGGCAACCACATGGCGGTGACCGACTTCACCTGCTTCCTCTGCCATTTCAAGGGCAAGCTCAACGAAACCGATCCGCAGCCGCAGGAGTTCTGCCTGAGCTGCCACAATTACCCGAACTACTACGTCGGCGTGATGGACATCAACTACGATCACACCGAGTACGTGGAGAACGGTATCTCCTGCCAGTACTGCCATATCGACGTGGTCGAGGGCCAGGGCGAGGTCGAGGACCGCGCCTGCCTGCAGTGCCACTCCGATCCGGCCCAGCTGGAGAAGGTCACGGACGTGATCGCGGTCCACCAGAACCACGTCACCGACCACAAGGTGGAATGCTTCAACTGCCACGCCGAGATCAAGCACCACGTGCCGGAGACGGTCGGCCCGCCGGAAGTCGGCTGCGCGACCTGCCACACCGACACGCACCTTGGGCCGCGCGAGCTGTATTCCGGCACCGGCGGCCGCGGCGTCGCTGACATGCCGAGCACGATGTTCAAGGTGCAGGTGGACTGCGTCGGCTGCCACCACTACGAGCATTCCTACGGCGACGAGACGATCATGAAGGGCTGGACGCGCCGGCCGGGTCCCGACGCCTGCGCGGAGTGCCATCCGGAATGGGGCCGCGAGGTCTACGCCAACTGGACCAGCTCGATCGACGCGCAGCTGGCCGAGACCGAGATCGCGCTCAACCAGGCCGAGCGCGCCGCGGAGACGCTCAAGCGCCAGGGCATGTGGGACGAGGCGCGCCAGCAGCTGCTCGACGACGCGCGCCATAACTACGTGCTGGTACGCTACGGCCGCGGGGTACACAACATCACCTACTCGCTGGCGCTGCTGGAAAAGGCCAGGGAGGATGCCAAGCAGGCGGTGAGTTCACCGACCGCGGCCGAGTAGCTCGATCCCTGCTACAATCTGCGCCGGCCGGTATCCGCCGGCCGATCTGTTAGTGAGGTCGTAATGAAGCGTATCCTGGCATTGACCGTGTTGATCCTGATCGCCCTGGCCGCGGCGGCCTACGCCGCGGAAGAGGGCTGCGACGGCGACTGCGCCAGCTGTGGCGGCTGCCCCTTCGCGGCGGCAATGGCGGCGAACATCCTGCTGCCCGACGGCAGCGAAGTGCCGGCGCCGGCCGGGCTGGTGGTCGAGCTGGTCGACCACGAGACCTTCAACTACGCCGGCTTGGCGGGCACGATGTCCGACAACATTGCCGAGTTGTTCGAGCAGATGGCGGACAATGCCGGCCAGCAGAAACTGACCACGCCCGAATCGGTGCTGGGTTGCCTGTATCCGCGGGCGCTGGCCGAGGGCGTGGACGGCGAAACGCCGATCGTCGCCTTCGTCCCGCTCGAGGAGAAGGTGGAGATCGCGGAGCCGTTGGCGCTGGGTGCGATCCCCGGCGGGTACTACCTGCGCGTCGAGCACCATGGCAGCTACGATAAGCTGCCGGACACATACAACGAGATCTTCGCCTGGGCGGAGGCGCATGAACTGATATTGGGCGCGCCCAGTTTCGAGCTGTATGTGACGGATCCGGCGGAGTTCCCCGTAGAAGAATGGCTGACCGAGATCTACCTGCCGCTGGGCAAGGCGACGGAAGAGCAGCCTTAGCGCCACCTTCCATCCAGTGATTTCAGAATAAGCCGGCATTCACGGTTTCCACTTGGCGTAACCGCTACCGTTGAGTACAATCTCAAGCACTGATTCACAGCAGGAGGAAACATGACTCGGTTTGCTTTGATGATTACGGTGGCGGTGGCCGGACTGATCCTGGCCGCGCCGGTAATGGCCTGTGACGAGTGCGGCTGCCAGACGGGCCGCGTATTCGAAATGAATGAGGACGGTACGATGGCCGTGCCCGAGGGCCACCCGATCGTGCTGCCGGAGGGTATGCATGTCGAGTTGCGCCAGGTACCGGAGACTCCCTGTGCCTACCTGGAAGGCAAAATCATGGGCGACATGGACGCGCTGTTCGACCAGCTGTACGATCTGGCCCTGGAGCAAGGCCTCTTGACCGATGACACGATGTGGGGCAGCCTCTACCCGACCGACCTGACCCAGGGCGTGGACGAGGAAACGCCGGTGTACTGCGGCATTACGATCCCGCCGGGCGCTGAAGTCAGCGCGCCGCTGCTGACCGGCATGCTGCCGGCGGGCAACTACCTGATGGTCCAGCACTGGGGCGACTACATGGAGATGGAGAAGACGTATAACGCTCTCTATACCTGGGCCGCCGAGAACGGGATTCAATTCGGTTATCCGACCTTTATGAATTTCGTGACCGATCCGGACACCACCCCCGTAGAGGAGTGGCTGACCGAGATCTACCTGCCGTTCGACCACGAGGCGATGAAGGCGATGGCGATGAGTCAGGAGGACGAAGCTGACGAAGATCATGGCGATGACCACGAACACGGGCATGATCACGACCACAACCACGACCATTAACCACAAGGAACCACGACAAGGCCACTGCCGCCGTTAATTGCGCGGCGGCAGTGGTAGTATTTCCCGATGGGCATCATCCTGGCCAGCCAGTCACCCCGCCGGCGCGAGCTGTTGAGTACGCTCGGGCTGGAGTTCACCGTCGCCCCGGGCGCCGCGATTGACGAAGCGCGCGTGCTGGCTGAAGCCGCGGGCGAGCTGGTGGAGAAGCTTCAGCATCTCGCCGCGCTGAAGGGCGAGGGGATCGCGCGCGAGTATCCCGACGACGTCGTGATCAGCGCGGACACGGTGGTAGAGGTCGACGGCGACCTGTTGGGCAAGCCGGCGGACGTGATCGAGGCGAAAGCGATGCTGACGCGGCTGTCGGGCCGTGCCCACCGCGTGCATACCGCCGTCGCCGTCCGCCATGAGGCCGGCGGGTTCTTCGAGGCCGGCGTGGAGACGACGCGCGTGACCTTCGACCTGCTCGACAGCGAAACGATCGCGCGCTATATCGCCCGCGCCGAGCCGTTCGACAAGGCCGGCGCCTACGCCATCCAGGGGCTGGGCGCGCTTTTAGTCCGCCGCATCGAGGGCGACTACTCAAATGTCGTCGGCTTGCCGCTGGGGCTCACCGCGCGCCTGCTGACCGCCGCGGGCGTGGTGGTGTTATAAGGCCCCGTCAGCCTTAAGCAGGCTGGTCAGTGCCGGCAGATCACCGACCGGCTGGTCGACCGGTTGCATTGGATCGTAGATATCGGTCTGCGAACTCAGGATCATGATTACGTGATCACCTTCACCATCCCCGTCCACGTCAATTCCGCGGGTTCGCTCCGATCCGTATCCCAGCAGGTAGTAACCGGTTAACTCGTTCTCCTTATACACGGGTAGATACGTGAAATCACCGTACGGTTCTGGCGCGCCGAAAGGAATGGGCCGCATCTGCCTGTCGCCTTGAGCCAGCGGATTGGCCGGGTAGTTATGGCCCAGCGGGATCTCGATCGCCTGGGGCTCCAGGCTGGCCGGATAGACACCGTGCTGCTCCAGGTACTTATCGCACGCCAGTTGGAGTAAGCGCAGGTTTTGCTTCGCTTCCGCTTCCTTGGCCTTGTCGGAGATACCTCGTGGAGGAACACCGATCCCGAATAGAAACGCGAAGATCGCGGTCACCCAGAGAATGCTCTTGACAAGGTTGAAGCCCTTGGGCTGATCGATGTAGATCACGCATGCCAATACTACGATGTACGCGGCGCTCATGCCGGCCAGGAAGAACTGATATGCCTGGTCAATGAAGATGCTTAATAGCCAGAAATATAGCGCCAGCACCGCAATCGAGGCTCCCGCCGCGATCAACATCCGCCAATTGCGTTGCCTGGGCGAGCTGGTTTTGGATTGGGCTGGCATAGCTGTCTCCAATTATTTGAGTTTGGCCGCGACGAAAACGTTACGCCGCAGCATTTGCCTTGATCGCCTGATTGAAGTCCGGCCGACCGGAATGCCGGCTGGAAGCCAGCGCTCCATGCCCAGGGCCGGTTTGAGACCGGCCCCGACAGGCGCGATACGCTACAATCAACGTTCAGCCGCCAAGAAGGCTGTGCGGAGGTGTGCCATGCGTTCACTGCTGACGATCTTGCTTCTCCTGGCCCTGGTGTGTTCCGGTTGCATCAAGCCGCCGCCCGAGGACACCACGGCGACTTCGACGACCAGGCCGGACGGGACGACCGAGGCCCAACGCCCTCCGGAGTACCGCTTCCCCTTGCACGCCGACGCGCTGACGCTGGACCCGGCGCACGTCACCGACACGGTCAGCGACACCGTCACGCGGCGGATCTTCTCCACGCTGGTCAAGTTCGCGCCGGACGGCACCGTGGTGCCGGACCTGGCCGAGAGCTGGACGATCTCCGCGGACGGCTTGTCCTATGAATTCAAGCTGCGCGAGGGAGTCACCTTCCACAACGGCGAGCCGCTGACGGCGGCGGACGTGCTGTACTCCTACAAGCGGCTGGTCACGCCGGAGATCCACTCCGAGCGCGCCAACCTGCTCTACTTCGTCGAGGGCGCGCGCGACTTCTTCGAGGGCAACGCCGAGGACGTCAGCGGCATCACCGCCGACGGGGACTACATCGTGCGCTTGCAACTAATGGCGCCTTACGCTCCTTTCCTGAAGGTGCTGTGCATGTCGAACTTCGGCGTCGTCTGCCCGTCGGTCGCCGAGGCGGACCAGGACGGCTTCGCCGGCCATCCGGTGGGTTCGGGCCCGTTCGTGTTTAACAGCTGGCTGCGCAACGAGCGCATCATCGTCACGGCCAACGCTGACTACTTCGGCGGCCGGCCCAAGCTCGACCGCGTGATCTTCATGGTCTTCGACGATGAGAAGACGCGCTTCGAGAACTTCAAGTCCGGCGCGCTGGAGCACTGCGACATCCCGCCCAGCCAGATCGAGGAAGTCCGGAGCGATCCCGAGCTGAACAAGCTGATCAAGGGCGAGCCGGCGATGGACATGTACTGCTACGGCTTCAACTGCGAACAGCCGCCGTTCAAGGACAACGCGGCGCTGAGAAAAGCGCTTAACTACGCCGTCGACAAGGAAAACATCGTCAAGACGATCTGGGGCGGCCTGGTCACCGAGCAGAAGACCTACGTGCCCGAGGGCATGTTCTACTTCTGGGCGGACGCGCCGGGCTATCCCTACGATCCCGAGAAAGCCAAGGAGCTTTTGGTCCAGGCCGGCTATCCCGAGGGCCAGGGCCTGCCCGAGCTGGTGCTGAACATCGACACCCCGCTGACCAACAAGCTGGCCGCCCAGGCCGTGCAGGAAGACCTGCGCCGCATCGGCGTCAACGTCAAGCTGGAAGTCATTGACTGGGGCACGTTCCTGCCGAAGGTCTACGCCGGTGAATCGCTGTTCTTCCAGAACACCTGGCTCGGCGACTACCCCGATCCCGACACCTGGCTCTACCAGCTGCTGCACTCCGACAACTTCGGCTCCGCCGGCAACATCACGCGCTGGTCCAACAGCGAGTTCGACTCGCTGGTCGGCATGGCGCAGGTGGAACTCGACGAGACGCGCCGCGCGGACCTCTACCACAAGGCCGAGCAGATCGCCTGGGAGGAGGCGCCCTGGCTCCTGCTGTTCTGGAAGAACAGCGCCACCCTGGTGCAGCCCTACGTGCGCGACCTGACGATCACCAAGATGGACCGCACCCCGCAGCTCAACAACGCCCCGCTGGAAAAGGTGTATTTCGAAGACTAACCTGTGAGTGAACCATCCGCCAACCCGCCGGAGGACGGCCCCAGCGGCCGCACCGTCACGCGCGGGCTGGCCCGGCTGTGGTTCGGGCTGCCGCCGGTGCTGCGTTACATCGTCCTGCGCCTGCTGGCGGCGGTCCCCGTGCTGATCGGGGTAACGTTCATCTGCTTCGCGATCCTGATGGCGGCGCCGGGCGACCCGGTGCGCATCGTGATGGGCCAGCATTACGACGAGGACATCGCCGCCGGCCTGCGCGAGCAATGGGGACTCGACCGGCCGTTCATCGTGCAGTACGGCATGTTCCTGGGCCGCGTCGGCACCGGTGACCTTGGCCAGAGCTACGTCAAGGGCGGGCTCGACGTCGCGCCCTACATCGGCGCGCGGTTCGTCAACACGCTGCTCCTCACGCTGGCGGCGATGGCGATCGCGATCGTCGTCGGCATGGTCGCCGGCATCGTCTCCGCGGCGCGGCCGCGCAGCCTCGCCGACTACGCGATGATGCTGCTGGCCGTCACCGGCATCTCGATCCCGGTGTTCTGGCTGGGCCTGATGCTGCAGCTCGTCTTCGCCAGCAAACTGGGCTGGCTGCCGGTCTCGGACATGACCTACTCCGGCAACCTCAGCGTGCTCTGGCGGCAGGTCAACGGCAACTACCTCGCTTATTGGTGGCGGGCCACCGGCAGCCACTTCCTGCTGCCCAGCGTCACGTTGTCCGTGGTGCCGATGGCGATCATCGCGCGCCTGACGCGCAGCTCGATGCTGGAGGTGATGAACCTCGACTACATCCGCACGGCGCGCGCCAAGGGGTTGTCCTACCGGCGCGTGGTGCTGGTCCACGGGCTGAGAAACGCGCTGATCCCAATCGTCACGGTGATCGGCAACAACTTTGCGGTCCTGCTGACCGGCGCGGTGCTGACCGAGACCGTCTTCGCCTGGCCCGGCCTGGGCCGCGCGATGGTGCAGGCGATCCACCAGTACGACTATCCGATCGTACTCGGCGGCGTGATGCTGATGGCGGCGGTGTTCGTCGTGGTCAACCTGCTGGTGGACCTGGCCTACAGCATCATCGATCCACGGGTGAGGGTTGGCTGATGGGCGCGCTGAAGGAACTGCTGCGCAACCGCTCCGCCGCCGTCGGCCTGGTGATCGTCGCCGTGGCGGTATTCGTGGCACTGACCTGCCAGTGGCTGGCCCCGCTGGACCCGGTGGATCAATACCGCGGGTACGCCAACCAGGCGCCCGGCACGCGCTTCGAGCTGGCCGCGGCCGCGGCCGGCGGGCCGACTCCGGCCGGCACCTTCTGGCTGGGCACGGACATCAACGGCCGCGACATCCTCAGCCGCGTGCTCTACGGCGCCCGGGTCTCGCTGCTGGTTGGCCTGGTGGCCACCCTGCTCAACGTCCTGATCGGTATGACCGTCGGCATCCTCGCCGGCTACTACGGCCGCTGGCTGGACGCCGTTCTGATGCGCCTGACTGATACTTTTTTTGCCTTCCCGGGCATGTTGCTGGCGATCATCATCCTGGCGACGCTGAACCAGCCGGCGGTGCGCGAGGCGCTGACCGGCGTGACCAGCCACATCGATCCCGGCATGTGGGGCTTGTTCATCGCGCTGGGCCTGACCGGCTGGACGGGCATCGCGCGCGTGATCCGCGGCCAGGTGCTGGCGATGAAGGAGCAGGAGTTCATCGAGGCGGCCCGGGCCGTCGGCTGCGGCCATGCCCGGATCATTCTGGTGCACCTCGTCCCGAATTGCCTGGCGCCGTTGATCGTGCTCGCTACCATGCAGGTGGCCTACAACATCCTGTCGGAAGCCGGCCTGAGCTTCCTGGGCCTGGGCATCCAGCCGCCGGACGCCAGCTGGGGTGGCATGCTCTCCGAAGGCCGGCCCTACATGGAAACGGCCTGGTGGTGGGGCGTCTTCCCCGGATTGGCGCTGGCTTTCACCGTGCTGGGCTTCAATCTGTTCGGCGACGGCCTGCGTGACGTCCTCGATCCGCGGCTTAAGACAAGAACCAGCTGAAAATTGCTGAAAACCCTTGCCAGACCGAGGAAGTTCGCTATAATAGTTAAATTCAAGAAAAATACTTGATCGGTTGGAACCTTAATAAGCTGTGGCATACACCTAATCATGTCTAACGGCATGAGCAAAAACCCCCACCGATCGGTAAGCGCAAGTTTGTGTTAGCCAGAGAACCGGTAGAAGTTAGGCAGCGGTAAGCTGGGTTGGTTGGAGATAAGTGATGATAACCACGGAACGGTATCTGGATGTTGTGGTTGCAGCAAAGCGGCATGCCGCCGGGCTGGGGTTCGATACGACGGTCGAATACTCCCCCCGCGACAACGGCGAGCCTTATGTCATCAGCATTCGCGACGTGACTGATTCCAGCCGCCACGGCCTGCTGATGGTATTTCCACCCGAAGAATTCATGCTGACCAGCGAAGGTATCGGCTTTATCATCAAGCAGATCAAGAGAGCCGAGGACCTGTCCGGGCGCTCGATCCTGCTGTTCTGTGACTGCACCTACCCGCTCGTGCGGAAAGTGCTGCAAGCTTCCGGTATTGAGAATCATGCTACGGTCGCGCTTTATGAGACATCGGACCGCAATTTCGCGATGGACTGGTCGCTGGACAACTAGCCCGCCCCCAGTTCCACGCCGGCGCTTTACCTCCATTTGATCCCATCCTGGACTGCGCTTTGTTTGTCGCCCGTCCACCGCGGGTAAAACAAGTTGAGCGACACCGGTACTGATTGCGGTCCAATCCGGGTCAGGCGGAGGTCGCGGGGATTGCTGGCGCAGATCTGATTCACGCCCGATGTGCGCATCCCGTACGTGATTATTGGAGTTATAGCATGGTGAAGATGGCAGGCAACAATGTTGAGCTGAAAGTTCCGGTGGATGCCGCTTACGTGAGTGTCGTCCGCTTACTGGTCTCCGGTCTGGCGACCCGCATGGGGCTGTCGATCGAGGATCTGGAGAAGCTTAAGCTCGTGATCGGCGAGGCGTTCTTAAGCGTGGTCAACGGCAGCAGCCGCGACCAGGGGCTGATCCGCCTGAAGTGGGTGGAAGCCACCGACAGCATTACCGTCTCGTTGTTCGACGCCGCCGGCCAGCGCAAGGAAGTCGTTAGCGCCGTGGAACTGGAGCTGCTCAAGTCGCTGGGTGGGGAGTATACTTCTACCACCGTCGACGGAGTGGACAAACTGGATATCGGGTTTACGATCAAGTACCAGGAGGATCGACCGTTCCTTTTCCATGAGCGAGAAAGCGGACAGGCCTAATCCGGCCTCGGATCAGCGTGAATCAGAACAGGAGCGCGCCGAGGAGCGCGCTCTTTTTGCACGTTACCAAGCCGATCCCTGCCCCGCCAACGAAGAATTACTGCTGAAAAAGTACCAATCACTCGTCTACAAGATCGTCCACAAGTTCACACACGGCTCGGACCAGTTCGACGACCTCGTGCAGGAAGGCACCAAAGGGCTGCTCCTGGCGATCCGCCGGTTCGACCTGAGCCTCAATTACCGCTTTTCCACCTATGCCTGGCAGACGATCCAGGGGGAGATCCAGCGCTATTTCCGCGACCGGACCTGGGCCGTCAATGTCCCGCGCGATCTCAAGGAAAAGTCGCTTAAGGTCTTCAAGGCGCGCGAGGAACTGGCCGCGGCCCAGACCAACGAGCCGACGGTCACCGATGTTGCCAAGTTCACATCGCTCAGCGAGGAAGATGTGCTGGAGGCCATGGAGCTGGGCAGCGCCTACCACCCGCAGAGCTTCATGGACAACGCCCGCGACGGCGATGCCGGCATCATGCTGTCCGAGGAATCCCCCGGCGCCGAGCACCTGGATATGCGCACCACCAAGCGCGGCGTATTCTGGGAAAACCTGCTGATCCACTTAACCGATGTGGAGCAACGCATCATCCGGATGTATTTCTTCGAGCAGCGCACGCAAAAGGAAATCGCCACCATCCTCAATACCAGCCAGATGAACGTCTCACGGATCATGCGCAACGCGATCGGCAAGATCCGCCGGCTGGTCGAACCGGCGGACTTCGAAAACCTCGGCATGCTTTAATCCGCGGTGAACGCAAACGCCGTGTATCCTACGACTTGGAGCCGGTCGCCGCTTTGGTCCCCGCTCGTGGCATAAGCCAGGTGCCGGGGCCGCCAGCCCAGCTGCCGCGCCAATTGCATCACCGTCAGCACGGCCGTCTTGCCGCAGGCATCCCCGTTGACCTGGAAGTCCTCGATGTCCAGGGCCGCGATCGCGGCGTTGCTGATCTGATCAAACTCGCGCGCCTGCTCGTCGCGGTGGAAGTGGCTGAGATCGGTGCTGGCCACGACCAGGGTGGCCTCGTCGAGCAGCGGCTCGATCAGCGTGGCCAGCTCGGCCGGGTCGATCCGGCCCGTAACCAGGGGCACGAGGGAGAAATCCCCGAGGGTTTTCTGCATAAACGGAACCTGGACCTCCAGGCAGTGCTCGGGTTCGTGCGGGCGGCTGTCCAGCAAGATCAACGGGGATTCCAGCAATCCGGCGGGATGTTCGACGGGCACGCGTCCCAGCGGCGTCAGCCAATGCGTGGCGGGGCTCAACGCGGCGCCGGCGAACGGCTGGCCGTGGCAAGGGCCGAGGTGGATGACCCGCCAGTGCTGGTCCCGGGGCAGTCCCGCCAGCAGGCCAAAGGCCGTCGCGGCCACATCCCCGCAATACATGTAACCCGCATGCGGCGCGATCAGCGCCTTCAGCTCGCCGGTAACGGGTGCTTTCACCCGGTCCAGATAACGGTGGACATCCGCGGCCAACCGGGCGGGTTGAGCCGGATAAAAGCCGCCGGCGACGGCGGGCGAGCGCGTCTTCACTCCCACACCCCCTCGATTTTCGCGTGACAAGCGCGGCAATGGCCCCGATTGGCGCCGGGCGAGGCCACCGGATATTGCCAGCGGTCGATCAAGCGCTGCCCGCATTCCGGACACCAGGTGGAACTGCTGTCGCGGTCCACGATGTTGCCGATGTAGACGTATTTCAGGCCGGCATCCAGGCCAATCCGCCGGGCACGCTCCAGCGTTCGCACGGGCGTCGGCGGCCGGTCGCGCATTTTGTGATCGGGATGAAAGGCGTTGACGTGCCAGGGAATGCCCGGATCGACACCGGCAATAAACCCGGCCAGTTCCGCCAGTTCAGCTGGATCATCGTTTAGTTCGGGAATGACCAGCGTGATGATCTCCTGCCAAATTCCGTAGGCGGCCACCAGCTTGATCGTTTCCAGTACAGGCGCCAGCCGCCCGCCGCAGTACTCGCGGTAAAACTCATCGCTGAACGATTTGAGATCGATGTTGATCGCGTCCAGCACCGGGGCCAGCAGCTCCATCGCGGCGGGGCTTTGGTAGCCGTTGCTGACGAATACCGTGCGGATACCGTGTTGCCGCGCCAGCCGGCAGGTCTCGTAGGCGTACTCGAAAAACACCGTCGGTTCGTTATATGTAAACGAAATCGAGGGTATGCGCTGGTTCAGGCAATGCGTAATCAGCGCATCCGGTGAGATCGACAGCTGCCGGGCGTCGTCCGGCGGGCAGTCGTCCGCGCCGCGGCTCAAGCTCCAGTTCTGGCAGAAGGCGCAGCGCAGATTGCAGCCCAAGGTGCCCAGCGACAGGCTGAGTGTACCCGGCAGGAAATGGAACAACGGTTTCTTCTCGATCGGGTCAATGTTCAGTGCCGCCGCCCGACCGTAAACCAAGGTGTACAGCCGTCCGGCACGGTTCCGGCGTACGCTGCAGCGCCCTTTTTCGCCGTCGGTAATCACACAGCCCTGCGCGCAAAGCCCGCATTGCACGCCGCCGTCCACCGTCTGGTAAAGCATCGCCTCCCGCATGGCGCCACCTTACTGGCATTGTACCGGCGAAATGACATTCATGGTGGGCCAAATGGTACACCATCAGTTTTAGCGATTCGCTCCGCAGAATCGCAAACGCTAAACGGGGCGGCAGGTCCAGCCGTTCCGGCGTGGGCCAACCGCCCGTATGCAGCCGGATGCACCTTCACCGCGCAAATAAGCTGGCCCGGATCGACGGACCTCAGGGCACGTAGATTTGCACGAAGTAGTTTCCGTACTCCTCTCCGTCCTTATCCTTGATCCAGGTGTTGCAATCGCTGACCAGGTTCCAATTCAGTTGATAAGGCCCGCCGGATGCATGGTTGTAAGGAACATGCACCTTAATTGTGAACTCGGCGATGCCCCAGGGAGGACAGGACTGGTAATTGAGATCACCGTCCATTACCTCGATCCGATCATGTTTCAGCCAATTGACATCCCAGAACGGGCTGATCTTGTCGGTTGGCGGCGTCGAACCATTAATATGGTTCGAGGAAGCGAGCCGCACCGGGTACGGGCCGTAGTTGTACCAGGTCGCCGTGCCGAGATTCTGGAACTGGACCGTCACTTCCTTTGTCGTACCCTTGGGAATCGTCATCACGCCATCGCTCTGGTAGTAGAAGTCGGCTTTATACGTACCGCTCGTGTTCGCGCCGTTTTCCACGGTTACGTAGATCGTATGCTGGCCGGTTGCCCCCTCATCGTCGGTCGCGACGACCTGCAGCGAATGCGTGCCGGCCGAGGCAGCCATGATATTCCAGACGTCACTGTTGTCGAAGTTGCCCCATAGATACCAGCCCGGTTCATGGTAATAACCCGTCTGCGTGTCCTTCAGGATCCCGTCAATATAGAACTTGACACTCGCTATCTCACCGTCCGGATCGAGGCAAATCGCGGACGGCTTGGAATCCAGGCTGACGACGGCCCCCGAGGACGGGTTCTTGATTTGCACGGTCGGCGACTGATTGGCGGCCGCTGCATAGCCAGAATCCGCGTTGCTGTAGCCGCTTTCGCTCCAACCGGACTTAGAGCTGGTCGCCTTGTACGAATACGAAGTGCCGGAAACTACGCTGGTATCGTCGAAATATGTGGCCGGATAACCGACGCTGCCGTAATAGGATCCATTGCGGTAAATGCGATACTGCTCGGGCGTGGCGCCGGAACTGGGATGGCTCCAGCTGACCCTGACCTTGTCCGGGTAGCTTCCGTCGGTGGCGGCCAGGCCGGCCGGCGGATTCAGCGGGTCCGGAACCGCCGCCCGATAGCCGGTGTCGCTACTGCTCAGTCCGCTGTCGGTCAGACCCGGCTTGCGGCTGCGCGCCTGGTAGGCATAAGTCACCGCGGTCGCGGCACTGAAATCGTCGTACGTAGTCGCCGGATAGTCAACCGCCCCGAGATAAGCTCCATCGCGGTAGATGTAATACTCCTCCGGCGTGGAGCCGGACCCGGGATGGCTCCAGCTGACCCTGACCTTGTCGGTGTAAGTACCGTCGGATGCGGCCAGGTTGGCCGGCGGGCTGAGCGGTTCCGGAACCGTCGCGCGATAACCGGTGTCGCTATTGCTGTCGCCGCTATCGGTCAACCCGGCTTTGCGGCTGCGCGCCTTGTAGGTGTAAACGGTCCCGGCCACTGCTGTTTGATCGTCGAAGTAGGTTTGCGGGTAGTCCGCCTGGCCGATGTAGAGGCTGTCCCGGTAAATGTAGTATTCCGCAGGCGTCGAGCCCGAAACCGGGTGGCTCCAGGCAATCCTGACCCGCTCGGTATACGCGCCGTCGGAGGCGGTCAGGCTGGCCGGCGGGCTGAGCGGTTCCGGAACCACCGCGCGATAGCCGGTATCGCTGTTGCTGTAGCCACTGTCAGCCAGGCCAGTTCTGCGGCTGAGCGCCTTGTAGGAGTACGTCGTCCCGGCGACCGCCGCCAGATCCTGGTACGAAGTCTGGGGGTGGTTGACGCTGCCCAGATACTCATTGTTACGGTAGACAACGTACTGCTCGGGAGTCGAGCCCGTGGTGGGATTACTCCAGGTCACCACGACCTGATCGGTATAGTTGCCGTCCGAGGCCAGCAGCCCGGACGGCGGATTCAGCGGCACCGGAGTCGTGGCCCGGGCTCCCGTATCGGAATTACTGAATCCGCTGTCAGCCTGGCCGCTCTTATAGCTGCAGGCTTTGTAGGTATATGTAGTGCCCGCGGCAGCCTGATGATCCTCGTACAGCTGAGACGGATAACTCACCTGGGCGATCTCCGCGCCATTGCGGAAAATCCGGTAACCATCCGGTGTCGGGCCCGAACCGGGATGCGACCAGGTCAACCGGACGCGATCCTGATAGGTTCCATCGGAAGCTTGTAAACCAGTGGGCGCTTGGAGTTGATCCGGGCTGGATGACACAGCCCAGCCCAGCAGCGGGGCGGTGGTATAGGCGCTGAGCTCGGATCCGTACGCCGAGGCAACCGCGTAGCGATACTGGTTGCTCTCGCCCGTCCTGACGTTGTGATCGACGCTGCCACCGTCCGTGACATCCTCCTTGAGGTACGAACTGAGCCGGCAACCCGAGTAGACCTTGACCGCGCCCGTGTCGGGCCCGGCCACGCAGGTCCGGCGAAGCGTATAGCTGTCGGGATTCGGACCGGCCGGCGGGGCACCCCAGTCGATGTTGATCGCATCCGGGTAATCGTCGTCCCCTTGGGACACGGCGACGTACGCCGGGGGCTGCACGGGTTCAACGCTGCCGGTCTCGCTCCAGGTCCGCAGGTAGTAGGTGTCGTACACTTCGTACTTGTCGGTATACGGCAGGCTCGGCAGGTTCAGGAAGGGAATGTTCTCCGTCACGCCGACGGACAGCTTGGCGCCGACCTTGATACTCGCCTTGAATTCGTTGTCGCCGCCGATTTGCTTCTCCACCTTGCCGACCACGGAAGGCGCCCGTAATTCGACGTACGGCCCGACCAGGTTGTAGAGGAGGATCTCCGTCCTGGTGGCGACCGCCAATTCCAGTTCCGCCTCGAAATAGAATTCCTGTTGAAAGCCGGCGCTGGCGACAAAACTCTTGCTGCTATCGAAGACCCATCCTGTCGCCGGCGTGTAATCGACCGACAGCTGATGCGTAAAGGTTGCCGTGGGGCCGAAGCGAAAACCGCCGGCCGCTGTCAACTCGCTGACCAGGGTAACCGGCATCTGCACGACCAGTACGATCGGCACGCCCCCGGGACCGGGGATGTACTTGATGCAGTACAGCGCCCGGCCAAGCGGGATGCGGTCCGTGTAGACGGCGCTTTTGTGGATATCGACGAGTGCTTTCAATTCAAGCTCGAACTGCTCCCCGAAGTGGAACCGGTCCACCTTTCCGGTCCGCCAGAAGGAACCCAGCGTCAACCCCGCCTGCAGTTCCGCCGAGCCTTCGATCGAGCCGGTCACGGAAACATCGGAGCTGAGTGCCTTGTCAAACTCCAGCAACCAGCTGGCACCGCCCGCGACGTCCGATGTGCCTTTGTCAACCAGGTTGAAGGAGACGGAGGAGTCGATCGGCTCAAACTCGACGGTAATCTCCGTGTTGGCCGGATCGAGGTCCAGGTCGAGAAACTGCCAGGCATCCTGGATTTCGCCGGTGCTGACAACCAGTTCGTTCCCGTGGCGGCTGTCCACGCGGTAGATGGCCTGATCGGCTTCGCTGTAAACGGTGTAACCGGCGATCACATTGTCGGGGATAGAAGTGGACGAGATCACCTTCTGTCCCGCCAGGTCGCTGGATTGCTTGGCAATCTGCACCCCCTCCGGAACGACGGCGACAAATGGCCGGGCCAACGCCGTCACGCTCGTTGAATCGAGTGTCGGGCTGGCCAGTCCCCGCGCTGTCCCCCACAGGGGGGTCACGCGCCAGTACCGGTCCGGTACCGCAGTTCCCAGATCGTGGGTGAAGCGGACATACTTGTCCGCGTTGGCGACCTGACCTTCGTCCAGCCAGACATAGTCGCGTCCGATCCACGCCGCGCCATCGGCGGACGAATCGAGCTGATAACCCTCGACCGAGTTGAGAAAATTGGCGCCAAGCGGCGTGATATCGTACGCATTGACCAAGCCGTTCCCGTCACCATCGGCGACCTGCGCCGCGGGCCAGTCGTCGTCTGCCAGTGACGCCAACCAGTACTGGCCGATGACCGTGAGATCGCTAACACTGACCAAGCCGTCCTGGTTGTAATCGCCGCAGTTGGCGTAGGTCCACAACAAATAGGCGTCCCCATTACTTTCGTACTCGAGGTGAAGATCCCCGACCAACGTACTGCTGGCTCGGCTGGAGAGCGTCTTTCCCGCATGGGAGGTGTCGATCGACTCCAGCAAGCTGGATTTCAACGCTTCCCAGCTTTCCGAGTCCATCCGCGCTGGCCGCTCCAATTGCGCCAACTCCGCCTCGACCTGGGCTAGGTTGTACGTCTGGGGTGCAAGCCGGAGGTGCTCACCGACCGGCCCATGCGGGTCGGACGCCAGCGGCGTACTGCTCGGTGATGAGGCATGGCTGCAGGCGCAGCACAGGCAAACCAGCAGCGCTCCGCCAAACCTATCAATAAGTCTGTGTATGCTAAACAACTGTCTCCTCCCCTTGCGCCTCAGCGCTGTCGTAGCCTTCCAAGAGCTTGTTTATCGGTCGCTGCCTTGGAATGTCTCTACAACCGTAATTGTCCAGATTACCGCACGAAAATCAAGTGAATCCGGCCATTATTCAGCTGGTGCCGTGATTCAACGCCGGTTTTGGATGGTGTCGCCCATATAAACGTCGGTGCCCCTGGCTTTTAGTCGATTGCCGGCTGGGTTTTTTTAACCTTTCGCGGCATCTCCACATGTCCGTCGCTATGCCGGCGCTGCTGCTCCGTAAACAAAAGCCCCCGGGACCGGAGTCCCGGGGGCATCGCTTCAGGCGATCAATCTCTGGTCAGTCGCGGAAGCCTTACGG
>JAFGCY010000053.1 GCA_016932385.1 bacterium | reverse complement strand
CTCCTTGCTCCCTCATCCTGATCAACCTGTTCACCGCAGCCTGCCGGGAAATCTCACGCAGCCGGTCCTCGCTGGCCTTGAGCTCGAGTTCACTGGCTGTGGATTCCGCCAGCTCAAGCCGAACCACAAATGGCTTGTTCCGCTCAGCCGCCATTACCAGGCACCGTCAGCGGTTACCAGTGCGGGATCGGGGAATTCACCCGGGCACAGCAGGTGCGTGCGGTAGTCTTCGGCTTCATAGCCCAGTGCCGCGGCATACTGGGCGAGTGCCTTGCAGTACGCACGGATATTCGAACGGGAGTTGGAGATCCGGCCGCCTTGGCCGGTCTCCCAGCGGGCAATCGTCAGCGCATGCACCCCGATTAACTCGCCTGCCTCTCGCTGGCTCAGGAGTAGCTTCTCCCGGGCATCTCGTAACTTCGTTCTTATTCGCCTTCCCATACGTTAAGAACTCTAACAGAACAGTTTGATTGCGTCAATGACAATTGTTAGGTTCTATGTTAGAATGTTTGTGAAATGACTGAAGGAGCCAGCCATGGATAGCGAAACCAAGCTCAGCAAGTTGGGCCGGCGGATCGAGGAACGCCGCGTCCAGCTTGGCCTGACCAAGGATGCGGTTCAGCGCGGGGCCAAGATCAGTCCGAACACGTACTACCGTCTGCTCGAGGGTGAAATCGGCCAGACCAGCCTCAGAACCTTCCAGCAGATCGCTGACGCGCTGAAAATGCCTCTACCAGAGCTGTTAGGCGGTGAGATCATCCCCAAGCCCGAGGACGAGGTCAAGGACCGCCTGGACGAGATCACTCGTTTGCTCAAACAGCGGCAGGCACCCACAGGCGAAGCAGCGGCCAAGCTGCTGCGCGTACCGGTCTGGGGACGGGTGGCTGCCGGCCTGGGCGCCGAGAACGAGGTCCTGACCGAGGAACCGGAGACACATATTGAGATCCCCGAGCGGATCATGACACTGCCTGGCCGCAAGATGGGCTATGTAGTTTCCGGTGACTCGATGGAGCCCCAGCTATATGAGGGGGACATCCTGGTGGTTTGGTACGGGACACAAGCAGATGTACGTGAACGCTCCCGCCAGGGGGACATCATGGCGGTTACTGACAACTACAACGATGAGTTCGTTAAGCGCTGCTACTGGAATGATCGTGATGGCCGTCTGACGCTGCGCTCACTCAACCCAGCCTATGAAGATATTGAACTCGATTATGCAGCCATTCGCTGGACTGGCCTGGTGGTTATGACTGTCCGCGGGGACCTGTAGAAAGTGAAAAGTGCTTTTGTGACATTCGCTGTGCTACAGTCGAATTGAGGTACTTGTGATGGAAAAAGATAAGCCGATTTACGCTGTGATCTATGCCCGCGTCTCCACGGACAGCGAAGAGCAGGCAGGCAGCATCCCCACTCAAATCGACCGCTGCCGTGCGTACTGCAAGGCGATGAACTGGGAGATTGTTGAAGTCTGTTCTGACCAGGGCATTAGCGGCACGACGCTTGACCGGCCAGGCTGGAAGCGAGTTGAACAGCTCGTGCAGTCCGGCAAGTCCAACATGGTCCTTGCTACTTCACTGGACCGCCTGGCGCGCACCGATGAGTTCATGCCATGGCTGCGCGAGGTCTTGCATCCGGCTGAAGCAGACTTCGCTACTATCGCAGAAAGGATCGACACATCCAACGCCGCCGGCCGGCTGGCACTGGGCATCCTCGTGCAGATCGCACAGTTCCAGGCTGAACAGACCCGCGAGAAGACTGCAGCGGCTATGCAGTTCCGTGCTCAGCAGGGGTTGTGGGTGACCAAGCTACCCTTTGGCACCATGCTGGGGCCAGAGAAGGGGATTCCGGTGAAAGATCCCGAGACCTGGCCCTGGGTGGAGTATATCTATAAGGAAGCCGTGGCCGGCACGCCCAGGTTCACGATCCTCGAGCACCTGAACCAGAAGGGAGTGAAGGGACCGTACGGCGGGGAGTTCGGCCGCACCACGCTCGACCGCGTTCTTACGAACAGGTTTTACATCGGCAAGGTGACTCACAATGGAATTGAGTACGATGCCAAGCACAAGTGCGTGATCGACCGGGATCTCTGGGAACGTGCTCAGAAGAAAACTAACGGAACACTCGGGCGCAAACCGAAGCGCGCTAACTACCTGTTCCGCGGCAAGGTGTACACGGACCAGCTGGTAGTCACTCATCCGGAGAATCGAGCTGGAGAGCCAGTGCCACTTGTGCCGTACTACTCCAAAGGTCGTAGCGATGAATATCCCGCCTACTACCGAGCTGACAAGCGGCGCAAGTACGGCGGACTGAAAGCTGAGGTTGTCGACCTTGAAACTACCGCCTGGCTACCCAGTAGTGTGCCATCGGAAGAACTCGATGAAGCAGTGATCAATGCCCTGATCGACATGGCCAGCAGGGACCAGCGCCAGGTATTCATGTGCCAGGCTGAGACCGCTGCCGAGAAGATGCGCCAAGAGATGTATAAGACCAAAGCTGTCCGTGAAAAGGACCTGGCTGAGACCAGGCGCAAGCTTAAAAAGCTAATCGACGCTACTGTGGAAAAGGCTGCTGGAGCGTCAGACAAGCTGGTTGCTCAGTGGAATCAGCAGGTAGAGGAACTGGATCTGAGGGAACAGCAACTCATCGGGCAGGTCCAAGCCTGCGATGATATTGTCCGGCGGCTGGAGCTGACTGAGCTCGAGACTGAGGCGGCGATTGACCAGGTGAACAGCATCGAGGAGTTCTGGAAGGGAGAAGACTACGACAGGCTCAAGGAAGTCATCGACCTGCTGGTGAGTTCGGTGAATGTTCGGGCGACTGACAGAACGTTTGAGATCAGTGTGAGACTGCACCCGTTGCCAGTCATTCGCGAAGTGCTGGAGTCAACTCCAATTGAAAGGAAAGCAGCCCCAACGGGAGTCGAACCCGTCACTCCACCTTGAAAGGGTGGTGTCCTAACCGATAGACCATGGGGCCGCGGCATGCGCCATGCAGGACTCGAACCTGCGACCACCTGATTAAAAGTCAGATGCTCTACCACTGAGCTAATGGCGCCCAGTCGAGTCGATTGGATGCGATGGCGCCAATCGACCGGCCATTATACCGAATTTCCGGAAACGAGCAAGTAAAACCCGGCTCAAGCCTCCCGCAGCAGGCCGGGCCGCGGCCAGGGGGTGTCCGGCCCCGTCGCCGAAGGCCGTTTCGCGGCGCGGCCCTCGCATTTCCGCACGCTTTGCGCTATAATCCTCGGCTCGGAGAATGGTATGGATCATCCGCTGATTATGGTATTGCAGGTTATCGTGATCATCGCTGCCTCGGGCATCGTAATGATCACGGCGGCGCTCAACGTCAAGAGCGAGGGGCTGGGCGCGGCGATCACGGGCGCGTCGGACACCTATCGCGGCGCCGTCGGCGTCGAGGAGCAGAAGCGCCGCCTGCTGTCCTACATCTGCTACGGCTTTCTGATCCTCAGCTTCTTCTACAACCTGCTCAACAGCTACTGGTTCTAACCAGCCGCCAGTTTTCTCCGATCGAACCCCGACCCGGCCGGATGCGTCCGGTTGCTGGCAATAACTTACCGCGGTCGGCGATAATAACCAGCATGAAACACAGGTGGGCCGCAATCGTTCTGGTGCTGTGGCTAGCCGCCACGGCGGCTTACGCGCAGGACGACAGCGGTTTCACGGTCGACACCTATGAGTTCGCCCAGCGCTATACCCTCCAGCTGGTCAACCGCGAGCGCGGGTTGGCCGGCGTCGGCCGCGTGTCGCTGGACCCGGTGGCGAGCCAGGTGGCCAAACAGCATGCCGAGGACATGCTCGCCGGCGGGTATTTCAGCCACTGGAACCGCCAGGGGCTGAAACCGACCCGCCGTTACAATCTGGCCGGCGGTTATAACACGCTGGGCGAGAACGTCTATTACGAGCACGGCTTCGACGGCGACCTGGAAGCGCGGCTGACCAAGATGGTCGAGACGCTGCTGGACAGCCCCGGCCACCGGCGCACGATCCTCGATCCCAATTACACGCATGTCGGCCTGGGCTTTGCCCTCAGCGCCGACGGGCGCAAGCTGTACGCCAGTCAGGAGTTCATCGTCCGCATCGGCGGCGAGTACAGCTGCCCGTTGCGGGCCCGCCACGGGGCGGAAGTGGAGTTCCGCGGCCGTTTCGACCGCCAGCTCTACGAGCTGGACAAAATCCTGGTCGGCTACGAGGACCCGCCCGAGCCGCGCGAGGTCAGCTGGCTGATGCGCACCGAGTCTTACCAGGACGGCGGCAAGATCTTCGCCGGTTACCTGCTGGACCCGAGTATTTACATGGAAGGGCTGGAATCCTATTACACTGTGCAGGTCGATCCGCAGACCGGCCGCTACAGCTGCCGCGTTCGCCTGAATTATAAGGACCGGCCCGGGCTGTACTACATCATGGTCTGGCTGGATGAGAAAGCGACCGGCGAGCCGATTTTGGCGGCTACGGCGACGATTGTCACCGAAAACTAGCCCCCGGCGGCAAGATTCGGCCCCGGTGTGGTTGCGCTGAGATTCCGGCTAAGGTAGAATAGTAGTAGCTGTGGGCTGGAGCAGCGCAGCAACCAGTCCGCAGAGAACTTTCTCCAACATTCCGGACGCGAAGGGTGGCGAACGCCACCCTTTGTCTTTACGGCGTGCTTCTCCCAGCTTTGCCCCCGGCCCTAAACGCGCTATGATACCGCCCAGGTATTTCTGGAGGCTGGCATGCGGTTTTCGTGGCCCCTGCTGTTACTCACCCTGGCCCTGGCCGTTCTGCAGACGGGTGTCACCCGGGCAGGTGAGGGGGAATACGACAGCACCCTGGGCGAGCGCATTCTGTCGTTCGACAGCGCGATCGAGGTGTTCGCCGACTCGTCGATGGAGGTGACCGAGACGATCACCGTCCAGGCGCTGGGGATCAATATCCGGCGCGGCATCTACCGCGACTTTCCGACGCGCTACCGCGACAAGAACGGCCACCCCTTCGATGTCGGGTTCGAGGTGGTCGGCGTCAAGCGCGAAGGCCAGCCCGAGCCGTATTTCACCGAACGCCAGACGAACGGCTGGCGCGTCTATATCGGCGACGAGGATTATTTCCTGCCCTGGGGCACTTATACCTATGAACTGACCTACCGCACCAACCGCCAGCTGGGTTTCTTCACCGCCTTCGACGAGCTCTACTGGAACGTGACCGGCAACGGCTGGGATTTTCCGATCGACAGCGCCTCGGCGACGGTGACACTGCCCGCCAGCCTGGATCAGGACGAGCTGGTGCTCGAGGCCTACACGGGCTACCAGGGGGCGCAGGAGCAGTATTACGACGCCGAGGTGACGCCCGACGGGCGCGCGCTGTTCAGCACCACCGAGCCGCTCAATTCGCGGCAGGGGCTGACGATTGTGGTGCGCTTTCCCAAGGGCGTCGTCACCCAGCCGACCAAAGCCGAGATGCTGGCGCTGTGGCGCCAGGAGCACAACGGCGAGTTCTGGGCGCTGATCGGCCTGGTGGTGCTGCTGGCCTATTACGTCGTGGCCTGGGTACTGGTGGGCATCGATCCGCTCAGCGAGGGAATCAAGGTCACGACCGAGCCGCCGGCCGGCATGTCGCCCGCCGCGATCCGCTTCGTGCGCAACATGGGCTCCGACACCGCGACCTTCACCGCCGCCCTGACCAACATGGCGGTCAAGGGCAACCTGTTGATCGAAGAGGACGCCGGCGGCAACTACATTTTGAAGAAGACCGACGCCGCCACGGACAACCTGACGCCGGAGGAAAGCGCGGCCTACACCACGCTGTTCGAGGGCCGCAGCGAGCTGCTGGTCGACCAGGACAACCACAGTATTCTCAGCGCGGTGCAGTCGGCGCTGCGACGCTCGCTGAACCAGCAGTACGCCGGCACGTATTTCGCCCGCAACACGGGCTGGGTCAGCATCGGTATCTTGCTGACGATCGCCACGGGCGCGCTGCTGGCGCGGAACTCCTACGAGCCGATGGTGCTGGTCGTGCTGGCCGTGATCGTACTCGTGCCGATGATCCTGGGCATCTCGGCGGCGGCCAACATGGCCGGCGGCCTCAGCGCGTTCAAGGTAGCCAATACGCCCGGCGGCTGGATCGCCGGCTGCGTGATCGCGTTCATCGTGACGGTGTTCACCATCGTTCCGCTGGGCGTGGTGTTCTTTCTCTTTTCACCCCTGGCGGCGCTGGTCCTGCTGGGGCTGGGGGTGGTCAACAGCATCTTCGTCCCGCTGATGCCGCGCTACACGCGGCGCGGGCGCCGGCTGCTCGACGAAGCCGAGGGCTTCAAGCGCATGCTGGCCGGCCAGCTACCGGAACTGCCGGTCGAGCAGCTGCTCAAGGGCTCCGACCAGAACCGCTACCTGGCGTTCCTGCCGTTCGTGATCGCGCTGGGTATCAGCCGCCAGTGGGGACGGCAGCTGGAGCGGGTGTTCGCCGGCATGCAGGAGCGGCCCGTGCAGCCCGATTGGTATCGGACGCCATACGAGGAAAACCCCACGCTGTTCCGCCACGAGCGCTTCGTCAACGACCTGGCCGGCTCGTTTACCAGTACGATCAGCTCGTCCAGCGTGGCGCCGGGCTCGAGCTCCGGCGGCGGGGGCGGCGGGAGTTCGGGCGGCGGCGGGGGCGGCGGCGGCGGGGGCGGCTGGTAGGCCGGTAATTCCCTATACGCCCGTTATGTTATAATGGCCGGACATGCCGAGGGTTGAGGCAAAGGGCAAGCGGCACAAGCCCGCCGCGCGGCGTACACGCGCAGCCAAGGGCGCCGGTGAGGCTCCGGTCAGCACCGGACCGTCCGTGCTGCTCGACGCCACGATCCTGCTGATCCTCGCCCTGGCGGTATTCGTCGCCGCTTCCGTGTACTACCCGAGCTTCTCGACGCCGGCCGGCGAGCAGATGCGCGTGCTCCTTCTCCGTGCCGTCGGCCTGGGGATGTACTTGGTGCCGTTCGTGCTGGGCCTGCTGCCCGCGGTGATCTGGCGCTCGGCTTGGCAGCGCTTCTGGCTGAGGGCCTGGGCCTGGGCCTGGTGCCTGCTGTTGATCGCCAGCCTCGGCGGCGGCCTGTTCATCGAGGGCTGGCTGGGCGGCGTGGACCGCAACTGGGGCGGGCTTTTAGGCACCGCGCCGGCCAACCTGGGCTACCACTATTTGGGATGGTTCTATCCCGTGCTGCTGCTGATCGTCGCGCTGATCGTCGTGGCACGGCTGGCCGGTCGCAGCTTCGTCAAGCTGGTCGGCCTGGGCGCCTATCGCGCCGCGGTCAAGACGGGCGCGGCGGTGGTGGATTACGGCCAAGCGGTGCGCGAGGAAGCCGCCGAGATCACCAAGGAGCGCCGCGAGCGCCGCAAGGCGGCCAACGAGCAGCGCGCGCAACGGGACGCCGAACGCGCCGAGCGCGAGGCCGAGCGCAACGCCCGGCGCCGCCGGATCCTGGAGGCCGAATTGGACGCGGCCGATGCGCCGGAGGGCGACAGCCCGGTGATCCGCAATCAGCCGGCCTGCCCGCCGCCGCCCGACCTGCTGCCGTCGGCGGAGGACGTGCCGGTGGTGGCGGTCTTGCCCGCGACCCAAACGGAAGTAATTGAGCTGCCGGCTGATCCCGCGCCCGCCGACGAAGCGGCGGAACTGGAGCCGCCTGAGACCGCGGCTGCGCTGGCCGGGCGCGACCAGATGCTGGCCGAGTTGGACGACGCGACCGGTGCCGCGCCGGTGGACGACTTTGCCCGGGTGGTGGCCGCCGCCGGCGCCAGCCAACTCGAGGAGGTGGCTTATCCAGGCCGCAAGGAGCCCGACGCCGGCGAGGAGGGCTATCACGTCGGCGCGGACGGCCAGCTGATGCTGTTCGCCTCCACCCAGACCGGCTACGAGCTGCCGCCGCTGTCGCTGCTGCGCGACGCCCCGCCGTCCGCCGGCGAGGAGGTGCACCTGGAGCAGCGCTCGCGCACGATCGAGCGGACCCTGCGCAACTTCAAGATCGACGCCAGCTGCGTCAACAGCGTGGTCGGCCCGCGGGTCACGCGCTATGAACTGAAGATCGGCCCGGGCATCAACGTCAGCAAGATCCACGGCCTGGCCGACAACCTGGCGCTGGAGCTGGCGGTCAAGGACGTGCGCATCGAGGCGCCGATCCCCAACAAGAGCGCCGTCGGCATCGAGGTACCCAACGCCAGCCAGCAGCTGGTGACGCTGAAAAGCATCCTCGAGTCTCCGACCAACCAGCGCAGCAATCATCCGCTGACCGTCGGGCTGGGCCGCGACATCGCCGGCCAGGAAGTGATGGCCAACATCTCCAAGATGCCGCACCTGTTGGTGGCGGGCGCGACCGGCTCGGGTAAGAGCGTCTGCCTGAACGCGCTGATCGTCAGCCTGCTGACCAGGAACGCGCCGGATACGCTTAGGCTGATCCTGATCGACCCCAAGCGCGTCGAGATGACCAACTACCAGGACCTGCCGCACCTGGCCTGCCCGGTGGTGCACGACGTCAACGAGGCGCAGAGCGCGCTGAAGTGGGCGGTGGCCGAGATGGACCGGCGCTACCGGCTGTTGGAGGGCGCGCGGGCGCGCAACATCGCCGCCTACAACGAAAAGATGCCCGCCGGCCGCGAGCTGCCGTTCATCGTGATCATCATCGACGAGCTGGCCGACCTGATGATGCTGGCCGGCCAGGTGATCGAGAAGCTGATCTGTCGCATCGCCCAGCTTAGCCGCGCGGTCGGCATCCACCTGGTGATCGCCACGCAGCGGCCGGACGTCAAGGTGATCACCGGCACGATCAAGGCCAACGTGCCGTCCAGGATCGCCTTCGCCGTGGTCAGCCACATCGACAGCCGCACGATCCTCGACGGCAGCGGGGCCGACAAGCTGCTGGGCAGCGGCGACATGCTGTTCGCGCCGATCGGCGAGACGATCCCGCTGAGGGTCCAGGGCGCGTTTCTGGCCGACGACGAGATCGACCGCGTGGTGGAATGGTGCCGCAGCCAGGCCGACGCGCACTACGACGAAAGCATCACCCAGTTCGAGCTGGACGAGGGCGGGGGCGCGGCCGGCGGCGGGATCGAGCGCGACGAGTTCTTCAACGCCGCGGCGGAGATCGTGCGCAGCTCCAACCGTGCCAGCACGAGCTACCTGCAGCGCCGGCTGAAGGTGGGCTATAACCGCGCCGCGCGGATCATGGAGGAGCTGGAAGAAGCCGGCATCGTGACCCCGCCGGATCACGCGGGGAACCGGGAAGTGATGTAGGGTGGGGAAGGGAAAAGGTTAACGGTTAAAGGGGAAAGGGGATCAATACAGGCCAAAGGCAAGAAACGTAGCGGCGACTTCCGTGTCGCCGGATCAGTTGTCAGTTGTCAGTGAACGTAGAAAGTAAAAGTAGAAAGTTCTCAGCAGGTCAAACCTCGATGTCGTGGGGAGGATAACAGCTGAAGTTGCTTCTTCACTTTGACTTTCCACTTTCCACTTTCACTTGTTGATTGCAGGCGCAACAGCAGACTACAACGCGCAACCCCGCCTTGGCGGGGTTACGCAACGGATGCCGGCTGGCGGCCGGCGCTCCAGGCGGGCGAGGGCGTCGGCGCTCCGTTCGCCAGCTACCATATACCCATGGCTGATCGCGAGCAGCTGCTGGCCATCGTGCGGCGGGAATGCGCGCTTAGGCTCGCATGGACCGGGCCCGACTGCGCGGCGGAAAAGTACTGCGCGGCGTTGCGGCCGCAGATGCGCGCGCGCGGGCATCGCGCCGAGAACGGCGTCCGCTTTTCCTGGTGAGCGGCGTTTTGCTGGTGGTGCCTCAACGAAGCCGGCTACGACATCCCGCTCGCGCCCGAGGGACACTTCGCCACCATGGCGTTGGTCGACGCCTGGCGCTGGTGGGCCAAGGAGCAGGGGCTGTTCAGGCCGGTGGGAGCGCGCGGGAGCGTGTTGATGGCGGACGGCGCGGGGCTTTGTCTGACGGGCCGCGAGATCGTGCCCGGCGACCTGTTGACGATGACGCTCCCGGACGAGGACAGCGGCGGGAGATTCAACCACATCGGTTTCTACCTCGGCCTCGGCGAACCGGAGCATGTCGCCACCGGCGAAGGCAACCGCCTGAACCGCACGGCGCTGGGCGAGCGGCCGCTGAGCGTGGTGGACGGGCTGATCAGGCTGCCGGGGTAGGTGTGATTGATCAGGGGTCAGCGATCAGATACAAGTAGTAGCGTGGGATGTGCGCACGCCAGGTTCAAGGTTCAAGGGAGAAGGTTCAAGGGCCCGGCGGTGCCAGCGTTTTTTGTGGAACCAAGTATCCGCAAAACAGCCAAACACGTGAAGCTTGTTTGTTGCTATTGATTGACGAGTGCCCTGAATGCCAAGCCCTTGAACCTTGCACCTTCTCCCTTGAACCTAGCCGCTGTGCCCGTGGTTCCCAGGCCCAAGTGTGTCCTCTACTGGGAACCTCTTTCGGGTATAACAGTCTGTACACGTAACTTAGGCTCGGAATTATCGTCTGTAGTGTTACCTGGGGGTTTCTACAACGGGGGATCACCGGGTTAATCCAGCCGGCGGGTTGGGGCTACCGGCAGCTTCTGGCGCTTAGTGGAGGTCGGGACAATGGTTGCGCGTTGGGTGGACATCGGGGTCATCGCCGCGATCGGGCTGCTGATCGTCGCCTGTGGCGGCGGCACCATCCTGGTTTCCGATCAGACGGAAGAGCCGGCGATTGACCAGCCGGTGGCCGAGAACCCGTTGGAAGAGCCGGTTACCGATGACACGGACAACCAGGGCGACACCGGACAGCCCGCGGACGAGCAATCCCCCGAGCCGGAGGATCCCGATCTGGGTTGGCGACCGGGCGTGCCGGATCCCTCCTGGGTGGTCTCGCCGGCGCCGCCGAACATGTTCTTGGCGGCCAGCTATGACCGTCCTGCGCAGGACCTGAGTATCGTCGTCGACCACGAGTGGAACCTGAAGATGTTCCTCAGCATCACGCGGCCGGAGGGCGTTACGCTGGCCGGTTGCGAGGAGTATTACGACGAGAAGCATGACGAGTACCTGGTCCGCGGCGGCGGCGGCGCGCTGGTCTTCCACCTGCTGTTCGCCGAAGACGCGGCGGACTTCGGGGAGATCAGGATCACGGCGCGCGACAGCGCCGGCTGGTACGCGTTGGAACAGCTGGAAGTGATGCGCTCCGTCTACTTCACGGAGGCTATTTACGATATCGCCGGCCAGGACCTGACAATCACCTTAGATGCTCAGCCCAATCAACGCTGCCTATTGGAGCTGACACCTCCGGCCGGGCTCGCGATCGCCGGTGGCAACGTGCATGAGCGCATCGGCCCCGGCCAGATCAGGCTCGACGTGGTCGTCGATGCGGGCCGGGCGGAGGAATGGGAGGTAGCGGCGCTGGTGGCGGATGAACTCAATCATACCGACCGCCGAATCATCGAGCTATGGCGTTTGCCTTTGGGATTCCAGGAAAACGCGCTGCACGCATATCCGCTCTCAACCATAGCTCATGTCGGCGATCCCGTGTGCGTGGTCATCGCCACCGGCGCTCTCGCCCAGCCGCTCCAGTATGTCAACGGCGTCGGCCTGACGGTGGAGGCCGGCGCGCGGCTGGCCAAGAACAGCCTCAACCCCGGTGCGCCCGGCCACGACCCGAACTGCGCCGACGGCGTCTGGGGCGAGCTGAGCCCGCCGCCGGAGGGCTTTTTGATCCCCGATGGCGAACTGCTCGCCGGCGAGACGGTCGTGACCGAGGATGACCGCGTGCTGTTCAACCTGAATATGACGCCGTACTGGGAGGACATGGAGAACGCGCCGCCGGTGGATGTCGACGGCGTGCTGTTCAACGTCAAGCTGGTCTTCGACGAGCCGGGGCTCTATACGCTGGGCTTCATGGACTTCCTGACTGTCAAGCGCACCTACTATAGCGACATCGACTGCACGGAGTACGGCTGGGAAGATATCACCAACCGGCACCTCGGCGTGCCGTTCAAGCTGCTGGTGCTGGGTGAGGGGGAGGAGTAGCTCAGTTGATTATACTTATCGTTCAAGTGTATTCAAGCCAATAATTGCAAGCATAGCTTGGCTGTGGTGTACTCAGCAATAACCATACCATCTCCCCTTTAATAGAATTCTCTTTACTAATCATGGTAAAATACTGAGTATGTATTTCACTTGTAATGGGGATTGCCGATCCTCATCACAAATCAATATACGCGCAGCTCCTGGAGGGTTAGACGATGACATCAGAAAAGAGCATTAAACAGGATATCGAACTTATATTATCAACATATGCCAACAGGTTGAAGGAGCAATCACGCTTTGATATTCTATCTGTTATTGCTAATGCTGAATATTCAATTTCTCAAGTGGAATATGATCAGTGGGATGGAGGGCAATACGGGTATCGAATTACGTTTAACGTGCCAAGTGCTGTATTTGCACGCATTGCCGACCAACATGATGAAATTGAAACAACAATTGATAATGATCTTAACCAGCTAGCCTTTACATATGAACATGACTATTTCAGCAGTGTGCGCATAATTGAACAACTTGTCTATAACCCAACATGGAGAGAAGACAGCGGCACGCTATTGGCGGATGTAGATCAGGTTAACACAGTGGCTAAGGCTGAGCAAAAGGATTTATTGTGGGGAGATGGGTGCTTTCGTCTATTTATTAGTCACAGAGCGGAGCATAAGACAATAGCTAGTAGTTTAAAATTGGAATTAGCAAGATGGCAGATGGCATCATTTGTTGCACATGAAGACATTGAACCTAATTCTGAGTGGCAAGATGAAATAATCAAAGCTCTATTCAGTATGGATGCATTGCTTGCATTAATGGATGAGAACTTCCATACAAGCTATTGGACAGATCAAGAAATAGGAGTAGCTATTGGGAGAAGGCGCGCAGTAATTTCAGCGAATCTTGGTCAGGTGCCTTATGGATTCATAGGAAAACTACAGGCGATTCCTGTGAAGATAGTTGAATCATTTGATTTGGCAATAGCAGTTATTCAAGCATTATATAAAAATCCTTCACTGCAACTGAAGCTAAATTCATGTATCGTTAAGAGATTTACTCAATCGCGTTCATTTGAAGAAGCTAAAAGGTTAGTTGTATTGTTAAAGCAAATCAAATCTCTCTCGTCCCCATTGATTAGTGAATTGGAAGCAGCATTGCTGAGTAACAGCCAGATTTTTGATGCTTATGGTGTACCAGTGGCATTAAACGAGATTGTATGTAATCTAAAGGACTCACGATAAGTGGGTAACACACATTGTGAGTCAATTTATTGATTAGATAAAAGGAAATGGCTAAACGGCCCAACATAGAATCTGTCTGTTAAACACCCTCTTACCTCCCATGGCATATCCGCCACACAAGCTGCTGTGGTATCATCGCGGAACCGAGGTGGGCCGGGCGCCATCAGGGCGGACAGCGTGTACCTTAGACAAACGCATACTCCAAATAGAGGGGCTTAGTTATGAAACAGGTCAAGCTGGGATCGCAAGGCTTAAGTGTGCCGGCCATCGGCCTGGGCTGCATGGGTATGTCGGACTTCTACGGCTCGTCCTTGGAAGCGGACAACCTGCGCGTACTCGACCGGGCGGTCGAACTCGGCTGCACGTTCTGGGACACGGCGGACATGTACGGCCCGTTTACGAACGAGCTGCTGCTGGCCAAGGCGCTGACGGGGCGCCGCGGCCGGATCACGCTGGCCACCAAGTTCGGCGTGTCCCGCGGCGAGGACGGCAGCTGGCTGGGGATCAAAGGCAACGCGGAGTACGTGCGGGCGTGCTGCGAGGCTTCGCTTCAGCGCCTCGGGACGGATTATATCGACCTCTACTACCAGCATCGGGTGGACCCCGCCACGCCGATCGAGGAAACCGTCGGCGCGATGGCCGAGCTGGTCAAGGCCGGCAAGGTGCGCTATCTCGGGCTGTCCGAGGCCGACGCGGAGACGATTGCCCGCGCCCACGCGGTGCATCCGATCAGCGCGCTCCAGACCGAGTATTCGCTGTGGACGCGGGACGTGGAGACCGACATTCTGCCGACAGTGCGGCGGCTCGACGTCGGCTTCGTGGCCTACAGCCCGCTGGGCCGGGGTTTCCTGTCCGGAGCGATCCGGTCCCGAAGCGACCTCAAGCCCGGCGACTGGCGGCTGGAGAACCCGCGCTTCACCGACGAAGCCATCGCCCATAACAACCGGCTGGCCGACGTGGTGGCCGCGGTTGCCAGCGAGTTGGATGCCACGCCGGCCCAGGTCGCCCTGGCCTGGGTGCTCTCGCGCGACGTACCGCTCGCGGCGATTCCGGGTACGCGGCGCATCGAGCGCCTGGAGGAAAACTGGGCCGCGCAGGAGATCACCTTGCAGCCGGAATACGTGGACCGCTTGGAGTCATTGATCAATCAGGGCGTGGCCGGCGAACGGTATTAGTCCTGGCAGGTTAACGGCGCGCTATAAAGCCGACATTGTGAATGGGGCATGCTCTGCGAACGAGTAAAAGTCGAAAGTGAAAGTAGAAAGGTCTTTGGGCAAGCAGTGCGTTTCAAGTCACTTTCACTTTTACCTTCCACTTTCACTTGCCCGGACTCATGCCCGGCGGCTTGCTCTACTCTAGTATTGCAACCCCGCCAAGGCGGGGTTGCGCAAAATACAAAACGCAAGCACGGGGGCTTGTGATAGCAAGGTTAAAGGGAAACGGTTAAAGGTTGGTCCAAAGCTGAGGAGCGGTTGTCTGTTTCTGCTGTCTTGCGAAGCCAGGATATTGAATGGAATAAAGCAAAGCGTAGCTCAAACCTTTAACCATTCACCATTAACCTTTCCTCGGCGGGCGAGGGCGCCCGCGCTCCGTCTGACAACTGACAACTGGAAACGGATAACTACTGCTAGTTGATCGCCCAGATGTCTGGCAGGTGCCGCCACTTCTGCTCGAAGTCGAGGCCGTAGCCGACGACAAACTTGTCGGGAATCGTGAAGCCGATGTAGTCGAGCTGTAGGTCGATCTTGCGCTGGTGCGGGCGGTCCAGCAGCGTGCAGAGCGCCAGGCTGGCGGGCTTGCGGCTTTGCAGGTTTTCCTTGATGTAGTTGAGCGTCAGGCCGCTGTCGATGATGTCCTCGACGACGATCACGTGGCGGCTCTCGACGTTTTCGTCAAGGTCCTTGATCAGCTTGACCACGCCCGTCGAGCTGGTGCCCTCGTAGCTGTGCACGGCGATGTAGTCGTAGGTGACCTCCAGGTCGAGCTTGCGCACCAGGTCGGCCATGAACACCGTCGCGCCGCGCATCACGCCCACCAGGTGGACCTTGCGTCCGCGGTAGTCCTGGCTGATCTGCGCCGCCAGTTCGCGGACACGCGCATCGATTTCAGCTGCCGAGAACAGCTGCTGGAAGTAACTCGGGATCTCCAACATATCACGATTAGCATAGCACAAACGCGGACCGGCCGGGGCCCGCGGCGGCGCTGAAGAAACCCGCGGGCTTTGCGTCAGTATAATTACCTGATGCGCAAGTGGTTGCTACTGATGGTGCTGATCTGCTGGCCGGCCGGTCCGGCGGCCTGGGCGCAGGAAGCCGGCAACGCCGCCGAGGCCGAAGTGCCGGCCGACGAGCCCGCCGCCGCGGCAGCGAATACCACGCCGGACGCCGCCCCGCCGGCTGCAGCGGAGGCCCCGGCGGAGCCCGTGCCCGTCGATCCCGTGGCCGCGGCCCGCGGGCGGGCGCTGGCCGCGTTGGAGCAAGGGGATACCATCGCCGCGCGCAGCGCCTGGGATGAGCTGTTGAAACTAGCTCCGCCGGCCTGGGAAGCGGTGGCCGGCAAGGGTGCCTGCGCGCTGTTGGAGGGCGATACGCCCACGGCCGAGGCCGAGTTTCTGCGCGCGCTGAGTGCCGAGCCCGCCAACAGCGAGTTGCCCGCCCTGGTGGCCCGCGCCTATCAGCTGGCCGGCCGCTGCGAGACCGCCTGCGCCTACTACCGGCGGGCGCTGAGCATCGAACCGCGCAGCGATTACCGCGCGCGGCTGGCCGCCTGCCTGATCGAACTGAAACAGCTGGACGAGGCGCGCCCGGAGATCGACGCGATCCTCGCCGAGCAGCCGGCCAATCCTGATTACATCAAGCTGGCCGGGGACCTGGCGTTGGCCGGCGGTGATGCGCACGCGGCGATCGAGCATTACCGCAAGGCGGCGCTGGCCGGCCAGGCGCTTGAGCACCAGCTGGCGCTGGCCGAGTTGCTGACGGCGCAGAAAAGCGCGCTGGCTGAGGCCGCCTGGGACGACCTGGTGAAAAACTACGCGGCCGAGCCCGCGGCCTGGCTGAAACGAGCCGCGCACTACCGCGACATCAAGAAGACGCCGGCCGCCGTCGCTGATATAAAAAAAGCGCTGGAACTGGATCCCGCCAGCCAGGCGGCCTATCTGCTCTGGGGCGACGTGCTGTCCGCCGCGGGTGACCAGGACAGCGCCGCCGCGCAGTATGCCGTCGCGCTCAAGCTGGGCCCGACGCCGGAACTGTACCTGGCGCTGTTGGCCGCGCTCGCCGCCGATCCGGTGCTGACGCCCCAGCGCGAGCAGGTCTGGACGGAGTTCCTGGCGGCCTTCCCCGACCATCCCGAGGCGCTGCTGGCCAACGGCCACCGGCTCTACGCCGCCGGCAGCTTCCAGGCCGCGGCGGAGGTCTTCGCGCGCGGAGCGCTGGCCGCCCCCGCCGATGCGCGCTTTCCCAAGAACGAAGGCGACTGCCGGCTGCGGCTCAGCGATTTCGAAGGCGCGGTGGTGCTCTACGAGCACGCGCTGAAGCTGGCCTACGACCCGCAGGTCGTGATCAGCCTGGCCACGGCGCTGACGCTGGCCGGCCGCGAGGAGGAGGCCGCCCAGCACTGGCGGCGCTGCCTGCGCGAGCACGGCGACGACGCCGAGTTGGCGATGCAGTACGGGCTGTTCCTCTACGAGCACAGCGATCTGCAGGGCGCGCTGGAGCAGTACCAGCGCGGGCAATGGCTCGATCCGGACAACGACGTGTTCTACAACCGCGCCGGCATCTGCCTCTACCAGCTGGGCCAGGCCGACAAGGCGATCGAGCAGGTGCGGACGGCGATCCGTCTGCGCCCCGACCCGCAGTACTACCTGAACCTGGCGGCGGCGCAGGCCAGCTTGGACCAGGCGGAGGAAGCGGCGGCCGCGTACCGCGAGGGGCTGGCGCAGTTCCCCGACGACCGCGAGCTCTTACGCTCGTTCGCCGATTACCTGATCAGCCGCCGCGAATACGAACCGGCCCAGGAGATCCTGCGTGCGCTGGCCGAGCAGGAACCGAGCGCCGAGATTTACGGGCGGCTGGCGCGGCTGGCCGAAGCCAGCGGGGACGACGGCCAGGCCGACGCGGCCTACCTGCAGGCGCTGGCGCTGGACCCGCGCGACCAGCTGCTGCGCATCGACTACGCGCTGCTGTTGGCACGGCTGAACCGCACGCGCGAGCTGCTGGCGCACTTCGCCGATACCCGCGACGCGGCCGGCCAGTCCGCGGCCAACGCCGTGCTGGACGAGGTCGGCGGCTATTGGATCGAGTTCGAGCAGTACGAGCGCGCGATCGATTTCATGGAGCAGGTGATCGCCTTCGACAGCTCGCTGACCGCCGCCTACAACACGCTGGCGATGTGCCATCAGATCCTCGGCGACACCCAGGCCGCCTTGACCGCGGTCAAGCGCGGGCTCAACGATGCCGGCGACAGCTACCTGGGCCGCTACCTGGAGGTGCTGCTGACTTACCGCGGCTTTGGCGCCGACGCGGCGCGGCCGTTGGCCGAGCAGCTGATCAAGCATCCCTACGCCGACGCCGACGCCTACGCGCTGTACCTGGAGCTGGTCGCTTACGACGACGACCCGGCCGAGCAGGCGCGGGTGGCCCGGGCGGGGCTGGAGTTGAATCCGGACAGCGCGGAGCTGTTCGGCTACCTGGCGCTGGCGCTCTACGACAGCGGCGACTATGCGGGCGTGGTGGCGCTGATGAACGACCGGCACTACCAGCGTATCGACTGGTGGCCGCGCCACGAGCTGCTGGGGCTGAGTTACCTGGCCACCGGCAACTACGTGCGCAGTGCCGCCGACCTGGCCACCGCGGCCAAGGATTCGGACCGGGCCGAGCTGTGGGCGGCGCTGGGCGAGGCGCAGTACTTCATGCCCGATTACGCCGCGGCGCGCAAGTCGCTGACCACCTCGCTGGGGCTGGAGCCGGCCAATGCCACGGCGCTGACCTGGCTGGGGCTGACGCTGCTGGCCCAGGGCGACCTGACCGGCGCGCAGGCCAGCTTCGATTCGGCCGGCGAGGCCAGCTACCTGCCGGAGGTGGCCTCGGCCTGGCTGATGGTGGGCCGCGCCAAGCTGGCGCTGGAACGCGGCGACATCCAGACCGCGCAGAAACTGCTGACCACGGCGCAGATGTATGACCTTGGGCTGGCGCGCTTCGACGCGGAGCTCCAGGCGGCGCGCCAGGCCGCCGGCCTTTAGCCGCGCGTAGGGTAAGATCGCAGAGTGCTGGCGCCGCTCAACAACCTGCTGAGAATCATGCGCTACGGCCTGGGCACCTCCTCGCTGCTGGCGATACTCGGCGTGGCGATCGGCGCGGCCAACATCATCGCCCTGATCAGCGTCACGGACACGGCACGGTTCCAGGCGATCGCGATGATGGCCGACTACGGGGCCAACACGGTTTTCGTCTCGCCTTACTTCGACGAGGAGAACCCGAGCTTCCAGCGCGCCGATGCCTTCGCCTTCGTGCCCAGCACCTACCTGGCCGAGCTTAATAAGATGCCGGAGCTGGACGCCGTCGCCGGCGTACTGATGCTGCCGGGCCACGTCGGGCGCGGAACCGAGCGCCAGTTCGGCTCGATCGAGGGCGCCAACCCGGACTACCCGCTGATCCGCGGGCACAAGGCCGAGCACGGGCGCTTCATCACGGCCCAGGACGAGGCGGAGCACGCGCGCGTCTGCTGCCTGGGTTACGGGATGATCGAGCCGCTGTTCGGCGACGAGGACCCGCTGGGCCAGGAGGTGGTGATCAAGGGCCAGCGCTTCACGGTCGTCGGCACGATGATCGAGAAAGGCATGATGGGCTTTTCCAGCTTCGACGACCGCGTGTTCATCCCGCTGACCACTTGCCAGGAGATCTACGAGATCGACGGCGTGCATTCGATCATGGTCCGTGTGCGCGAGTCGCTGGACATCGGCACGGTGGAGGATAAGATCGAGGCGCGGCTTAGAGCGCTGGACGGCTTGGGTCCGGACGAGCCGGCGGAGTTCTCGATCACCTCGATGGAGCAGCTGACCGGCATCCTCGACTCGGCGCTAGGCGTATTCCGCGCCCTGACCGCCGGTGTGGCCAGCGTGGCCCTTTTAGTTGCCGGCACCGGCATCATGAACGTGATGCTGATGCAGGTGATCGCCCGTACCCGCGAGATCGGCGTGCGGCGGGCGGTGGGGGCAAGGCGGCGCGACATCTGGCTGCAGTTCATCGCCGAAGCCGTGGCCCAGACCATCGCCGGCGCGCTCGTGGGCAGCGTGCTGGGGGTGATCGGCTCGGTGAGTTTCAGCCTGGCGGTGCACTGGGTGCCGCACATAACCTGGGAGACGGTGCTGTTGGGGATGGGCTTCTCCGCGGCGGTGGGGCTGATCTTCGGCGTCTATCCGGCGGTGTATGCCGCGCGCCTGAAGCCGATCGACTGCCTGCGGTACGAGTAGGGGAAGGGAAAAGGTTAAAGGGGGGACCAGGGACCAGGGACTAGCAGGATCGTATTCGCGCCCTCGGCGGGACTACGATCCTCACGCCGTCAGGGGCCAGATCATGACGGCCAGGGCGATCAGATAGCCCCAGAGTGACCACTTGTCGCCGTCGACGCCGATCAGCGCCAGGCGCGGCGGGGCGTAGAACGCCAAGAAGAGCGGGTAGACCACGATACACAGGAGGATCCGCCCGCCGAGGGCCATGTTCATCGGCTCACTGTCGGCCAGCTGTGCCTGCCAGTACGCCGCCGTGGCCAGGATCATCACGTTGGCGCCGAGCAGGCCGGCGGTGCGGCAGGCCAGGCCGGCCGGGCTGAGCAAGCCATGGCGCGGGCGCGGCTGGTACAAGAGCACCCAGGGGAACAGCCCGAACACCAGGATGAATAGCAGGATACCGGCCACGGACAGCACGGTGTCCATCGCCGGGCCGGTGTTGAGCCGCGTCAGCCAGCCGTCCTCGTTGGTCAGCACGCCCGCGGCATCGACCAGCATTACCAGGACGAACGCGGCGAAGGGGAGCGACAAGCCGAGAGCCCAGCCCGCGGCCAGTTCACCGGGGCGCGAGGCTGTTTGATCAGCGCCGGCCGGTTGCTCCGCCGGCTTGGCCTCCGGCGGCGGAATGGGCCGAACCAGCTTCAAGAGGAGCAGCCCCCCGCACATGGCCAGATAGGCCGCCAGCACCAGCGCGCCGGTCAGCCAGCCGCGCGAGTTAAGTTGGGTGGCGATGGCGGGCAGGCCCCAGAGCAGTCCGGCGACCGCCAGCGCGTCCAGCACCAGGCTGATCAGCCGGTTGGCCCAGACGGCGGCCGCGATTTGCATGCGCTAATTGTACGCGGTGGCTAGTTGATGGTCACCGTGACCGGGTTGCTGAGCTTGCGTTCGTTGTCGTAGAGCGTCACGTTCTCGGTCCGCGGATACTCGGTGCGCACCGTCACGTTGGCGCCTGCGCCGCCGGTGGTGTTCATCGTGCCGGCATAGGTGTCGATGCTGAACGTGGCGTCCGCCGGTATGCTGACCGCGCTCCAGTTGCACCAGTTGGTCAGGTCCTGCTCGACCTCGTTGCCGTTGGCGATGCCGTCCCAGTCGAAGGTGCCGGTCGCCGTGAACTGCACGTCGGTGCCCGCCGTCGGCGAGGTGGTGTTGGCCGACAGCTCCAGGCTCTGGATGCTCAGCAGCACGAAGCCGACCGAAGCGCTCATGTCCGTATTGCCCGGCTTGTGCACCGTGACCTCGATCTTGCCGCGGTTCGTGAAGGTCAGCATGCCGGGCAGGTCCGCGTCCTCGGTACCGGTGCCGTCGCCGATCT
>JAFGCY010000006.1 GCA_016932385.1 bacterium | reverse complement strand
TCGTGCCCAGCACCGCCGGCAGGTCGAAGTTGGCCGGATTACCGCCGTAGACCGAGACCACCTTGGCGCCCAGCGAGCCGATGCTGGGGATCGACGCCGGCATGAACAGGCTGACCCCCGGCGGGTCCGCGGACCTGATCGGCGTGCGCTGCGGCATGTCCACGTTGCCCGCCGCCAACTCGGCGAACGCCTTCTCCAGGATCTCGATGGTGGATTTCATGTCCAGCAGCTCCTGGACGTTCTCGCGCGTTAACAGAATCGCCATGCCAGCCTCCCTAGGCAGAAATCATCTTGTTCGCCCCTATTATCGCAGATGCCGCGCGAGCCCCCGCGCCGGCCCGGCTTGTCTCAGTTCGGGGTTCGATCCGTTGCTGCCAAGCGCGCTCCGGCGGCCGGGCTTCTCAATTGTGGATAACCTGTGAATATCAGTGACCGGGGCCGGCAGCCCGCGCCAAAGCGAGGTATAATGAAATCCAGCACGTAATCGAGCGTGCGCGGCGGGGCAAACGCCGCTTTTTTTGGCGGAAACGGGGTACGCATGTATAGTGATAACCAGGAGTGGAGTACCTCGATTAGCCCCGAGTGCTGACGAGGGTTGGGAGTTAATGGACGTGGCTGAATTCGTCCACTTGCACAACCATAGCGAGTATTCGCTGCTGGACGGAATTGCGCGCGTTAACGACATCGCCGCGCGTTGCCAGGAGCTGGGCTTCGATGCTTACGCGCTGACCGACCACGGCGTGATGTACGGCGCGATGGAGTTCTACCTGGCGATGCGCGCCGCCGGTCTCAAGCCGATCATCGGCTGCGAGATGTACATCGCCGGCCGCAAGCTAACGGACCGCGACCCCAACCTCGACCGCCGCGCCTGGCACCTGGTGCTGTTGGCGACGAACCTGACCGGTTACCGCAACCTGATGCACCTCTGCTCGATCGCCGCCACCGACGGCTTTTACTACAAGCCACGCGTCGACGTGCCCACGGTGATGCAGCATAACGAGGGGCTGATCGCGCTGACCGGCTGCCCCGGCGGCGTCGTGGCCGGGCCCTACAACCGCGAGGGCGAGCCCGCCGCGCGCGAAGCGCTGGAGCGCTACCTGCGCATCTTCGGCGCGGAGCGGCTGTTCGTCGAGGTACAGAACCACGGCCTGGCAATCGAGCACAACTACCGCGGATGGGCCCGGGACGCCGCGCGCGAATACGGCCTGCGGCTGGTTGCCACTAACGACTGCCACTACGTGCACAGCGAAGACGCGCGCCCGCACGACATCGTGCTGTGCTTGCGCGATAAAAAGCTTTTGACCGATACCGACCGCCTGCAGTATTCCGGTCCGGAATACTACATCAAGAGCGAGGAGGAGATGGCGGAGCTGTTTGCCGACTGCCCCGAAGCGCTGGCCAATACGCGGGTGGTGGCGGATCTCTGCAACCTCGAACTCGACCTCAAGCAGGTGCATTTCCCGCGCTTCGCCATTCATCGCGACGAGGTTGCGACGCTGTCGCAGTGGGTGGCGGCCGAGCCGGTGCAGGCCGGTACCCAGGCGGAGTTCGGCGCGACGGCTGATGCCCGGCACCTGACGGAGCTGCTGGCGGAGGCCCAGCGCCAGGAGGAGTTGGCCAGCGATGCCGAGAGCTGCGCCGTTTTCGAGGCCTACTTGCGCAAGCTGACCTACGAGGGCGCGGCGCGGCGCTACGGCGGCGTTACGCCCGAGCTGGTCGAGCGCATCGAGTACGAGCTGTCGGTAATCATCCCCAAAGGCTTCACGACGTACTTTCTGATCTGCGGCGAGTTCTGCAATTACGCCCGCAGCATCGGCATTCCGGTCGGGCCGGGCCGCGGCAGCGCCGCCGGCAGTGTGGTGGCCTATTGCCTGGAGATCACCGACCTCGATCCGATCAAGTACGGCCTGTACTTCGAGCGCTTCCTCAATCCGGAGCGCATCGAGCTGCCGGACTTCGACATCGACTTCTGCTACCGCCGGCGCGACGAGGTGATCGAGCACGTGCGCCAGCTCTACGGCGAGGACCGCACGGCGCAGATCATCACCTACAGCCGCTTAAAGGCGCGCGCGGTAATCAAGGCCGTCGGCCGCACCAAGGGGCTGGAGTTCCAGTATACCGACCGCGTCACTAAGGAGATCCACGGGCTCAACCCGACGATCAGCGACGCCGTCAGAAACAGCCCGGCGCTGCGCCAGATGATCGAGCAGGACGACGAGATCCGTGAGCTGCTCAACGACGCCCAGCGATTGGAGGGGATCGCGGCGCACCATTCCGTGCACGCCGCCGGCCTGGTGATCGCCCCGAGCGCGCTCTGGGACTACGTGCCGGTGCAGGCGCAGAAGGACAGCGACTGGCTGGTAACGCAGTACGCGATGGATACCGTGCCCAAGACGGGCCTGGTCAAGTTCGACTTCCTGGGCCTGCGCAACCTGACGATGATCGTGGACACGGCCGAATACATCAAGAAGTACACGGGCACGGAGCTAGATCCACGCCGGATCCCCGACGACGACGCCGAGACCTATGCGATGCTACAGCGCGGCGACAGCTACGGCGTGTTCCAGTTTGAAGCGCCGCAGGTCAAGCGGATGCTGCAGGAGGGCCGGCCCGAGACGATCCAGGACCTGGCGGCGATCAACGCGGCCAACCGGCCGGGGCCGCTGGAATCCGGAAACACCGAGCGCTACCTGCAGAATCGGCGCCACCGCGTGGTCGGCGCCAGCAAGTACAAGTCGATCAGCGAAATCCTCGAACCCACCGGCGGCGTGCTGCTGTTCCAGGAGCAGGTGCTGGAGATCGCGCGCAAGCTGGGCGGTTTCACCTACGGCCAGGCGGACGTGCTCAGAAAGGCGATGGGCAAGAAGAAGCTCGACGTGATGGCCGAACAGCAGGTCAAGTTCATGGCCGGCGTCGACGAGCGCGGCATCCCGCGCAGCGAGGCCGAGGCGATCTGGGACGAGATGGAGAAGTTCGCCGCCTACGGCTTCAACAAGGCGCACTCGGCCTGCTACTCCTGGGTCAGCTACCAGACCGCCTATCTGAAGTGCCATTACCCCAGCTTCTTCATGTGCGCGATGCTCAACAGCTACATGGGCCACGCCGACAAGCTGGCGGAGATCCTCGGCCAGTGCCGCAAGATGAAGATCAAGATCCTGCCGCCCTCGATCAACGGCGGCGGCTTTGAGTTCACGCCGACCAAGGACGGCCGGATCATCTTCGGCCTGGGCGGCATCAAGGGCATCGGCCGCGCCGCGGTGGAGGGCATCGTCGCCGAGCGCCGGCAGGGCGGGGAGTTCAAGTCCACCGCCGGCTTTGTCAAGCGCACGCGCGGCAAGGGCGTGAATAAAAAGGTATTGCAATCGCTGGCGATGGCCGGCGCTTTCGACTGCCTGGAGGTCGACCGCGTCGAGCTGATCCGCAACCTCGACGACATCGAGCAGTTCCTGCGCGGGCCGTCCAAGCAGGTCGAGCTGTTCGGCGACTTCGAGGACGAGACCGCCGAGTCCTCAACCACGCCGACGCGCGAGGTGACCGACCTGGGCGTGGCGCTTTTAGAGAAGGAAGCCGTCGGCGTGTTCCTGACGCACCATCCCTTCGAGAACCACCCGATGTACGACGACAGCGGCTATACGCAGCTGGCGCAGTTGCAGGAGTCGGTGGAATACTCGCCGAACCGCTGGCAGGGCAAGCCGCTGCCGCCGGACGGGCTGGTCGGGCTGTTGGCCGACGTCTCGACACGGATGTCGCGCGGCAACAAGCTCTACGCCAACGCGCGCCTGGAGGATCCCGAGCGCTCGGTACGGCTGGTGATCTGGCCCAAGACCTATGAGGACGCGCGCGATTACATCAAGGACCACACGCCGATCGTGGTCTGGGGCAAGGTGCAGTTCCCCGAGGTGATCGAGGAGGGCGAGGAGGTCTGGAACAGCCTGGAGATCATCGTCGACCGCGTGGCGCCCTATGCCGAAACGGAGGCCGTCGGCGCGGGCGGAGCGGGGCAGGACGACGACGGCCTGCCGGTGCCGTACGTGCCCGAGAGCGGCAACGGCTACGAGGCGCAGGCCCACGGTTGCGACGATGCCAACGGGGGCGATTACGCCGGCGACGAGGACTACGGCGATGCCGAGACCGACAACTTCGCGCCGCTGCCGGTGAAGATCGAGGTTAACCTGGCGGCGGCGACCAAGCGCCAGATGGCGCGCTTCGCCCTGGCGCTGGAGCGGACGCGCGGCGAGCGCGAGGTGCAGATGGTCCTAAGGGAGGTCTCCGGCGACATCCGCCGCGTCAAGCTGTCCTCGCGCTTCGCGATCGACCTGGCCAGCACGACGGAGCTGGAGCGCGAATTCCCGTTCATCACCTTCATGGACGACCCGCCCGAGCAGCCCCAGCTGCGCTGATCGGGTACAATCTAGGCGGCGAGTGGGCCAGGCGGCCGCGGCGGTTTACCGCTGAGGAAAGTCCGGGCACCATAGGGCAGGGCGCCGGGTAATTCCCGGAGGTCGCGAGGCCATGGAACGCGCTACAGAAAATAACAGCCCGATTCTAGGCACTTGAAGGCGGAAGAGAGCGAGTGAGTACTCGTACCGCTGGCCTAAATTCCGGTTCGGGAGTCCACGGGCAACGGTGAAACGGTGGGGTAAGAGCCCACCAGCGGCGTGGTAACACGCCGGCTCAGGCAAACCCGCCTGGTGCAAGGTCAAAAGCGGGGGTGCGCAAGCGACGGCTGGCCCGGCCGCCCCGCGAGCAGACCGCGTGAGCGCGGTGGCGACATCGCGCCAAGACAGATGGCCGCAGAGACAGAACCCGGCTTACGGCTCACTCGCCACCTGCTGGATTAGCGTAAGTAGTAAGTTTAAGTTGTAAGTAGGGGGGCGCGGCTGTCTTTACATCCCCGGGAGCGGTTGGCCGCAGGAAGTGCAGAACTTGGCGCCCGGCTTGAGGGCCCCGCCGCAGTAGCTGCAGAAGCGTGGCTGCGGCTGGCCCGCGGGCGGCGCGACGGGGGCGTGGGCCTGGGCGACCGTCTCGAACGCGAGTGCTCCGTTGGTGGCTTGCTGGAAGGCCGCGTGGCAGTCGGCCAGCCCGCTGTTTTGGCAGATGATGCGCGGCGTGCCGGCGGCGATACCGTCGTAGACGAATGTCCAGAGCGCGCCCGAGCCGCGGATGGCGATCAGGTGCCGGCCCGCCTGGTCCGCACCGTCGCGATGCGTCAGCGTGCCCAGCGCCGCGGCGGGCAGCGGCGTGTACCAGCGCGCGGCCAACTCGCGCACCCAGTCCGCCGGCACCCAGTTGCCGCTGGCGGCGGTAATCACGCCCGCGACGATCAGCTCCGGGAAGCCGGCGTCCAGGTGCTCGTACCGCGGCGGGACCGGCGGCGGCGCCAGCTCCCGCAGCAGGGTGACCAGCCAGCGGCGGTCGTCGTGCGCCAGGCCGACGGCGGCCTGGTCGATCACCGCGGGTGCGCCGAACTGTGCCCGGGCCTCCGGGCGGCGGCTGGCCAGCCCGTCGATCTGGTCCTGGCGCACCGTGTCCAGCACGGCGGCGAAGGCGGTCAGGCCCGCCGGCGAGAGCACCAGCGGCTCGGTCCGGCGGGGAATGAAGTCGGCGGGAGTCAACGCCAATAGCGAGGCTGACGCGATGCTGTGGTTGTCCCAGGGGAAGGAGACGCGCAGGCCGTCTTGCTCCGCCCAGCAGCCGACCAGGCCGCTGATTTCGCCGTCGCGCAGGCCGAAGTAGTAGGACTCCAGCAGCCCGGCCGCCCCGGCGGTCAGCGCGCGCACGGAGTAATCGGGCGCGGCGAGGATCCGCCAGGCCAGCGGCCACTCCGCGGAGCTCGCCAGCTTGGCGTCCAGGTCGACGACGCTGCCGCGCGCGCCCTCCTGTAAAAAAGGCGCCAGCGGCGAGTGCGGCTGGGCGGTCAGCTTGAGCCGGTTGAGGGCCATGTTGGTTTCGGCGACTGAGAAAAACTGCGAGTTGAGTTGAGTGTCCATGTCGTTGTTCCTATTGCGGTCGGGGCTGGATCACCGTCGGGGGCGCTTCGGGCCCCAGTTGCTCGATCAGCCGGCGCGCCAGCTCGGGATCCTGGCCCACGCCGATCTGCTGGCGGGCCAGATCGACCGCCGTGGGGCCGCCCTCGCCGGTCCAGACGACGCCATCGCGGGTGCGGTACCAGGGGATGCGGCCCTCGCGGGCCAGGCCGATGCCGAGGATCTCCTCGCCGTCGACGGTGCGCAGCACGTTTTGCGAGTCGATCCGGCCGATCAGCTGACCGTCGCGGCCGGTCAGCTGGCCCTGCGGGCCGGCGCCGAGTGCGTCCCAGGCGGCGGTGGCATCCGGCGGCCGCGCGGCGCGGTTGGGAATGTCCAGGTCCGGCCTGGGCTCCCAGGTTCTCTGGACGCGCGCCTGGTCGGTCAGCAGGCTGCGGCCGACGGTCTGTTGTTCGACGGCCAGCTGGCCGGGAATGACTTCGCCGTGCGGGCCGAGGCGCGGCTCGGAAAAGCGGATGTGATTGCCATCGGCGTCGATGTAGCTGGCGATGCGCCCGTCGGCGGGACCGTGGCCGACCTGAACCAGGTTGACTTGGCGGATCTCCCGTCCATGCAGGTCGACCAGCCGTCCGTCCGGTTGCAGCCTGCCGATCTGGTTGCCGTGGATATCGAAGACCTCGCCGCCGCCGCTGGGCTGTAAGCCGGCCATGCGTTGCAGCTGCGGCTCGTTATGCACGGCGGGCACCGACCGCGGATCGACGACCCGCGCGCCGCTGTTGGGATCGACGCCTTCGCCCTGGTAGGGATTGCGCGGCGGGACCGGCGGTTCGAACTCGACCGCGTCGCCCGTCGAGGTTCCGCCCGTGGGCGTCGAAGCGCCTTCCGTTCCCTCGATGTAGGGCGGACGGGCGGGCTGCTGCTGGGGCATGTAGTCCCGGGGCGATTGTGACCAGTCGGACTGCGCACCGGGCACCGGCCCCTCGGAGCCGGTGGTGGGCGGTGCCGGCCTACTCGGCGAGTCGACGTGCGGTCCGGACGGGGGCGCAGCGGGCGCGGTCTCGACGGCCGGCGGCGGCTGGTAGCCGTCGGGCAGCTCGATGCCGGAGGAGTCGGGCGGCGGGGTGCGTGTAAACGAAGGTTCCGGCTCGGGCGGGGGCATGTATTCCGAGGGCGGTCGCGACCAGTCTGACTGCGAACCGGGAATCCGGCCGTCCGGCGGAGCGGTGCCGCCGGTTTCGACGGAAGCGGTCCCGCCGGTTTCGACCGGCGCGGGAGGTGCGCCTTCCGGCAGATCAAGCGTCGGGCGACCGGATGTCTCGGCGCCGCCGGTACCCGGTGTGATATCGATGTCGGCGGACGGGCGTACGCCGGATCCGCGCTGCCGTGACAGCGCGGCGGTGGCTTGTTCGGCGATCTCATCGCCGGAGGCGGCGGCCGTCGTCGGCGTCGTGAACTTCTGCGCGACCACATGGGTACCGCCGCTGATCAGTGCGCCCATGATCGTACTTTGGGCCGTCGCTCCCACGTCGCCGCGCGTCCAGATCGCCGTCTGCGTTCCGGCGGTGACTCCACCCACGCCGGCCTGCCACTGCCAGCTGCCGGGCCGCATCGCCCCCGCATTGAAGCCGATCGTGTTGAACGCGCCGGACAAGGCTACATGTTCAACCCAGCGCGAGCCTTCCAGCCCCATCATTTTGCCTTGGACGAGCCCGACGGAGCCGCCGACAGCGAGCGGGATCAGGATCGCGCTCTGCGGGCCGCTGACCAAAGCGATCGTCGCCGCGACCTTGACGATCTCGGTCCCGATCATAGCGCCCGTCAGGTAAGCGTCCTGCTTAGCCGCCTCGGCGAGCCAGGCCTTGGCGGCGGCTGCCTCGGTCCCGCTCAGCGCGGTAAAGGCGTCATTGAGCAGGTCGTGCATCGCGTCCTTGTCGGCTTGCGTGACCGAGCCCTGAATGGTGGCCTTTTCAATCAAGCGCTCCAACTCGGCGAGTTGCTCGGGGCTGTATTCGGTCAGCCAGTTCTTGGCCAGCCCCGCGCGCCGCCAGAAATCATCGTCGGTTTTGGCCTGGGCGATCTGGCGCTGGCGCTCCGCCTCGGCTTCCGCCCGTGTGTGTTTCTTCAGCGCCTCCCAGTCCTGATCGGCGCGCGACTGCTGCTCGGCGACGCGCCGCTGGGCATCGGCCTCGGCGGCGGCCTTCTGCCGGTTGAGTTCCTTGATGATGCCGCGCGCTTCGAGTTCACTGATCCACTTGCCCTTGACCGGATCCCAGTACTGGCCCTGGTCGTTGGTGGCCAGCGGTTCGCCGTCGTAGATCAGTGGAGGCAGTTGGCGGCGCTGGGCGGGAGCCGTCGGGATCGCGGGTTGCGTGCCGGGGCCGGTCGGAACCGGTGCGCGGCCGCCGCCCGGCCCGCCCGCGGGACCGCCGATGGGCGCACCCGCCAGGCTGCCCGCCGCGTTGATCACGCCACCGGTCAGGATGAACACCACAGAGGCGATGAAGGTGGCGGCTGCGGCCATCTCGGGATCCGGCGGAGGCACGGCCGTCCCGACGGCGCCGCTGCGCATCCGGCCATAGGCCGTTCCCAGCAGCTGCATGGATAGTTGGCTGGTCGCCGCGTCGTCAAAGTTCCGCTGGTCGCCATGGGCGCTGGGCGTAGCGGTCGTACTGCCGTCCAGCACGTCGATCGTGATCTGCCAGTTGTCCAGGTACGCCACGGAAGTCGCGCCGAACTTGCGGGTCGACGGCCGCATCAACAGGACGTTCTGGTGCCATTCGCGTTCCTGCAGGAATGAGTACTGGCCCAGGTTCAGCGACTTACGGGGCTTGTAACTAAACTGGGATCCACCCTCCAGGCCGGTGACGGGAATCCGATCGCTGCGCATCCCGGCTTGATCGAACAGCCCCGGCAGGATCGGCCAGTCGTAGCGATAGAGCCTGACGTAGATTTCGGTTATCGGCTGCCAGGACATGTTCTGTTTCAGCTGTGAATCCCAGCCGCTGCGCTGTTCGCCGATGATCTGGTAGTACTGGCTGGCGTAGGCATCGTTGGCGACGAGTTCGCCCACCCGGATATCCGCGGCGATCTGGCGCAGGTCGTCAACGCTGATCAATTGAGTGACGGTCTGCGCCATCTGCTGCGCATCAGCCTGGACGGGAGCCAGATTCAGCCAGATCCCGATCGCCGCGACCAGCGCGACCAGGCCGACGGTCACGCCGTTGCCGGGCGTCACCAGCGTCTGCCGCGTCATGATGTATTTCTTGAGCAGGACCAGCGTGAATGTCACCAGCATCGCCGTGGAGAACGCTCCAGTGATACGGCCGAGTCCGTAGTCCGGCGAGCCGGCGACGGCGAACAGCTGCGTCAGCCCGTAGCAGACGAGCCAGATCAGCAGGTAGCCGATTGTACGCCGGGCATAGATCGCGCCCTTGTCAGTGTAGACTTGATGCACGCCGCCGCGGATCAAGCCGATGATGATGCCGATGATGACGACACCGCCGACAATATTAGTGGAAGGGGCGTCACGGAAGACCAGCAGCTGCAAGAAGTAGGAAAGTGCCAGCGCGATCGGCGGAAGAATGGTGGAGACCACGGACAGGCGCCAGGGGCGTTGGTAGGAGACGGCCATCATCCAGAACGATCCGAGCAGCAGCCACACGCTGCCCAGTACTGGGCTGACCAGCATCAAGAGCAGGCCGGGAATGGTGATCGCCAAGCTGATCAGGAAGCTTTTAACCAGCGACTTGAGTATGATCCTTGCTTTGCCACTCATGGATCACCCTACCTTTATGCCATTTCAGCCAACCCGAACCAATTACAGCTAAACGCTAACAGAAGTCCGGATGCTGGTCAAATCGGGTTGCCGGCTGGCCGCGTGTAGCCGATTTCCACTCCAGGCTGGATTCTCAGCGGCCGGCACGCCGGTGCGTCCAGACTCGCCGGCGATCTACTCCGCTTCCGTCACGGTGAACTCGAAGTCGCGGTACACGGCACCCGCCGGCAATACGGCTTGCGGTTCCGTGTCCACGCCGATCGTGACCGCCATGCCGCCCGAGGCGGCATCGGGGGCGCTGACGACGCGCAGCGTGTATTCGCCGGCTTCCAGCTCGTGATGGAAATACAGCATCTCGCCGAGTGGGCGGCCCTGGGGATGCGCTTCGTAATACGGAGCGGCAAGCAGCAGGCGGCCGGCGCCGACGTTCATCGGCTGGTGCAGGTAATAGCCGAGGCCGTTGGTTGCGCCGGGCAGGTCGGCCGCCAGTTCGATGCGAATCACGCCGGGCCGCCCCGCCACCGGCGGGGTGTCGAAGGCGATCGCGGCGGCGTAGGGCAGGCGCACTTCCCAGGTCTCGTTGTATTCATGCGGCTGATAGGGGATCACTTCCACAGTGTGCGACTTGAAGGTATAGCCGGTCTGGCCCGGTTTGATCGGGCTAAGGCCGCTCTCGGGGTACTTGAGCATCACCAGCTCCAATCCGCCCAGTTCCGGCGCGGCGGCCGACAGCACGCTGAAGGTGTTGGCCGGCTCCCCGGCCTCGTAGGTGATGAGTTGCGCATCCGGGCCTACCGGCGGCGGCGTGCCATCGTAATACAAGAGCATCTCGGAGCCCGCGCCGTTCGCGGATGTGACCAGCTGCGCCGTCGGATCGCCCGCGGCCGCCTGTGACGATAGGCGCAACAGCACCCACAGCAGCTCGGACGACATGAGCTGGGCGGGAGCGACGAATTCCTCGATATACGGCACATAGGCTCGCGCATAGATATCGTCGAACTCCGGCGGCAGGACGCTGGTAGTGAACTCGCGGTAGGCGGCGCCCGCCGGTAGGCCGTCCGGGTAGCTCCACCAACTCGGACCTTCCGACACGGTATGCAGCAACATGGCGACGGGCGTGCCGCCCAGGGACGGCGAAGGCATGCTCAGCAGGCGCAGGCCCTGGGTGCCCTCTCCGGTGAAGGCATAGGTGAAGATGATCTGATCGGGTGTTACTCCCGCCCGACAATGGTTGCCCAGAAACTCCCCGTTCAGATACAGATCGTCGGACTTGGCCAGCCGTAGCAGTTCGATGCCCGTCGCGTTCCCTTCGCCAACATACAGGTGATCAGCGATTTCCTGCCAGAGAAAGTAGTTGTTGTCCAGCAGGGCGGGATTGAGCTCGGTGGACAGCTGGATCGTCGCCTCGAAGCTGCGGTAGGCGTGGATCTCGTCCGGAAAGGTTATGCTCTCCACGTAGGGGAGATAACCCGCGACCTTGATCGGTTCCGGGTCAGCCACCGGATAAAAGCAGCCCCCGTCGAAGAGCAGCAGGTTCGCGACGAGTATCCAGCGCAGTGAACGACACAACCTAAAGTCGACGATCGACATGTAGCAATTCCTTCAATTAACAAGATGTTGTCAGGCAGTTCGTCGAGACGTCACTCCGCTTCGGCCGGCAGCACGGTGAAGCTGAACTCGCGCCTGACCGCTCCCACGGGCAGTTGGCCGCTGAGCGGTTCGCCGAACATCACCTGGCTGGCCAAGCCGCCCTGGTCTGCCGCCGGCGCGCTGACGACGCTGAGGGTATGCTCGCCGGGCAACAGGTACTCGTAGATGATCAGCAGCTCGTCCTCGACCAGGCCTTGGGCATGCGGCTCGTAAACCGCGACGGCGTTCAGGTCGCCGCCCCCGGACCACTCCTGCTGCAGGTAATAGCCCAGGCGACTACTGACATCCGGCAAGTCGGCCGCCAGCCTGACGCGGATGACGTCGGGCCGGTCGGTGACCATCGTCTCCGGGAAAACGACTTCCTCGACATAGGGAACCCGCACCTCATACATGTCGCCGTACATGTGCTCGGGGCGTTGGATCACGTCAATCTCCCGAGTGTGGATATCGAAGCTGATCTGGTCGGATTTCAGCCAGTCGAATCCGTCTTCCGGGTGCTTGTTGAGGATCAACTCGATCCCGCCCTGTTCGCGCGTGGTGGAAGAATACACCGACAAATAGTCCCCGCCGCCCACGAAGCCTTCGAACTGCACGACCTTGAAATACTCGCCAGCCGGCGGCTCGTCGGCGAAATACAGCATGTACCTCGTCCGCGGTCCGGACATCAGGGTGGTCAGGCTTTGGTCGCCGCTGCCGCTGCCGGCGGTGGACAGGCGCACCAGCACGTTTGCCGACTCGTCCGTATAAACCTGGCGTGGGGCCGTGAATTCCTCGACGTAAGGCAGGTAGCCATAGTAGTAAAGGTCGTCGAACTCCGGCTGCTGGACGTTGATCGTCACGGTGCGAAAGGCGGTCCCGGCGGGCGAGTCGTCGGTGAATGACCAGTATTCTCCGCCTTCGTTGTAACCGCGGAAAACCACGGTAGCCGCGCCGCCCGCCGCCGGCTGGCTGGTTCCCAGCACGCGAATGGTTTGCTGGCCAGGTGTCTCAATATAGAAGCGAAAGCGCAATTCGTCGAACGTTGCGCCCGTGCTGATATCCGAGTTGTAAGCGCCGGTCTCCGCGCTGCCCGTGCCGCAGACGATCTCTATCGTATTCAGTCCTTCGTGGCCGGTGCCCGGCCCACGCCGGTTGGTCATCCAGTGGTACTGCGTGCTGTCTATCAGCCCCGGATTGGCCTGCGCGGATAGCTTGACAGTGACTTCGAAGCTGCGATAGGCGAAGATCTCGTCCGGTAGCTCAATGCTCTCGATATAGGGAATCCAGGCGGCTTGCTTCGCTGGGTCCGGCCAGCCGAAATTCCCGCCGTAACCGCCGGCACAGCCCGTTCCCGTGACGACGGAGATCACCAGTAGTCCCACAACCAACCCGATACGCTTTACACAATCCCAACCGATCATTTCAAGTCCTCCCGCTAGAATTCTACCCCAGTTCCACCCGGTCGATGATACCAGGATCAGGCGATTTCAAGGATACCGGCAAAACTTTTTTCAAAGAGAAACTTGAGCCAGGTGCTAAGGTCTAATAGGTATGTGGCAATGTCCTGAATGCCAGTTTTGGAATGACGAGCCGGACGATAACTGCGTGCGCTGCCGGCACAAGCGCGGCGCGCAGCCCTCCGGTGTCCAAGGCGCCCAGCCCGTCGCGGCGGCGCAGCTAGAGCCCAAGGCGCAACCGCAGCCAACGGCGCCACCCCAGCCGCTGAGAACGGTAAAACCCGCCGTGGATCCGCCGGATCAACCGGTCGCGGCGCCGGACAGCGTAACCAAGCCAGCCAAGCAGCGCTCCGGTTTGGGCGCGGTGGAGTGGATCGCGATCGTGGTGATCGCCGGTTGCCTGCTGGCGCTCGGTTGGCTGGGCTTCAACGCCTGGCGCGGGGAGGGGGTGACGTTGCCCGCGTTGGCCAACTTGTTCGGTACCGCCGAGACCGGCAGCCTGCTCAACGGCGCGCAGATCGCACAGCTGGAAGAAGACGAAAGCCCGCTGGCGACGGTCTATACGGCCAAGGTGCGCAACCTGAAACACTTCCGGCCCTACGCCGATCAGCTGCTGGCGACCAACAGCCGGTTGCTGGAACTGGCCGAGCCGCTGATGGAGCGCGGCGGCCTGACCGTGGAGGCCTCGGCCTACCTGGACGCGCTGAAAGCGACCGGCGACGAGTTGCTCACAAGCTTCGCCGCCTACCAGGCGGATTGCGACAAGTACCGCAGCGAGGATCTGGAAGCGTACCTCAGCCTGATCCGCTTCGAGTACCTGCGCCAGTTCGACGACGTGCTCAATCGCGTCGCCGCCGTCTACGCGCGTGATACGGTGGGCGAGCACGCCGCCTACGACCTGTCCGAGGCGATCCCCGCCGCGCTGGGCGCCGACAGCTCCGACCATCCCGAGCTCTACTTGCTGACTTGGTCCGAGGCCGTGGCCGCCCGTCAGGAGCTGCTGCTTAACATCGAGCAGGAGGACGAGTACAAGCGGCTGGCAGCCTATGCCAACGGGCTGAAGGATTACCACCGCAGCTTCCAAGCCAGCCTGGACCAGATTCCGCCGTACCAGATCAAGAACGGCCGGCTGGACAAGAGCGCGCGCGATACCTTGGAGCTGCTGGATACGTTGGCGACGACGATCGAGGAAATGGTGGTGGACTTCGAGGAGTACAAGGCCGGCCTGCAGCTGTCCGCGCTGTCCGATACGAACACGACGCAATTGAAGAAGTTCGAGTCGCTGGCCCAGGAGGATCACCTCTACGCGTTTACCGAGATCTACCGGATCTACGCCCGTGACCGCAAGCTGGAGCTGCCGGTTTACCAGCGGCTCAAGGACCACTTCGCGTTCGCGGAGCAGCACTGGCCGGAAAAGGAAATGACTTATCGCCGCATCTATACTCAGTACGAAGAAGAATGGGCGGCGTTGTGGGTGACCAAGCCCTGAGCCGCCAGGAGCCGTAATGGGGAACCAGGATTACCTGTACGATGAGACAGTCACGCTGACGCCGCTGGGGCCGGACCACGTGCCGGTGATGACGCGCTGGGTAAACGACCAGGCGGTCCTTTACAACCTGGCGATGCTCGGCGGCATGGCCGAGGACGAGGAACACGATTGGTTGAATCGCACGCGGTCCAGCCAGCGCGACCTGGTGCTGGGGATCGTCCGCCGCAGCGACAGCCGTTATATCGGCAATGTCGGCCTGCACGGGATCTCGCCGGAGAACCAGACGGCGGAGTACGGGATCATGATCGGCGAGCGGGACTGCTGGGGCCAGGGGCTGGGGACGGCGGCGGGGCGGCTGATGCTTGACCACGGTTTCAACCGGCTGAACCTCCGGCGGATCTTCCTGCGCGTGCTGGACTTCAACCAGCGCGGGACCAAGAGCTACGAGAAGCTGGGCTTCCAGTTCGAGGGCCGCCAGCGCCAGCAGGTATTCCGCGAGGGCCGCTACTTCGATATGCTGTACATGGGGCTGATGCGCGAGGAGTTCAACGTGCGCTGGGCCGACTGGCGCCAGGCGCAGACCGCGCGCTACGGTATCGGGGAGTAACGCTAGCGCTCGGAGCCTGACTGGCCTGGGCGCGTGTGCCGCCGCCACCAATCCGGAGTAGGGGCGCGGCGCGGCAAGCGCGGCGGGAATGGCACGAGCGGGACTAATTAATTGTCCATTGAATTCAGTTTAGACCTTGGTTAAGTTTCGTGTTGACGAACGGCGGGCCGGTTCTGAGCCGTTATAATAGCCCTCTTCGCAGTTCTAAGCAAAAAGCGGAGGAGTGGCCGAGTGGTTGAAGGCGGCGGTCTTGAAAACCGTTTGGCGGCAACGTCACGGGGGTTCGAATCCCTCCTCCTCCGCTTTAAATCCCACTCCCGGCAATCGCGATCGGCTTAGTTCGCGCTCAACTCACTCTAAAGCCACGGTAAACTTCCGGGTGTAGGTCGTCTCGTCCTGCCAGAAATCGGTCGATGTCGCGCTGAATTGAAAAGTGCATTCCTCGCCTGCTGACATTGTCGACGGATCAAACAGGAAGTTCCCGTCGCGGCCGAGATAGAAACACGCCGATCCACCGGTCACTTGGTCCGCGCTGGCAGCGGGGTGGGCCTGGCCGGAATACAACTCCACGCTAAGCAGCTCGTTGCGCTTGAGATAGGTCGAGAGGAAGGGGGCGACGTCCTGCCAGTCGATGAAGCTGACCTGCATCGCAAACAGTGGTTCGCCGTCCTGCCGGTTGATCGCAACCTGATTGACGGGCCAGGTCTGGCAGTACATCTCCTTCGGGCTGACCGTCCAGCGCGTCAGTTCGGTGCAGGCCAGGCCCACTGATTCGTAGCAGAACTCCACCAGCCCGGTGCAGGAGAAGTGCGGGATGTCCAGGCTCTCCCACCAGTCCGCGCCGCTGCCGACCAGGATGAAAGCGGTTTCCTGATCAAGGTAGCCGGCTGCGAATTCCAGGGCCGCCTGGCCCAATTCCGGGGTCCAGCCCGCCGGACGGAACGCGCCGAGATACAGTTCCTCGGACCCGCTGAACTGGAAGGCCCCGCCAAAGGGATCCGGCCCGTCCAGGCTGCAGGCGAGCACTCCGCCACGCCAGCCGACCGGATAGGCTTCGCCCCGCCAGTCCGGGAAGCTGTGGATGACCCGGTCGTTGCGCGGATCCGCCAGACCGGCGTGACCGACATTCCAGCGATAATTGTCGGTGGCTTCGACGTAATCCATCCGGATCAGGATGTCGCCGGGTTCCAGGTACCGCAGAGGCAAGTCAAAAACAATATCAATCGTATGTGACAACAGGTTGCAGCGATTGAAAGAGCTGAGATTCCCCTTTTTCTTAAGCAGGCTGTCGAGGCTGATTAGCTTGCCATGCACGGAGGGATTGGCGCTCTCGATGCATGGTAATAGGAACGAGGAATTGTCTGCCGGCACGGTTTTATTGGCCGCGCTGGTACAGCAGATCGCTGCGATCAACGCCAACGCAACAACCGGCATAGCCCGCAAAGGCAGCATATATTGCCGGAGGGGATTGCATACCGACATCGGTTTTACCTCAACAGCCGAATTAACCTGAGTGCATTATCATCTTGCCTTAAGATCAAGTCAAGGTTGGCCGGCCTGAATATGGCAGCCCGATTGGGATAATCAAGCTGGTAATAAAGTATGGCTTACTGTGATTAATAGTGCTTAGCTCCGGAACTGCCAAGCAGAGTCTTAATTGCCCGATTGGGACTGGATTGGTTGAAGCAATACGCAATTATGGGAGCGCTTGGTAGCACGAGATGGCTGAAGTAGGCTTAGACATGTTGGTCCGAGCTGTATGGTCAAGGCCCGTGGCCTGTTGCGACTGTGAGGGCATGCAGGTTCTATGCAATAATTATCAAATGTACTGCTCCAACGACTGGCGAGTGGATGGTTGCACCCGCGCTTTGTCGTTATCCAACCGCCGCTGGGTCTGGCCCGTTCTCGTTTTCACTCTGCTGTTCTTGGCTGTCGGCTGCAGCCGGCAAGCGCGGCAACCAGAGCCCGTGCCGGTTGACGCTTACCTGAGCGAGACCGAGGCGGCGGAACCGGCGGAGATTGAGGTGAAATCCCTGCCGCGCAAACGGGCGGTCGTGGTGCTGGTTGACGACTCGGGCAGCATGAACTGGAACGACCCGGACGGCCGCCGCTTCGAGATCAGCGCGCATGTCGTCTGGCAGCTGCAGCGCCAGGATGCGGTGGCGGTGCTGCTGTTCGGGGGCAACGTGGAAGGAATCGGGGGCGATCGGGTGCCCGGGCTGGTGCAGCGCTCGAATGCGCCGGCGATCGATGCCTTGCGCAACGACCTGCGCCATGCCGAGAAACCGAGCCTGTCGCAGCAGGAGCAGCGCCGCAAGACGGACATCCTGCAGGCGATGCAGACCGCCGTCGATTTGCTGGACGATCCTTCCTACGAAAAGCACATTTTCTTGCTGACGGACGGCGAGATGGATGTCGCCGGCGACCATCCGACTTACGGCGCGGACGACATCGCGGCCCAGGACCGGGCGCTTGAACTGGAGCGGCTCCTGACCTCGGTTTCGACCGCCGATCCAGCTGATCCGGCGCTGATCCGCGTGCACAGCTTCGGCTTTTCCAAGGAGCTGTCCTCCAGCACGGAAGAGAAGTACCGGGCCGCCCGGCGGTTTCTCGCCGAGTTGGACAGCGACGGCGAGGAGCGGTTCATTCCGGACACGGCGGCCTTGGCCCTGGCCGTGGACGAGGTGCTGGCCCAGATTACGCCGACGATCCCGCTGACTGAGATCAGCCCCGGCTGGTACAGCTTCGACACCGACTACGACATCGGCGGGTTCACGATCACCGCCCGCCGCCAGGAAGCCGCCCAGCCGATCACGGTGCTGGCCCCGAGTACCGCCGACTGGCGCAGCCACCAGGACTTCCCCGCCGAGCACTGGAACTGGGAGATCGACCGCGACGTCGAGCGGATCGCCGTCGATCTGATGGCCATGCAGCGGGACGACATGTATGGCCAGTGGCAGATCCGCTACCTGAAGTACGGAACCGATGTCCAGGTCTGGCCGGACGACAGCGTAACCGCCCGGGCCTATTTGATTCCTTATACGGTTCCGACCACGATCAAGCTCGCCGGCCAGGCCCCGCCGCCGAGTGCCCGGCCGATCGCCGATGGCGCGTTGCTGGCCGAGGGGCGCAGTGTTTACTTCCAGGTGAGTTTCGTCGAGGAGGTGCTCAGCGCGGACGGATCGAGCATTGACACCTCCGAGGCCGACATCGACAAACTCCGGTTGCCGGATAGCGAGCCCAGCGTCAGCGTTGAACTGATCAGGCTGGCAGAGGACGGCGTACATGCCGCAAGTGAGCGGCAGGTTATCCAGCTGCGGCCGCACGCCAAGAAGCCCAGCGTTTACATCTGCGACGAACCCTGGCTGGCCACGCCGGGGTGCTGGACGGCGCGGGGCATCAAGACGGGTTTCCGTGTGCCGCGGATCGAGGATGTCGGTTTTGATGTTGGCATATTCAAGCTGGTCGTGGAGCAGCCGCCGGACGGCTTCGTCCTGAAGTTCACCGGCCTGGCGCAGGACGAGTATGCCCAGGCCACGGATTGGGAGCGGCGCTTGGACTCCGCGTTGCTTTGCCTGGGGCTCCGCCCGCCGGGGCCGCTGGAGGTGCCGGTTTCCGCGCGCGTGGATACCCCTCATCCAAACTTGCGCTTCAGCAAGCTGAGTCTGGTTCATCAACTGCGGCGCCGGTCGGTCTTGTGCGGCGAGGTCAACGCCGACGGCAACGATCCGAATCACTTCAGCGCAGTGATAAACATACCGCGAATTAATTCCGCGCAACCACAGCAATTATTGGTAATCGGCGATCCGGAATTGACTGACCCGGTGCGTATGTCGTTCGTCATTGAGCAGGGGCACGTTTGGCATTGCCGCATGATTTTGCTCTGCGTCATCGGTGGCGTAATTCTGCTGTTTTTCCTGTTCGCAGTCGTACATCCGAAATTCATTGGATTCAAGATGTTGGTTAATAAGACTGACATGGATATCAACGATTATTCCGCAACTGTCGTGATAACCTCGGAGAACAAGCGCATTCGCAAGCACTTCTTCCAGTATCATCAGCGTCTGAGTATTCTGGGCGATAACCAGCAGTTGAAGCTGCGCAAATACGCCCATAACCGTGTGGGCATAACCTCAACGGGAATCGGCCTGGAGTTGCCAGCCGACCGACGGGCCGACAAGCTCTGGTACGAAAAACTGCTCTGGCCGCAGGAGAGTTGCTATGCGCTGGAAGGCCTGGAGATCGCTGCTCCAGAATTGAACATGAAGCTTTACAACACGCTTTAGATCTAAAGATTGTTGTGTCGAAGAAGCACTAAATTATGGCAAGACAATTGGTTTAGCTGGTTACAGCCGGGTATAGCGGCTGTAGTATAATGAGTGTTAAGCATAGCTGTAGGGAGAGGAATAGATGATTCCGACGCTTTTTATCGGTTTGGGTGGCACAGGTAAAGAGATCGGTCTGCGCTTAAAGAGGAATTTCCTTATGCGCAGCGAGCAGAACGTTGTTCCGGAACGGTTAAAGTTTCTGTACTTCGATACGGACACCGAAGGCGTGCCCAAAGTCACATATCGGATGGCCAGCGGCGATGAAACGCAGCTGGGGATCGACGAGCCCGAGGAGATCAGCGGTGCGTTTGAGGATCTCGACCAGTTTCTCGAACGGGCGCGGGACGGGATGGAAGCCGGCGTACCCCGGGAGGCCCTGGCCCCGTTTGCCCAGAACTACCGGTTTGGCTCCTCGGTCAAGGGGGCCGGCACGATCCGCCAGAAGGGGCGGCTGTGCTTCATGCGCGCCGCGTCGCGGTTCTACACCAGGATGGATCAGCTGGCGGGTTCGTTGACCGCCGTGAATCCGGGCGAACCGATTCCCGGCGAGGTGCTGATTTTCATCGCGGCCTCGTTGGTCGGCGGTACCGGCAGTTCCAGCTTCCTGGATGTCGCCAACTTCGCTTACCGCCGCTTCGGTGCGGCCTCGCGCATCTGCCTGTTCTTGTTCCTGCCGGATGCCATCCGGTACTTCCGCGGCACGCCGGGTTCGCGGATCTCGCTGGGCGCCAATGCCTATGTGGCGCTGCGCGAGTTGGAGTATTTCCAGAACTCGGAGCAGCTCGACGCCAATTTCCAGTTCCGCCACCTGCCCCGCGAGTATCCGGTGCCGGAGATGCAGAGCGGCGAGCCGCTGGCGGTCGACGACCAGCATTTCCTGTTTTTCCTCGTTTCCGGCAATACGCGGAAGCAGGGCACCTTCGACGACCTGACGCGCCTGTACGATACGGCGGCCGAGGCCTGTTACCGGTTCTCGCATTACGAGATCGCCTCCGACCTGTTCGGGCGAACCGCCGACCTGGAGGCTAATACCGGCGGCTACTGGCGGACCGGCCTGAACGGCCGGAGCGGGCGGTACGGCACGTTGGGCCTGACCGAGTTGTCGATTCCGCAGGACCTGATCATCGACCTGCGCAGGGCGCAGATCCTGCAGGACATCCGCAACGAGCTGCTGGGCGAGGATACCCCCAGCGAGGAAGTCAACGCATTGGCCTGGGACTTCTTCAAGACCAACATGATCGACGAGGAGAACCTCGGCAATCCGTTGTTGGATGCGCTCTATCCGCTGGAGTCCGCCCCATTGGTCGAAATCAAGCTGCTGCTGGATTCGTGCCGGCCGTACGAGATGACCAACTCGAACCTGGTCTCCAAGGTCGAAAAGGCCAAGGGCCAGATCGATGAGGGCTTGACGCGCGCCTTGCACGGCGATAAGTCCGCCAAGAAGGACGAGACCGGTGCCACGGGCTTGGCCGAGACCGCTCAGCGCCTGAAGGCCAGCCTGCTGGCGAAGCTGGACAGCTTCCTCTCGCCCCAGATCGGGGGCGAGCGCACCGAGTTCCTGCTGAAGCAGCGGGATGAACTGGCGCTCCAGTTGAAGAATGTCGCGCAACGCTTGATGGGGATGATGCAGGAGGAGCAAGCGGCGCTGGAGGATCGGGCGGCCAAGGCGGACCGGCTGGTCAATGAGGCCCGCGCGGACCTGCAGGAGGACTTCCTGCAGTATTCGAAGAAATTCTTTAAGCCCTGGGCCGACAAGAAGAAGATTGATACCACATCCAACGTGACGACGATCCTGACGGAGTACGACAAGCGCAAGCGGATCGAGCTGGAGCGCCAGCGTTACAACGAAGCCATCGATATTTACCGCAGCATTGGGGAGTTCTGCGACGAGCGGAGCAAGCTGATCAAGGTGCTGCTCAGCCAGGTGACCACGTTGCTGGAGGCCAGCGATCAGAACGCGGATGCGGCGCGGACGCGGATGAAGCGCAGCCACGGGCTGTTCGATTACAACATCATTAGCGGACTCGGCCTGACCGAGGCGGTGATTCTCAACGAGCCGCTGAGCCCGGCCGAATTCGCCTCGCTGTTGCAGCAGCGGATCAAGGACAAGGGCGAGACGATGGCCAACCTGCTGGCCGACGGCAACCTCGCCGATGAGATCGACGATCTGGCCGAGGAGCAGGCCCAGGCCTACGCCCGTAAGCTGGATCTGGGCAAGGTGCTGGCGCCGCAGTTCATGCCCGAGGATCCCAACATAGGTCCCGATGAACAGGCGGATGCCCTGACGCGGCAACTGGCCCAGGAATGCGTCACCTGTGTGACGCCCTGGTGGCATGTCAACGAGGGCCATTACAACGCCAACTTCCCACCGGTTTCCTTCCACTACATGGTTGCCCCGACGAGTACGATCAATGTACTCCGGCCGGCGCTGAACGCGATCGGCCTGGGCGCGAGCCTGACCTGCGTTCCGCAACCCGCGGCCACCGAAGTTGGCAGCGTGCTGCACGTGGAAATGTTCTGCCCGCTTTACGAGATCGGCGAGATCCAGAACTACGCGCAATCCTACCGGCATCGTAAGAGCAGCTCCCAGATTCTGGACGCCACGTCCTGGGTGTTCGGCAAGGAGGTGTCCTTCAAGACCACGGAGGATATCTCGCAGCCCGGCCAGAGCAAGCACAGCCCGCTCGAACGGGCGTTCTTCTGGTCACTGGCCCTGAACCTGGTCTCCGGCGTGGACAACAACTACTTTTACGGCCTGCTGTTCGAGGACATTGAATATCTGGGCTGGGACATCCAGGAGCAAGCCAATGCGATCTGCGCCCTGGTGGAAGGCGACAAGTTCGACGCGATCGGCGAACTGCCCGAGGGGGACGACGGATCCGGCGATCTGCCGCCGGCGCTGATGTCGCCACTGGTGTTCGCCAAGTACAAGGCGGCGGGGGTCGGCCGCGAGGAGCGGGAACTGAAGAGCGCCCGCTTGATCGGGCAACTCGAATCCGACAAGCTCAAGGACCTGCTGACCGAGCAGAACACGCACTTCACCGATGATTACCTCAAGTGGCTGCTGGGTTCGCATGGCCTGGCGCTGCACATTCAGCGGCTGGGCGGCGAAGTCGTAATCCGCCGCCTGTTCCAGCATGTCTATGACAGGGCGAAGCAGCAACGCAAGCCGATCCTGCGCCGGCTGATCCACGAGTTCTGCAAGCTTGATCAGATTGATATCGAAGGTTAGTTGCTAGTCGGCGATTCTTAAGCGGAAGCCCGCGGTTCCCGCAGGCCGGGCGGTTGCATTGGGCGAGGAAGGTATGAGTGACAGGTTGATCGACAGCGAAAAGAGCTTGGCCGAACGAATCGAGGCACTGACGTTTAAATACATCAACCCCGGTCGCACGCCGCTGTTGGATGTACAAGGCCACCGGCTCAATCCCACGATTATCGTGGGCTTGGGCGAGCACGGCCGGCAAGTCATCGCTAAGTTCGCCGAGCTGGAGCAGGAGCGGTACGACACGCAGGCCGGTGAAGGCGGCGAGTACTACCCGATTGTCAGCACGCTGGCTGTTTACGGCGAGGCGCGAGCGCAGGCAGCTGTTGCGCCTGAGCTGGCCGCCGGCGAGTTGGCGGAGTTCGATCTGACTGGCGCCGCGGGGGGCGAAGCCCCGGCCGAGGTCCAACCTTCGGCCGCTACGCCGGCCGGGCCCGCTTCGATTGCTGATTTCACGCGCCAGGTCCTGGAATCGGGGCCCGTTGACTTAAGCCAGGACAACCCGCACATGTTCGCGCTCGACCTGCTGGGCCCCGACAGCAAGGAACCGACGCCCGAGGACCTGGAGCTCTGGTACGGACCGTTGAACGTCAATGCGCAATCGACCCAGCAGCGCCAATTCTGGAACGCGCGGTTCTGGAAAAACGTGCAGCAGTATGCGGCGCGGCTCCGGCGCTGCCTGGAGACGACGCACAAGGCGATGATCAAGAAGCCCCTGACTCCGTGGCAGGTGGCGCAAAACTTCGACGATTCCACGCTGAACCTGATCATCGTGGCCGATCTCAGCGATCCGCTGGCCTCGGCGCTGGTGGTCGACGCGTATGTCCAGGCCCGGCACACGCTGGATTTCGCGCGGTTCGAGCTGACCGTGATCGCCTTCCTGGACAACAACATCGACAACCAGAACGCTCTGAATGCTTTCCTGGCCTTGTACGAGTTGCAGGAATTCTCGCGGTTGGAGGAGACGGCCCGCGAGAAGCGCGAACGCGAGGCTCAGGCGGCCGCCGCGGATTCCGCGCAGCAGTCCACGCCATCCGGGGCTGACGAGGAGGACGGTTCCAGCTGGGCCGAACTCGGTACCAACCTGCCGCGCGAACGTTACCTGCGCTCGATCGGCGGCATGCGGTTGAAGTTTCCCGACCGCGAGAGCCTGCCCTTCAACCGCGTCTTGCTGCATTGTCCCTTGGTGCAGCAGGAGCGTGATACCGGCCACCAGGCCGGTCAGCACTCGCAGGAGGATCCCGCGGGCTTGGCGGCGGAATTCATCTTCCACTGCACCTATTCATCGCTGTTCAACCACCTGCCCGTCATCAAGAGCGAGGCCGAGTATGACGGCTTCGGCTTCATCAACTTCGGCTACGTCAAGGCCGAGATCCCGATCGATCAGATCAAGCGCTATTTCGTGGCGCGGCATGGCGTCGACTGCCTGGGCCTGGTGCTGGAGGACCTCGGCCGCGAAGCGGAGATCGAGAAAGCGCTCGGCAGTTACGTTAGCGAGATGAGGCGCCTGTCGGCACTGCCCGAGTCGCCGTGGAAAGGCCCCGAGCTGCTGGAACGGCTGGAGCAGGTCGTCGTCGCCGACGAGAAGAAGCTCTATGACCCGGGCCTGCCGCGGAAACTGGTCTACCACGGCTTTGACCACTGGCGCAAGGACCGTAGCCTGGCGGAGCACAAGGACTTCGCCGCGGATGCGGCCAGCCAGGGCGGTTCGATCGCAGTGGAGCTCAGGAGCCAGGTGGAGAGCGCCCAGCCCACGGGGTGCACGCGGCTGTTCAGCGGCTGGGACTGGCAGCGGCTGTCCGAGGTGCAGTCGCGGGCGGCCGAACTGGAGAAGCTTGAGCCGAATCCCGTCGCCGGTATCAGCGCGACCTCGATCCTGGACAAGTATCTGACCGACGAGTTGGCGCGCCGGTCCGAGCAGGCTTTCGTCGATCCCTATCCCAAGCTGTTCAGGATGAAGTCCGTGCTGGCGTATGTCAAATACGTCTTCTGCGGCAACGAGCATGATCCGCCGTCCGAGGAAGAGCTGCTGGACAACATCCGCGAGCTGTTCGAGGAGAAGCGCCAGGCGATTCAGCAGGCGATCGACAGCGAGCAGAGCGGCTATCAAGGCGCACTCAATCAATACGGCGTCGCCAAAGCCGCGATCAACCGCGTAGTGCAGACCGCCCGTCTGATCGCCTTTTTCGTTTTCGCGCTGGTGTTGGCTTTGCCGATCGTGTACAAGCCGGCCGGCCAGGTCGTGCTGGACATGTTGAAGAGCGCCCTGGGGTTCAGCTCGATCACGCCCGAGCAGGCCTTCATTCCCGTGGTGCTGCTGATCGCGTTCATCGTGGCCTTCCTGGTCTATTCGCTGGCGTATAACGCGGCCTACCGGATCTCCGACGAGCTGGTGCAGTTGAGCGGGCAGGTGGGGGACCACCTGACGCGGCTGCAGGCCCTGCGCGAGTATGCCAAGCTGGCGGAAAAATACCCGCCGGACTTCCTGGCGTCGATCAAGCGCAGCCTGGACGAGTGCGCGAAAACCACGCGCGAGGTGGAGAGCCTGCTCGACCAGATGATCAAGGGTTTCTACCGCGTGATCATCAAGCTGGAACAGGAAGCCCAGGCCGGCGACAACTTCCATCACATCAAGCAGCTGTACGATGTCAGCTTGTCCAAGGCCGTGCGCCGCTGGCTCGACCGGCAGCACGAGCGGGTCGAATTCGACTTCCTCGACGAGGAGGCCATTGTCATTGCGCTGATGGGCCTGCCGCCGGGCACCAAGCTGGCCGATCTCAATGAGCGCGCCCTGCAGGACCAAGCCAGCAGTGGCCTGCTGCTGAATGCGCTTCTCGATCGCAACTACCTCATCGTGCTGCTGCCCGATCCGGAGATCGGCCAGCTCGTGCGGTTCATCATTCAGACCCAGGCACAGTGTCCGCCGGATATTACGCCCTTTGATTACGAGCTACTGAAGGATCCCGCCGAGCAGGCGCTGTTCCGGCGCAACCTGATCGACACGGTGAAGGGGATCATCCAGCCGGATTTCGTTTCGCTGGCCACCAAGACTGACCAGACCAAGGCGCTGGTCAGCATCCGCGGCTTCCTGACCCACTCCGGCAACATCTTCCAGCCCATCTGCGAGCAACTCAAGCTGATTGACGCCATCAGCCGGCAGTACGAGAACAACCCGGCGGGTTTTTCCAGTCTGCTGCGGATGCGCTCCGAGGAACTGGTCAGCGTCCGCGATGAGTCCGCGAACCGGCCGCCGAGGTTGATCTGCCTGTACCCCAGCCAGGAGCAGATCGACCAGCAGTTGCTCAACACCATGCTCAACAGCCCGGTCAAGGACGATGCCGCGACGCCGATCACGGACCAGGAATTGGCCCAGGCCATCATCGTCGAGATGAACCGGCGCGCCGGCTATCTGCAAAACGAGATGGCCTTCGAGCGCTGCCGCAGCCCGTATCTGATGCTCCTCTACCGGTTCAAGTACGTTGGCGGCATCGACGGAATCCGGGCGCTGCGGCCGCTGAGCAATGCGATGCTGGCCAGCGGCGCGATCAACTACCTCGGCAGCGAATGCCATCCGGCGATCCACTATCACGACGACGGCACGGGCATCAAGCTGCCGGGCTACGACGAGTTCTACGACATCACGCAGCTGGACCTGGGCGAGATGGTCGGCAAACTCCGGCAGCAAGGCCTGCAACTGGTGCTGCTCAGCGCGGATACCTATTGCCCGTACACCGTGACCGCGGAGATGCTGGAGTTGGCGCAACAGGCGGTTGAGGGCGTCAACGGTGACTGGGAGCGTTGCCGGGCGCTGTTCAAGACCTTCCAGGATAACTTCAGCTACGACCATGAGTACACGTACCAAGAGGAGGGCTATCACGATGCCGCCGATGTTTACCAGACGCGGACCGGCGTCTGCATCGAGCTGGCCTGGGCCTTTATCGTGATGGCCCGCGCCATCGGGCTGGTGAACATGCGGACGTATTCCGTTGACGTCGACTATCAAGGTAACGAAGTCAACCATGCCTGCGCCGGGATCGTGATGAACGACGACCAAGGCGTGCGGCGGTTGGTGCTGGTCGATCCGGCTTATTACACCTTTGATGTCAAGCATCAGGACTACGAAGTGATGACGGATCGCGAGGTGATGAACTGGTACGACTCCTGGATGCGGCACCGGCATCAGCAGGCACAACCGGCTTAGTCGAAGCTGTAACTTGCCGGGCGCCGGCGATATCAGGTCGATGCGGAATCATTCTCGCCGCTGTTACCTCCACCATCGCCGTCAGCGTCGCTGTCCTCGGTATCGATCAGCAAGTCACGGGATTCAGTCAACTCATTCGGCTCGGATTCGTTCCACACGCCCACCTGCGGCAGCAGCCGCTGCAGATCCGCCGGCTCGTAGGCCTGGCCGTCGTGGATGACCATGACAGAGTACAGCGCGATGGGCAGCCAGTCCATGCTGATGGTGTAGTCGCCATTCTCCTTGGCTTCCGCCGCGAATTGCTTCAACAGCGGCGTGCCGTCGCTGGGATTGGCTTCCATCGTCACCACGATGATCGCTCCGCCCAGCGCTAAGTGGGCTTGATCCTCCACGCAACCGTTCCAGATTAGGGTATCCGCCAGCGGCTCGGTGTCCTCGACGTATTCCAGGTCGAGCGGACATGCGAAATCCTCACCCAAGCCATTGTCCGTCATGTGACCCCGAATGATGGTGGTCAGGTCTTCCGGCTGTTGCGGTTCGACGGCCCGGCCGTGGCGGATCAGCTGGATCGAATAGAGGGCAGAGCGATTGAAAGGCGCACGAACCGAGTACTTGCCGAACTCGTCGCTGAGATCGCCAAAGGCTAGGCTGACATGCTCCAGCTCGATCGCGTAGTGGACGAGCACGGTCACATCGGCCAAGGCCACCGGTGGTACCGCGTCGTTCGTGAGCGTGCCCTGGATGTCCACGAACGGGCTGTCGCCGACCGCGAACGGTTCGAACGAGAGCTCGAGTTGACGATCCGATTTCGGCTGGTACACCTCGTAGTAATCCGCCGGCCAGGCGACCTGCTGATCGTAGCGGATTGCCACCGAGCACTTAGTGTCGGCCTGCCAGTCGAAGGTCAGGCTGAACTTACCGTCTTCATCGGTAAAGGCGCTGAACTCGCGCGGGGTCTCTTGTTCGATTGTGGTTGCGTAAACCAGCGTCACCTGGGCCTGCTGCAGTTTTTGCTCGACGCTGCCGATTCGGCCGTCGGTCACGGTGCCCGTCCAGGTCACGCGCGACGTCTCCCGCAGCTCATCGATGGCCCAGATTGCCAACGCGGCACTGCAGCTGGAAGCAAGCAGTAGCTGGCCGGTTAGCAGGATCGCGGTTGCGATCAGCGTGGTTCTCATGGCGTAGTTACTCATTGCCGTCCTCCGTTGTTTCGTCTTACTTGCCTTTGCCGGTCTTAACCGCCCCGGGTTCCTTGGTTCCCTGGTCGTCCTTGGCCGAGCCGACCAGGCCCTGCTCGATGAGCAGCATCTGCAGCGACTGGTTCTGGTCGTAGTCGATGTTGAAGGCGCGGAAACTGAGGTCCGCCGGGTCGGGCTTAGCGACCTGCTGCCGCAGTGGCGTGGCTCCGGGCACGGGAATGCGGGTCACGCCGATCAACTCCAGATCGACGGCTAGCCCATAGTCTTCGGTCGGTCCCCGCGTACTGAATGCAACCATTACCGCGCTGACGGGATCGGTCGCGGCCCGCGCCTTGGCCAGGTCGGGCAGTACCTCCTGCAATGCTGGGGAGCAGTCCTGGAAAAAGAACGGCAATTGCTTCAGCCTGGCAGTTTCATCCAGACAATAGACGGTGGCAGGGGTGTTGTTATTTTTCCATTCAGCCTTCCATTGCAGCACATAGCCGAAGTACTCGCCAGGCGTGGCAGAGGTTGGGCGGTAGATTTCTTCGTCCTGGCTGACCAGGTCGATCAGGTCCGGGACGGGGGTGGTCATCGCGTAGACGATGTCCCCGATCGTCGGATAAACCACCGCCTGGGCGAACAGCAGGTTCTGTTGCACGATCGCCGCATGCCCGCGCCGGCGCGTGAAGTAGCCGATCAGCGGGATATCCTTGAACAGCGGGTCCTCCTTGAGGAACGGAATGCCGCCGGTGCGTTTTTCGGGAATGCCGAGTGCGGCATTGGTCTCGATGCGCGAACCCTCGCGGATCTCGAAGTTGTTCAGCTGGATCTCGATGTTGACGCTGTGCTTCTCGACGCGGGGCAGGCTGGCCTGCGGGCCGCCGGTCGAGCCGTCGGGTTCGGTGATCCGCGTGCTGTAGTCGTAATCCAGCTTGAAGCGCAGGGCTTCACCGGAGGGATCGAAGATCGGCGTGACCTGGAACAGGCTGCCCGAGGTGATGCCGTAGATCTCGGTGTGCTCGGTATCCGCGAAGTTCGCCAGCTGCTTGGCCAGGTCGAAGTTGCGCCCGGTATAGACGCCCTGGGTCTGGACGTCGTTGAGTACCGCCACCACCTGCTTGAAGCCTTCCAGGTAATTATCCTCCGTGACCATGTCCAGTTGCGCGCTGGTGCGTGGATCGACGCGCGACAGCATGCGGTTGGTGGCCAGCAGGCCGGTCCGTCCGATCACCCCGACGCCCAGCTTCATGTCCGCGACGCGCCGGCGCAGCCGTTCCAGCATCGGATGCACGAAGTACTCGTCGATCTCGTCTTCCAGCGCCTGGTTGAGCTGCTTCAAGAGCGCATCCGCCTTAGCGATATCGGGCTCGGTCTCCTCGGGAGCGTAGAAGGATCGCTGGTCCTTCAAGAGCTGATCTCGGTAATCTTCGACCGTGGCCCGGGCCAGATCGAACTCCTTGTACAGCCAGACATAGAAATTGTCTTCATTCCGCAAGTAATCCTGGACGCTGTTGTAAAGGTGAGTGATGTCATCGGCATCCCGGGCCAGCCGCATGTTGGTGGCAACGGGCGAGGTAGCGTTCTGAGCAGTATCGGGTTTGATGCCTGACACCAGTTGTTCGGTCAGCATGCGTAACCACAGCATGTCGTTGTTGCGCAGGCTGACCAGTTGCCGGGCAAGCTCCCTGGCCTTTCCTTCGTAATCGAGCTCCGCGTCACCGCGAACTCCGAAGTAACAAGTTGCCAGCCCATTCCAGTCCCTTGTATTATTTCCGTGGTCTGTAGACGGGTTTGATTTGGGCGGAGTTGTGGGTTGTTGTTGGAGTGGCAGGAACTCCTCGCTCCACAGCTGATAGCCGTCGTCGGGTTCGTTTTGGGTTGGTGGGGAATGAGTGTCAGCGCTACAGGTGTCATCGCCCTCGGGATGGTTACCGGTACGGCAGTCTGCCCATCTCTCCGGTATACCTGGAGTGTTCCATTGCTGGAGTAGCAAGAGAAACATCCGATAAGCCTGGTCCTCGGCCTCGTCCTGCAGAATCTGCGACAAGGGGAAATATCGTTTCAGGGCGGACCGTTGCAGGGCCTTGACTATCAGCTGCTGGTTGCCATTGAGGCCAAGACCGGCGTATTCCTTTTTTTTGGTGGGACGCTCGCAACTCGGATCGCAGAGATCGGCGTTGACGATCCGGCGCAGGCGGTGCATGCGCAAGCAGTCGATCCCCTCGGGCAGTAGCTCACGGTTACGCAGGTGGGCGGTCAGCCGGCACTCGAATTCGTCCAGGACTTCATTCCGGTACTCCTCCCGAGCCAGCGTCAGGACCACCAGCGCTTCGCCCAGCGTCGAGATATCCGCCGGATCGGGAATGATGTAGCGTGTGAAGACGAAATAGCGCCAAGCCCCGGCATCGAGATCAAACGGTGGTGTATAGTGTGCTCGTCCATCGAATGCCTTGCGCCGAATAGAGCTGTGATCCGGTTCCAAGCCGAGTTTTAACAATGTCTCGAACGGCAGGGCTTCCTCGACATTGAACCCGAGGCGATGCAACACGACGTAGTCGTAAAAGAGGAAGCGCTCCAGCGGGTAATTGGGCCGGATCGAGGAAATCATTCCGTCCGTTTTTTCATACACCTTTTCGGTGATGACGTCCTTGAGAATCGAAATCACGGCGGCCAGTTGCTCGCGGCAGTCGGAGAATTCCTCCTCGACTGCCATCAGGGCTTCGTTCATGCGCCGATTGCCCTTCTCGGAGGTGTCGCCGTTGATTTCCAGCGTCCACAGCGTCAAGCGCGCCTGCGGGGCCGGCGCGTCGATGGTCTTGATCAGGTGCACTACCTTGCGCACGTCGTCAGCGAGCCCGCGGATGATCAGCTGCTTGCTGCCGGGCAAGCCGGTGATGGTGACGCGCCGGAGCGGATCGTTGCAGTCGGCCCGGCCGAAGCAGGCGAATACCGGCCCGTGGTCGCGCAGGTCGGCGAATTCCAGCGTACTGAGCTGGCGCTGCAATTCCGTGTCCTGGCGCGTTTGCTCCAGTGACTTTTCCGCATCGGTCCAGGCGGTACGGGCGGTCTTCAGCTTGGCCGCGGCCTGCTCGGATGCGGTCTTGGCCGCATCCTCATCCTTTTGGCGCTGGTCGACCAGTGCCTGCGCGGCGGCATGGTGCGGGTCATCGGCGCTGGCCAGGGCCGGCTGCTGCTGGGCGGCAAGATGGTTCTGCTGCGCGGTGAGGTACGCCGACTGGGCGGTGACGGCCTCGCCTTCCAGTTTGGCGACAGTGTTTTTGGCCAGTAACTCGGCTTGTTCGGCGTCTTCCAGCTTCTGATCCTGCGCCATCAGCGTCTGCTGGATCGCTCTTTGCGTTTCCGGCGCGCCGGTGTAATTGATCTGGACCATCCCGGGATTGAGCCCGTACAACAGCTCTTCAACATTGGTGAAGTAGTACAAGCGTACTTTCTGCTCAAAGAAACCGAGATAGTCCGTCCGGCTGTAGCCGGCGTTTTCGGCGCCGCCGGGCGGGCAGTTGGGCTGGAAGTTCGGGCATTGGGCGATGAGCTTGGATGCGCCCGACGCGCCCGGGTCGCCCGTATTCGTCGCCGCATCGGTACCGGCTTCATCCGGCGACGGCGGTACGGTAGTGATGTTGATTGCGTCATTGGCATCAGCGCTGGCGGGATGTCCGGTGCCCGGGCAGGCCAGCAGGCTGACGCCAACCAGCAGCAGGAGGATGGTCGATCGGCGTGGCAGAGTGATCCGCATTTAGTTACCTCACCTTCCATTAGTCTGAATGCATCTAATGGCTCTAGGTAGACTGTCCCCGATGTTGTTCAAGCGCGGCTCAAGAAGTCGGCAGGCGTCGCTCAAGCCGCCGGCGGTCGGGCCGGGCGCTTACGCCGGCCGGCCGTTGGCCAGCGGCAGTTCGATCGTGAACGTGCTGCCCTGGTCCGGCGCGCTGTCGACCCGCACCTGGCCGCGATGGGCGCGTACGACCTCGTGGACGATTGCCAGGCCCAGGCCGGCGCCGAGATAATCGCCGGTGCGCGCCGTCCGCCCGCGGTAGAACCGCTCGAAGATCCGCCCGGCGGTGTCCGCCGGCATGCCGATGCCGTCGTCGGCCACCGTGATCCACGCCCGGCCGGCCTGCGCCTGGCAGCTCAGCCGGATCAGACCGCCGTAGTGGCTGTACTTGACGGCGTTATCCAGCAGGTTGAGGATCGCGCTCTCCAGCATCGGATGGTCGCCTTGCACCATCACCGGTTGCGGGTCGATCTCCAGCAGGAGTTCCAGTCCCTGCTTCTCGGCGGCGTGCGTCACCGCGTTGGCGGCCTCCAGCGCGGCGCGGCGGATGTCGACCGGCGCCAGCTCCTGTGCCGGATCGCGGTGCTCGAGCCGCGAAAGGAACAGCAGGTCCGTGACCGTCTTGACCAGATGGCCGGACTGCTCGTGGATGCGCTCCAGGAACGAGCGCGCGGTCGCGGTGCCGATCGACTCCGTGCGCAGCAGGGTTTCGGCGTAGCCGGTGATCGAGGTCAGCGGCGTTTGCAGGGCATGGACCAGCCCGTCGACGATCTCCCAGCGCATCTGCTCCTCCTCCAGCCGTCCGGCCAGGTCCTCGAACAGCACCAGCGCGCCCCAGGGTGCGCCGATCACCGTGGTGCGCAGGAAGTTGTTGCTGAGGGTCGGCTCGATCACCTCGCGGCCAGCGGCGCAGAGGCAGCGCGAGATGCCGGCCAAGAGCGCCGTGTCCTCCAGCTTGGGTACGGCGCTCAGCAGGGGCGTGCCGTCCGGCGCGGGCTGGGCCCGCTGGACCTGCCAGAAGCGCGCGGTCGCCAGCAGGATGGTAAGCGTGCCGTCGACCGCCACGACGGGCAGGGGCAGCTCCGCCAATAACAGGTCCAGCGCCGGTTGCAGCTTGTCAGTCATTACCAACCCTCCTCGGTGCTATCCAACCATTCCGCCGCGGCGATCCCGCGCTTCGGCCCGGCACCGCCCGGTTCACTCCCGAAACCGATAGCCGACCCCCCAGACCGTCTCGATCAACTCGCGCCGCTCGCCGAGTTTCTTGCGGATATTGCCGATGTGCACGTCGATGTTGTGGTCCATCACGCAGACGTCGTCGCCGACGGCGGTGTCGATCAGGTTCTCGCGCGTGAAGACGCGGCCGGGCAAGGCGGCCAGCGTCTGCAGGAGGCGGAACTCCGTCGGCGTGAAGACGACGGGCTCGCCGTCGACGAGCACCTCAAAGCGGTCGAGGTCGATCCGCACCCCCGCGGCCTCGATGACGCGTTGCTCGGCCCGCGCGGCGGTCTCGCGATAGCGCCGGCGCACGGCCTTGACGCGGGCGATCAGCTCGCCGATGCGAAACGGCTTGGTGACGTAGTCGTCGGCGCCCAGCCGGAGGCCCTGGACGATGTCGGGCTCGCCGCCGCGGACGGTCAGGATCAGGATCGGCACCTGGCGCGTGGCCTCGTCCTGCTTGAGCTGTTGGCAAATGTGAAAGCCGTCCAGGCTGGGCAGGCCCAGGTCGAGGATCAGCAGGTCCGGCGGAGCGCGGCGCACCGCGTCGAGCCCCTCGGCCCCGTCGCGCGACGAGGTGACGGAAAAGCCCTCGGCCTCGAGATTGAACTTGACCAAGTTGATAATATCCGCCTGGTCCTCAATGATGTGTATGTGTTCGGTTGGCATGGTAGGCTTAACTCACCGTTACCTCGTACGTGCTAGTAGTAGCTTTTCTCCATACGCGATGTTGTAAGTCACTATACCTAATGAGATTCTCCCCATTTCAGCGCTTCATCCAAGCAAACTCGCCGTACATCATGATCAAATCCCGGCACACTAACTCCGGTTTCCCACAGGCATTGAACCACTTTGTGCCGGTCCCAGTCCGGATGCTTTGCCCAGACCACAGCAGCTGCCGCAGAGATAAGCGGCACAGCGAAGCTAACTCCATCTTGGCTTTTCTCTGTACTAGTAATAGATGGTAATACGGGAGCAGCGAAATCGACATGGTAGCAACAATTTGCATTCTGCCAACGAGTATACTTGTCGCCATTATTTACTAGACCACTAACGCTTAATACAAGATCGTCATCATAGCTAGCGGGATAGCGAAGTAGATACCTCGATTCATCTTTACAAATGTTACCGGAAGAAGCAAATACTAAGCATCGGTTGTCCTTGGCGGCAAGCTGTACGGCTTTATGTATTAAATAGTTCTCGTTAGGATCTGATCCAGAAATGTTGATTATCATATTTCTGAAATTATGGGTTTTCTTCCACTGGATAGCTTTACAAATACCTGCAGATAATAAATGAGGTACCAGACAACTGGATGTATCACTTGTTATTTTAATTGGCAATAGAGGAGGAGAAGTATATGTTTGTGTTGAAGTGTTAAAGATGGAGCTTTCATGGGCGATTATATATGCAACCACAGTACCATGCAAGTAGGTTGGTTTATCTTCATCTAAATCTGAACCATCATACTTTCTCTCAATAGCTACTCCGCCACAAATGGTATTAACAAGGTCTTTTTCTACAAACATTGATTCATATTCGATTTGAAGCTCTTCAGCAGATTCATCGAAGTCGCTATCCAGAATAGCAATTAGAGGATATTCCAATTCATCTGTGTTTTCAGATGTAAGCAATTCCGAATTCATACCAATCATTGAAGAAACAACGCCGAGATCGAGCGGCAATACATATGACTCATTATAACTATATATCTTTACGCTAGTATCAGTCGAATTCATATTAGTTTTGTCTAAGGATAAATCATACAGCTCGTTTCTGACGAAAAACGTAAGATCTAAATCTCTTTGGGCGTCAATTGAAAAAACATTAGTTTGAATTGGAAAGGTCTTGTTGCCATTGTATCCTTGTATAACAATGAACGGAATCAACTCGCTAATAGCGCTATTGGATGATACAATATTGTAGATTGTCCCCTCCTGAGCTAGGTCAATACTGAATCCCAATAATTGAGATGCGATATTTGGGAAAAATGGCTCATTTTCAGCTAAGATAGTATTAATTGTTTCAGCATTTGGGCCGGTCGACCAGTTGCCGAGAAATAATTCGTCACAGAAATCTTTGACGTATTTAGTGTCCAAGCCACTATTGCATGCTTCTATTCTACTTGCGTCAAATACATAATAAGCGCAGTTTCCGCCGCTAAATGCGTAATGAGTGTCAGAGGCGGTTGCCAGAGCAACTGATGAGAATAGACCGAGAATAGCAAATAAAAATCGATAAGTCATAATTGGACTCCATGGCAACGTTATTGCCTAGACCACTCGATTTCTTCTCTTATGTATTCCCCTTCAGTGTCATCTGAACACGTACATGGATTATCACTGATAGCGGGATTACTGCTAGTGTTTGCCAGGTATTTACCGAGTGTACCTGCAGAATATGAAGTCGAGCCAGAACCGGTAACAGAAGTTACGCCGCAATGAGGGGATTCTTCATAATTATCGTCAACGGGAACCCAATGAACAGTCCAATCCCAGGTTCCAATCGGATCAGGTGAAGGTGGGAGCTCTTTCTCGCGTGGTGCAGTTGTGAATTTATATGGATCAGTTTTGATATTAATGGGATGCAATGTGCCAAATGGATCAGGTTTGCCTAATAGCGTTAGTTCAATAGTGTCCAACCTGACTTGGATACCCGATTTTGGCGCGAGAAGATTACGGGGATCAAGCTTCTCATTAAGAATAATGACAAACCCACGATGGACCATGTTCTTGTTTAAACCACCAACAGTTTTAGTCCTTAATTCCGATAATAAGGTATCGCTACTGTTTGTAGATAGTAATTTTACACTGACGATATAAATATTATTAACTAACCTATCGACTGTGGCGTAGGACTTATCTGTGGAATTGAAAACCCAGACATTGTGTGAAGGGTCCGTTTTGTAGCGGCAAACAAAAGACAGCCAACAGGATTTGTCTTCTGAATATATGACTGGTTTGAGTTCAAACTCGTTATCAGGAATATATGGTTTAAATGCTTCAGTATTACCTAGAACTACGCTGCTCGAAGCCATAATTAGTACCTCCGTCTATAAACCAAGTTAAAACGATAATAGTATTGCTCCAAAATCTCAAGATAACATCTAGATAAAAGAAAGGCTACGTATAATCTCGACGTAGAAAACGCCTGTGATTAAAAGTTAGATATTTCCAACACCTCCGGATACAAGTCCAGATCCCGCGGGGAGCCTGCTTGAACATAGGCGTCCTTGGCTGCGGTGGCGTGTTCGCGGGCTTTCTCCTGATCACCCGTCTGCGCATAGGTCTTCGCCAGGAAGCAGTCGCAGACGGCGGCGAAGGTGTCAAAGCCGGCTTCCAACAGGATCGGATGTGCCTTGTTCAGAACCTCCAGAGCCTCGGACAACTCGCCCTGGACGCGCAGTGTCTCGCCCAGTTCCATCAGGCCCATGCCTTCGACCGGCGCGCAGCCGGTGGCTTCGGCCAAGGCGATCGCCACCCGGGCCTTCTCGACGGATTGCTCCAGCTCGCCCATGTTGCGCAGCAGACGGGCCGTATTCACCATCGTTACGGATAAGTCGATTTGTTCGTTAAGCGCCTCCTGGATCCGAGCCGCGCGCGAGTAATACTCCAGCGCCGGCCCGTGTTTTTCCAGCTCCCGATAGACTGTTCCCAAATCAGACAACGTGGTAGCGATGCGCACCAGATCGCCGAAGCGCTCGAACCAGGCCAGCGATTGCTCGTAATGCTGGCGCGCCGCCTCCAGGTCGGCCAGGTCCATGAACAAGGTCGCCAGATAGCCCAGCACCGCCGCCTGCGTATGGTTGTCGCCGGTCCGCCGCGTCAGCGCCAGCGCTTCCTCATAGCAGCGACGGGCATCGGCGTGACGGCCCTGGCGGTGCAGCATGATCCCGACGTTGGCCAGCGTCATGGCGAGACAGCGCTCCGCCTGCGCCCGGCGCAACAGCGCGATCGACTGCTCGAAGTGCCGCTCGGCATCCTCGTTGGCACCTTCCTGCATGTAGCATGAGGCGATCTCGCCGTGCAGCCGCCCGGCCAGCTCGTCATGTTGGTCCGGCGCGCAGAGCTCCAGGGCTTGCGCCAGGCAGGCGCGGAAGGCCGCCAGGTCGAGCTGGTTCCGCTGGCGATGCGCATCGGCGCGGCGCAGGTACGGGCTGGGGCCGGCGCCGCACGCTTCGGCACGGGCGTGCCACTCGTCCCAGGTCTCCAGCTTGCCCGTCTGCGCCATCAGCGTAAGCAGCTCGCAGCAGCGCCGGTGCAGCGCTTCGGTCAGGCCAGCGCTTTCCAGGTGCCGGCAGAGCATCGGCAGCATGTTGATCTCGTCCAGCGAGCCCGGCTTCAGGCGCGCACCGAGTTCGGCCGCCACCAGCTCGTGCAGGCGGCGGCGGGTGTCGCCCGGAATCGTCGCATAGACGGCTTCCAGGGCCGCGTCGTGCTGGAACGCCTCCAGCGCTCGGAATGCTACGCCGCCCAGCATTGCCGCCGCCGCCGGACCCAACGAGGTGTCCGGGGCAGGCAATTCCAGGTGATAGATCGATTGCAGGGCCACAGCGGGCAATTCCAGTTGGTAGAGCGATTTCAGGGCCGCGACGGGCAGGTCGTGGCCGGCGACGGCGCACAGCTGCAGCCAGGCCTGGTCGGCGGCGGGCAGGTTTTCATAACGCCGCAGGATCACCGCGCGCGATTCGTCCCCACCGGCCCGGGCCGCGCGGCCGATCTCGGCCAGGTGGCCTTTGACCACCGCGGCGTCCGCCTCGGCGATCAGTCCGCCGTGCTGCTGGTAATACAGCGGCAGGCCGTCTTTAGCCGGCGGCAGGGCCCAGGCGCAGTCGTCCTCGTAGTCGAGCGTCTTCAGCACATCCTGGATGATCTGCCGGCCGGCCGCGCCCGAGACATAGGCGAGTTCCAGGCGGTGCAACTCTTGCGCGTCCAGCAGCTCGGCGAGGCCGGGATGTCCGGTGCGGTAGGCGCAGATGATGAGCGGGCGACCGGGCAGGCGCAGCCCGTCGAATAGGGATGCGAGCAAGGTTTTGAGCGAGCCGACCCATTGAAAATCATCGATGAACAGCAGCGGGGTGCAACCTGTGGCCAGCGCCACCAGTTCCAGGCAACCGCGCAGGACTGCCAGCAACGATTGCTCGCTGCGTCCGGCGGAGGTATCCGGCTCGGGCTCCGCATCCGTCTGGCCAGCCAACTGCGCATATACATGATCGAGGTTGACCAGGCGCTCCGCATATTCGCCACCCAGGACCACGGCCTGTTCCGCGCATAACACGCGCCAGTCCGCGCCGGTCTTGCCGATGGCGTCCCGCGTGACGGCGATGACGGCGGCGGCCAGGTCGGCGATCTGCGCCGGCTGGCGGCACTTGAATTGGATCACCGTAAGGCTTACCTGCTGCCGCAGGCGGCGCTGCAGCTCCAGCGCGAAGCGCGTTTTGCCGGTGCCGGGCTGGCCGGTGATTTCCAGCACGTTCACGCCGCGGCGCGCAGGTGGGTCGGTGGCCGGCGCGGCGCCTTCCGCCAACCAGCGCGAAGTCAGCTCCAAGGTGTCCGTAAGTTCGCGCGCTCGGCCGCGCATCGGCGTGAAACCCGAAGACTCCGCCAGCCTCCCCGTGTCCGCATTGGCTTTCATGCGTTGCTCTTTGCCTAATCATATCAGATGCCGTATATCCTTTACATTGGGCCGGGAGTTTACCGGGCATTTATATGCATATTATCGATTTCACTCGGCCAGCCAGGACCGGGGGTAGGAATTACGGCAGGGAGGCCAGATACGAGCCTGCCGGGAAATCCTTGATGACCAGTGAATTCTTGGCGGCTTAGTCTCAGATTCTTGGATTAAGGTTCGTTAAAAAAACGTGAGAGGATTCCCAAAGGTTTGACTGGCAAGATTGGCTTTCTATATAATGGTCGCCGTTAACCAGCGGAGACCAGCAGCCGTAGGGAACAAATCAGAACTGGTTTTCGCAGCTATGTCTGACTATACTCGAAGAGGGGCATTTATGTTTACCACAGTTAGGTGCTTGGCACGCCAGTGCTTTTTTGTATTGGCGGCGCTATTGCTGATGGCGATTCAACTGGGTTGCGGCGGTGCGGGTGATGCCGGCCCGACGGCCGTTCCCAGCATCACCAGCCACCCGTTCGATATCGACACGGCCACGCTGACGGTCAATGTCACGCATCCGCGCGACAACCAGACGCTGCAGGTGTCGGTCAGCGCGGTCGCCGGCTTGAGTGTGACCCCGTCGACACGGACGGTTTCGGCGCGCGAAACCAGCGCGACCTCCGGCAGCGCGGTGTTCACCTGGAGTGCCGACGACGACCTCGTCGGCGGTTCGGGGACGACGACGATCAGCGTCGTCGACAGCGCCGGCCATACGGCGACGGCCACCCAGCTGATCACCGTGACGGCGCTGAACCATACGCCGGTGATCGTGGACCATACCTCGAGCCAAGCGACCAACGGCGACGTGATCCTGGCGGTCTCGGTCAGCGACTCCGACCAGGATGACCTGACGGTCTCGGTGACGGACGTCAGCGGATTCAGCGTCGCGCCGAGCAGTGTCAACCTGACTTACGATTACGACACGGCGCTGTTCACCTTTACGAGGTTGGACAATACCGCCGCCGTCTCCGGCAGCACGACGATCACGGTGACGGATGAACCCGGCGCGGAGTCGACGGCGGCGCACACGATCGCTTACGATCCGGTCTACGAGACTACCGCCGACCTGGTCTGCACGCCGGACCCGAACGGCGCGGAGCATCAATACGCCCCCTTCAGCGGCACATTGGATGCCTCGGCCAGTGATGAGCACATCACCAGCGCGATTGCCTCGTATGACTGGGACACGGATGCTGATGGCACATACGACATCACTGATGGCGGCGCGACGCAACCGTCGAACTGGCCGCAGCCCGGCACTTATAACGTGATCGTGCGGGCGGTGGGTGAACACAGTAACGATACGTTCACCGGCTCCTACCCGATCTACAATCCGATCAGCCTGACGGCGACCCCGCTGACGGGCACAGGCGCTGTTGAAGTTACTTTCACGCTGAATACCGACAACCTGTCGACCGATGCCGTCAAGTATGAGTGGGACTGGGATGCTGACGGCACAGTCGATTTCGAGGTGAACAGCCCGGTCGCCGGCGACGAGGTCCAGGCCTTTACTTATACGAACAGCGGTGCCACGACCGTGGAGTTCGAGCCCATTGTCTATGTAACCGACGACGATGGCAATGTCTTCATGTTCCCGGACGCGGACGCGCCGGGCGACGAGGACCCGATCGTGATCGCGGTCGGTGCCGCGGATGCCGCGCAGATTGAGTTCACGGGCGCGGATGATCCGAATGCACCGGCCGTGGCCAATCCAGGTGCAACTTATACGTTCGGGCTGAACCACCCAGTCGATGGCGCTGTAGAGACCAGCGTGGACACCGTGTGGATCGTGACGCCAGCCGCAGCCGGCACCTGGGCGGCCAACCAGCTGACCGTCAGTAAGCCCTTCGAAGGCGGCTTTGTCGTTACCGCGACCTACCAGGGCGTGGACAACGACCCGGCGACGACCCGCTACTTCACCTCGCCGGTCAACCAGCTGCCCGATGCGGTCCTGGATGCCACGCCGACGCTGGGCGCGGATCAGTTGACGGTGTTCTTCGATGCCACGGGCAGCAGTGATCCGGATGGAACGATCGTCGATTATTGGTGGGACTTCGACGGCAACGGCACGTATAACGAAGGCGACGTGGGTGATGCCAACAGCGAGGCGGCAGCGCAGGGCGACAATTCGCCGCAGCACGTCTACAGCGCTTACGGCATCTATCACGCCACGGTGATCGTCGTTGATGACCGCGACGGGGAGAGCGACCCGGCACCGGTGGAATGGCTGCATCCGGTCGACGGCTCAACCGTCAACGACATAGTGCTTAACCAGCTGCCGGACGCCTTGTTATATATAGACCCGAACGAAGGTTTGGCTCCGTTGACGGTTACCTTTGATGCACGTACCAGCTCCGACGTCGAGCCCCCGCCCGGTGCAATCACGTTGTTCGAGTTTGATTTCGGCGAAGGGGCCGGATGGCAGGACGATGATGACAACGATGGTTTCGCTACACACGTCTACAGCTCGCCGGGCGAGTACGCCGTAGGCGTGCGGGTTACGGATAACTGGGATGCGACCGATGTGTTCAACCGGACCGTCAGAGTGAACGCCGCTCCGAATGCGGTCCTGACCTCGCCGGATTCGACGGAAGGCCATTATGACGACTTCTTGATCCACTTCGATGCCACGGACAGCGCGGATCCGGACGGAACGATCGAGCTCTACGAATGGGATTACGATGCCGATGGGATTTTCAACGAGGGCGATCCAGGCGATCCGCTGACCGAGGCCTACGCTTATGGTGACAATACGCCATATACCAGGTACGGCCGTGAGCACCTAAACGTTGATGCCAACGGCGATGAGCAGCCCTTCAATGTGACACTGCGGGTTACCGATGATGACGGCTTGACCGATACGGCGACGCTGGCGATCACCGTATTGGGCTACGATCCGGTGGCGGAGTTCGATTTGGACTACGATCCCGACGGCATTAATCCGGATTACGATGCCGAGCATCTCAGTGAACCGGACGGCCTGCCGTACTTCGTGATTGAGATGGACTTCTCGGCCAGCCACGACAACCTGGACGATACCGAGCCCGATACTCCGCAGGGCGGCGGCATCGTCGCATACTCGATCGACTGGGGCGACGGCAATGTACAGGCCCTGGACCCCAGTGAAATGGGCTTCACTCCGATCATCCGGCACAGCTACTCCGAGGGGAACATCACGCATGACAGCCCGTTGATCGATACCTGGACGCGGCAGATTACGCTAACCGTTACGGACACCGACGGCCTGATTGGCGACACAGGTGTCGTCGATGAACCCGACAATAATCCCGGAACCTATCCGATCGAGTTCCACGGCTGGCGGCGCTGTCTGGTGGACAACGGTGGCGGCGATGACGTCGGACGTTGGAGTTCGATGCATCTGGTCAATGACAATCCGGCGATCGCCTACTACGACAACACCAACCACCGCCTGATGTACGTCCGCGCCAAGACGCCAGTGCCATACCAAGACTCCGATTGGGATGACCCGATTGTGGTGCATGAGGATGACGACTACGGCGATGGCACGCCGGTGGATGTAGGCCAATACTGCTGCTTGCTGCAAGTAGGTAACGACGACCGGCCGGCGATCGCCTATTACGACGCGGTCAACGACTCCATCTGGTACATCCGCGCCCAGGACGACAACGGCGATGTCTGGGACGCCGAGAACGACGCGATGGAAATCGTCGATACCGGTTCTGTCGAGGGCTACATCTCGATGGCTTTCATCGACTTCCGGCCCGCGATTTCCTACGTGGACGACGGCGATGTGATGTACTTCCGCGCTGACGACTCCAACGGCGATTTCTGGACTGGCTCGCCGGTCCTGGTGGACAACGCCAATGGCGTCGAAGGCCACGAGTACACTTCGTTGTGCAGCGTCTCCGGCTACCCAGCGATTGCCTATCGCGACGTCGACAGCAATGACCTGACTTACACGCGGGCCTCGAATTCGACCGGCAGCAGCTGGGCCGCTCCCATCGATGTTGATACAAACGTCTTGGTTGTGCAGAGTATCCAGTTGATGATGGTCAACGGCCGTCCGGCCCTGGTCTTCCACCAACGGATTGATGACGACAACCGCAACGTCGAGTATATCCGCGCCAGCGCGGACAACGGCGCCGACTGGCCCGCGTCCAGCATTGTCCTGGGCCAGGGCAAGTTCCCGGCGATGGCGGTGGCCGAGCTGGCCGGCAGCGTGCCGTGGGTGAGTTTCTTCGAGTTCATCGACGATACCGAGGCCGGGCGCCTGAAGGTCGCCAAGGCTGATAACATCAACGGTTCCGGCTGGGACGACGTGCCGCTCAAGGATGCCGATCCGCGCCTGAGCAACCGCGGCCAATACACTTCAATCATCATGATCGAGGTAGAAGAAGATGTCTGGCGTCCCGCGATCAGTTATTACGACGTGGAGAACGAGACGCTGCGATACTGCATTTACAACTAGTTAGCCAGTTGGACCATTCCGCGAGGAATGCAGCGGCAGGATCGATCCGTTCGGTCCTGCCGCTATTTTTCATATTGATTCTCAACATATGTCGATATCGGCTAAAGCTGGAAACGGCGTATAGATTCTGGTATCGTTCAGGGCTTAGCATGCGGCGGGCAGCCCGGGTTGAACCGGGATCAGACCGCGTTGCTGGAGGAATTACATGCGGATTCTGTTTGTGGCGATTACGCTGGCTTTGCTTGTCGGTTTGCTGGCGGCTTGCACGAAAAACCAAGGTGGGCAAGGCGGCGGTGGCTTCCAGATGCCGCCGACGGCGACGATCGTTGCTCCGGTCCAGCTGATCGATTACGCGCCGGCCATCGAGCTGGTCGGCGAGGTTCGGGCCACGCAGCGGGCCACACTCAGCGCCGAGGTCGGCGGCCGCGTGACGCGGATCGCCCATCGGGTCGGCGAGGCCCACCACCTGGCCGACGGCGCTCTGGTCCAGATCAACCCGACGGATTACCAGACGCAGCTCGCCCAGGCCGAAGCGGGCCTGGCGCAGGCGAAAGAAGGCCTCAAGATGGCGGAAAACGGCGCGCGCCCGCAGGAAGTGGCGGCGCAGCGCGCCCAGGTCGAAGCCGCCCAGGCGCAATACGAGCAGGCACTCGACAACCTCAAGCGCCAGCAGGAGTTGTTCAATCAGGGCGTGGTATCGGAAACCGTGCTGATCGCGGCCCAGACCCAGGCGGACAGCGCCAAGGCGGCCCTGGATGCCCAGCGCGAGCGGCTGGACCAGGTACTCGAAGGCGTCCGCGAGGAAGAACTGGCCTCGGCGCGGGCGGCCGTCCAGTTGGCCCAGAGCCAGGTGGACTACGCGGCCAACAACCTGGCCAAGACGGCGATCCGTCCGGCCTTCAACGCGACCGTAACCGCGCTGTTTGTCGAGGAGGGCAGTTTCGTCGGACCGGGGAGTCCGGTGGCTGAAGTCGTGGCCCTGGAGCCCGGCGAGGCCTGGTTCAATCTGCCGGAAACGGATGTCCAGGCGGTCCAGGCCGGTGACGTGGTCGAACTGCGGTTCGATGCCCTGCCGGATGTCTTGATCGACGGCACCGTGCTGTCGGTTTCCGCGGCGGCCGATGAGACCACGCGGCAGTTCCCGGTGCGCGTGGCGATCAACGACGCGCGGCCCCTGCCGGGCATGGTGGCCTACGGCCGGCTGCTGACCACCGAGCCGGTGCCGACACCGATGATCCCGCGCGACGCCACGGTCCTGACTAATCTCGGCACCGTGGTCTACGTGATGCAACCGCCCGATCCGAACGCCGAGCCGCCGATGGAGGGCATGCCGCCGTTGCCGACCGTCAACATGGTGCTGGTCGAGCTGGGCGCGGCCTACGGCGACTTGGTGGTTGTCTCCGCGGACGCGTTGCAGCCGGGCATGATGGTGGTCTCCCGCGGTAATGAGAACCTGTACCAGGGCGCTTCGATCATTCCGACCAATCTGATGGGCGGGGAGAACGCAGGCGGCCCACCGGCGGGCGCGGGCGCTCCAACCGGAGCACCGTCGGGCGAAGCTGTCCCGGCCGGAGCCGAGGGGCAAGGCGCGCCCCCGGAACAGGCAATGCCGGAGGACTCTGGAGCCGTTGAGGGCGGCGGTGAATAATGATCAAGGCAGCCATTAACAATCCGTATGCCGTCTTCGTCGGCATGGCGATTGCCGTGATGTTCGGCCTGATCGCGCTGATGACGATCCCGATCCAGCTGAAGCCCTCGATCGAGCCGCCCGAGATCAGCATCCGCACGTTCTACTGGGGCGCGGGGCCGCTGGAGGTCGAGGACCAGATCACCAACAAGATCGAGGAGGAAGTCTTCTCGATCAACGACCTGGAGCGCGTCGTCAGCACGTCACAGGAGGGCATCAGCGAAATCCGCCTGGTGTTCATCGACAGCGCGGACAAGAACAAGGCGCTGATCGACACCGTGCAGGCGCTCAAGCGCGTGACCGATCTGCCCGAACTGGCGATGGAGCCCGAGGTCAGCCTGGTCACCGGCGACGAGCACGAAATGATCATGTGGATCAGCGTCGACGGCACGGCCAGCCTGAATGTCAAGCACGACATGATCGACGAGGTTGTCCAGCCCGCGCTGATGCGCGTCGAGGGCGTGGGCAACGTGCAGTTCTTCGGTGGCGTCGAGCGCAAGATCCTCGTGCAGCCCGACCCGGACAAAATGGCCCAGCACCATGTCAGCTTCAGCCAGCTGGCCGGCGTGATCGCGGCGGAGAATCTCAACGCCCGCGGCGGTTATCTCGAGGAAGGCGACCGGCAGTTCATGGTGCGGACGCTGGGCAAATACGAGTCGTTGGACGACGTGCTGGCGACCGTCATCCGGCACGGGCCGACGGGCACGATCACCGTCGCGGACGTGGCGACGGTCCAGGACGGGCGCGACCGGCGCATCGGCTATGTGCACATGAACGGCGTCGAGTCCCTGGCGATGGGCGTCAACCGCCAAAGCGACGCCAACACCGTGACGACGATCAAGGCGATCCAGGCGGAACTGGCCCTGTTCAACGAACGCTTCGCGGCCAGCGGCGTGGACATGCAGCTCAACGAGGCCTTCTCCGAGCTGCATTACGTGCTCGACGCGATCAACCTGGTCCGCAACAACGTGTTCATCGGCGCGATCCTGGCGGCACTTGTGCTGGCGCTGTTCCTCAGGGCCGGCCGGCCGATCATCATCGTGCTGGTGACGATTCCGGTATCGCTGATCACCGTGTTCATCATCCTGCTCGGGATGGGCCGCACGATCAACATCATCAGCCTGGCGGGGATCGCCTTCTCGGTCGGCATAGTCGTGGACAACGCCATCGTTGTATTGGAGAACATCGACCGCCACATGCGGGAGCTGGGCAAGACTCCCGTCAAGGCGGCGTTCGATGCGATCACCGAGATCTCCGGGGCGATTTTCGCCTCGACGATGACCACGGTGGCGGTCTTCATTCCGGTGGTGCTGAATACGACCGAGGCGGGCCTGCTGTTCAAGGACATCGCGATCGCGGTGGTCTGCGCCGTGCTGATGTCCCTGGTGGCGGCCAACACCCTGGTCCCGAGCCTCGGCGCGATGCTGATGCGGACGAAAAACCTCCGCGCGGAGATCGCCGAGAACAAGCCCGAGTTGGACCGGCTGCTGTCGGTGATCGAGCTGCAGTGGGTGGGGCGCGCCTTCGAGGCGACCTACCACCGGTTCCTGGACTGGTCCTGCAGCGGGCGGGGCCACGGCACGACGCTCTGGCGGCTGGTGTTCCTGGCCTGCGTCTTCGGGATCTTCGCGGTCTCGATGCTGCTCTTGCCGTCGGCGAACTACCTGCCCAACGGCACGCGGGAGTTCATCTTCTGCGTCGCCCAGCCGGTGGTCGGCCAGCGCAACGAAGTCTCTTTAGCCGCCCTTAAGCCGATCGAGGACTTCGCCGCCGCCGAACCGCGGGTGTCGGACTGCTTCGCCGTGTCCGCTTCGCCGTTCATTACCGGCGCGGGCCTGGTCGTCAAGCGCGAGCTGAGCAATGAGACCAACCTGCAGGACATCACGCAGCAGGTGCAGAAAATCGGTTTCCAGATCCCCGGCTTTCAGTTTTTCTATGCGATGCGCTCCTCGATCTTCATGATCCGCGACAAGGAGTTCACGCTGGAGGTGACCGGCGAGGACCTGGCGCAGTTGAAAAAAACCGCCGATTCGCTGCTGGGGCAGCTCTACAGCATGCCGCACCTGGTCCAGATGGCGCGCCTCGACTATACCGAAGGCGTGCCGGAACTGGGCATTCAGATGGACCGCCACCGTCTGGCCCAGCACGGCCTGACGCTCAGCAGTGTGGCGATGGACGTGGAAATGATGCTCGGTGGCCGCGATGTCTCGACCTACAGCGAGGGTGGCCGCGAGTACGACCTGATGATCAAGGGCGCCCCGTCGCTGATGACCGACCGCGATAAGCTGGCGAGCCTGGAGATCCTCACGCCGAGGGGCGAGAACTTGCGGCTGGACGAGGTAGCCGAGATCTACGAGTCCACCGGGCCGTCGACGATCCGCCACTACAACCGGCAGCGCAGCATCCAGCTGACGGTCAACACCAATCCAGCGATCCCGACCCAGGTGGCGCTGGACGAGGTCGCGGCCAACGTGGTCGGGCCGACGCAGGCGCAGCTGGGGCCGGGCTACAGCATCCGCTTCGGCGAGGCGGCCGACAAGCTCAGAGAGACGCTGTCGTCGCTAGTCTTCCAGGGCATCCTGGCGATCATCATTGTCTACCTGCTGATGGTCGCGCTGTTTATGAGCTTCAGCTATCCAATGGTGATTCTGGTCACGATCCCGCTGGCCTGGAGCGGCAGCTTCCTGGCAATGGCGATCGCCAATTTCGTGACGCACGGCGTGGTGCAGTTCGACGTGCTGGGCATGCTCGGCTTGATCATCCTGACGGGCATCGTGGTCAACAACGCGATCCTGATCATTCACCAGATGATCAACAACGAGACCGCAGGCATGGAGCCGGTGGCGGCGCTGCGCGAATCGGCGCGCACGCGTTTAAGGCCGATCTTCATGAGCGTGTTGACCAGCGTGTTTGGCATGCTGCCGCTGGCCGTGATCCCCGGCAGCGGTTCCGAGCTCTACCGCGGCCTGGGTATCATCGTCGTCGGCGGCCTGTTCATCTCGACGATCTTCACGCTGTTCGTCGTGCCGACGATCATGAGCCTGATCCAGGAAGCCAAGGAGAACCGCAACCTGAAGAAGTACGGCACGCGCCGGGCGCCGGAGCGCGAGCAGGCCTAGCCGGACGTCGCAAGTACGTAATGACTGCCGCAGGCTGGATGCCGCAGCTTGTCTGCGGCGGCTACCGGCGGCCCCAGTAGCCCATGAATCCGCGCGGCAGCATGTGGATGCGGATCAGCAGCAATACGATTACGGCGGCGCAGATGGAGATACTGGTAAGCCAATACGTGCGCATCGCTTGATCCGCGTAGTTCCCGCCGAGTCCCATTCCCCAGTACCAACAGGCCAGGTTGGCGGCGACCAACAGCAAGGCCGGCAGATAGATGGCGTACGAGTTGAGACTCGTGACGGTGTAATGCGCGATGAGCAGGCCCTGGAACAGCAAGGCCGCCAGCAACAATAAGCCTTGCATGGCCAGGAGTAGAATCATCAATTCATCCCAGCCGATCCTCTGATGTTCATTGATATCAATAACAATCCACGGTAACAGCCAGAGGATCAGGGATGGGAGTGCGGCGGCTTTGATCAAGTAATTGAGGACCGCGGAATAGAGCTGACGGCTGCTAAAGGCAAGTGCCAGGTCCTGTTGTGGCAGCGCGCAACCAGGCGTTGAGTGCTTCCTGTCCCAGTCTCGTGGCTGCCATCGGCCCAGTATAGCCGGTCGGCGGAGCGTCTTGCGCCGTTTTACGGCGGCGGGTCAACGGCGCGGGTATAATCGACGTCACTTAAGTATGCAGAAGCTGGCCGGCATGGGATTGTTCGCGGTGGCCGTGGGCTACGCCCTGGCGCACTTCCTGGTGGCGTTTTACAACCACTGGTACTTCGCCGACAGCTTCTGGCTGAAGGTGGCCCTGCTGACGCCGCTCATTGCGCTTAGCTACCTGCTGGCGCTGTTCTCCAGCTGGCGGCCGGTCTGGCTCATTCTCGGCATCTGGTGGCTGATTACGCACCTCTTGGCGATGGTGCCGGCCGGCGGCTACGACCTGCGGGGCCTGGCCTTCGTCGCCGTGCTGGACTTCGAGGTGGCGGTGGTCTGGGTACCGTGCTTCGCCCTCACCGGGTGGGGCGTCTGGCGGGCGATCCGCCGCGCGCGGGCCGGCCGGTCCGGGCACCGCGCGGTGGTGCAGGAGCTGCAATTGCGCCGCAAGCTGCGGCATTACGAGGGACGCAATGAAACCTAAGCTGTTGATCGCCTTGGTCCTGCTGGCGGGCCTGTGCGGCGCCGCGGCCGCCCTGGCCGCGGACGGAATCCGCACCGACCGCCACGCCGAGTTCACCGATCCGGAAATCCAACCGCCGGCCTGGCCGGACGTCCTGCCGCTGCCCTTGCGCGACCGGCCCGTCGAGCAGGTGTTCTTCATCCACATCGAGAACTGGGAGGGTGGGGCGATCTCCATCCGGCAACTCGGCGGCGACGAAGCGGAGGGCGGTGGCCTGGTTGTCGGCCACGTGCTCGCGCCGGTTTCCGCGACCAACGCCGATGGCTATACGGCCAGCGGCTGGGCCGCGGAGGGCACCGTCTGCGCCAGCGCGGTCAACGCGATCCACCTCAAGACCGACCACAATTACGTAAGCGGCCGGTCGACGCTGTTCAGCCTGCTGCCGATCGAGCAGGCCAAGACCGATCCGCGCAACTACAAGAGCTATCTCAGCCACGAGGCATCGCTGCAGACCGACATCCCCGGCGGGAAGGAGATCTTTGGCGGGCGGTGGGCGCCCCTGGTCGGCAGCCGCCTGCTGCACTGTGCCGAGGGCGAGGCGTACATGCCGGTCGAGGTTGGCTATGTGCCTCAGGCGGGCGAGATCATCGCGATCGAGGTGGTCCGCCGCAAGTACAACCCGGAGTACATCGAGTTCGAGAACGCCTTCGGCGGGCTGATCTGGATCAAGGAGCTGGGGCAGGACCCGTACCCGATCGGCCAGGTGTTGAAGCCCGTCGTCGGCACCGGGCGCTTTTTAGGCACGCAGTGGGCCGACACCGGGCGCATCCGCGCCGCGCACCCCGGCGTGATCTGCATCAGCACGTCGCCGGAGGGCGAGATCGGCGGGTTCCAGATCATTCCGCGCGACCACGCGATGAGCCCCGAGATGGTCTACACGCGCTACAAGACGCAGTGGATGGTGGTCGGGCCGCTCTGGGCGCTGGACGAGAGCTGGGAGGGCCTGCCGCCGCTGTTCACCGACTACCTCTATCCCGCCTACATTCCGGCGGTGGACGAGGACGGCGAGCCAAACGATGAGGTCTTGGCGATGGAGATCTACCTCGGGCGCTTCACCGTGCGCGGGCGCTACAGCGACGCGGACGACCCGGACGAGTACGTGCTGCTCCACGAGGAATCGTCGTACGACAACTACGCCTTGAAGCACCTCACCCACGTGCGGATCTATTTTCCGCGGGTGTAGGAGAAGCCAGCACTCATTTCTTCGCCTTGTAGCGATGCCCTCAACTCGATCGTAGCGGTCCCGCCACGGGCGGGATCCCTGGCGCCGGATTAGATTGCCGGGAATCCCAGTGAAAGTGGAAAGTACAAGTGAAAGTACTTGGTGACTCGCGATTGTCCTGAAGAGCTTTCCACTTTAACTTTCTACTTTAACAAATTGTGTGGAAGGCGTCCCCGACGCCGTTTCAAAGCCGACACAGGTGGATCGGAGGCCCACCATATCAGTCCTCTCAAGGTCGGCGGGTCGGGGACCCGCCGCTACACAGGTGGTTTGTGAGCAACGGAGCTGGTTTGTGACTGGATCAACATACATCACTGCTACAATGCCGCAAGACGTTTAGCTGTGTTGCGAGGGGGTCGCCATGCAAGCGAAGTGGCTGAAGACCTGGGTGCGTCTCCTGATCCTGGTGCATTACGCCTGCGTGCCCGTTTTAATGCTGCTGACCGGCGCGGGGATGCTACTCGGCTGGCATCCCGTGCTCTGCGCCCTGATCGCCGTGGCCGCCGTCGTGTTCCTGCTGACCTTCTTCCGGTTGCACATTCGCACGGGCTATTGGCTGCTCGCGCACAGCAACGGATCGCCGGCCGATGAAACGAGGCGCCAACGGCGGCGCGCGGCCTGGACCGCCGGGCTGGCCTGGTTCTTCATCCTCGGCGCGCTCTACGTCTACTTCAAGGTCTACATCACCTTCAACGACTTGAACTTCATCGATTTCATCGCGCTCATCTACCTGGCGGATACGCTGCCGTCCAGCGTGCTGGCCTGGGACGAGGAGCCAGGGATCAGGGCCGCGCTAGTAGCGGCGGGCAAGCGCTTGCTGATCGCCGTGATCGCCGTCGCCGCCCTGCTGGCGCTGAACTGGTACGTAATCCGGCCCTGGCAGCATCACTGGGGTGCCACGGCGGAGGAAGCCCGTCGCGCGATGCCCGGCGACGAGCTGGTCCAGGCGGCGGACCTGAACACGACGCGTGTCGTCACGGTAAACGCCACGCCGGCGGAGGTCTGGCCTTGGGTCCAGCAGATCGGCTACGGGCGCGCCGGGCTGTATTCGCTCGATTTCCTCGACAACAACGGCGTTCCCAGCGCCTGTACGATCCTGCCGGAGTACCAGGACCTGGCCGTCGGTGACCGCGTGGCGATCGGCGAGGGCGCGTACATGCTAGTCGTCCAGCTGGAGCCGGAGCACTGCGTGGTGTTCCAGTTCGAGAACGGGCCCTGGGGCGGCAACACCTGGACCTTCGGGCTGTATCCGGCGGCGGACGGCACGACGCGGCTGGTCAGCCGGCTGCGCGCCAGCTATCCCAAGCAGTTCCCGCACTACCTGCCGTGGTATTTCATCGACACGTTCGAGATCATCATGATGCGCCAGTGCCTGCTGGGCATCAAGGCACGCGCCGAAGGGCGGCTGCGCTCGGAATCTGAGACGCAGTAGAACAGCTGGCTAGCGTGCCGCGAGGCTTAGAAACTCACTCGCACGCCGAACTGGAACAGCCCGGGATTCAGGATGCGCTCCATCTCGTTTTCGTCAACCGTCGAAAGTACCGGCGCCAGTTGCACTTTCGTGCCGAGATGGTTGAACTTGTAGGCGACCGAAAAGGTGAGAACTTCATGCCCGGGATCATAGCTGGCCAGCAGTTGTTGCTGCGGTGACAGCGCGAACGTATGTTCGCCGGATTCACCGGTTGGCATCAGCGTTAACATCGATACCTGGCCCGCGTGCTGGACAAACACCACGGAAGCCGGCATGAAGCTGGCGTAACCGGGGATGAATTCGACATTCTGAATCTGGTCGGGCTGGCAATCGAAGAGCAGTTGCGGCATATCGTGACCGGACAGCCAGGCCAGCGCCAGCTGGCTGTTGTTCAGTGGAACCAGCATCTGGTAGCCGCCGTCCATATCCTGCCCGAGGCACTGGCCGTGCCATTCATAAGGCCAATCCCAGAGCAAGTCTTCGAATTGCAGCGCGTCCTCGGTGTCATGGTAGTCGATGTACATGCTGCGATAGGAATCGTCGTCCCAGAAGCTGATCACCGCTTCATGCTCGCCGCCGCTCACCAGTGAAGGAACGCTGAGATTCGTCCCCGTGTAGGCCGGCTGCAGATCACCGTACATGCCGTAGTAGATCACGTTGTCGTAATCCAGGCAGACATAGATCTTGTCGCCGATCATTCCCAACTGGCACTTGCTGAATTTGGTCAGCTGGCCCGCGACTTGCTTGATTGCGGAACTGGCGTTGGCGGGATTCTCCCAGAATGTGACGGGGGGCGCCCAGGTCGAGGTACTGAACGTGTACTGCCGCGCGATCGCGTCTCCGCGATAGAAATAAGTGATGATCAAGTAATTGTCGGTGGCGATGCCCGTCGGGAAGGTGTCGTAATCGACGGCGCTTTCCGAGATGTTCACCGGCGTGGTCCAGGTTGTGGCGGTTTCATCGGTGGCCTGCGTCATCATAATGTTGTAATCGACGGGATTAAGGTAGGTCACGGTCAGCAGGTTCTGAGCGAAGAAGGCAAAGGCTCGGGAGCCTTGTTGTCCCTCCGGCAGGATATCGGTCGTCTGCCAGTAGCCGCTCAGTGCATCGCTGGCCGTACCCTCGTCCGTGCCGTTGGACGGTACCACCCAGCGGTATTCCTGCAGGTGCGCACTGCAGTCGAAACTGAGCGCTTTGCGCGTGTTCGGCGCGGCGGTGAAGTCCGCGACATTCACGGTGCCGACCGCCGCGGCTTCCGAGGTGGTCTTGGCGCTGGTGATCCGCGGGTGGTCCTCGATATCGGCGCTGGCGTAGACGGTGTACGACGTGATGGTGTTGTTGAAGTTCTGGCCGATCGGCGTGATGTCGCTGACGTTGATCAGGCCGTCGCCGTTGCCGTCGACGACGAAGGCGGCCGAATCCTCGGCGAACGGGCCGGCCTCCAGGAAATGCTGGCCCAGCGGCGTCAGGTCGCTGACGCCCACGATGCCATCCTGGTTGTAATCGCCCGGGTTGTTCAGGTACCAGTACATCAGGTTGTCCTCGCCCAGCGTAACCACCGGCAGGACATCCTCCGCGGTTGGCGGGCTCTGGGCGGGCAGCTTGCCGCCGTGATACTCGCTGATCACCCGCTTGAGCTCGGTTTTCAGCTCGTCGAACACGGTCGGGTCCACGCCGGCGGGTGTCGCCAGCCGGTCGATCTCGGCCAGGGCCGGTGAAGCTTCCATGGTATCCGCCGGCTGGTTATCCAGCAACTGGTCGGCGGCCTGGCAGGCGGGCAGCAAAACTAACGGCAGCAAAGCAACTAACCAAATCGCGCGCATCCGAAAACTCCCAGTCTTTAACTTGCCTGATTATACAGACAGGATTCAAAGTATAAATTCTGAGCGCGCCGATGGCCTGGAGGAGCGATCAGCGAGTTACCCGTACTAATGGTAGGGCGGTCGGGACGACCGCCGGTCGCGGATGAGACACTGATAACGGAACAGAGATCGGTAGGGAAGTCCTGCCAAAGGGAAGTCCTACCAAGGGCGGGATGGCTCCTAGGGCCGCATGAATGCGGCCCCTACAGATAAAAAGAGGCCCGGCGGGAGGTTGCCGGGCCATCTGGCAATGAGAGGTAAAGGTATCCTTGGTAGCTAGTTAATCAATTACACTCCAACGATCTCGGCTTCCTTGAGTTCCTTCAATTCAGCCAGTTCCTCTAACAACGATTCCACTTCCTTCAACACGCGCTCGATTTCCTCGTGCAGGCCGTCGAGTTCCTTAAGTTCTTCTAGCTCAGACAGCTTGTCCAGCCCTTCCAGCTCCTGAAGCTGTGGCAGTTCACGCAATTCTTCCAGCGCTTCCAGCTCCGGCAGTTCGTACATGAACTTCAGGCTGTCCAGGTTTTCAAGTTCCTTCAGGCCTTCCAGCTCCTTCAACTCGTACAGCTTGAGAAGCTTCTCCGGCAGGTCCAGGGCTTCCAGTTCCTCTTCGCTCAGCCCCTGGAGTTCCTTCAATGCTTCAAGATGCGGTTTGATCATAAAAAGGTGCGCGTTGCCGTTCTGAAATTCGCGCAACTCGGTCAGATCATCGAGCTCAAGGAAGGACTGCAGACCCTCGCCGTCCTTGAGATCCTGCTCGATGCTCTCCCGAATCTCCCGCAGTTCGTCCTCGTCGATCCCTTCGCCGTCGACCGTGACGGCGCCGTCCTCGCCGATCTTCACGACCAGGCGGGTGGCCTTGATTTCGGGATCACCGGTCAGGTCGATGATCTTGGCCTCGCCGTCCTCGCCGATGGTAACCGTCATGAAGTCGGCCTCGGCCTGCATGTCCGGCGTTACCGTGATCGTTTTGGCCACGCCGTCTTCCTCGGTCACGATCGTGAAGGCGACCGCGGGATCCTCGCCATCCCCCTCGGGATTCACCATGACGTACTTGTAATTACCGTCTTCGTCGATCGTGACTTCCAGGGAGTCGGCGGTCACGGGCCCGTCCTCGTCCCCGTTCATCACCACGACCTCGCCGTCGACCTGCATGCTCGTGAACGGGTCGGATTCGCCCGAATTGCCGGAAACGACCTGATACTCGCCGTCTTCACCGGCGTACACGGTAAAGGTCTGGCTCTCGCCGTCACCGCCAATGACCACGGTATAACTGCCGGCTTCGTCCTCGCCGACCGGCGCAATCGTGTAGCTTCCCGTGTCCGCGTCGCCTTCGATGTATACCGCGATTTCCGACTCGACCCTCGGCGGTGTCTGCCCGCCGGAGATCGAGCGGTAATTGGCGTCGTAGTTGGGGTTAGTATTGACGGTGGCGGTGTTTAAACCCTTCAACGACAACAGCGTCGAAGTACTTTCCTTCAGGTCTTCCAGCAGTTGATTCAATCTTTTCGCGCCGTCCTGGCTCAGGTCGCCGGAGTCGACCAGCTGCTCGATCGCTTTCAACAATTCAGTGTAGATCTTGGCTCCGTTTTCGCTGACCAGGTAAGCCGCGGCATCCTCGCCGACCAGCACGGCCGCCGGATCGGCACTCTCGGAAATGACAACAACGTCCTTTTGCACCACGTTTTGGGTTGGGGGGTCCTGGGCGCTGGCACTTACTGTCATGGCCAACAGCGCCACCAGGATCAACAACACACGTACAGGCATATCCCACCTCCGGACTTGATAGCTGCCTGACGGGAGAAACCAACCGCATGTTTGAAAATCCATCCCGGTTTTTCGCCGGACCCGGAAAGTATAATCTCAACGTGAACGCCGGAGTGCCGCTGGTCAGCTACGTGCTCGTGAACTGGCATACCGAGGAGATGCTGGGGCGCGCGCTCGACAGCATCTACGCCCAGGATTACGGCCTGTATGAAGTCGTGCTGGTCGACAACGCCAGCCCCGAGTTCGCTCCCGACCTGCTGGCCGGCTACCGCGACCTGACGCTGATCACCAATCCCGTCAACCGCGGGTTCGCCGCGGCCAACAACCAAGCGCTCAGCCGGACCACCGGCGACTACATCGTGCTCTTGAACTGCGATGCCTGGCTCGATCCGGCCTTCGTCCGCTCGGCGCTCAGGGTGTTCTACGCCAATCCGCGCATCGGCACGGTGGTGCCCAAGACGCTGCGCGGCGACGGCTCGGGGCGCATCGACTCCACCGGCCACCTGCTGTACCTCGACCGCACGCCGGCGCACCGCGGCCGCGGTGAAAAAGACCAGGGGCAGTACGACAACGGCGGCTTCGTCTTCGGCGGCTCGGCGGCGGCGATCGCCTACCGCCGCGAGATGCTGGAAAGCATCGCCTGGGGCGGGGCGCTGGACCAGGGCGGGCAGGTGTTCGACGAGGCGTTTTTCGCCTATTTCGAGGACGTCGATCTGGACTGGCGGGCCAATCTGGCCGGCTGGCGCGCCTATTACGAGCCGGACTGCGTCGCCTGGCACGAGAGCCACGGCAGCGGCGGTCGCAAGAATTACCTGATCCAGCTGCGCGCGGAGAAGAACCGCTACCTGATGCTGGCCCGCAACGACACGCTAGCCGACCAGCTGGCCAACCTCTGGCCACTTGTCGTCTACGAGTGCTGGCACTTCGTCAGGACGCTGTTCAAGCCCTGGCTCTGGCCGGCGCTGTTCTTCCTGCTGGCCGGCTTGCCACGGGCCTGGCGCCTGCGGGCGCAAGACGGTCCGCGGCGCAAGGTGCGGTCCGCGGCGGTCGCGCGGTGGTTCGTACCGCGCCACGACCTGACCCCGCCCAAAGCCGAGCCGCCGGCGCCGAAGCACGGGTTGCTGGAAACCGAAGCGGAGGTGGCCGCCATTGCGCAGGCCGAGGTCGCATCGCGCGTACGGGCCGCCGACGAGTTGTTCCCGCTGGCCAGCGTGATCCTGGTCAACTACAACGGCCTGGAGTTGACCAAGCGCTGCCTGGCGGCGCTCAGGGAGCAGACCTACCAGTCGCTGGAGATCATCGTCGTCGATAACGGAAGCGTCGTGGACGAGGCCGACCTGCTGGCGGTGACGCATCCCGAGATCCGCGCGCTAAGGCTCGAGCGCAACCTGGGCTTCAGCGGTGGCGTGAACTGGGGCGCCAGCCTGGCCGAGGGCGAGTACATCGTGCTTATTAATAACGACTCGGTGCCCGATCCGGACTGCGTGCGCAATCTGGTCTACGCCGCCCAGCGTAGCGCGGCCGCCGCGGTCTCGGGGCGCTTGATCGATATCGAGTACGAAGAAGAGATCGCGCCGGTTCAGCAGGCAATCGAGGCGGAACTGGATACCGACGAACAGTACGTCGGCTCCAGCTGGCCGTCGGTGGAAGCGGCCCTGGCCGAGTCGCGGCGCAACCACGGCTTCTCGCTGTTCGGGCATATCGTGACCGACGCCTACGGCGGGATTCCGGCCTGCTTCTATCCCAGCGGCGGGTTGTGCTGCTTCCCGCGCAAGGCGATCGCGCAACTGCTGCCCGAGCTTCTGCCGCAGCAGTACTTCGCCTATCACGAGGACGTGGCGCTGGGCTTCATGCTGCGCCTGGCGGGCGGCACGGTGGCCAAGGAACCGAAAAGCATCGCGATCCACCTGGCGGGCTCGACGGCGCGCCGGCTGGGCCGGCCGCACCTGCGCTATCTCATGGAGCGCAATCGTTGCCTGAACATCCTCGGCTTCTATCCGGCCTCGGTGCTCTGGGCGCTTATGCCGTTTGCCTGCCTGCTAGAGCTGGGCACCGGCCTTAGCCTGTTGTTCACGCGGCCGCTGGACTGGCTGGGCTGGCTGCGGTCGCGGCTGTGGCTCGTCACGCATCCCGCGGCGATCACGCGCTGGCGGCGCAAGTGCCGGTCACGGGCCCAGGTGCCCGACGGCCGCTGGCTGAACGAACTCAGCGGCCAGGTGCACGGGCAGGGCGGGGCGCTCAACCGCCTGGCGCTCAACTGGTGCCGGATGTTGGGGATCCCGCATCGCGAACTGCATTCGGGCGTGCCCAAGGCGCCGAAGGACTAAACGATGGACAATGGAATCAGCGCGCTGGAATTGAATGCCTGGCTGGTCTGGCAGCTCGACAAGTGGGCGATCTGGGCGGAGAACCGCGAGCCGGCCTGGCTGGCCACCCCGACAGGCAATCCGGACTGGCCCGAGCTAAACGGCATGTTCGTGCACGCCTTTACCCCGCTGCATCGCTACGCCGACCACCTGGCCGGCGACGAGCCGGTGGAGTATCCGCAGCTGCCGCCGGCGGACTGGCCGGCCGCGCTGGCCTGGGCCCGGCGGTGCCTGGCGCGCCATGAGCAGGTCGCCAGCGACCTGCTGCCGGAGCGGGGGCTGGAGCTGTTCGAATTCAAGACGCGCGTGGCCGGCACGTTCACCGTGCCGGTACGGCTGGCGCTCAGCCACGCCGCGACGCACTGCTTCTGGCACCTAGGCGGGATCGCCCAGCTGCTGCGCGCCCGCGGCATCGATCCGCCCCAGGGCAGCGATCTGTTGTTCTGGGCCAGCGAGCAGACCGATTAACGCCCCTCGCTGAGGTCGTAGAGCCGCCGGGCGCCGTCGTCGAGGGCCTGGGCCTCACCAAGGGCGTCCAGCCAGCGCTGCGGGATCGCCGCGACGCCGAAGCGCGCGCCCAACAGCGCGCCGGCGACCGCGCAGGTGGTGTCGGCATTGTCACCGAGGTTGACCAAAAGCGTCAGCCCCTCCGCGAATTCGTCGCAGTACAGCGCCGCCCAGACCGCCGCCTGCAGCGTGTCCACCACGCAGCCGCTGGAACGCAGTTCGCGCACGCCCAGCTGGGGCAGGGCGGCCAGGGCGTAGCCCAGCACGGTGTTGCGCGGCTCGATGAATTCCAACAGCTCGTCTAAGAGCCCGTCCACGCCGACCAGCATCAGGTGCGCGATTGCCAGGTTCTGGGCGACGCAGGCCAGCTTGCAGCGCTCGTCGTAGTGCGTGATGCCGCTGATCACGCGCGACTCGCCGACGAGGCGGATGTGGTCGTGGTAACGCAGCAGGCCCGTCGGGGCGCAGCGCATCAGGCTGCCGTTGCCCAGGCGCAGGTTGTCGGGCAACTCCTGCCAGGCGTCGTGGCCGGCGCGCTCGAAATTGTAGCCGTAGTGCAGGTTCTCGCAGGCCTCGCGTGTCAGCAGGCCGATGCCGACCGGGTCGCGCCGGTACCAATCAAGAAAGCGGTCGGCGATGTCGTGGGGATCGAAGTCGCCCAGCGCGAGATAGCTGTCCAGGATGCAGCGCATCATCGCGGTGTCGTCGGTGGTGGCGCCGGCCGGCCGCTGGCGCTCTATGTCGGGCAGCAGCTCGGTGACCTTGCCGTAGCGCTGTTTGATCGCGGCCGCGCTGAGCCCTTCCACCGGCGCGCCGAGCGCGTCTCCGATGGCCAGGCCGATCAGACAGCCGCGAAACTGATCGATGATTTCCACTGGTGGAAACATAGCATAGATTGAGGGGAGTGTGGGGGAGATGCTGAGTCGTTGGAACAGAACGGTCGGGGCGATCACGCAATGGCGTGACATCGCCTCTACCGGAAACCGGCGTCACATACAATACCCCCATGACATCCGCGCTGCCGAAGGTCTCCCCGCGCCGGGCCATGGCGTTCATTCTGCGCCGGCAGGGCTTCTTCAGCCACCAGCTCGCGCCCCTCGAGGTCGTTCGCCGGCTGGTCGCCGTGCAGTCGCAATACCTCGCCAGCGTGCCGGTGGCGGTCTGGACGCGTCGGCCCGACACGCCGTATCCCTGGGCCGACCAGGCGCAGTACGAGGACAAGACGCTTACCCGCGTCTGGTGCCTGCGCGGCACGGTGCACACGCTGGCCAGCGTCGACCTGCCGCTCTTTGTCGCGCGCCAGCTGGAGAAGAAGGACTACTGGTTCCTGCGCTACTTGAAGAGCCAGGGCGTCGACGAGGCTGAGCTGAAGCGCCGCAACCAGAAGATCATGGCCGCGCTGAAAAAGGGCCCGGTCTCGCGCCACCGCTTGCACGAAATGATCCCCGAGCTTAAGGAACTCACGGGCGCCGGCTACGGCATCGACGTGCGCGCGCTGGCCCTGGCCGGCGACGTGGTCTTCGCCGGCGTCGAGGGCAACCACCCCAGATTCGCCCGCCGCGACCTGTGGCTGCCCGACCTGAAGTGGCAGGTGCCGGCGGTCAAGGCCGCCAACCGCGAGCTCATGCTACGCTATTTCGGCGCCTATGGGCCGGCGACACTGAAGGACTTCGCCTACTGGACGGGGATGAAGGCCGCCGAGGCCAAGGCGATCTACGCGGCCAACCAGGCCGAGTTGGCGGACGTCGCCGTGACGGGCTGGCCGGCGGGGCAGCTTGTCTGCGCCGCGGACGTTGACGAGTTGCTGAAAACGCCCGAGGACCTGCCGCCCGTGGTCATCGTGCCCAAGTTCGACAACCTGCTGCTGGCCTGGCGCGACAAGGCCCGCGTGATCGACGAGCCCGGCTACAAGCACATCTACCGCCAGGCGGCGCAGGTGGACGCTGCGGTGTTCATCGACGGGCGGATCCAGGCCGGCTGGCGCGTCAAGCCCGGTCAGACGCTGGCGGTATCGCTCAACGCCTGGGGCAAGCTGAATAAGCGTGTCCAAAAGCAGGTGGCCGCGAAGTTCGACGCGTACGCGCAATGGACCGGCGCCGACGGCGCGCGGATCGATTACGTCGACGGGTTCAACTAGACTACTCCGCCGGGGCTCCCTCGCCGGCGCCCTGGTTGAACGACTGCAGCGCCAGGTAGTTCGGTCCGAAACGCTTGATGTTGTCGAGCTGCTTGTCGAACTCGTCGAAGTGGCCTTCCTCGTCCACCACCAGCGCCTCGAACATCGATTTGCTGGCCGAGTCGCGGTTGTTGGCGCACTCGATCGCGTAACCGTTGTAGGCGTCGGCGGCCAGCTGCTCCATCTCCGCGGCGCGCTGGACGATCGCCGCGGGCTCAAGAAGCTTCTCCACCGGCCCCGAGGGCACCATCTCCACGTCGCCCTTTAAAAACAGCACGCGCTCGGCGATCATCTCCAGGTGCCGCATCTCCTCGATCGCGATCCGGCGGAACAGCGCCGCCAACGGCATAAAGCCCTGGTCGTCGAGGTGGAAGTGCCAATACATGTACTGGTGAATCGCCTGCAGTTCGTCGGAGACGCACTGGCGTAGCATTTCGATACTCTTCGCGCGGTCCATTCCTCACCTTCCTCGCATCCGCGGCCGCTAAGCCGCGGCAGGTTTACCATCCGTCGGGACAATTGTAACAACCGTAACCCGCGGCCGGCCACCGGATGCGCCGGCTTTAGCGTTTTCAGGCGCGTTACGTGAATTCGATTGTATCAGAGGTATACTACTAGTTAGAAAAATATCCTAATTAGGAATCGATATGGATGTACGCATCACGGAGATCGACGAGCGGCTGGAGCAATTCAAGCAGGCCTGCCGGCGGGCGGGCGTTAAGCTGACCCACCAGCGTTTGGAGATCTACCGCGAAGTGGCGCAGACCACCGACCATCCCGACGCGATTACGGTATATAAAGGTGTCAGGAAACGGTTGCCGACGGTTTCGCTGGACACGGTCTACCGGACCTTGTCGTTTCTGGTCGACTTGGGCGTACTGAGCACGTTGGGGTCGGGCCGCGAACGCGCGCGGTTCGACGGTAATACAGAGCGGCACCACCACTTCATCTGCACGCGCTGCGGCAAGACGCGGGACTTCGTCAGCTCTGCCTACGACGACGTGCGCCCGCCGCGCTCGGCCCGTGCGTATGGCGAAGTGGAATCGACGCATGTCGAATTGCGCGGGATCTGTCATGAATGCGCGGCCCGGGACACCGATTCCTGATTGGGAACAGACCTGACTAAATTTACTGAATGCAGGAGGAAGGTATGGCTGACAAGAAGCAGCGCCTGACGACCAGCCACGGCAAGCCCGTGGAGAACGATCTGAACTCGCGGACGGCGGGGGCCCAGGGCCCGACGCTGATCGACGACGTGCACCTGTTGGAAAAACTGGCGCACTTCGACCGCGAGCGCATCCCCGAGCGCGTGGTGCATGCCAAGGGCGCCGGCGCCTACGGTTATTTTGAAGTGACGCACGACGTCACCAAGTACACGCGCGCCAAGTTCCTGTCCGAGATCGGCAAGCGGACCGAGGTTTTCGCGCGTTTCTCCACCGTCGGCGGCGAGAAGGGCTCGGCGGACTCCGAGCGCGACCCGCGCGGCTTCGCGGTGAAGTTCTACACCGAGGAAGGCAACTACGACATGGTTGGCAACAACACGCCGGTGTTCTTCATCCGCGACGCCATCAAGTTCCCGGACTTTATCCATACGCAGAAGCGCAATCCGGCGACGAACCTCAAGGACGCCGACATGTTCTGGGATTTCCTGTCGCTGACACCCGAGTCGATCCACCAGGTGACGGTGCTGTTCTCCGACCGCGGCACGCCCCAGGGCTACCGCCACATGAACGGCTACACCGGCCACACCTTCATGTGGTACAACGACAAAGGCGAGTACTGGTGGATCAAGCTGCACTTCAAGACCGATCAGAAGATCCGGAACCTCACGCGCGAGGAGGCCGCCAAACTGGCCGGCACCGATCCCGACCACGCCACCCGCGACCTCTATAACAGCATCGCCAAGGGCGATCCGCCTTCCTGGACGGTCTACGCGCAGATCATGGACCCGCAAGACGCCGAGAGTTATCGCTACGACATCTTCGACATTACCAAGGTCTGGCCGCACGGCGATTATCCGCTGATCCCGGTCGGCAAAATGGTGCTCGACCGCAATCCGGCCAACTACTTCGCCGATGTCGAGCAGGCGGCCTTTTCGCCGGGCAACTTCGTGCCGGGCATCTTCGCCTCGCCGGACAAGATGCTGATGGGGCGGCTGTTCAGCTACCACGACACGCACCGCCATCGCCTGGGCAGCAATTTCCACCTGCTGCCGGTCAACGCGCCCAAGGCCGCCGGCGAGCAGAGCTACCAGCGCGACGGCCAGATGCGCTTCGACGGCAATGCGGGTGGCGGTCCGAACTACTGGCCCAACAGCCAGGGCGGGCCCGAGCCGGATGCCAGCGTGGCCCCGCCGCCGCTGGACCTCCGGGGCATGGCCGACCGCTATGCCTACGAGCTGACCGACGTCGACTTCGAGCAGGCCGGTGCGCTCTACAGCCAGGTGATGACGGATACCGACCGCGAGCACCTGGTGGGTAATATTGTGGCGCACCTCGGCAATGCGCAGGAGCGCCTGCAGTACCGCCAGACGGCGCTGTTTTACAAGGCGCATCCCGAGTACGGCGAGCGAGTGGCGCAGGGCCTCCACCTGGACGTGGCGCGGGTGAAGAAGCTGGCGGCTATGACGCAGGAGGAACGGGTCAAGGCCACGGCGGCCGGCGCGCAAGCCGCGGGAGCGTAGACTTGGAGCGCCAGCTTCCAGCTGGCATGTGGATAGGTTAAAGGTGAATGGTTAACGGGAAAGAGCTGATAGCCAGCTTGAACGAAAGCAGTACCTGCTGTGGAAGGCGAATTGAGTTGTATACAGCTAGACGAAGCGCATGTTGCTTTATCCGAGCAGCAGGCAATATGCCTGGTTCCTGCTGCCATTTTTAGGAACCTATATCCATTAACCTTTCACCTTTAACCTTGGCCGACAGCCGACAGGATGGCGGCGCTCCTACTTCTCGGGCAGCGGGTTCATCAGGTGCGCCGTGGACTTCAACAGCGCGCGCACGCGGTGCTCCACTTCCAGCATCGCCGCTTCGCTGGCCTCGTCCGGGTCGGCCTGGTATCGCGCGTAGTACTCGCGCAGGTCGACGGGCTCGCCGACGCTGATTTGCACGCGGCGCGGGCCGAAGCTGCGCCACCGGTTGAATACCTCCATCTCGATCCGGCCGATCACGTCGAGGTAGTTCTCGACCGTCGGCGGGCCCGCGGCCAGGTCCGGCGTGATCGAGACGAACTCCATCACGCGCCGCAGTTCGCCCAGCAGGCGGCCGGCCCAGCCCAGGCGGCGGCCGGCCAGCTCGCGCGCGTACTCGCCGCCGGCCTCGGGCGCTTCCTGCATCCGGCGGTGCGCGATCGTCATCAGCCGGCGCACGCGGTTTCTCAGCGGCTTGTCGCGGTGCTGCTCGGGTACCCCCAGGCTGTCGGCGACGCGGGCGATCACCACCTCGCGCAGGCGGTCGAGCCGCGTTGTCACGTCGGCGCCGGGTTCGGGCAGGACGCCGTAATACTCCTCGTTGACGCTGAGCACCACGTCGCTGATCCGGTCCTGGCGCGCCTGCCAGTCCGCCGGCGGCGGGCCGCTGAGGTCCAGGTGCCGCTCCAGCCGCGTCAGCGCCCGGTCCATCACCGGCCGCATGTCCTGAGTGTAGTAATAACGCGAGGCGATTGGCACCAGCTTCAGCGGCGGCGGATCGCCATCGCTAGCCAGGTCGGACAGCGCCCCCAGCCCCAGCCGCGCCGCGCCCGGCAGAAACGGCAGCACGGCGTCGTGCAGGTAGTGCTCCATGCCCTCGGGGAACAGCACCAGCCAGTGGCGGCCCTCCTTAAGCAGCCGGCGCGTCGTGTTCAGGGCGTCGGCATCCTTCACTCCGCGGTCGACGGAGTAGGCGCCCACGCGCGAGACCACCCAGCCCTGCAGCGGGTCCTCGAACACCTCGCGCGCCGCCAGCCAGTAGTACTGCATCTTCAGTATCGAGCTGAGCTGGAACATCACCACCGGGTCGTGGGTGGGGTGGTTGGGCGTCAGCACCACGCGCTCGTGGCGCAGCGCCTCGAGTTTGGCGCGATCGGCGGCGGCGATCTCGACATCCGTGACGTGGATCACCGCGCGCAGGTACCAGGGGGCCGCCAGGCGTCCGAAGGCCATCAATGCCGGCACGTGCCGCGGGGGCCGGAAACGATACGCCTTGGGCTTACGCCGCCGCTTGCCTGAGTACCTGCTGTCGGGCATGGGGTGTATTTTAGCGTGGCAGAGGGTGCTATTGTTGTTTACGGTAGAGGGGATTGACGTGCGAATACAGCTGGCAGTAGTCCTGGTCATCGGTGTGCTGGTAATCGCCGCCGGCGGTTGCGACCGCGGGGGAGAGGCATACACGGCATCCGGGAGCAGCAGAATCGGTAAAATGGCCACCGAGCGAGGGCTGCCGTTGCCCACCTTCCAGCGCTTCGACGGCAAGTATCCGGCCGACTGGCCCCAGGGGGTCACTTTACCCGCTGGCTACCTGCTGGCCGATCCTCCCTTGGAGCTCGATCCCGCCAAGAACGATGCAGCGCAGTCCGCCGGCTACCGCTTGATTGACTTCGAGGGATTATCACCGCTGGGGATCGAGGAGACGATCACCTGGTTCCGCGGGCAATTCAAGCAGGCGGGGTATACCGCCGACCGCGACGCTCTGCTGGAGACACCGCCCGGCTCGCAGGAAATCACCTGGATTGTCGGCAAGGGTAGCCACGAATTGCAATTCACCGGCGGTCCGCAACCGCGAATCGTCAATGTCATGATCAAGGTCTGGCTGGATCAGGACCTGGGCCAGTTCGCCTATGTCATGGGCTCGATTACCGTCGATACTAATCGCTGACTTCCGCCCTACCAGGCCCTTTGTCCTTTCCAATCCGGGGTCCGATAAACTACTACTGAAACCGGATGCGAGCCGGGGTATAATCTAGCAGGATGAGCAAAACCAGATCAGAAACAGCGACCGGCAACCGCAATGAACGGCGGGAACGGCTAGCGCTGGCAATCCCGCGGGATCGGTTTTGCGCGGACGAGGCAGTAACAAGCGCCAGCCAGACTTCCTTGGTGAAACTCGCCAAGACCTACGAAATATTGTCCAAGTAGATGCTAGCGATGGTACCCAAGCTACTGAGTCCAGACCAGGTCATCTGGATTCATGATGAGTTGGTTTCCCGCACTGGTGAACCACTGGGAATCCTAAATGAAAGCGCGCTGTTATCAGCGATCGCCCAGCCGGAGATGGGGCGGGTTTACCAGGAGCATGATGTATTTCAGATGGCTGCGGCTTATGCATATCATCTGAGCAGAAACCACGCATTCGTCGAAGGCAATAAGCGCACGGCGGCGATGACGGCGGATGTGTTTCTGGCAGCGAATGGGCTCGTTTTTTAGCCCGATCCGGTCAAGTATGCCGGCGTGATTGAAGGTGTAGTACTGGGAAAGATCAGCAAGGCCGAGCTTGCGGACTACTATCGCGCGAACTGTGGCTGAATTCTGGTGGTATCAGATTCTTAGTCTTTCGGCTTATGCACCGCGTATTCCAGCCCATCGCCCGCAGGCGAGCTACGGATCTTATTACGCTTAAACTCCAACTGCCACGCGGATTTGTGCGGGCTGGACGGGAAGATCAGCAGGCTGCCGTCGGTAAAGGCGATACGCAGCTCGCCGCGTTTCTCGGGACCGGTGTTCGAGTCCTTCCGCCAGGCAAGGGCGTTGCTGATCGTTTTGCCGATAAATTCCGCAGTCAGGTTCTTGTTGGGATGGTCCAGGTCGATGCGATGTTCTACGCCATCAAGGACGAGGATGACCACGTCCTTAGCCTCAACCTCGAAGTCCCGATTCTCCGATTGGAAGAGGATGATGAACTCGTCCGTAAATGTGATCGGGATGCTGTTCCCGATCTGCAGGCCGGTGGCTGGAATCTTGACCGTGGGGCTATTGCTATCAAAAGCTTTTTGCAGCCACTGCGGGTCCATGCATCACTTCCCGACCATACCCTCCATCGTCGTGCTGGCGCTGGCGTACGCCTTCTTCGGGATGCGGCCGGCGAGGTACGCCGTGCGGCCCGCCTCGACGCCGAGCTTCATCGCGCGCGCCATGCCGATCGGGTCGGCGGCCTGGGCGATCGCCGTGTTGATCAGGCAGGCGTCCGCGCCCAGCTCCATCGCCAGCGCCGCGTCCGAGGGCGCGCCGATGCCCGCGTCGACGACGATCGGCACCTTGCCGCCCAGTTCCTCCACGATGAACTTCAGGCCGGAGAAGTCCGGCAGGCCCTGGCCAGAGCCGATCGGGCTGCCCAGCGGCATGATCGCGTCGGCGCCCAGCTCAAACAGCTTGATCGCCGCGACGATGTCCTGCGGGATGTAGCAGAGGCAGACGAAGCCCTCGCTCTTGAGCACCTTGCATGCCTCGATCGTGCCGTGCACGTCGGGCAGAAGCGTCTTCTTGTCGCCGATCACCTCGATCTTGAACCAGTTCGTACCGCAGGCCTCCTGGGCCAGCCGCGCCGTGCGGATCACTTCCTCGGCGTTGAAGCAGCCGGCGCTGTTGGGCAGCAGCTGGTAACGCGCGGGGTCGAGATAGTCGACGAAATTCTTCTCGGGGCGGTCCGGGCTCAAGTCGATACGGCGGATCGCCACCGTGACCATCTCGGTCCCGCCGGCCTCCCAGCCCTTGACCATCGTCTCGTTGTCCGACCACTTGCCGGTGCCCATGAACAGGCGGCTCGTAAACGTGCGGCCGCCGATGACCAACGGCCTGTCGATAATTTCTTGTGTCATGGTCCTCTCCCGGGGTAGCTGCCCCGCACCACGAGATTAACATATGGATTATGCGGGAGAATGCGTTTGGGCCTTGTGTACACCTGCAATATTGAAATTTTGAGGGTATACTTCAGTGTAGATGTTCTTCTCGGTTGAGTTACTTTCGCACTGATCGGCAGGGCAGGCGCACGGCCAGGGACGGGCCAGGCAGGCAGGTATTCCCTCATGGATTAGGTATCAGGCTGGCTAGGAAGCCAAAGGGCCGGACAGATGGACAGACCAGATAAATATTGTCCGCATTGCAAGGCGAAGATGAAGTTCCGTTTGGGGACGTATGAGTGCCCGGCCTGCCTCTACGTCCTGCCCGACGAGACTGACAAGCTAAAGGTGGCACCGCAGTACCGGACCAGCGAATCACGCCTGGAAAACGTGCTGCGCGGCACTCCTCCCGTGCGCGACCGCGGCGACCATTGGCCCGCGGGCCGCTGAGCGCCGCGGCCTCAGTAACCGCGGCCTGACGAGCGCCTGACCCCGCACAGGCTGTTTACGCCCCCCGGTATTTCCACTGTCAACGCCGGTTATCAGCAGCCGGCAAAAAACACGTTGCGAATTGGACCCCCGTTACAAAGCGAAAAAAAAGCTTTGCGTGTGGCATCACCGGACCTAGGATTAATGATTCTTCATACGTAAGATCGCATCGGAACAGGCATCAGCTGTGCCCGGCAATATATGTATATGCAAATATATCTCAGTTCGGCATATCATGTATATACTCCAATTGCAATATTGGATTATTGCTGCTGTGAATAATATTGTTGAGAACGCTACTCAATAGAAATGATCCCCCCCGGGGCGGATAGAGCATATTTGCTATATGATTACGCGCAGTGGCCGAGGAATGTTTATCGCAACCTAAACATCTTCTTCAACGGCCTAGTAGCTCGTCAGCTTGTTAAGTAAAATTACCTAAACATTTAGTCCATTCTCCGATCAGCGATATTCCCAGTACTGATGCGGGTTAATTGTCATTATTGCGTAATCCCTGAGCACCAATGAACCTTAACATACATGTATGATGTTACATAGATCGCGTATTTTTGATATAATCTAATTGTACGAATCTGCCGGTGATACTTGTATGACGATATCGGTAAGGAGGTGTGACGCCCTGGCGCGGGCAGACTGGTGTAACGGCTGGTGCCGTTAAGCGCTACAACACAATTATTCACATACATTTGCGAAGCATTTGAATGCTTTCTTTAGCTACACAAACGCTCCTGGCCGGTGAGGAAGGCTAGGGAGCTCAATCCCAGAAGGAGAGAGTATGAGGACTGATGCATTTTTAGGCACAAGGCTGGGCCTAGTTGCGGTGCTGCTGCTGGCGGCCAGCATGCTGATGG